>NZ_JBIWKR010000011.1:0-225835 GCF_044765765.1 Streptomyces sp. NPDC102402
GCCGCCCCCCCCCCCCCCCCCCCCCCGGGGGCGGGGGCGCCCCCCCCCCCCCCCCCCCCCCCCCCCCCCGCCCGGGGGGGGGCCCCCCCCCCCCCCCCCCCCCCCCCCCACACCTCTGTCCGTATCCTGCTTCCGCGCGGTTCAGCGGGCCCCATCCCGCTCGTCGTGGGGCGTTCGGGGCCCTCCGGCCCGTTCGGCGAAGGCACGGCCGGCCATGCCGGCGGCGAGTGTGCTGCCGTCGGCGGGATCGATGAGCAGGAAGGACCCGGTGCGGCGACAGTCGGCGTAGTCGTCGATGGGCAGTGCCTCGGCCGTGCGGATCACCACGTGCCCGATTTCGTTGGTGACGAGGGAGCCGGGCGCGGGGTGCAGGGCCAAGCTGTCCAGCGCGAGCCGGGACGCGATGTCCCTGACCATCGCCGTGACCGTACGAGCGCCGTGCTTGAGCAGGACGCGTGCGCCCGGCAAGAGCGGCCGGTCGGCGACCTGGCAGACCATCGCCCTGATGTCCTGGGTGACGCGGGGCGCGGACGCCGCGGGGGCGATCAGGTCTCCGCGGGAGACGTCCACCTGGTCGGCCAGCCGCAGCGACACCGACTGCGGAGCCCGGGCCCTCCCGACGCTCTCGCCGAGCACATCGATACCGGCGACGGTCGTCGTACGGCCCGACGGCAGCACGGTGACCTCCTGGCCGACGTGGAAGGAGCCGGCCGCTATCTGACCGGCGTAACCGCGGTAGTCGGGGTGTTCGGAAGTCTGCGGGCGGATGACGTACTGGACCGGGAGGCGCGCGAGACGCACAGTCGGCCCGTGACCGGACGGGACCGTCTCCAGGTGCTCCAGCACGGTGGGCCCCTCGTACCAGTCCATGTGCGTCCCGGCCTCCACGACGTTGTCGCCGTGCAGCGCCGAGACGGGGATGGCGGTGACCGCGGGCACGCCCAGCCGGGTGGCGTAGGCGGTGAACTCGTCGGCGACGGCGGCGAAGGCCTTCTCCGCGTAGCCGACGAGATCCATCTTGTTGACGGCGAGGACGACGTGCGGGACGCGCAGCAGTGCGGCGATGGCCGCGTGCCGCCGGGTCTGCTCGACGATGCCGTGGCGCGCGTCGACGAGAACGATCGTCAGCTCGGCGGTGGAGGCGCCGGTGACCATGTTCCGCGTGTACTGCACGTGCCCCGGGGTGTCCGCGAGGACGAACCGGCGGCGCGGGGTCGCGAAGTAGCGGTACGCGACGTCGATGGTGATGCCCTGCTCGCGCTCGGCGCGCAGACCGTCGGTGAGCAGCGCAAGGTCCGGGGTGCCGGTGCGGGAGATGGACTTTAGCTGGTCGGAGAGGACCGACTTGGAGTCGTGCAGCAGACGGCCGACGAGCGTCGACTTGCCGTCGTCCACCGACCCCGCGGTCGCCAGGCGCAGCAGCGTGATCTCGGTGGAGGCCGCGGTCCGTTCGACGGTGATGGTCATGGCTAGAAGTACCCTTCTCGCTTACGGTCTTCCATGGCGGCCTCGGACATCTTGTCGTCGGCGCGGGTGGCGCCGCGCTCGGTGAGGCGGGACGCGGCGATCTCCGCGATGACCTCGTCGATGGTCGTGGCGTGGGAGTCGACGGCGCCCGTGCAGGAGATGTCGCCGACGGTGCGGTAGCGCACCTGGCGCTTCTCGACGGTCTCCCCGGCCTTCGGGCCGCCCCACTCGCCTGCGGTCAGCCACATGCCGTTGCGGCAGAACACCTCGCGCCGGTGGGCGAAGTAGATCTCCGGCAGCTCGATGTGCTCGCGGGCGATGTACTGCCACACGTCCAGCTCGGTCCAATTGGACAGCGGGAAGACTCGGACGTGCTCGCCAGGGGCGTGGCGGCCGTTGTACAGCTGCCACAGCTCGGGGCGCTGGCGGCGCGGGTCCCACTGCGAGAACTCGTCACGGAGGGAGAAGACGCGCTCCTTGGCCCGGGCCTTCTCCTCGTCGCGGCGGCCGCCGCCGAAGACCGCGTCGAACCGGTGCTCGCGGATGGCGTGGACCAACGGCACCGTCTGCAGCGGATTGCGCGTCCCGTCCGGACGCTCGCGCAGCAGTCCCCGGTCGATGAACTCCTGCACCGACGCGACGTGCAGGCCCAGCCCGTGCTTCGCCACGATCCGGTCGCGGTGCTCGATCACCTCGGGGAAATTGTGCCCGGTGTCGACGTGCAGCAGGGGAAACGGCACCGGCGCGGGGGTGAACGCCTTCATGGCCAGGTGCAGCATCACGATGGAGTCCTTGCCGCCGGAGAACAGGATCACCGGCTTCTCGAACTCCCCCGCCACCTCACGGAGGATGTGCACCGCCTCGGACTCGAGGGCGTCGAGGTGGGTGAGGGCGTCCGGCCCGCCCGCCTTCTCGGCCTCGGCCTCAGCCAGTGCGCTCGACGACGTCATGTGATGCCCCTTCTCTTCAACAGGTACAGCAGTGCCCCCACCGACTCGTCCACGCTCTCCCGGTGGGCCGCGATGCGCGCATCCGGGCCGGTCGGCACGTCGTAGGGGTCGTCCACCCCGCTGAGCCCGGTCAGCCCGCCGGCAGCCTGCCGGGCGTACAGGCCCTTCACGTCCCGGCCGGCGCACACCTCCACCGGCGTGGCCACGTGCACCTCCAGGTACGGCGTGCCGGACGATTCGTGGTGCCGGCGCACCGCTGCCCGGCTCTCGGCGTGCGGCGCGATGACCGGTGCAGGAACGAGCACGCCGTGGGAGGCGAGCAGCTCGGCGACGAAGCCGATGCGGGTCACGTTGGTGTGCCGGTCCGCGCGGGAGAAGCCGAGCCCGGCGGAAAGGAAGCCGCGCATCTCGTCCCCGTCCAGCACTTCCACCCGGCGCCCTGCCGCCCGCAGCCGCTCCGCCGCCGCGGCCGCGATGGTCGACTTGCCCGCACTCCGCAGACCGGTCAGCCAGACGGTGGCACCCCCCTCCCCGGCCCCGGGCCGAACCGTCATCCCGGCCACCCCGGCACCTCTTTCCCCCTGGGGGTCCGGGCCGAGTGCCCGCGCGGCGAGCGCGAGCACGAGGCACGACGCAGGTCAGGACGGCACAAGACATGTTGGCCGCGCCTCCTCCACGAACCGGCCCACCTTGCTGATGACGTCCTCGCCGTAGAGGCGCAGAGCCTGCTGGAGGGCGAACTCGCTCATGTAGCGGCGGAATTCGTCCAGCGGCTCCTCGGCGAGGTTCAGCATTCTGCGGTTGGGCACCACTGCCGGGCCGCG
This sequence comes from Streptomyces sp. NPDC102402, assembly GCF_044765765.1. Classification (NCBI taxonomy): domain Bacteria; kingdom Bacillati; phylum Actinomycetota; class Actinomycetes; order Kitasatosporales; family Streptomycetaceae; genus Streptomyces; species Streptomyces sp. NPDC102402. The sequence continues at coordinate 3,242 of NZ_JBIWKR010000011.1, forward strand.
CAGCCGGTCGACGGCGCGGGCCACGGCCTCGTCCATCTCCTCCGGCTCCACCACCTCGTCGATCAGCAGCCGGGCGTCGGGCTCTGAGGCCTGAATCCGCCGGCCCTGGAGGATGACCTGCCGCGCTATCCGGGGGCCGGTGGCCCGGCCGAGACGGAAGTTGCCGGCTCCGGGCACGATGCCCTCCCGGGCGGCCGGCAGGCTGAGGTAGGCGTCCGACGCGCACAGGACGTGGTCGAAGGCGAACAGCAGCTGTGTCCCGCCGCCGATGGCGAAGGTCTCGACGGCCGCCACCCACGGCTTCTCCACCGCGGGCGAGTGCCAGGGCGCGTCGTCGGTCCGTATCCCCCGGACGAGCTTGTGGATGTACCCGATCTCACGCTGCAGCAGGAAACCCACCAGAGAGATGTCCCCGGCGTGCAGGCTCTTGAGGTTGATGCCCGCGCTGAACACCCGTCGGCCCCGGTAGCGCGGGTGGGTCATCGTGCCGCCGCGCAGCACCCCCACCTTCACCTGTGGATCGAGGAGGACGAGGTCGACTGCGGTCTCCATGTCGTCGACCTGCTGGTTGTCCTCGGCGTTCAGGCAGTCGTCGCGGCACATCGTGAGGTATGCCGCGCCGTCCCGCCGTTCGACCCGAACCGACTCGGTCTCCAGAACACCCGTGCGCAGGAATTCGGGCAGCAGCCGCAGCGCGCGGGGGGTGGGGCGGAGCATCGTGTCGAGCAGGTGCTCGCCGGCCCTGGGCGAGCCCAAGATGGCGCGCAGAAAGATACCCTGGTCGATCTCGTACCCTTCCTTGTCCGCCTGCCGGCGGCTGCGGTCGGCGGCGAGCTGCTCGGCCGTCGGCACCAGCCCGGGGAACTCCGCGGCAGCGGCCTCGACGAGTTCCGCGATCCGCAGTCCCTTGGTGCGGCCGTCCGTCAGACGGTCGTACACTGCGTCGGCCTGCGCCCGCAGGAAGCGCGTGCGCATCGTGCGGGCGGCGTCCTTCGCCGCGGCGATCTCCGCCCGTTCGCCGGGCAGTCGTGCGCCGGGTTCGGGCAGCGCTGCCACCAGCTTGTCGACATGTGCGGCCGTCGCCCGCACCGCGGACCAGAGTTGCACGGTCACGACGCCACCTCCACCGGCTCGCGCAGCACCCGGTCGCATGCGGCGAGGTGAGAGCCGAGCGCCTCGTCGAAGCTCGTCGTCGCGGCGTCGAAGTGCAACTGCCTTCGGACGGCTATCTCATCGCCCACCAGCGCGCCCACCAGCGCCACTGCGGCCGCGAGCGCACCCTCGGGGTCCTCGGTCAGTTCATCGGCGACGCCGATCCGCAGCGCCGTGGCCGCGTCGATGGGCTCTCCGAACAACAGCGCGCGGCGGACCCGGGCGGCCCCGCCCAGCTGGACGAGCCGGTATCCGGCCATCCCCGGCCAGGTCGCGGCGGCGTCCCTGGCCACCAGCAGCCGGGCGTCAGGCGTGACCGCCCGGATGTCGCAGGCGAGGAAGACGTCGAGGGCCGCGCCACCGCAGTCGCCGGACGCCACGACCACCGTGGCCCGCGCGAGCCTCTCCAACCGTCGTAGCGCGCGTTCCCACTTGCTGACCGCAGTCACGTCGAGGCCGCTGGTCCACCCCTCGGCCGGGGCCCCGCTGACCCGTAGCACCACGGCACCGGCACCCGCCCGGTCCTCCGCCATGTCACAGAACGCCTGCACGGTCGCGGCCGTCACCGCCGACGGCGGTTCGGTGCCGTCGATCACCAGAGTCAGTGCTTCTTCCACAACGTCCTCCGCATTCACCACTGGACCAGCGCCGTTTCGATCGTCGAACCAGGACCCATCGTCATCAGCACGCCGTACTCGCCGCGCTGGGCGACCCCCTCGTCCAGGAGCCGTTCGTACGAGAACAGGAAGGATCCGCTCGACACGTTTCCGTAGTCGCGCAGGACACCGACGGTGTGCCGTACATCGTGCTTCGTCAGCCTCAGGTTGACTGCGACGGCGTCGATGACCTTCTTGCCGCCGGAGTGCACCAGCCAGTGGGCGATGTCGCTGCGCCGTAGGCCCGTCCCGTCGAGGAGCCTGTTCACAGCCAGTTCGGCATGGGCACCGACCACGTACGGAACCTGCGGGTCCAGGTAGAAGCTGAACCGGCCCAGATCCCGGTCCCAGTCGTAGCGCATGGCGTCAATGGCGTCCGGGATCAGGCAACTGGCGAACTTCAGGATCTGCGGTCCTTCGACGACAACCGTCTCGTCCGGGGCGTGCCCCGAACGGATCGCGAGCGCTGCAGCCCCGTCGCCGAACAGGCTGTTGACCACTGCGGTACGCATGGTGGAGTCCATGGCGTAGGCGGCGGAACACGCCTCCGCACAGAGCACGACGGCCAGCTCGCCGGGGTGGGCGACGGCCCAGCCGGAGACGACGCCCAGCGCGTTGAGCCCTGCGTTGCAGCCCATGCCCACGATGTCGGAGCGACTGCAGTGCCGGTCGATTCCCAGCTCCTTGATGAGCAGGGCGCTCAGTCCCGGAGTGAGCAGCCCGGTGGACGTCACACAGCACAGGTGACGCAGATCGGAGAGCTCGGCCCCGGCCCGCTTGAGGCAGGCGAGCAGCGCCTCGGCCCCCATCCCGATGGCCTGGGCCTTGTGCTTGTCAAGGAGGTCGCCCTGGGCCTCGTGGACCCGGCCGCCCGCGCCGTCGGGCGGCGGGAGCGTCAGGTGGCGGCGCTCGATGGCGCTGTTGAGGAACACCGAACGGATCTTGGGGTCGGTGATCGCGAAGGTGTCGAGCACCTCCTCCTGGGTGTACGAAGCGGTTGGCACCGCCGTCCCCACGCCCAGGGCGCGGGGCCGCAGTGCGGATGCCAGGATCATCGGAACATCCACCCCCACATACGCGGCTTGCTCCGCGGTCGACGGCACCGGTTCGGGTCGGTCACGTGCATGTCCTCTCTCGCTGGGGTACTGCGCTGTCCGGGCCGGTCAGAGCGCCGCGCACTGCGCCTCGACGAAACGCACGAGCCGCGCGATGCCCTCATGGATCTCGGCCGGCGTCAGAGAGCTGGTCGACAGCCGGATGGCGTGATCGCCTCCGGCGCCGGGATGAAAGTGCGTCATCGGCGTCCAAATGACGCCGAAGTCCTGTGCACAGAGAGCCAGTTGCTCGCTGCCCACCTTGAAGGGGACCCGCAGGGTGAGGAAGAAGCCTCCGGTCGGCTCGTTCCAGCTCACCCCGAGGGCTGTGCGTCGCGCCTCGGGAAGCCGGGTGTCGAGCTGCCGCAGCATCTCCCGCATCGCGTCGCCGTAGCGCACGGCCGCCCCTGCGTTGAGCTGCGACAGCCGGCCCTGAGCGCCGAGCAGGGCGCCGGCCACCGCCGCCTGGCCGAGCGGGGAGGTGTTGACCGTGACCATACTCTTGATCTTGGTGAGCTCGGCGGCCAGCAGTTGTTCACCGCCGTCGGCGTCACGGACGCGCTGGTCGGCGACGACGAATCCGACCCGGGCACCGGGAAAGACCGTCTTGGAGTACGAGCCCACGTGCACGACCCTGCGGGCCCGGTCCAGGGACTTCAGGGTGGGCAGCGGTGCTCCGGGACTCACCAGCCGGTACGGGCTGTCCTCCAGGATCAGGAAGTCGTAGCGCTCGGCAAGCCTCAGCAGGTCCTCCCGGGCCTGTGCTCCCATGGTGGCACCGGAGGGATTGGAGTGGTCGGGCACGACGTAGAACGCGCGCGGGCGGCGGCCGCCCGCCAACTCCTCACGCACCGCGGCCTCCAGATCGGCGGCGCTGAACCCGTCCTCGCGCTCTTCCACCGGGCGGACGCGTACGTCGAGCAGCCGGGCCGCGCCGGTGATCCCTACGTAGCAGGGGCTGGAGACCAGCAGGACGTCGTCGGGGTCCGCGATGAGCGCGCGCAGGACCAGGAGCAAGGCCTCCTGGGCGCCGACGGTCACCAGGATCGACTCGGCCGGCACGTCCATGTTCTCGTCCACGCGCAGCGAGTCGGCGATGATGTCTCGGATCAGCCCCGCCGTCGGCCCGTACTGGTACAACGCGGTGCGCAGGTCGTCCGGAGACCCTCCCCGCTCCGCCAGGTGGTTCAGATACCGGCGGACGTGGCCGATCACCTGCTCGGTGTCGAAGGAGGGGTCACAGGGACGCCCGGGGGCGAACGAGATCGCGTCCGGGTACCGATGGGTTATGTCGTTGAGAAAGTTCATGGTGTCGAGCACCGGCTCGGAGACACTGCCGTGCAGCTCTGCCTTCTCCAGCCAGTCCCGTGGGCGGGTCTCGGTGGACACAGCGATTCCAGGCATGGGCTCCCCTGAGTTCTGATGAGTTTCTTCCCGTGGGCGGCCGCGGCGCGGGGCGGCGTACGCGTGTGGGCGGCGCCGGTCAGGCCGGTGCGGTAAGGCCCGCCCCCGTGCTGTGGTGTCCCGGGTCGGCCACGACCGTCGCGAGCAGTGCGGCGAACCGGTCGCGGACGCGTTCCGCCGTCGACGCGTCGAAGAGCGCGGTGTCGTACTCGAGATAGCCGGTGACGCCGAGCGGGCGGTGCCGGTCGTCGTACTGCTCCGTGAGGCTGATGAGCAGATCGAACTTCGCGGTCGACGTAGCCTCCTCGACCACCGAGACATCGAGGCCGGGCACGGTGAACTCATAGCCCGCGACGTTCTGCAGGACGAGCATGACCTGGAACAACGGGTGCCGGGACAGGGACCGGGGCGGGTTGACCGCTCCCACGACCTGCTCGAAGGGCACCTCCTGGTGGGCGTACGCGTCCAGGGTGGCCTCCCGCACCCGAGCGAGCACTTCGGTGAAGGAGGGGGCACCCGACAGGTCCGTCCGCAGGACGACCGTGTTGGCGAAGAAGCCGACCAGGTCGTCGAGTGCCGCCTCGCCGCGACCGGCCACCACGGTCCCCACGGGGATGTCCTCCCCGGCACCGAGTTCGTGCAGCAGCACGGCCAGCCCTGCTTGGAGGACCATGAACGGCGTGGCGCCATTGCTGCGCGCCAACTCGACTACTGCTGACTGGAGTTCACCATCAAAGCGGATCGGTAGCGCGGCACCCCGGTGCTCGCTGTCCGCCGGGCGCGGCCGGTCGAAGGGCAGCGCCAGTTCGTCCGGCACACCGGACAGAGCACGTTTCCAATGGGCGAGTTGACGCGCGGCAAGGCTGTCCGCGTTCCGCGGGTCACCGAGGAGGGAGTGCCGCCACAGTGTGTAGTCGGCGTACTGCACGGGCAGGCCCGCCCAGTGTGGGGCTTCGCCGGCGCGCCTCGCCGTGTAGGCGATGGCGAGATCGCGGCTGAGCGGGGCCTTGGACCAGCCGTCCGAGGCGATGTGGTGCAGCGTCAGCAGCAACACGTGCCGACGCTCGTCCAGGACGAACAGCTCCGCCCGCAGGGGCATGTCGGCCCGCAGGTCGAAGGGCCGGCGGCCGGACTCGCGCAGCGCGGCGTCGAGTTCCGCGGCGTGGACGTGTCTGACGCGCAAGGCGGGACGCACATCCTCCGGGGCGAGAACCACCTGGTGGGGCTCGCCGGCCTCCTCACCCACGACGGTGCGCAGACTCTCGTGCCGGACGATCACGTCCCGGACCGCTTCGCGCAGCGCGTCCCGGTCCACGTCACCGTCCAGGTGCAGGACGACGGGCAGGTGGTAGAGCGGCGAGGGTCCGTCCCACTGTTCCAGGAACCACATCCGGTGCTGGGCGGCGGACAGCGGGACGCGGGCCGGCCGCGGGTTCCGGACGAGCCGTGGCCGGCCGGGAGCGGAGGCCTGTCCCCGAAGGAGAGGGAGCAGCGCGGTGACCGTGGGAGCGCCGAAGATCTGCCGGACGGACACCTCCGTACCGAAGGCGGCCCGCAACTCACCGATCAGCCGGGTGGCGAGGAGGGAGTGGCCGCCGAGGTCGAAGAAGCTGTCGTCCACGCCCACTCGTTCGACGCCGAGAACCTCCGCGAAGACCGCGCAGAGCCTGCCCTCGTCCTCGGACCGCGGGGCGCGGTAGGCGGTGCTCGTGGTGAACTGCGGGGCGGGCAGGGCCTGGTGGTCGATCTTTCCGTGCGGCGTGAGAGGAAGGGCGTCCAGCGCCACGAACGCAGCCGGGACCATGTAGTCGGGCAGGGCGGCCGCGGCATGGGCGCGCAGCGCGTCGGTGCGGACGGCACCGACGCCCACGCAGTACGCCACCAGGCGCTTGCCGCCATCGGCCTCGCGGGCCGTGACCACGACCTGGTCGAGTCCTGGGAACGTCGACATGACGGTTTCGACCTCGCCCGGCTCGACCCGGAAGCCACGGATCTTGACCTGGCCGTCGGCACGACCGAGGAAGTGGAGGACACCGTCCGCGCCCCGGCGCACGATGTCACCGGTGCGGTACATCCGGCTGCCGGCCGGCCCGTCGGGATCGGGGACGAAGCGCTCGGCGGTGAGCCCGGGGCGGCGCAGGTAGCCGCGGGCCAGCCCCGCCCCGGCGATGCACAGCTCGCCGGGTGCGTCGGCCTCGGCCGGGGTCAACCGCTCGTCCAGGACGTGTGCGCGCATGCCGTCCAGGGGGCGCCCCATGGCGATCTCACCGGCGACCCGGGAGGCATCCGTGTAGGCGTGCTGGGTGGCGTACAGGGTGGTCTCGGTGGGTCCGTACGTGGCGCGAACCACCGTTCCGGGACAGGATTCCAGAATCCGCCGCACCGCGACCGGGGAGATCACGTCGCCGCCCGTGGACACCTCGCGCAGCCCGCGGAAGGTCTCGGGATCGGACTCGGCGATGGTCCGCAGCAGACCGGCGGTCATCTCCAGGCTGGTGATCCTCTCCTCGCCGAACAGTGCGCGCAGCCGGGGCGCGGACACATCGTCGTCGGCGGCGATGACGGACGTGGCACCGCGCAGCAGGGGCATCCACAGGCCGTGCAGGGAGGCGTCGAACGCGTACGGGGCGATCATCAGGACGCGCTCGTGGTGCCCGGTGCCGAACAAGGAGTCGTCCACCAGGTCGAGAACGTTGCGGTGGCTGACAGCGACGCCCTTGGGTGTGCCGGTGGAGCCGGAAGTGAACATGACGTACGCCAGTTGGTCCGTCGAGCACACCGCCGTCGACACGGACGCGGCCCCGGGGACATCCGGTCCGTCGACCGGGACCACGGTGATATCGCCCCCCGGAAGCTCCTGAGCGGTAGTCACCGCGTCGGCCAGCAGGACGCGGGCCCCGGTCTCGCGAAGGATTCGTTCCATCCGTTCCACCGGTTGCCCTCTGTGCAGGGGCACATAGCAACCGCCGGCCTTGAGCACCCCCAGAAGGGCCACCGCGATGTCCACACCGCGATCGGTCAGCACGGCGACCGGTATCTCCCGGACCACTCCGAGGTCCCTCAGGACGTGCGCCAGCGCGCCGGAACGCCGGTCCAGCTCCCGGTAGGTCAGTTCACGCCCCCGAGAACACACCGCGACAGCGCCCGGCGTACGCGCGGCTTGTTGCTGGAACCGCCCATGAAGGGATGGCGCATCATGCATCTGGTACCACTCCACATCATGGTCGGGGCAATGCCCTGCAAACACAGGAGCAGAGGGTGGCCCGGCTGGGAAGAATCTCCGAGGAATTCGAATGAGCGAGAATCGGAGATCTGCTGGTGTTGTGGGCCACCAGACCAGAAACGAAGAGGAGCGTCAACGCGCATTGGTCTTTGCGGGCTTCGCGCACGGCCCGACGAAAAGCCCTGTGTCCAGCTCTCATTGCGTGAATCGCTCAAGTGACTCCGGGAATCAGTTGGACAGTCCGCGCGGACACGGGGCCCTTCGCCGGGGCGGCCCGCTGCGACCCGTGTTTGCGGGTCAGTCGGCACTCAGCGGGAGGAACCCCAGCTGGATGGCGAGCACTCCCGCCTGGAAACGGCTGCGCGCGCCGAGCTGGGTCATCAGGCCCGACGTGATCCGGCGAGCGGTGCGCGGTGACACCCCGAGGCGCTTGGCGATAGCCTCATCGGTGTGGCCGCGTGCCAACAGCCGCACAACTTCGGCCTGTTGGCCAGTCAGCTGTCCCGGAGCCGGGAGCACGGGTGCCTCAAGCGACTCCGCGGACTGCCACACCCTCTCAAAAAGTGAATGCAGGGCGGCCACCATGCCCGGTGCGCTTACGCGAACGGCACCGGCCGCGGTGTCGTCGGCATTGACGGCGATCACCACGGACTTGCGGTCGTAGATGATCATCCGGTTCGGCAGCGACGGGACGGTACGGACTTTGCACCCTTGCTCGATCAGCCAGCGCGCATGGTCTATCGTCGGCCGGTCGCTGCGAATACTGTCCAGATAGACGGTCCGCATCTGCACGCCACGCTGCAGCAATTGCTGATTGAGAGGCCGGGACGCCTCCATGTTTGCGGGCTTTTGCGGGCCACCCGGTGCGAAAGTGAGAAGCTCTTCGGCAACCTGACCATTCATGACCGCCAAGTGGTCGCGTATGGCGTCCAGCCCGGACAGATACTCGACCTCCGCCTCGGAGGCTCCGGGCAGCCGGCGCTCCTCGTAGGCCAGGATGAACGTGGCCGCAGCCGCTTGGGCCGCCTCCAATCTCTGCTGGTGCGCGGCGAGTTCGGAGCGCTGACGCGCAATCAGGACATCCATGCCCCGCCGCGGGCTGACCGCATACACGCGGTGAGGGGATTCGGCCGACGCACGCACGAGGGCCAGCGCGCTCAGCCGGTCGAGCGCATCTCGGACGACATGCTCCGGCAGGCTCAGCCGGAGGCAGATATCGACGACACCCTCCACCCCCTCCAGCAGAGCGCTGTAGACGGACTCGGCAATCGGCTCCAGGCCGAGCGAGCCCATAAGGCCATGCACCAATTCACCATCAACCATTGTCCCCACCCCGACGACTCATAAATTGGCCAATTCTAATCTACGCGTCGCGTCTGAACGAGGCAAGAAGGTGCCCGTTTTGGGCATAGTTTGGTTCATATCAATTCAGATGACCCACCCTGTGTACTGCCAGGCCGCCCCCTGCCGACCGGGGCTGCCGCCGCCCGGCGGCCCACACTCAAGCCATCGGAACCGAGAATTCGAAGGAGAAGCGCATCCATGTTTCTCGTCCATGTGACCCTCCGGCCGCGCCGGTCCGAGGCGGAAATACCCGACTCCACCGCCAAGTCGATAACCCTGCTCTGCACAGGCCTGCACGGCTTCGAGCACGCGAGCGTGCACCCGCACGCGCTCCCGCATCCGGTCGTCGCCTTCTACGTGCGGACCGAGTCACTCCTGGAGGCCGAGGCCGCGGCCCGTACTCTGTGGCACCACGCCAGCTCCGGGCTCGTGGAGCTGCAGGACTGGGAGCCGGTGCGGGCCGAGAGCCCGTTGTTCAGACCGGATCTCGAACCGGGTCCGCCCTGAGAGCTCGTAACAGGATCTCCAGCGAGCCTTCCCCACGGGCTGTCCCTCAATGATCTTGGCGTGGTGCGGGAGCCCGGGGGGCCGGCGGTTTCCACCGGTTGGCGTCGTCCATCCACGGAGTGGCCCAGCACAGCTCAAAGCGAGCCGGAGCAGGATGCCCCGCAGGCACAGCCGGCCATCTGCCGGTTCGGGCCCTGGCGACCGTTCTGGCCAGGGCGGGAGCTGCGGTTCGATCCGTGCCCACAAGTCATCGTCCACGATCCACGGCCGGCTCATCACATCGTCACGCCGGACCGGGGCAAGTCGGCAAGATCCTTTTGCGAGCCCCGAGGGTACGGTGGACGGATTAGGTCATGGCCAGTTTACCTCCCCGCTACCCGCTTTCCCTCTCCACGAACCGACGGCAGTCTCTTCTCCATCAACGAGATCCGGTCCAGGAGATGGAGCATCCGATGACCCACCCGATTCTGCGCAATGTCCTTCGCAGTGCAATTGTGGCCAGTGTTATTGCGACGGGTGCCGGGGTTGCGGCGCAGATCCAGAGTGCCAGACCCCACGGCGTGGAAGTTCATGTGCAGGCAGACGGCACGGAAACGCCTTTGGCGAGTGAGAACGACCACGGATGGCAGTGAAACCGGCCAATTTCGGATCTGATGGGATTCACGAAATGGAAATGGTCGCGGAGCGAGCAGACTCCGATTATCTGATCAAGCTGCAGTCCCTCACCCAGGCGTTGCCCATCGAGCAGGTCCCGGTCATCCAACTACGGACGGGGTTCTCCCCGCGGGTTGACGGCGAGGACGCCGAACACATCCAGATCCTCGCCGAGAACGCCGACGACCTCCCTCCCATCCTCGTGCACCGCGCGAGCATGACGGTCATCGACGGCGCCCACCGCCTGCGGGTGGCCGAACTCTTGGGCATGGACCGCATCGCGGTGCGGTTCTTCGACGGTGACCAGGCCGACGCCCTGCTCCTCGCCGTGGCGGCCAACGTAATCCACGGGCGACCCTTGTCCGCGGCCGACCGGTCGGCCGCAGCGGTGCGCATCTTCGCCGCGCATCCGCGTTGGTCCGACCGCGCGGTCGCTGCGGTCGCCGGACTCTCCCCGAAGAAGATCGCGCGGCTGCGAAAGGACTTGGTCCTGCCTCAGTCGGACTCCCGGGTGGGGCGTGACGGCCGGGTCCGACCCATCGATTCCGCACGACGGCGTGAACGAGCCGGCGAGCTGCTCCGGAGCAGTCCCGGCTCCTCTCTGCGGCAGATCGCGGCAGAGGTAGGACTCGCTCCGGCGACCGTGGCCGACGTGCGGGACCGGATCCAGCGCGGCGAGAGTCCGGTACCGAGCGGCGTACGGGGGCGCGCGGTCCGGCCCGCGGAAGCATCCCACCCGACGCGTCAGCCGGGCGCCCGATCCGCCGGAGATCCGGTGCCGGCCGGACGCGCTCCGGCCGACGAGGCGTCGCTGCGCACGGCGCTGGAGGACGTCAGGAAGATCACCGGCATGCTGGCCCGCGATCCCTCCCTGCGGCACAACATGTCCGGACGATCCCTTCTGCGCCTGCTCGACGTGTGCACACTGATCACCCTGGACCGGCAGAAGATCACCGAGACCGTACCCGCGCACTGCAAGGAATCCGTCGCCCAGCTGGCCCGTGGATACGCCGGAATGTGGCGGTGGCTGGCCGAGGATCTGGTGCGGCAGGTCGAGGAGATGCGCGACCTCGGCGACGACGAGGCGCTCAGCGCGTAACGCCCGTACGTGCTCCCTCTTTCTCGGCGAGGAGATGACCACCTTGGAAGTCATGTACGAAAAAGATGGCCATGTGGCCCGCGTCACGCTCAATCGCCCGACAGTGCTCAATGCGATGAACCTGGCGACCCATGAGCGGCTTGCCGATATCTGGGACGATTTCGAACAGGACGACGATCTGTGGGTTGCGGTGCTGTCCGGTGCCGGTGACCGGTCGTTCTCGGTCGGCCAGGACCTGAAGGAGTTGGAGCGGCGCAACGGAGCGGGGCAGACGACGCCATCGACGTTCGGAAGCCGCGGAAAGCCGGGCTGGCCCCGGCTGACCGAACGGTTCCACCTGGCCAAGCCGGTGGTGGCGAGGGTCAACGGATACGCGCTCGGCGGCGGATTCGAGCTGGCGCTGGCGTGTGACGTGATCGTGGCGGCCGAGCATGCCGAGTTCGGGCTGCCGGAAGCCCGGCTCGGCCTGACAGCCGGTGCGGGCGGGGTCTTCCGGCTCACTCGGCAGGCCCCGTTCCGCGTCGCGCTCGGCCACCTCATGACGGGTCGCAGACTGAGCGCCGCTCGAGCGTACGAACTGGGTCTCGTCAACTCGGTGGTCTCCGCTGAGGAGTTGGACCCCTGCGTCGACGCGTGGGTCGACGACATCCTGCGCTGCGCCCCCCTTGCGGTCCGCGCGGTCAAGGAGGCCGCGCTTGCCTCTGCCAATCTCCCCCTGGAGCAGGCGTTCGCCACGCGCTACCCGTGGGAGGAACGGCGTATGCGCAGTGAGGACGCGATGGAAGGACCCCGCTCCTTCGTGGAGAAGCGGCCGCCCCGGTGGCAGGCCCGCTGATCCCACGAGCCGTACCGAGCCACACGGAGCCCCGGACGAGGGGAGCCGGAGCACTCTTGAGGATGTCCACGTGACGACACAGGCCAATCCCCGTCCTGTCGCACTGCGGCTCGACAGGCCGGTCGAGCCGTTGCGGCCGCCCACTCCGGGCGAGGCGCTGGTGCGGTTCTTGGACGCGACAGCACAGTCTCCGTGGGCGGAACAGCTCGCGCCCGGCGTGCTGGACGCGACGGAGCTGAGGCGGGCAGAGCGGTTCGCCCGCCCCCGGGACCGCGGGTCCTTCCTGGTCGCGCACGTGGCGCTGAGGCTGCTGCTGGGCGCACTGCTCGACACGCCTCCACGGGACCTTGTGATGAGCCGCGGTGCCTGCCCCGAGTGCGGCAGCCCGTCGGGCCGTCCGCTCCTGCGGGGCGGCGGCGCCCACTTCTCGCTGGCGCACAGCCGCGACGCGGTGTTCGTGGCCTGCGCGTCCACGCCGGTCGGCGTCGACGTGGAGGCGCTGCCGGCCCCGCAGGTGGTGACCCAGGTGAAGCACTTCTTCCACCCGGACGAGAGCGTCGAACTCGCCGCGCTTCCCCCGGCCGAACGCGCCGCGGCGTTCGCCACCCTGTGGGCGCGCAAAGAAGCTCATCTGAAGGGGGTCGGCGTGGGGCTGGCGCATGACGGCCACCGGCGCTATCTGGGAACCGGCCCGGCAGCCGAGGCCGTCCGCCCTCCCTGGTCCCTCACGGACCTGCCGTCCCCCGAGGGATTCGCCGCCGCGCTCGCCCTGCGCGCCCCCACGGTCAGCTGTTACTGAGCGGGCGCCGGCCGGTGTCCACTGCGTAGGCGTCGGCTCGGGAACCGGCGGACCAGGACGACTTCCCGAGAAACTGCCCGCTTGGGGCCGACCGGCCCGCGGACCGGTGACGATGCGTCGCCGCCGCGGCCGAGAACCACCGCACCCGCATGCACGTGCCGCTCAGCGACTTTAGGCTGAACCCGCGAAGAGGCCGAGGTACCGTACCGGCCTTGAGGCGATCGGAGATGCATCGGGTATGACCAGTCAATTGTTCGCGGTCTGCTTCAACGCAACGACGCCGTCGGAACTGGCCCGCTTCTGGTCCGGGGTCCTGGGTTGGGAGCCGGCCACCGGATCGGACGACGGCGTGACGATCCGGCCGCCGGAAGACACCGGCTTCCGTATTCGTTTCCTGCCGGGCCAGGACCCGAAGACCGTTCAGAACCGGGCGCACTTCGACCTGACGAGCGCTTCCCCCGAGGACCAGCGGCGGACGGTGGCCAGGGCCCTCGAACTCGGGGGAACGCACATCGACGTGGGTCAGCGCCCCGAGGACGGACACGTGGTGCTCGCCGATCCGGACGGCAACGAGTTCTGCGTCATCGAGGCGGGCAACACGTTCCTCGCTGACACCGGCCTCATCGGAGCATTGGCCTGCGACGGTACACAAGAGGTCGGCTACTTCTGGAGCGAGGCGCTGCGCTGGCCACTGGTCTGGGACCAGGACCAGGAAACCGCGATTCAATCGCCGAAGGGCGGCACGAAGATTTCCTGGGGCGGCCCTCCGGTGGCGCCGAAGAAGGGCACCAACCGGCTGTACTTCGAGCTGGCGCTGCCTGTGGGCGCGGACCCGGAGGCGGAGGTCGGCCGTCTGATCTCGCTCGGCGCGGCACGGGGGGACCCGGGCGGGGCCGACGCCGTCCGGGTTCAGATGCTCGACCCCGACGGGAACGAGTTCGCGGTACGGACCTCCCCCTAGGCCTCTCGTTTGGATCATGCTGGGCTCGCGTGCCCTGGCACCGCACCTCGGGGCGTTGCCGTCAGTCGGCATGGCTCCGCCCACCGACCACTACGCTCACGTCATGCCGGGGGCCGAGATGCGCGGCGTCGCCGCCACGGACGCGTGGCTCGCACAGAACCAGCGGCCCAAGTGTCCCTGAGAAGTCCCTGACCACCACGCGGACGACGAGACGAGTACGAGTTCCCAGGTCAGGGACCTGATCGGCTTGGGTACCCACCTGAACGTCAAGTACAAGGAGACGGCACGGGGCGGGCTCGCGGTGAACATCATCGAGTGCTGACCCCCGGACGACCGGTCCGGCACCCCACCGTCGCGGGGTGCCGGACCTTTTCCATGTGTGAGTTCCCTCCGTGCGGAAAGGCGATCAGGAGCGGGCCCCGCACGGGTGCCGATATGTCCTTCAACAGATGGTTTTCCAGGTTTGCCCCCATGGGTAGGGGGTTACCAGTGCAGGCGTAGGGGACGCACACGGCCTCACCCGGGGAACCGCGGAGGATTCCGCCTCAGCGCTTCCGCCCGCCTCGTCACCCGTGGCGGAGCGCTCGGGGCGTCCGGCCCCGGGGGTGCCCGGCAAGGAGCCGTCACCGGTGTCTCCCGCGGCACAGATGAAGGGGAAACGACGCAATGACCGACATCTCGCACCAGCCGACCACCTCCGACTCCGGCGCCCCCGTGGAGAGCGACGAGCATTCGCTCACCGTCGGCGCGGGCGGGCCGATCCTGCTCCAGGACTCGTACCTGATCGAGCAGATGGCCCAGTTCAACCGTGAACGCATCCCCGAACGCCAGCCGCACGCCAAGGGCAGCGGCGCCTTCGGGCGGTTCGAGGTGACCTCGGACGTCTCGGCGTACACGAAGGCGGCGCTCTTCCAGCCCGGCACCACGACCGAGCTCGTCATCCGGTTCTCCACCGTCGCCGGGGAGCGGGGCAGCCCGGACACCTGGAGGGACCCCCGCGGCTTCGCGGTGAAGTTCTACACCAGCGAAGGCAACTACGACATGGTGGGCAACAACACCCCCGTGTTCTTCGTGAAGGACCCGATGAAGTTCCAGCACTTCATCCGGTCCCAGAAGCGCAGGGCGGACAACAACCTCCGCGACCACGACATGCAGTGGGACTTCTGGACCCTCTCGCCCGAATCGGCGCACCAGGTCACCTGGCTGATGGGCGACCGCGGCATCCCGCGCACCTGGCGCCACATGAACGGCTACACCTCCCACACGTACATGTGGATCAACGCGGCCGGCGAGCGGTTCTGGGTGAAGTACCACTTCAAGACCGACCAGGGCATCGAGACGTTCACCCAGCACGAGGCCGACCAGATGGCTTCCGCGGACACGGATTACCACACGCGTGATCTCTTCGAGCACATCCGCGACGGGGAGTACCCGAGCTGGACCCTGTACGTGCAGGTCATGCCGTACGAGGACGCGAAGGACTACCGCTTCAACCCGTTCGACCTGACCAAGGTGTGGCCGCACGGCGACTATCCGCTGACCGAGGTGGGGCGGATGACGCTCGACCGCAACCCCACCGACAACCACGCCGAGATCGAGCAGGCGGCCTTCCAGCCGAACAACCTCGTGCCGGGCATCGGCCCCAGCCCGGACCGCATGCTCCTGGCCAGGCTGTTCTCGTACGCGGACGCGCACCGCTACCGCATCGGCGGCAACTACCAGCAGCTCCCCGTCAACGCCCCCGTCGCACCGGTGCGCACGTACTCCAAGGACGGGGCGATGGCGTACCGGAAGACCACGGACCCGGTCTACGCCCCGAACTCCAAGGGCGGGCCGGCGGCCGACACCGAGCGCTACGGCACCCCGCCGAGCTGGTACGCCGACGGCGAGATCACCCGGGCGGCCTACGTCGACCACGCCGAGGACGACGACTGGGGCCAGGCGGGCACCATGGTCCGCGAGGTCCTGGACGACGCGGCGCGGGACCGGCTGGTGGACAACATCGTGGGGCACCTGCTGAACGGCGTGTCCGAACCGGTCCTCCAGCGGGCCTTCACCTACTGGTCGAACGTCGACAGCACCCTCGGCAAGCGCGTCGAGCAGGGCGTGCGCGCGAAGGCCGGGGAGAAGGACCCCAAGGCCTCGGAGCAGGGCAACCCCGCGCGCCGGGAGATGCAGCGCAAGGCCTGAGAGCCTCCCGCGCGCAGGCCCCCACCCCGTGCCGACGGGCTGGGGGCCTGCGCCGTACCGGTGGCGGTGACGGCACTGCCGGGGTCGTCCGGACGGGGTGTCCGCTGCGCCGCATGGCCCCCGTGCGCTGGCGGCCCCGGGCACTCCCGCGTTGGGCTGGGCGGGACGCCGGGCCCGGCGTCGCCTGTGACCGGCGGCGACGCGTGACCGCCCGGACCGGAGGAGAGGCGCTGCGGTGGACGGTTCCCCGGCCGGCGACGGAGAGCACCTGTGGCACGCCCTGCTGGGAGAAGTGCACACCACCGCTCCCACGAACCTGCCCCACCTGATCAACCGGTTCGCGGCCCGGCTCGGTCTGCGTCAGGTCGACGTCTACCTCGTGGACCTGCAGCAGCGGCAGCTGACGCTGCTCTCGGGCCGGTCCCGTCTGCCGGTGGACGGGTCGCTGGCCGGATGGGCCTTCCGCGCGATGGCGCTGCGTGTGGAGAACACCGACTCGGGCGAGCTGGTGGTGTGGCTCCCGCTGGCGGACGGCGTGGAGCGGCTGGGGGTCGTCGGGATCCATGTGCGGTCGCTGGACTCGGCACGGCTGCAACGCTGCCGGACGATCGCGTCCGTCCTCGCGATGGCCATCACCTCGAAGCGGGCGTTCAGTGACCGGTTCGTGCAGCAGGCGCGTACCGACACGATGACCCTTCCGGCGGAGATGGTCCGGGCCCTGCTGCCTCCTCGTTCGATCGGCGAGGACCGGGCCGTCTCGACCGCGGTCCTGGAGCCGGCCTACGAACTCGGCGGGGACGCGTTCGACCACGCGCTGACGGAGTCGGCCCTGCACGCGGTGATCCTCGACGCGATGGGGCACAACCTGGCCTCCGGCCTGACCACCGCGATCGCCATGGCGGGCTGCAGGAGCGCCCGCCGCAAGGGCTCCGCGCTGCGCGAGCTCGTCAGCACGGTCGACGACGCGCTCTCCGAGTGGCTTCCGGAGCAGTTCTGCACGGGCATCGTGATGCAGCTGGACCTGCCCAGCGGGATTCTCAGCTGGGTCAACTGCGGACACCCGCCTCCCCTGCTGATCCGCGACCACCAGGTCCTGGAGGATGCCCTCGGGTCCCCCGGCGAGCCCCCGATGGGCATGCCGGGCAGACTCGGAGGCGTGGCGCGCGTCGTCCACGAGTGTGCGCTGGAGCCGGGGGACCGCGTCATCCTCTACACGGACGGTGTGACGGAAGCCCGCCTGCCCAGTGGGTCGCACTTCGGCCTGGCCGGGTTCACGAGTTCCATCATCCGTGCCACCGCGGCCGGGGAACTCGCCTCCGAAGCACTCCGTCAACTCATTCATTCGATTCTGGAACACCAGAACGACCGACTGAACGACGACGCGACGATCCTCATGATCGAGTGGCTGCGGCCGTACGCCCCCGCACCGGTCAGGTGAGACGGCCCCGGACGGCGTAGCGGTGGACCACGGCGCTCCCGTGGCGGTGGAAGCGCGTGCTGGCATCCCGCGGTGTGCACCTCGCCCCGGGCGTCCGGAGCGAGGTGCACACCGCCGTCCCGTCTACGCGAGTTCGGGCGGCCCCGGGCGGACGGCGACGACGTCGATCTCCACCAGGATGTCCATGAGGTCGGAGCCGACGGTCGTGCGGACCGGGTGGGGTGCGGTGAAGAAGGAGCGGTACACCGCGTCGTAGGCGGCGAAATCGCGGCGCAGGTGCTGGAGATGGGCCGTGACCTTGACGACGTCGCCCGGTCCGAGCCCCTCCGCCTCCAGGACGGCGCCGACGTTGCGCAGCACCTGGGCGGTCTGTTCCTCCACGGTGTCCGCGACGGCGCCGGTGTCCGGGTCCTGGGGACCGAAGCCCGAGGTGAACAGGTAGGGGCCCGCGGCGACGCCCTGGCTGTAGGCGCCGGCGGGGGCCGGCGCGCGGTCGGTGCGGACGGCGCGGCGCCCGACGGGAGAGGTACCGGTCATCGGGTCAGGTCTCCTTCGCGGGCGTTGACCTCGGCGTAGTGGCGGAGCTTGTCCTCGTCGACGGTGACGCCGAGACCGGGGCCGGTCGGGACGCGCAGGCTGCCGTTCTCGAAGGTGAGCGGCTCGATGATGTCGTCGGCGTGCAGGTAGTACATGGAGTCGATGGCACGGGACAGGACGGGTGTGCTGCCCACCACCGCGAGGTGCGCGGCGGTGGCGATGCCGAGCTCACCGCCGCTGTGCAGGTTCATGCCGAGCCCGAAGGTCTCGCAGTGTGCCGCGAGGGCCTTGGTGGGCGCGATGCCGCCCCACTTGTAGACGTCCCCGTGGATGACGTCCACGGCTCCCAGCCGCACGGCGGGCGCGAAGTCCTCGAAGCGTACGACGCACATGTTGGTGCAGAGCGGTATGCGGACCTTGGAGCGGACCTGGCTCATGCCCTCGATGCCGACGCAGGGGTCCTCGAGGTATTCGAGGTCCAGTTCCTCCAGGGCGATGCCGGCCCGGACGGAGTCGGGGACGGACCAGGCGGCGTTGGGGTCGACGCGCAGACTGACCTCGGGGAGGGCGGAACGCAGCGCGCGCAGGATCGCGACGTCTCCCCGGACGTCCTTGGTGCCCTTGAGCTTGACGGCCTGGAAGCCGCCCTCGGTGACGACGCGCAGGGTGTGCTCGGCGAGCGCCGCGGGCAGGTCGGCCGGGCGGGCGCCGGGGGCGTCGGCGCGGGTGATGAGGGCGGTGAGCGGGACCTCCTCGCGCACGGAGCCGCCGAGGAGGTCGGTGACGGACTGTCCGGTGGCCTTGCCCATGGCGTCCCAGCAGGCGACGTCGAGGGCGGCGATCGCGGCGTATCCGAGGTAGCCGTAGAAGAACGGCACCATGTGCTGCTTGCGGTGGAAGGCCTCCAGGGCGAAGGGGCTCATGCCGATCAGATCCTCCGCGAGGTTCTTCACGATGGCGGCGACGGGCCGGCCCCACATGGTCTCGCCCCAGCCCTCGACACCGGTGTCGGTCCGGATGCGGACGACGGTGCGGGTCTCCCCGGTCTTCGTCTCGAAGGAGCTGGTGAAGGGGTTGACCAGGGGCAGGTTCACGACGTGGACGTCGACATCGGTGATCTTCATACGGGTTCCTCGTTCGGTGCGGGTGCTGCGGTCGGTGCCGTCGGGTCCGGGGTCACGGACCGGTCCGGGTGGCGGCGTCGAAGTCCAGGACGGCGCGTGCGAGGCCGCGGGCCCGGTCGTCGAGGAGCCTGCGGCCGTGGGCGGCGTCGGCGGACGAGGCGTCGTCGGTGGAGCCGCCGACGCGTTCCCACTCCCCGTGGCGCTCCACGGTGAGCCCCGGGTAGGGCGGGCGGTCGAAGAGCGGCGGCGGGTCCACGGGGGCCCGCGCGGGCACGGGGGTGCGCACCAGGGCGGGGTGCGCGGCCAGCATGAGGGAGGTCTCGAACCAGCCCGCGTGGCCGGGAGTGACGTCGGGGCGGCCGCCGTCCTCCTCCCCGCTGGTCACCGTCCAGTACGAGCAGGCGGCGGCGGTCACCTCGGCGCGCAGGGCGAAGCGCTTGACGGCGAGCTTCATGATCTCGTCGTTGCCGCCGTGGCCGTTGACGACGAGGACGCGGCGGTATCCGCAGGCCGCGAGGGAGTCGAGGATCTCGCCGAGGACGGCCTCCAGGGTGGGGGCCGACAGGGTCAGCGCCGCCGCGAAGAGGTGGTGGGGGCTGTGGCCGTAGGGCAGCGTCGGCAGCCGGACCAGGGACGGGGCTCCGTCGGTGGCCTCCTCGTCGAGCAGCGCGAGCGCCCGGTCCACCACGGCCTCGGCGAGGAGGGTGTCGGTGCCCATCGGCAGGTGTCCGGCGTGCTGTTCCTGGGACCCTATGGGGAGCAGCGCGATGGCCTCGTCCGCCGACTCCCGGGTCTCCCGCCAGGTGGTTTCGGTCAGGTTCCGGTGACTCATGCGGCTGTCTCCCCGGAACACGGACGTGGCAGAGTCGGCGTATGGCCCATGAACGTTCTCCCTTGCGGTTGGTGCCGGATCCCTTGCCGGATCCGGTGGTGCGTCCGGTTCCCCGCACGCTGGGGGCTGTGGAACTGCTGCCCGGGCGGGTCCGGGCGGCGCTGCTCGACCGTTCGGGCTCCGTGCTGGAGCGGGCCGAGGCCGAGTTCGACGCGGCGTCCCCGCGTCCCGCCGGGGTCGACGAGGCGCTGGCACGGGTGGCGGCCGTCTTCGAGGGGCGCCGTCCGTCGGGGATCGGCGTCGCCGCGGCGGGGGTGATCGATCCGGCCGGGGGCCGGGTGATCGAGGTCGACGAGGCTCCGGCGCTGCGCGGCTACCGGGTGGCGGAGCGGCTGGAGGCGCTGACCGGGGCGCCGGTGCGCGTCGAGCACCGTGCGCGGGTCCAGGTGCTCGGCGACCGCTGGTTCGGGCCGGGCCGTGGACGGCGCTCCTTCGCGTCGGTGTCGACGGGCGAGGTGCTGGGGGTGGGCATCCTCTACGAGGGCGAGGTGCTGGCCCCGGAGGGCGGTCGCAGCGGCGCGCACATGACGGTGGCGGCCAGTGGTGAGCCCTGCACGTGCGGGCGCCGGGGCTGCTGGAAGGCGGTGGCCACCACGCGCTGGCTGCGCGGCCGGGCCGAGGCGCTGGGCCTGGGCGCCGAGGGTGCCTCGCTCGGTGGGCTGGTCGCGTCGCGTGACGAGGCGGCGCGGACCCTGGTGACGGAGTACGCGGAGAATCTGGTCCTGGGTCTCGCGACGGTGCAGCAGCTCTTCGCCTGCGGCCTCTTCGTCCTGCACGGCGAGGCCCGTGAGGGCGGGGAGCGGTTCCGGGCCCTGGTCGAGTCGCTGCTGCGCGCGGGCGCGCTGGGCGGCGGGGAGCTTCCCCGGGTGGTGGTGAGCGAGGCGGCCGTCGACGACGTCGCGCTGCTCGGCGGGGCGGGGCTCGTGCTGTCCGGACGGTAGGGGCGCGCGGGTCACCGGCGGGGCGGGGTTCATGCGGTGCGGCCGTGCGCGGGGTGCCGGCCGCCGTCCGCCACCGCGCCTTCGCCGGGGGCCGCGCTCCGGGTCCTGCGGGCCCTGGTCGGGTCGGGGACGGGGACGGCGTCGAGGAGCTGCCGTGTGTACGGGTGGGCGGGGGCGGTGAACACCTGCTGGGCGGTCCCCACCTCGACGAGGCTGCCCCTGCGCATGACGGCGACCCGGTCGGCGACCTGCTGGACGACGGCGAGGTTGTGGCTCACGAAGACGTAGGTGAGTCCGAGGCGCTGCTGGAGGTCGGCGAGCAGGTCGAGGACGCGGGCCTGGACGGAGACGTCGAGGGCGCTGGTGGGTTCGTCGAGGACCACGAGCCGGGGTTCGAGGCCGATGGCGCGGGCGATGGAGATGCGCTGGCGCTGGCCGCCGGAGAACTCGTGGGGGTAGCGGTCGAGGATCGTGTCGTCGAGTCCGACGGCGACGAGCAGCTCGCCGACGCGCTGCCGGGCGTAGGCACGCCCGCGCCGCCCCCGGGCCCTGGGGTCGTGGGTGACGAGGGGCTCGGCGACGATGTCGGCGATCCTCAGCCGCGGGTTCATGCTCGAGTAGGGGTCCTGGAGGACGACCTGCATCTGGCGGCGGACCGCGCGCATCGCGGCCGGGTCGAGGCCGGCGAGGTCGGTGCCGTCGAAGCGCACGGTGCCCGAGGTCGGTTCCAGGAGGCGCAGCAGCAGCCGGGTCAGGGTGGTCTTGCCGCAGCCGGACTCCCCCACCAGGGCGAGGGTCTCGCCCTCGCGGACGGTGAGGCTCACGTCGTCGACGGCGACGCTGCCGGGCCGGCCGCCGAACTCCTTGCGCAGCGCTTCGAGTTCGAGCAGAGGCGGAGCTGTGGCGGTCATCCGGCGGTCTCCAGTCGGGGTGTCGCGTCGAGCAGCTGGCGGGTGTAGGGGTCCTGGGGGCGGGCGAAGACGTCGTGGACGTCCCCGCTCTCGACGGCCTCACCGTGGTGCATGACGACGACGCGGTCGGCGGTCTCCGCGACGACGCCGAGGTCATGGGTGATGAGGACGACGGCCATGCCGTGCCGTTGCTGGAGCTGGACGAGCAGGTCGAGGATCTGGCGCTGCACGGTGACGTCGAGCGCCGTGGTCGGTTCGTCGGCGATGAGGACGCGGGGGCGGGCGACGAGCGCGGCGGCGATCATGACGCGCTGGCGGAGTCCGCCGGACAGCTCGTGGGGGTACTGGCGGTAGCGCCGTTCGGGGTCCGGGATGCCCACCTCGTCGAGGGCCGAGAGGGCGGCCGCCCGGGCTTCGGCCCGGCTGTGGGCACCATGGTGGCGGAGGACCTCGGCGACCTGGCTCCCGATGCGCTGCAGCGGATCGAGGCTGGTCATCGGGTCCTGGAAGATCATCGACAGCTCGGCGCCCCTGATCCGGCCCAGTTCGCGTTCGCTGCGGGTGAGGAGGTCCTCGCCGTCGAGGAGGATGTGGCCACCGGCGTAGACGCAGGGCGGTTCGGGGTTGAGGCGGAGTGCCGACAGGGCGGTCGCGGACTTGCCGCTGCCCGACTCACCGACGACGGCGAGGGTTTCTCCGGGCGCGACGGCGAAGCTGACGCCGCGGACCGCGTGGACGGTCGTGGTGGCGAGGCGGAAGTCGACGCGCAGGTCCTGGATCTCGAGGATCGGCGCCGCTGGGGCGGTGGAGGTCGTCATCGGCGGTAGGCCTTCGGGTCCGCGACGTCGCGCAGGGCGTCGCCGGTGATGTTGACGGCGAGTGAGGTGAGCATGAGGGCGACGCCGGGGAAGACGGCGACCCACCAGGAGGTGCCGAGGTAGAGCTGTCCGTCGGCGAGCATCGAGCCCCACGTCACGGTCTCCTTGGGGACACCGAGTCCGAGGTAGCTGAGCGAGGCCTCGGCGACGATGGCGGCGGCGACGTGGAGGGTGCCGATGGTGGCCAGCGGCGCCATCACGTTGGGCAGCAGGTGCCGGCGCATGATCGCGGCGTGGCCGACGCCGATGGCGTGGGCCTCGGTGACGAAGTCCCGGGAGCGCAGGGACAGCACCTCGGAGCGCACGACGCGGGCGTACGACACCCAGCCGGTCACGCCGAGGACGAGGATGACGTACCAGAGGCCCGAGCCGAGGAAGCCGACGATCGCGAGGGCGAGCAGGATCGCGGGGAACGCGAGCTGGACGTCGGCGACGCGCATGAGGACGCGGTCGGGCCAGCCGCCGAAGTAGCCGGAGGCGAGGCCGATCACGGTGCCGATGACGCCTGCGAGCAGGGCGGCGCCGGCGCCGACGAGCAGCGAGACCCGGGTGCCGTAGACGACACGGGAGAGCAGGTCGCGTCCGAGCTGGTCGGTGCCGAGGAGGTGGGCGGAGCTGCCGCCGTGCTGCCAGGCGGGCGGCCGGAGCCGGGCCAGCAGGTTCTGTGCGTTGGGGTCGGTGGGCGCGACGAGCGGGGCGAGGAGCGCGCAGATCACGACGAGGGCGAGGAAGGCGAGGGCGGCCACGGCGAGCCGGTTGCGCAGCAGCGTCCGCAGGGCGGCGCTCCGGTGCGAGGGGGCGGCGGGGGCGCGGTCGGCGGCGGGGGCCTGGGGGGCGGTGGTGGTCATCGAGAGGTCCTCACCCTCGGGTCGAGGAGGCTGTAGGAGAGGTCCACGAGCAGGTTGACCACGACGAAGGTGGCGGCGAACAGCAGCACGGTGGCCTGGACGAGGGGGAAGTCGCGGTTGGAGATGGCCTCGATGGTGAGCTGTCCGACTCCGGGCCAGGAGAAGACCTGTTCGGTGAGGATGGCGCCGCCGAGGAGGCTTCCGACTTCGAGGCCGACGACGGTGACGACGGGCAGGGAGGCGTTGCGCAGTCCGTGGGTGAGGACGACCTTGAGGGGTCCGAAGCCCTTGGCGCGCGCGGTGCGGATGTGGTCGGCGCTCAGTACGTCGATGAGGGAGGAGCGCAGGAGCCGGGCGACGACGGCGACGGAGTACACGGCGAGGGTCACCGCGGGCAGGACGAGGTTGGCGAAGGTCCCGTAGCCCGAGGCGGGCAGGGCGTGCAGGCCGACCGCGAAGACGAGGATCAGCAGGATGCCGATCCAGAACGGCGGGGTGGACTGGCCGAGCAGCACACCGGTCATGACGGTGCGGTCGGTCGCCCGGCCCCGGCGCATGGCGGCGAGGGTCCCGGCGGGCAGGGCCACGGCGAGGGTGACGGCGAGCGCCCCGGCGGCCAGGAGGAGGGTCGCGGGGATGCGGTCGGCGAGGACCGCGCGCACCGGCTGGTTGTAGAAGAGGGAGTCGCCGAAGTCGAGGCGGGGGATGCCCCACAGGTAGTCGAGGTACTGGGTGAGCAGCGGGCGGTCGAGGCCCAGGCCGTGGCGCAGGACGGCTTCCTGCTGGGCTGTGGCGTCCGGCGGCAGGAGGACCTTGACGGGGTCTCCGGAGAGCCGTACGAGGAAGAACGCGACGGTGGCGGTGCACAGCAGGACGAGCAGCGCGGTGCCGACGCGGGACGCCGCCGTGCGCAGGACGGGGAGCGCCGCGCGGCGGGGTGCGGCCGGACGTTCCGTGTCCTCGCCCCGAGCGGGGGCGGGAAGGGTCTGGAGCTCGCTCATCGGGAGACCTCCGCACCGGCCATGTCGAGGACGCCGGCGAATCCGGGGGTCCAGCGGGGCCTGGTGTTGCGGGCGTAGATGTTGTCGATCTGGAAGAGGGGCACGAAGGGCGCCTCCGTCCTGATGAGCCGCTGGAGGCCGGAGAAGGCCTTCTGCCGGGTCTCCGGGTCGACGGACAGCTCCTCGAGGTCGACGAGCCGGTCGGCTTCCTCGCTGTGCCAGCGGCTCTGGCGCCGGTCGCTGCGCACGTTGGACTGGATCATGCTCTCGCCGTCGAGGGTCCACACGGTGGACGCGGCCAGGTACATCGGGCCGAGCGCTCCGTGGTTGTCGGAGGTGAGGCGCTGCGCGTACGTGCCGGGGTCCAGCAGGTCGACCTCGGCGTGGACGCCGGCGCGGTCGAGGAGTCCGGCGATCGCCTCGGCGACGTTGGCGTCCAGGTTGGACGCGGTGAGGGTCGTGTGGATGCCGTCGGGGTGCCCGGCCTCTTCGAGCAGGGCGCGGGCCGTGGCGACGGAGCGGGTGAAGGGCTCGACGGCTTCGTCGAATCCGAAGGCGCCGCGCGGGATCATCGCCGGGACCTCGGTCGCCTTCCCGCCGAGGACGGCCTTGATGAGCAGGGGCACGTCGATCGCGTGGTTGAGCGCCTGGCGCACCCGGCGGTCCTGGAGCGGACCTGCCGTGAGGGTGTCCAGGGAGAGGTAGGAGGTGCGGATCCCGGTGTGGTGGTCGAGGCTGACGCCGGTGTAGCCGTCGAGCTGCTGGGCGCCGTCGGGGGTGAGTCCGGCGACGAGGTCCACTCCGCCGCTCTGGAGGGCGGCGAGCGCGGAGGACGGGTTCGGGGCCGGGGAGAAGACGAGTTCGTCGACGGCCGGCCTGCCCTGCCAGTGGTGTTCGTTCGCGCGGAGCCGGAGTTCGTGGTCGCGGCGCCAGCTCGCGAAGGTGAAGGGCCCGGTCCCGACGGGGCGGGCGGCGAACCCCTCGTCGCCGACCTCGGCGATGTAGCGGGGCGGGACGACGACGCCGCCGAAGAGGGACACCTTGTCGGGCAGGATCGGGTCGTGGACGGTGGTGTGGAGGTCCACGGTGAGCCGGTCGACGACGGTGACGCCCTCGACGTAACGCAGTTCCACGATGGGCGACTTGGTCGCGGGGTCGAGGAGGCGTTCGATGCTGAACCGCACGGCGGCGGCGTCGCAGACCTCGCCGTTGTGGAAGGTGACGCCGGGCCGCAGCCGAAAGCGCCAGACGCGCGGCGAGACGGCCTTCCAGGACAGGGCGAGGCGAGGGAGCAGGGTGTTGTCGCGGCCCCGCGCGGTGAGGGTGTCGAACATGTTGATCAGGGCGTTCATCGAGATCATGTCGCCCTGCTTCTGCGGGTCCATCGTCTTGGGGTCGCCCGTCTGGGAGACCCGCAGGACGTTGCCGGCGCCGGCCGCGGGGTCGGTGCCGCAGCCGGTGAGCAGGGCCGGCGCCGCGATCGCGGGGAGCACCGCGCTGCCGTACCGCAGGACCGTGCGGCGGGAGGGGCGACTGCGGTCCCCGATCCGCCCTCCACGTATTCGTTCCATTGAGCAACACATCCGTTCCGGCAGATGGAATGCAGTGGGGGTAAGCTAAGCGACATGGGGAATCCGGTCAATAGCCGTCCGAACGAGCAGCCGCCCACGGGTCGGGCTGTCGCACACTCCGTCATGGGCCCGGTGGACAAGGCGATGGAGGTCCTGTCCGCGCTGGTCGAGGCGGGCGCGCCGCACCGCCTGGCCGATCTGGCCCGCCGCACGGGGCTCGCCAAGCCCACCGTGCACCGGCTGCTGCGCGGCCTCTCGGACTCGGGCTTCGCCGAGCCCGCCGAAGGGGGCAGCTACCGGGCGGGGCCCCGCCTGCTGGGCCTGTCCGCGGCCGCGCTCGACAGCGGCACGGGACTGCGCACGATCAGGCCGGTGCTGGCCGAACTCCGCACCCGTACAGGGCTGCTGGCGCACTACGCCGTACGCGACGGGGACTTCGCGGTCTGCCTGGAGGTGTCGGAGCCGGCCCGGGAGTACGCCCTCGAGATGCGCCCGGGCTCCCGCACACCTCTGCCGCTCTCCGCCCCGGGACTCGCGATACTCACCACCCTTCCCGCCGCCGAGACCGAGCGGGCTCTGGCCGCCGCGGAGGCGGAGGGCCACCCGCTGCCCGTACCCGCCGAGGACCTGCGGGAGGAGATCGCCGCGGCGGCGGAGCGCGGCTACGCACTGGACGACCAGTACGAGCAGGAGGACCGGCGCGCGGTCGCCGCGGCGGTACGGGACGAGGAGGGCCGGACCGTCGGGGCCATCGTGCTCACCGGCCTCGCCTTCACCCTGGACCGGGCGGGCGCCGAGCTGTACGGCCCGATGGTCCGGGCCGCCGCACGCTCGGTCTCGGCCGGGCTGGGATCGGCCGGACGGACCCGGCTCGCGGTGGCCCGCGAGGGGCTGCCGGCCGGGGACGGGAGCGCGGACCTGTGAGCGGCGCGGCACGGACGGGCGTACAGGCGCACGGGGCGGCACCGACGGGCGGCGGCGGACGGGCCGCGATCCTGGCCGGGGGCAGGGACCGCCGCCTCTACTCGGGCGCGGCGTGGTCGACGGGCTCCGCGCAGGGCCCCACGGATCGCGGGTGGCTGGGCTCCAGGAGCTGGGACGGGGCAGAGCTGGACGGCACCGACCTGTGGGACCTCGCCTCCGTCACCAAGCCCGTCGTCGGCCTGGTCGTCATGGCACTCGCCGAGCGCGGAGCGCTGTCCCTGGCCGGCACGGTGGGGGAACTCCTCCCCCGCTACCGGGACACCGACAAGGCGGGTCTGACCGTCACCGGGCTCCTCGCCCACACCTCGGGCCTGCCCGGCGGGGTACCGATGTACCGCGACCACGGCACCCGGGAGTCCCTGCTCGCCGCCCTCGGCACACTGCCGCTGCCGTCCGCGCCCGGCACGCGGGTCACCTACTCCTCCCAGGGCTTCATGCTGCTCGGCCTGATCGCCGAACAGGCGGGCGGACAAGGGCTGGACGCCCTGGTGGCGGAGCTGGTGTGCGCGCCGCTGGGCCTGAAGGACACCGGCTTCGCGCCGGGCCCCGCGGACCGGGACCGCGCCGTCGCGACGGAGCGGTGCCCCTGGCGGGGCAGGACCGTCGTGGGCGAGGTGCACGACGAGAACGCCGTCGTGCTCGGCGGCATCGCGGGCCACGCGGGGCTGTTCGCCACGCTCGCCGACATGGAGCGGCTCGCCGTCTGCCTGGCGGGCGGGGCCCGTGAGCTGCTGCGCCCGGAGACCTTCGCCCTGATGACCGCCCCGCACACCGACGGACTGAACCTCCGCCGCGCCCTCGCCTGGCAGGGCCAGGACACGACAGGCTCCCCCGTCGGGCCGTCCTTCGGCCCGGCTTCGTACGGCCACACCGGTTTCACCGGGACGAGCGTCTGGGTCGACCCCGGGACCGCCCGTTACGCCGTGCTCCTCACCAACCGGGTCCATCCGACCCGGGAGGGCGACGGCATCACAGCCCTTCGCAGGGAGTTCCACTCCGCCCCGGAGTGAACCCCGGAGGGGACCACCGACGGAAGCACCCGGACTCCGGGGCTCGCCGCCTTCACGGCGCGGGCCCCGGAGTCCGTGCTTGACAGCCACACCTCCCGACAACCATGATTCCATTAATTGACTAATGGAATTGAGGCCGAGAACACGTGGCGAAGACGAGCGATCCGGGCCGCGGCCCGGACACCTGGGCCCTGGAGGTCCGTGGACTGGGGAAGCGCTACCGGCGCGGCTGGGCACTGCGCGACTGTTCCTTCCGGCTGCCGGCCGGTCGGATCTGCGGCCTGGTCGGCCCCAACGGGGCCGGGAAGAGCACCCTGCTGGGCCTGGCGTCCCGCCAGGTCGCCCCGACGGAGGGTGAGCTTCGCGTGTTCGGGGTGCCGGTGGACGACCCCCGGGTGATGCCGCGGTTCGCCTTCGTCGGGCAGGACAAGTCGATGTTCAAGCGCTTCACCGTGGGTGAGACGCTGCGGATGGGCGGCGAACTCAACCCGGGCTGGGACGCGGCGACGGCGGACCGCATCGTGCGCTCGGGCGCGGTGCCGATGAACGCCGCGGTGGGCACGCTCTCCGGCGGCCAGCGCACCAGGGTCGCCCTCGCGCTCGCCTTCGGCAAGCGGCCGGACATTCTGCTGCTCGACGAACCGATGGCGGATCTCGACCCGTTGGCCCGGGACGAGATGGGCGCCCTGCTCATGGCGGAGGCCGTCGGGCACGGCACCACGGTGGTGATGTCCTCGCACAATCTGGCCGAGCTGGAGGACATGTGCGACTACCTGCTGGTCCTCTCCGGCGGCCGGGTACGGATGGCCGGGGACGCCGACGCCCTCGTCCCCGCGCACGCCCTGGTGACCGGGGTGACGAGGGACGGGGATCTGCCCGCCTCCCTCTCCGTCCACACGGTGATCGAGAAGCGCGTCCAGGGACGGCAGTTCCGGGCGATGGTGCGGCCCAGCGGTCCGCTGTCAGGGGACTGGCAGGTGACCGAGCCCAGCCTGGAGGAAGTGCTGCTCGCGCATCTGCGCTCACCGGAGGCACCCGCGCTGTACACACCCGACGCGGGCATCGAGACCGAGGGGACCCGGACCGCATGAGCACCACCCTGACCGACACACCGACCGCCCGCACGGCCCGCCCGAGGCTGCTGCGCGGGCTGACCTGGCTGGTCCTGCGCCAGCACCGGGCCACCCTGTACTGCCTCCTGGCCCTGGTGGTGCTCGGCTCGCTCTGGATCGTCTACCAGCGCGCCCAGTTGAACGACCTGCTGGACGCCGCGGGCTGGCCCGCGAAGTCCGTGCCCCAGCCGGTGGTGGGCGAGGGCTACCGGAACCTGACCTCCCTGCTGGGCCTGCTGCCCGGCATCCTCGCCGTGTTCTTCGGCGCCCCGCTGATCGCCGCCGACCAGGAACAGGGCACCGCTCAGCTCGTCACCACGCAGTCCGTGACCCGCACCCGCTGGCTCGTCGCGAAGCTCGCCTGGTGCCTCCTGATCACGCTCGTGGCCTCCTCGGTGCTCTCCGCGGTCTTCACCTGGTGGTGGCGGCCCCACCGTTCGGTCCTTTCCAGCAGCTGGATGGACGCGTCGGCCTTCGACACCACGGGCCCCGTCCTCCCCGCGCTCGCCCTGTTCCTCACGGCGGCCGGCATCACGATCGGCGTCCTGCTGCGGCGGGTCCTCGCCTCCATGGTCGTCACCCTCGTCTTCTCCGTGGCCACCCAGGTCGCGTGGGGCGTGCTCCGGGACCACCTGGCGGCCACGCGCACGATCACGTATCCGCTGGACTCGGACTTCCCTGCCCGCCTCGGCGACGCCTACGAGGTGGACCGCTGGGTCGGGAGCGCCGACGGCCGGCTCTACGGGTGGGGCTCCTGCGCCGAGCAGACCGAGAGCGCCAGTAACGCGTGCATCCAGGAGAAGGGCATCGTCAACAACGTCGTCGAGTACCTGGGCTACGACCAGATGCCGGCCATGCAGTGGACCGGCGCCGGCATCCTGCTGGCCGGCGCCGCCGCGCTGACCGCGTTCACCCTGTGGTGGGCCTCCCGGCGTCCCCTGTAGGACAGCGGTCCACCCTCTACGTAAAGTGTCATCGATCGAGCGGAAGGTGATGTCCGTGGTCGTGTTCCGCATCGACCGGCGCAGCGGAGTGGCGACATATCTCCAGATCGTCCGGCAGGTCGAACAGGCCCTGCGGATGGGGGCGCTGGAGGAGGGCGACCGGCTGCCCACGGCCGCGCAGGTCGCCGCCACCACCAAGGTCAACCCGAACACGACGCTCAAGGCCTACCGCGAACTGGAGCGAGCGGGGCTCGCGGAGGTGCGCCAGGGAGCGGGGACCTTCATCACCCGCACCCTCTCCGAGCCGGGGTCGGGCCCCGAGTGGCCGCTGCGCACCGCGCTCGACGAATGGCTGCACCAGGCGCGCGACGAGGGCCTCGGCGCGGAGGAGGTCCAGGCCCTCTTCCGGGCCTCCTTCGAGGCCGCCTACCGCTCCGGCACGGAGAGCTGAGACCGGCCCCCGCGGGCCCTGCGGCCCGGACCCCGGCCGGACGGGCGGCGGGCACCCGCCCCGCGCCGATCGTGGTCCGGTGCGGGTCAGCCCTTGTTCTGCGAGGCCCAGAACTCGTCGAACGTGAGCTCGCCGTCGCCGTTGGCGTCGTGGGCGTTGATGACAGCCTGCGCCACCGTCTCGGTGACGTAGGGGTCTCCGAGCTGCGCCATCGCGCTCTTGTACTCGGCGGCCGTGATGCTGCCGTCGCTGTTCTGGTCGAAGCGCTCGAATGCCTTGCGTGCCGACTCGATGTCCGCCACTGTTCCGCCCCTTCGTTGAGCATTGATGACGGGGTCAGATTATCGGGCAGCACGGACGGCGGATCCGGCGGGCGGCGGCAGGCCCGCAGGTCCCCGGGCCGCCGTCAGCGGAAGACGCCGGTGTGGCCGAGGGAGTAGCGGCCCGCCTGCGGATAGACGGCGAGCCCGTGCGGGCCGCTGCCGACCGGGATCCTGGCGAGTTCCTCGCCGCTGGTCGTGTCGATGGCGTACACCTCGGCGTCGTAGCGCCCTGAGAGCCAGAGCACCTTGCCGTCGGCCGAGACTCCGCCCATGTCGGGGCTTCCTCCGCCGGGGAGGTGCCACTTCTTGGTGAGCTTCCTCCGGGCGAAGTCGAAGACCGATACGGAGCCCTCGCCGCGGTTGGAGACGTACATCTCCCGGGAGTCCCTGCTGACGTAGAGGCCGTGGGCGCCCTTGCCCGTCGGCAGCAGCTCCGGGGTGGTGAACGCCTTGCCGTCGAGGACCCACATGCCGTGCGCCGCCATGTCGGCGATGTAGAAGGTCGTGCCGTCCGGGGAGAGCTTCACGTCCTGCGGCATCGCGCCCCGCAGCGGCAGCTTCTGCTGCCCGACGACCTTCATCTTCTCCGTGTCGACCTTGAGCAGGTCGCCGGAGAACTCGCAGGAGACGATGAAGTACCGCCCGTCCGCCGAGAAGTCAGCGTGGTTGACCCCCGCGCAGTCCACCGGCACGGTCCTGGCGATCTTCATCGTCCTCGGGTCGCGGAAGACCAGCTCCCGGTCCATCGAGGCCATCACCACGGCGTATCTTCCGTTCGGGGTGAAGTAGAGGTTGTACGGGTCGGAGACGTCGAGCGTCCGCCCGGTCTTCCCGGTGGCCGGGTCGATGGCGGTGAGGCTGTCGCCCAGGTCGTTGTTGACCCAGAGCGTTCTCAGGTCCCAGGACGGCACGACGTGCTGCGGCTGGTTGCCGACCGGCACGGTCTCGATGACCTTGTACGTCGCCGGGTCGATCACCGACACGGTGTTGGAGTTGGTGTTGGGGACGTAGACCCGGGAGGGGAAGTCCTTGACGGCCGGGGCGAGTCTCCCCGCGTGGTCCGCCGCGTAGACGTCCCGGGCGTCGAGCACGGGAGGCATCCCCGGCAGCCCGGGCGGGGGCGCCGGGCGGTCGGGCAGACCGGCCGCCTCGGTACGGGACGGCTCGGGCCGGGAGTGGCCGGCGGGTGTGCCGCAGGCGGCGAGCGCGGCGACGAGCAGAGCGGCGGCGAGGGCGCGCGAGGAGGGAGGCATCAGGTCAACAGCTCCGTGGTGGTCACCGCGCGCAGTTGGCGCCGGTCGATCTCGGTGAGGAGGAGGGGCAGTGCGCCGACGGTGTCCCGGTAGCCGAAGTGCAGGCTGACCACGGAGCCGTTGCGGAGTTCACCGGCGACCTTGCGGGTGACGGCCGCCACCCCGGGGGACGTGAAGTCGAGGGAGTCCACGTCGTAGGACAGGACGTGCGGGTAGCCGGCCCGGCGTGCCAGCGCCTGGACGAGAGGGGTGGCGTACTGCGCGCGGGAGGGCCGGAACCATGTGCCGGGCGACCCCGTGAGCCGGCGCAGGCGCCGTGCGCAGGCGGCGATCTCCTCGTACGCCCGTGTCTCGTCCATCGCGTTGATGTCGAGGTGGCTCTGGGTGTGGTTGCCGAGCTCGTGGCCGCCGCCGAGGATCCGCCGTGCCATGCCCGGGTGCCGGTCGAGCCAGCTGCCGACGGCCAGGACGGTGAGCCGGGCGCCCGCCCGCTCGGCCGCGGCGAGGACGGCGCCGGCCAGATCGGGGTCCCCCTGGCCGTGGAAGGTGAGGGCGACGCGGGGGCGGTTCCGGGGCCCGTGCGCGATCTGGACCGGCAGGCCGGGGAAGCGGCGCGGCGCGGCGGCCGGGCGGGCCGCGCCGTGTGCCTTCCCGGGGTCGGCGGGTCCCCCGGCGCTCCTGGAGGTCCGCGATTCCGGGGCCGACGGGAGGCCGTTCTCCGGCGCGCAGCCCGCGGCGGACGCGCCGGCCAGGAGAGCGCCCGCCGCCGTCCGCAGGGCGCCGCGACGGGACACCGGTGCCCTGCGACCGTTCATGGCCGTCCACCTCGCGGGTCGGTCGGGTGCTGGTTCCCCGAGACTCGGGACACAGTAGGACGAAACGGTCCGGGTGAGCAGAACATGTGAAGAGATACGGCCGCGGAGTGCTCAATGAATCACTCGACGGAGGCATTAAATGCACAGAGAATGCCAGGTAAGTGACCCATCGCACCTTTGATTCGGAACCCGAATGCTGCGATTCACGCCATATTGCCCGTTTAGCGGCTTTGGCTCCGGAGTCGCCCGTCTGCCATAGTCGGGAGCACGACCTCCTCCGACCCGAGCCAGGTCCCCCGCGCGGCCGTGGACACACCCCCCATTCCACGGCCCCCTCAGAAGCCCCCGACGCGCCGCACCCCGGCCGACCGGGGGTTTCTGCGTGTCAGCGGTCCGTGGTGCGCATCTCGAACCAGGTGGTCTTCCCGACGGGTAAGAGGTCCACGCCCCACCGGTCGGAGAGCTTGTCGACCAGGAAGAGCCCCCGCCCGCTGACGTCCGTCTCACGGACGGGCATCAGGCACGGCAGGCCGCGCGAGGGATCGCGCACCTCGACGCGGACCCAGCCGCGGCGGCGCAGCATCCGCAAGCCGAAGACCCGCGCGCCGGTGTGCCGCACCGCGTTGCCCACGAGCTCGGAGACCAGTAGCACTCCGTATTCGGCGGTCTGCGGCGGAAGCTGCCACTGACGCAGCATCACGCACGAGGTGATCCGGCGGGCCGTCGCGGCCGACTCCGGACGGGAGGGCAGCCGGACTTCCCCCTCCGTCGGATTACCGAACAACTCCAGCGCCTTGAAAGCCTGTTCGTCCTCGACGCCAGACGTCCAGCGCGCCGCCGTCGCGCCACCGCGCGGTCGCGGCTGTTCCACACCCTCCAGGCCCGCCATGCTCACCATCATGGCCTCACAGAACGCTCTCCGTGACCGTTCCCGCAGAATCCCCTTCCCGGAACCAGTCATTCCGGGCCGGTTCTCCGGCATATGCCAGAGGCAGAACAGGAGCCCGCACAGCCGCAGCCACCTGCGGTGACGGCGAAAGGCCGGGTAATTGCACGAGCGGAACGGGCGCCGGACCTTAAGGCTCTCTTAAGGTCCGACTGATCCGCCCGCACGGATGAACGCGCGCTCACGCGTACGCGACTCACGCTCGGTCAGAGGAATTCGGCCTTGCCCGGCCCCTCCTCCACGAAGCTGCGCATGCCGCGCTCCCGGTCCTCGGTGGCGAACAGGCCCGCGAACAGGTTCCGCTCGATCGTCAGCCCGGTGTCGATGTCCGTCTCCAGCCCGGCGTCCACGGCCTCCTTGGCGGCCCGCAGTGCGAGCGCCGGCCCCTTGGCCAGCTGGGCGGCCCAGGCGTGCGCCCGCTCGTACACCTC
Source organism: Streptomyces sp. NPDC102402 (assembly GCF_044765765.1). Lineage (NCBI taxonomy): Bacteria > Bacillati > Actinomycetota > Actinomycetes > Kitasatosporales > Streptomycetaceae > Streptomyces > Streptomyces sp. NPDC102402. The sequence continues at coordinate 37,570 of NZ_JBIWKR010000011.1, forward strand.
GGCGGCGGGGACCACACGGTCCACGAGGCCGATCGCCAGCGCCTCCGGGGCCTTCACCTGACGGCCCGTGAAGATGAGGTCCTTGGCCCTGGCCGGGCCCACCAGCCGGGCCAGGCGCTGGGTGCCGCCCGCGCCGGGGATGAGCCCCAGGAGGATCTCCGGCTGTCCGAGCTTCGCGTTCTCCGCGGCGATCCTGAAGTCGGCGCAGAGCGCCAGCTCGCAGCCGCCGCCCAGGGCGTAGCCGGTGACGGCCGCGACCACGGGCTTGGGGATGCGCGCCACCGCGGTGAAGGAGTCCTGCAGGGCCCTGGACCGCACCACCATCGCGGTGTGGTCCATCGCCTGCATCTCCTTGATGTCCGCGCCCGCCGCGAACACCCTCTCGCCTCCGTAGAGGATCACCGCCCGCACGTCGTCGCGCCGGCCGGCCTCCTCGGCGAGCTCACGCAGCCGGTCCTGGACCGCGACGTCCAGGGCGTTCATGGGCGGGCGGTCCAGCCGGATCGTGCCGACGTTGTCGCTCACTTCAAGGGTTACGGTCATGGGAGGCAGGTTAACCGCGGCTAACGCCGAGGGCCCGGTGCCGTTGGTCACAGCGCCGGGCCCTCGGTACGGCCGGACCTACGCGGTCCACTCCGACCAGTCCATGTTCCAGCCGTTGAGGCCGTTGTCCGGCTGGATCACCTTGTCCTCGGAGTTCTTCACGATGACGACGTCACCGATCAGGGAGTTGTCGAAGAGCCAGGCGGCCGGGGTCTTGCTGTCCCAGGCGCCGCGCACGTCCCGCAGACCGACGCAGCCGTGGCTGGTGTTGGTCGTCCCGAAGATGCCCGATCCGCCCCAGTAGTTGCCGTGGATGAAGGTGCCCGAGGTCGACAGGCGCATCGCGTGCGGCACGTCCTTGATGTCGTACTCGCCGCCGAAGCCGACGGTGTCACCGTTCATCCGGGTCACCTTGAGCTTCTCGCTGATGACCATCTGACCGTTGTACGTGGTCGTGGCCGGAGCGCCGGCGGAGATCGGGATGTCCTTGATCTGCTTGCCGTCCCGGACGACCTTCATCCGGTGGGAGCTCGCGTCGACGGTGGAGACCTGGCTGCGGCCGATGGTGAACTTCACGGACTTGGCCTGCTTGCCGTAGACCCCCGGCCGCCCCTCGACACCGTCGAGGTCGAGGCGCACGGTCACCTTCGTGCCCGCCGCCCAGTAGTCCTCGGGGCGGAAGTCGAGGCGGTCGTTGCCGAACCAGTGGGGCTCGATCTCCACTGCGGGCTCGGCCGTCACGCTGATCGCCTTCTCGACGGCCTCCGGGTCGGTGATGCCACGGGTGAAGTGGATCGACACCGGCATGCCCACACCTACGGTCGAGCCGTCCTCGGGCGTGTACTGACCGATGAAGGTGTTCTGCGGGACCAGCGTGGTGAAGCTGGTGTCCTTCGCCGACTGACGCCCCTTCCCGTCCTTGGCGACCGCGTGCACCGTGTACTTGGTCGCGGCGGCCAGGTGGCGGTCGGGCACCCAGCTCAGGCCGTCCTTCGCTATCGCGCCCTCGACCTCGCGGCCCTTGGGGTCGGAGACCTTCACCGTGCTCAGCCGGCCGTCGGCCGCCGTGACCTTCAGCGCCCCGCTGGTCGCCACGTCGTCGGCACCGTCCTTGGGCGCGATGGTCACCACCGCCTGCGAGGCGCTGGTGTCGTCGGTCTTCGCACCCGCCCTCTTGCCGTCCTTCTCGGCAGCGGCTCCACTGCCGCCGCACGCGGTCACCAGCAGCAGCAGCGCGCCCAGTGCCAGTGCGGAGAGTCCGCGGGCCCGGAGCCCGCGCCGTTCCCCGCCGGTGCCGGCCCATGCCCCCGATATCGGCTGCCCGTTCAATGTGGTCGTCTCCCCTCGCACGGCCTGGCCCCGCCATGGCCCGCACTCCCGCACGCTGTACATGCGTGCCCGGCGCAAGATAATCACACCGCGCGTGAGGAGAACTCCCCCGGAATGTCACCGTTCCGTCCCAAGTCGGCCTGGGCCGCCCTCCGGTGGTCCCGGAGGCGGTGCCTCCGGGACCTTCGCAGGTCGGAACGGGAGTCAGCGCAGGGCCGAACCAGCCTTCCACTGCGGCCAGCCGAGGTTCCAGCCGCTGAGGCCGTTGTCCGGAGCGACGGTGCCGTCGGCGGAGTTGATCACCTGGACCACGTCGCCCACGAGCGTCCGCTCGAAGAACCATCCGGCCGGTGTGTCCGAACTGCCTCCCTTCACGTCGCGGAGGCCGATGCAGCCGTGACTGGTGTTCTCGGAACCGAAGATGTCCGGGGACTCCCAGTAGTTGCCGTGCAGGAAGGTGCCGGACTTCGTCAGCCGGATGGCGTGGGGGACGTCCTTGATGTCGTACTCCCCGCCGAAGCCGACGGTGCTGCCGTCCATGCGGGTCACGTCGTGCAGCTCCGAGACCACCATCTTCCCGTTGTACGTGGTCGTCTTCTCGGCGCCCGCCGTGATCGGCACACTGCTGACGACCTCGCCGTCACGGCGCACCTCCATGGTGTGCGCCGCGGCGTCCACCACGGACGTCTGGGAGCGGCCCACCCGGAAGGTCACCTTCTTCCGCTGGCTGCCGTACACCCCCGGTGCCCCCTCCACGTCGCGCAGGGCCACGTCGACGGTCACCTCGGTACCCGGCTCCCAGTAGTCGGCGGGGCGGAAGTCGAGGCGGTCCTTGCCGAACCAGTGGCCGGCCACCTCGACCTCGGGCTCCGTGGTGATCCTGATGGCCCTCTCCACCTCGGCCCGGCGGGTCACGGGCCGGTTGAAGTCGAAGGAGACGATCATGCCGGTGCCCACGGTGGACCGGTTCTCCGGCTTGAAGTAGCCGATGAAGCGGTCCTTGGGGACGAGCGTGGTGAAGGAGGTGCTGCGGGCCGAGCGACGGCCGTCGCCGTCGACGGCGACGGCCTCCACGCTGTACTTCCCGGCCAGCCCGAGCCGGTACCCGTCCCGGGGCTCCCACGAACGGCCGTCCTCGGCGATCCGGCCCGGCACCTCCTGGTGTTCCGCGTCCTGCGTCCGCGTCACCCTCACCCGCTCCAGCCGGCCGTCGGGGACGGTCACCTCCAGCCGGCCGGCCGCCCCGACGTTCTCGGCACCGTCCTGGGGGACGATCCGGATGGCGTCCCCGGGTGAACGGTCGTCCCCGAAGAACGACGTCGTCCCGGTGCAGCCGGTCAGTACGGCCGCCGCGGTGAACAGTCCTGCCCATGTCAGCACGGCGGCCGAACCGGCCCGCGCTCTCTTCGCTACGTGGTTCACGCTCCCCCAACGACACCGCCGCTCCGGGGAAACGTGAGTGCGGGGCTCCCGGTGGGCAGAACAGAGGGGAGGACACCGCCAGGAAGGCCGCGGCCGGGACGCCGCGTACTCCTCCCTACGGGTGGCCGCTCCTACGAGCCGCAGGAGGCTGAGAGGTGTCGAGCACAGCCGAGCAGGAGGAAACGCCGCGTACGACGGGGCGGATGGTGGCGAGCGGACCGGCCTTCAGGGACGAGCCCGACAAACCACCCGTATGGCCGGGTGCCCCGATGCCGCTGGGAGCCCGCTACCGCGTCGGACCGGACGGTGTCGCGGGCACCAACTTCGCCCTCTGGGCGGGCGGGGCGGAGGCCGTCGAGCTCTGCCTCTTCGACGAGCACGGCACCGAGACCCGGCTGCCGCTCACCGAGCTGACTCACGAGATCTGGCACGGCTTCGTCCCCGGCGTACCTCCGGGACAGCGGTACGGCTACCGGGTGCACGGCCGCTGGGACCCCTGGACCGGTGCCCGCTGGAACGCGGCGAAGCTCCTCCTCGATCCGTACGCCCGTGCGGTGGACGGCTCGTTCACCCTGCCGCCCGAGGTGTACGGCCATGTGCGGGACTGGCCCGAGCAGCACGTCGCCGACACCGTGCGCGACGACCGGGACTCCGCGCCGTACGTCCCCAAGGCGGTCGTCGTGCACGACGACGACGACTGGGCGGAGGACCGCAGGCCCAAGACACCCTGGGCGGACTCCGTCATCTACGAACTGCACGTGCGCGGATTCACCAAGCTGCACCCGGACATCCCGCCGGAGCTGCGCGGCACCTACGCCGGGCTCGCCCACCCCGCCGCGATCGGCCACCTGCGCCGCCTCGGCGTCACGGCGGTCGAGCTGCTCCCGGTCCACCAGTTCGCGCACGAGGACCATCTGCTGCGGCGCGGTCTGCACAACTACTGGGGCTACAACTCGATCGGGTACTTCGCCCCGCACGCCGACTACGCGGCGAGCGGTACGACGGGGGGCCAGGTCGGCGAGTTCAAGCAGATGGTGCGCGCCCTGCACGACGCCGGGATCGAGGTGATCCTCGACGTGGTCTACAACCACACGGCGGAGGCCGGGGAGCTCGGTCCGATGCTGTCCCTGCGCGGGATCGACAACCGGGGCTACTACCGCCTCCAGCAGGACCCCCGCCGCTACGCGGACTACACCGGCTGCGGCAACACCCTGCACGTGGTGCAGCCACAGGTCCTGAGGCTGATCACGGACTCGCTGCGCTACTGGGTGACGGAGATGGGGGTCGACGGCTTCCGCTTCGACCTGGCGGCGGCGCTCGCCCGCTCGATGCACGACGTCGACATGCTCTCCCCCTTCCTCGCGGTGATCGCCCAGGACCCCGTCCTGCGCAGGGTGAAGCTGATCGCCGAGCCGTGGGACGTCGGCAACGGCGGCTACCAGGTGGGGGCGTTCCCGCCGCTGTGGACCGAGTGGAACGACCGCTACCGCGACGCCGTACGCGACTTCTGGCGAGGCGCACTCCCGGACGTACGCGACATCGGCTACCGGCTGACGGGATCGAGCGACCTGTACGCCTGGGGCGGCAGGCGCCCGTACGCCTCGGTCAACTTCGTCACCGCGCACGACGGATTCACCCTGCGCGACCTGGTCAGCTACGAGCACAAGCACAACGAGGCCAACGGAGAGGGCAACCGCGACGGCACGAACGACAACCGTTCCTGGAACTGCGGTGCGGAGGGCGAGACCGACGACGCGGACGTCGACGCGCTGAGGGGCCGGCAGCTGCGCAACCTCCTGACCACACTGCTCCTGTCGACCGGGGTGCCGATGCTGGTGGCGGGCGACGAGATGGGCCGCACGCAGGGCGGCAACAACAACGCCTACTGCCAGGACAACGAGGTCAGCTGGCTGGACTGGTCGCTCCTGGAGGACCCACGGTGGCGCGGGCTGACCGAGCTGACCGCCCGGGTGCTGGCCCTGCGCCACCGGCATCCGGTGCTGCGGCGGCGTGCCTTCTTCGCCGGGACCCCGCAGGCCCCGGACGGACTGCGGGACCTGGCGTGGTTCACCGCGCAGGGGACGGAGATGACGGAGGGCGACTGGTACGCCCCGGCGGCGACGCTCGGCCTCTACCTCTCCGGGCGCGACATCCCGGGGCGGGACGCACGGGGCGGGCAGATCACCGACGACAGCTTCCTTGCCGTCCTGCACGCGGACCACCGGCCCTGCGCCGTCCGGCTCCCGGGCCCGCCCTGGGCCCAGTCCTACGAACTGGTGCTGGACACCTCGCGCGAGGACCAGTCCGAGGCCCCCGGCACACTCCACCCGGGCGGCACGGAACTCACCGTGGAGGGACGGTCGCTGCTGCTCCTGCGGGTGGTCGAGTGAGCCACGGGGTCAGCCGAGGATGCCCCGCTCGTAGCCGGCGGCGACGGCGGCAGCCCGGTCCTTCGCACCCAGCTTGGCGAAGACATGGGTGAGGTGGGTCTTCACCGTCGCCTCGCTGATGAACAGTTCGGCGGCGATCTCCCGGTTCGAGGTTCCCCGGGCGACGAGCCGGAGCACCTCGCGCTCGCGCCCGGACAGCGGCTCGCGGGCGGGCGCGGCCGGGGCGCGCACCCGCGAGATGAGGCGGGAGGCCACGGCGGGCGACAGCACGGCGCGGCCGTCCGCCGCCGCGCGCACGGCGGTGAAGAGCTCCTCGCGGGGAGCGTCCTTGAGCAGGTATCCGGTCGCGCCCGCCTCGATGGCGGGCAGCGTGTCGGAGTCGGTGTCGTACGTGGTGAGGACGAGCACCCTGGACCGGACGCCGAGCCGGGTCAGTTCGGCGATGGCGGCCACACCCCCGCCGCCGGGCATCCGCAGGTCCATCAGGACGACGTCGGGGTCCAGCCGGGACGTGAGCTCCACGGCGGCCACCCCGTCCGCGGCCTCACCGAGCACCTCGAAGCCGGAGGCCGAGGCGAACATCCCGCGCAGACCGTCCCGTACGACGGGGTGGTCGTCGACGAGGAGAAGAGTGATGACGCGCGCGGTTCTCGGGGCATCGGTCATATCGGCCCCAGGTTACGTGGCATCAGGTGCGTCGGACCAGCGGCACCCGGGCGGAGACCGCCGTGCCCTGGCCGGGTTCCGTCTCGACCTCCACCGTGCCCGCGATCCGTTCGGCGCGGGCGCGCATCCCGCCTAGGCCGAAACCGCCCGTGCCGCTGTGCGGGGGGAGGACGAGCGGGTCGAAGCCGCAGCCGTCGTCGCGTATGTCCAGGGTGATCTCGTCACCCATGTACGAGAGGGTGACTCCGGCCCGGGTCGCCCCGGCGTGCCGGGCCGCGTTGGCAAGGGCTTCCTCCGCGATGCGGAGCAGCGTGGCGCCCACCTCGTCGTGGAGCGGCTCGACCGTGCCGGTGACCGTGAACTCCGCGCGTACGGCGGTACGTTCCGCCCACCCGGACACCGTCTTCTTCAGCGCACCGGGCAGGTCGTCCTCCTCCAGTGCGGCGGGCACCAGGTTGTGCACGGAGCGGCGCGCCTCGCCGAGGCTGTGCCGGGCGAGGGCCGCCGCACGGTCGAGGTGCTCCCGGGCCACGGCGGGATCGGGGGCGGAGGTGCCGGCCTGGAGCTGGGCGATGATCCCGGTCAGGCCCTGTGCGAGGGTGTCGTGGATCTCGGCGGCGAGCCGGCGCCGCTCGTCGGCGACGCCGGCCTCCCGTGCCTGAAGCAGGAGTTGGGCGTGCAGGGTGGCGTTCTCGGCGAGGGCCTGTTCCAGCCGGGTGTTGGCGAGTTCCAGCGCGGAGATGGTCTCGGTCTGGCGTCTGGCCTTCGCTGCCTCACGGGCGTCCAGGTCGCCGAAGAGGGAGGCCAGTGCCGCGTGCAACGCGAAGAGGGCGATGAAAGCCGCCCAGTTGACGAGGGATACCGGCGGCATCCCGCTGCCTGACTGGGAGCCGGCCATCGTGGCGGCGGTGAACAGGAGTCCGGCGCGGACGAAGCGTTTCGGCAGAAGGATGCCCACGTCGAAGTAGCCGAGGATGGCGTAGATGGAGAAGAACGGGTTGCACCAGCAGAGCGCGAAGCCTGTCGCGGACCGTAGGACGTAGTAGACCCGGCCGGACCGCGACCCCGTCGGCAGACGGGGCCGGGACCGGTTCCACCACACCTGGAGGGCCCAGGCCGCGGCAGCCATGCCTCCCGCCGCGTACATCTGGGTCCGGGACATTCCGACAAGACCCGCGGAGAGCCAGGCCATCAGGAGGGCCAGGCCGAGCATCGCGTGCGGGCCGTACCGGTGGAACTGTTCTCTCCGCTGCTCCGCCGTCGTGCCGCCACTCATGGTGTCCCCTCCGCCCGGTGCCCTCAGTCTCCCCCACGCCGGTCACTCCCACCGGAAGAGCCTGGTCGCCGCCCTGCCCAGCACCACGGTCCACACCACCATGACCGCGAGGTGCACCCAGCCCGGCCAGTCCCCGGATGCCGCCTGGTCCATCGCCTGGGAGGCGGCACCGAACGGGGTGAACTCGACGATCGTGCGCAGCAGGTCCGGCATGGTCTGGACCGGCACCCAGACGCCGGCGGTGAACATCATCAGGAGGTAGGCCACCGAACCGACGGCGGTCGCGACCTTGGACGTCCGGGACAGTGCGCAGATGGTCGCGCCCAGGGCGAGGACACAGGCGACGGCGAGGAGGAGGGCCAGCGCGTAGCCGGGCGCCTGCCCCGGCAGCCGCACGCCGAACGCGATCCGTCCGACCGCCATCACGAGGGCCGCCGAGCCCAGCGAGGCCGCGCCGTGCAGCACGATCTGGGCGGCGAGCAGCGCCGAGGGGCGCACGGGTGTGGCCGACATCCGGCGCAGGATGCCGCGCTCGCGGTAGGTGGTGAGGACCGGGGGCATGGCCTGGAGTCCGGCCATGATCATGGCCAGCAGGACGGCCACCGGTACGTACAGGTCGATGACGCTGCGTCCGCCGAGGGCCTCGTCGGCCTCCCTGAAGGACGGGATCAGGCCGAGGATCGTCATCAGGGCGGCCGGGAAGACGAGGATCCAGAACAGGCTGCCGGGTTCACGCAGGAAGAGCCGGGTCTCCGTCCTGAGGACGGCGGCGAGCGGGGCGGGGCGGGGCCCGGCCGTGGTCGTTGCGGTGATGGTCATGATGCCTGCTCCGTGAGGTCGAGGAAGACGTCGTCCAAGCCGGCCTCGGAGACGCGCAGCTGACGGGCGGTGATGCGGCGGCGGGCCAGGAGCGTGATCACGGCGTTGGCGGTCTCGTCCGTTCCGTGGATGACCACCCGGCCGCCGGGGCCGGTCACGTCGACGGAGACGGCGCCCGGCAGCGCTTCGAGTTCGGTGCAGGCGATCGGCTCCGAGGGGGTGAAGGAGATGGCGGTCGATCCCGCCGCTCCGCCGGTCAGTCCTCCGGGGGTGTCGAGCGCGACGACCCGGCCCTTGTCGATCACGGCGACCCGGTCGCAGAGCCGCTGGGCCTCCTCCATGAAGTGGGTGACCAGCAGGACGGTCACCCCGCTGTCCCTGATCTCCTCGATGAGGCGCCAGGTGTCCCGCCGGGCGCGGGGGTCGAGGCCGGTGGTGAGCTCGTCCAGTACGAGCACCCTCGGGTTGCCGATGAGCGCGAGCGCGATGAAGAGCCGCTGCTTCTGGCCGCCGGACAGTTTGGCGAAGCGGCGGTCGAGGTGCTCGTGGAGCCCGAGCCGTTCGGCGAGCGCGCTCCGGTCGGCGGGATGCGGGTAGAAGGCGCTGTAGAGCTCCAGGGCCTCGCCGACGGTCAGTTTGGGCTGGAGCTCGCTCTCCTGGAGCTGGGCGCCCAGCAGCTGGGTGACAGCCTCGCGCTCGGTGGCGGGGTCGAGCCCGGCGACCCGTACGCTGCCCGCATCGGGGACCCTCAGTCCTTCGACGCATTCGACGGTGGTGGTCTTGCCGGCTCCGTTGGGGCCGAGGATCCCGAAGATCTCCCCCTCCTCGACGGAGAAGCTGACCCCGTCGACCGCGGGGCGGCCGCCGTAGGCCTTGTGGACCCCGTTCACTTCGATGATTGCCATACCCCCGAGGATTCCGGCGGGCGGGCGGCGGCGGTATCCGCCGTCACGCTCGGAAGCGCATCAGCCGATCGGTTGACCGGCTGCTCCGACCAGCGGCCCGTGACCGGAAAACCACGTGAGCGATGTCAGTGGTGAACCATAGGCTCGGTCCTGATGCCCGAAAAACCTGCAGAGCCCACGGAACGGTCCGCCGTGCGCTCACTCCTGCGTCTGTGGCCCTACGTCAGACCGGTGCGTGCGCGCTGGATCGCCGCCGCCCTCGTGGCGATGCTCGCGTCCTGCCTCGCCCTGGTGATCCCGCTGATCCTGAAGTGGATGGTGGACGGTCCCGTCGCGGACCGTGATCCGGGCGGGGTGTGGCTGGGGGCGCTCTACCTGTTCCTGCTGGGGATCGTGGAGGCAGGGCTCTTCGGGCTGAGGCGGTGGCTCGTGGCCCGGCCGCTCGCGGGTGTCGAGGCGTCGATGCGCGCCGATCTCTACCGCCATCTCCAGCGCCTCCCGGTGGCGTTCCACGACCGCTGGCCCTCGGGCCAGCTGCTGTCGCGCGGGACCACGGACCTGATGCTGATGCGGATGTTCCTGGCCTTCCCGCTGACGTTCCTGCTGGTCAACGGGACGACGATCCTGGTCGGCTTCATCATCCTGTTCGTCCAGGAATGGTCGCTGGGGCTGGTGCTCCTCGCGCCCGCCGTCCCGCTGATGATCCTGTGCTCGCTCTTCGAGACGAAGTACGCGCTGGTGGCGCGCAGGGCCCAGGACCAGGTCGGCGATCTGACGACGGTCGTCGAGGAGAGCGTGCTGGGCATCCGCATCGTCAAGGGCTTCGGGCGCAACCGCAGCCAGGCACTGGCCTTCCGCGCGCTCGCCGGGCGACTGCGCACCACGGAGCTGGGGAAGGCCCGTCTGCTCGCCGGGATCTGGGCGCTCGTCACCGCCATCCCCGAACTGGCGATCGGTGCGGCGCTGGTCCTCGGGACGATCGAGGTCGCGGACGGCGGCCTGTCGGCGGGGACGCTCGTCGCGTTCCTCTCGACGGCCCTCGCGCTGCGCTGGCCCGTCGACTCGATCGGCTTCCTCCTCGCGATGAGCCAGGAGTCGGCGACCGCCGCCGACCGCTACTTCGAGGTCATGGACGTCGCGGAGGAGCCGGAACCCGAAGGACCCGGGTCCGGGAACAGGGACGCGGGGGCGGGCATCGTCTTCGACGGGGTGGAGTTCCGCTATCCCGACGCCGATCCCGGATCACCGCCCGTCCTGGCCCGGATCGATCTGCGGATCCGCCCTGGGGAGACGATGGCCCTGGTGGGGGCCACGGGCTCCGGGAAGACGACGCTGACCTCGCTCGTCCCCCGGCTGCACGAGGTCACCGGCGGCCGCATCCTGCTGGACGGCGAGGACGTCGCCGCCATGGAGCGGTCCCGGCTGCGCGAGCTGGTGTCGGTGGCCTTCGAGGAGCCGACCCTCTTCTCCGCGTCCGTCGGGGAGAACGTGCTCATGGGCGCGGAGGGCGCGAGCCCGCAGGAGCTGCACCGTGCGCTGTCGGTCGCCCAGGCCGGCTTCGTGCACGACCTCCCCGAAGGCGTCGACACCCAGGTCGGCGAGCAGGGTCTGAGCCTGTCCGGAGGCCAGCGGCAGCGGCTCGCCCTGGCCCGCGCCGTCGTCGGCGCGCCGCGCTTCCTGGTGCTCGACGACCCGCTCTCCGCACTGGACGTGCATACGGAGACGCTGGTGGAGGCCGCTCTGCGGCGCGTGCTGGAGGAGACCACGGCCGTGGTCGTCGCCCACCGGCCGTCCACGGTGATGCTCGCCGACCGGGTGGCGCTGCTCTCCGAGGGCCGGATCAGCGCCGTGGGAACCCATCAGGAACTCCTGCGCACCAACGCCGAGTACGCCTGGCTGATGTCCGGTGCCGAGGGCGCCGGCGTTCTCGTCCCCGAGGAGGGCGGCACCCGATGACCAGTACGACTGCCGACGGACCAGCCCTCACCGGCGAGGACCTGCCGGAGAAGGGGACCGGCCGGGAGGGGCCGGACGGCGACCTGTTCGACGCCGATGCCCTGCCCGCGCCTCCGGGGGCCACCCGCGCCCTGCTCGCCTCCCTCCTCGCACCGATGCGGGCCAGGGTGGTGGTGGCCTCGCTGCTGCTCCTCGTCCAGCAGGCCGCCGTCCAGGCGGGGCCACTGCTGGTGGCGTACGCCATCGACAGCGGGGTGCCCGCCTTCCGGGACCACGACTACGGCCCCCTGGCGGCCGTCGGCATCGGGTACGCGGTGTGCTCGGTCGGTGCGGGGCTGCTCCAGTACGCCTTCATCCGGGCGGCCGCGCGGATCAACCAGGACGTGCTGCTCGACCTGCGCGGGCGGATCTTCCGTCATGCGCAGGCGCTGAGCGTGGACTTCCACGAGCGCTACACCTCAGGGCGGCTGATCTCCCGCTCGACCACGGACGTGGAGTCCCTGAGGGAGCTGCTGAGCGAGGGGCTTCAGGAACTCGTCGGGGTGATCCTGTCGTTCGTCTCGATCTCCCTGATGCTGCTCTGGCTCGACCTCGGGATCGGCGCCATCGCGGTGGCCTCCTTCGTCCCGCTGTACCTGCTGGTGCGCACCTACCGCCGGCGGGCCACCGAGGCCTACTCGGCGCGCTCCTCCGCGATGGCCGAGGTGATCGTGAAGTTCGCCGAGACGATGAACGGGATCCGTCCCGTCCAGGCCTTCCGCAGGGAGCCGGCCAACGACAGGGACTTCGCGGTCTTCAACCGCCGCCACGAGCGGAGGAACGGAGACGCGCTCCTGGAGATGGCCCGTTACGTGGTCGGCTCACGGCTCGTCGCCAACACGGCCGTCGCCGCGATGGTCCTCTGGGGTGCCTCACGGGTGGCGTCGGGCACGCTGGCGCTCGGCGTGCTCGCCGCGGCGGTGCTCTATCTGCGCCGGCTGTACGACCCGATCGACCGGCTGGCGATGTTCCTCAACTCCTACCAGTCGGCGGCCGCCTCGCTGGAGAAGATCGCGGGCCTGCTGGCGCAGACACCCGCCGTGCCCGAGCCCTCCGAGCCGAAGGCCCTGCCGGCACCGGCCGGTGAGCATCCGGGCCGTGAGGTCGCCTTCGACGGGGTGCGGTTCGCCTACCGCACGGGGGGCGAGGTCCTGCCGCGCTTCGACCTGACGATCCCGGCGGGCCGGACCGTGGCGGTGGTCGGCTCGACGGGGGCGGGCAAGTCGACGCTGGCCAAGCTGCTGGCACGTTTCTACGACCCGACCGAGGGACGGGTCCTGCTGGACGGCACCGATCTCCGCGACCTGGCGACGGCGGAGCTGCGGCGGGGTGTGGTGATGGTGACCCAGGAGGCGTTCCTGTTCTCGGGGACGATCGCCGAGAACATCGCGATCGGCCGTCCGGAGGCGACGCCCGAGGAGATCGAGCACGCCGCCAAGGCCATCGGGGCGCACGACTTCATCAGCTCCCTGCCCGACGGGTACGACACCGACGTACGCAAGCGCGGCGGCCGCATCTCCGCCGGCCAGCGCCAACTGGTGGCTTTCGCACGCGCGTTGCTCGCCGACCCGGCGGTCCTGATCCTCGACGAGGCCACCAGCTCGCTCGACGTCCCCGGGGAGCGGGCGGTGCAGCGGGCGATGGACACCGTGCTGCACGGCCGCACCGCGGTGGTGATCGCGCACCGCCTGTCGACGGTGGAGATCGCGGACCGGGTGCTGGTGATGGAGGACGGCCGGATCGTGGAGGACGGCACCCCGGCCGAACTCATCGGCGGCACGGGCCGGTTCGCCGGGCTGCACAAGGCGTGGCGGGAGAGCCTGGCCTGACGGGGGCGGGCCGGAGCACCGGCCCGCCCCCCGCCCGGCCGGACCTCAGGCGGCGCCGCGGGCCCCCGCGGGGCCCCAGGGCCGTGTGGGCTGGAGGACGGCTTCGGTGAGGGCCGCGGTTCGCAGCGCTGTCACCTGCTGGTACTCGGGGTCGGCGACCATGCCGGCGAACGCCGTGCGGCTCGGGTAGCGGACGAGGAGCACGGCGTCCCACTCCTGCCCCGTCCCGGCCACCAGGGCGCTGCCCCCGTCGCCGGCGTACAGCACCTCGCCGCCGTGGCGGCGCAGGATGGCACCGGACAGCGCCTCGGCGTACGTCGCGTACGACTCCCGGCCCCCCCGGGCCGCCTCACCGGGACTCGCGGATCCAGCCATAGCGCAGGCCCGTCTCACCCCTCGGTCGCCGCCCCTCCGCCCCGCCGGCGCGGGATGCGGTCGAAACCCTTTGCCACCCTGCGGGGCAAGGGCTGTCACCCTCCGGGCGACCTTCCCGTGCCATCGGAACGACACAGGGCGAAACGTCCGCTTAACGAACACGGCACTTCCGGCAACGGACGACTTCCGGCCATTGTGTTGACGCGGTCCTGACACACACATGGTTCCGGTGGCACTCTTCCCCCGTTCCACGCACCGCCTGCTCTGCCCGGTCCGCTCACCCAGTGGGCCGTAAGCCCCCCTCGCAGAAGGAGTCCGCGTGAGACCCACGCCCAGCCGTCGTGCCACAGCGACCGGCGCTCTGATCGCCGCAGCCGCCCTCCTCGCCGTCGGAATGCAGGGCGGTGCCGCAACGGCCGCCTCCGAAGGCGCGACCGCGGCCCCCGCCGCCGCGGTGAAGGGCGCCGACCCCGGCGCCCTCCCCGCGAAGCTCTCCCCCGCCCAGCGCGCCGCACTGCTCCGGGAGGCGAACTCCACCAAGGCGGCCACCGCCGAGGAACTGGGGCTCGGCCCCACGGAGAAGCTCGTGGTGCGCGACGTCGTCAAGGACGTCGACGGCACCACCCACACCCGTTACGAGCGCACCCTCGGCGGCCTCCCCGTCCTCGGCGGCGACCTGGTCGTGGCCGAGTCGAAGGCCGGGGCGACCCAGGGCGTCACCAAGGCTTCCAAGGCGACCGGCGCGCAGCTGAAGGCGGTCGGCACGACGGCGGACGTCGCGCCGGCCAAGGCCGAGAAGCAGGCGCTCACCGCGGCCCGGGCCGACGGCTCGAAGAGCACCGAGGCGAGCAAGGCCCCGCGCAAGGTCGTCTGGGCGGCGAGCGGCACCCCGCAGCTCGCCTACGAGACCGTGGTCGGCGGCCTCCAGCACGACGGCACGCCGAACGAGCTGCACGTCATCACGGACGCCTCCTCCGGCGCCAAGCTCTTCGAGTGGCAGGCCATCGAGAACGGCACCGGCAACACCCAGTACAACGGCACGGTGACGCTGGGGACCTCCGGCTCCGGCAGCTCGTACAACCTCACCGACAGCGCGCGCGGCAACCACAAGACGTACAACCTCAACCGCGGTACGTCGGGCACCGGGACGCTGTTCTCCGGCGCCGACGACGTCTGGGGCAACGGCAGCGCGTCGAACCTGGAGACCGCCGCCGCCGACGCCCACTACGGCGCGGCGGAGACCTGGGACTTCTACAAGAACGTCATGGGCCGCAGCGGCATCCGGGGCGACGGCGTCGGCGCGTACTCCCGCGTCCACTACGGCAACAACTACGTCAACGCGTTCTGGTCCGACAGCTGCTTCTGCATGACCTACGGGGACGGCAGCGGCAACCTCAAGCCCCTGACCTCGCTGGACGTGGCGGCGCACGAGATGACGCACGGCGTCACCTCCAACACCGCGGGCCTCAACTACAGCGGCGAGTCGGGCGGGCTCAACGAGGCGACCTCGGACATCTTCGCCGCGGGCGTGGAGTTCTACTCCGACACCGCCTCGGACCCGGGTGACTACTTCGTCGGCGAGAAGATCGACATCAACGGCAACGGCACCCCGCTGCGCTACATGGACAAGCCGAGCAAGGACGGCGCGTCCAAGGACGCGTGGTACTCCGGCCTCGGCTCGATCGACGTCCACTACTCCTCGGGCCCGGCGAACCACTTCTTCTACCTGCTCTCCGAGGGCAGCGGCGCCAAGACCGTCAACGGGGTGGCGTACAACTCCCCGACGTCCGACGGCCTCCCGGTGACCGGCATCGGCCGGGACAAGGCGCTGCAGATCTGGTTCAAGGCGCTCACCACGAAGTTCACCTCCACCACGAACTACGCCGCGGCCCGCACCGGGACGCTGGCCGTGGCCGGTGAGCTGTACGGCGCCACGAGCGCCGAGTACACCGCGGTCGCCAACGCCTGGGCCGGCATCGCCGTGGGCTCCCGCCCCGGCGGCGGCGACCCCGACCCGGGTGGCAAGGTCTTCCAGAACACGACCGTGAAGGCCCTCGCCGACCGCAGCACCACCAGCTTCCCGGTCGTCGTCAGCGGCGTCACCGGCAACGCTCCGAGCACCCTGTCCGTGGCGGTCAACATCAGCCACACCTACCGCGGTGACCTCGTCCTCGACCTGGTCGCCCCGGACGGGACGGCGTACCGCCTGAAGAACTCCTCGTCGAGCGACTCCGCGGACAACGTGGTGGCGACCTACACGGTCAACGCCTCCTCCGAGGTGGCCAACGGCACGTGGAACCTGAGGGTCCAGGACGCCTACTCCGGCGACACCGGCACCTTCAACAGCGTCAAGCTCACCTTCTGATCCAGGTCCGGGGACGCTGAGCAGGCGTCGCACGGAAGGTGGACACACAGTGGTACGGCCCCGGGGAGCGTGCTCCCCGGGGCCGTACCACGTGTTCAGCGCGCGGAGTCCGGGCCCCGCCCGGGGATGACCTGCTCCGCCCAGACGATCTTCCCGGTCGCCGTTCGGCACGAACCCCACCTGCGGCACAGCAGGTTGATGAGCTGGAGACCCCGGCCGCCCTCGTCGCTGACGTCGGCGTGCTGGATCTGCGGCAGGTCCGGCCCGGTGTCCGCGAGCTCCACCTGGAGCCGCTCGTCGCACACCAGCCGGAGCCGGCCGGGGCCGCCGCCGTAGCGCAGGGCGTTGCCGACCAGTTCGCTGACCACCAGCTCCGTCACGTCGGCGAGTTCGGCCAGGCCCCACCGCGAGAGCTGCTCGGTGACCAGCTTGCGCGCGGTGGAGGCGGGATTGCCCTCCGTCGGCAGGTCCCACTCCCGCAGCCGCACGTCGGGCGACAGCTCGTGACCGCCGGCGACCAGCAGCACCGCCTCGTCGAACCGGCCGTCGTCCTGCCGCGGCGAGGTGAGCGGGCCTCCGGCGTCGATCCGCTCCGGCGCCATCGCGGCCACCGCCGCGCGCAGCCCCTCCAGCTGGACGTCCACGTCGTCGGTACGTGTCTTGATCAGCCCGTCGGTGTAGAACATCAGCCGCCCGCCCACCGGGCCGCGCACCCGGAGGGGGTCGTACGGGATGACCCCGGCGCCCAGCGGCGCGCCGACCGGCACGTCGAGATAGCGGGCGGTCCCGCCCGCGTCCACCAGGAGCGGTGGCGGATGGCCCGCGCTCGCGAGCGTGTAGCTGGAGTCCGCGGGGTCGTAGACGGCGCAGAGACACGTGGCGACCTGGTCGTCCTCCAGATCGCGGGTGGCCAGGTCGAGCCGGGCGAGAAGACGGTCGGGAGCGATGTCCAGCATCATGAGCGTGCGGGCGACCGTGCGCAGCCGGCCCATCGTGGCGGCGGCGGGCAGACCGTGGCCGGTGACGTCGCCGACGACCAGCGCCGTGCGTCCGCTGGGGAGCGCCACCACGTCGTACCAGTCGCCGCCCACCCCGTGCGCGTCGACGGCGGGCGCGTAGTGGGCGTGCACCCGCAGGCCCGGGGTGTGCGGCGTGGCGCGCGGGAGGAGGGAGCGCTGGAGCGAGACGACGTGCTCGCGCTCACGGCCGTAGAGCCGGGCGTTGTCTATGAAGACGGCTGCCATGGAAGCCAGTTGGCTCGCCAGTTCCAGGTCCGCGCGGTTGAAGGGCGGGCGGTCGCCGGCGCGTACGAAGTCCGCGGAGCCCAGGAGGACGCCGCGGGCGATCAGGGGCACGGCGAGATAGCTGTGGACGCCCTGCCGTCGCATCGCCGCCTCCGCGCTGGCCGTCGGCGCGACGCGCGTGTAGTCCTGCGGTGTCATCCGGCTGACCAGTACGGGCCGGCCGTTGCGCAGACACTCGGTCGTCAGCAGCGTCTCGCGGCGCTCGCGCCGGTCCACCACCTCGCCCACCGGGGACGGTTCGAGCTCCTGCAGCGCGTCGACGGCCCGGACCGCCATGGCGCGGGTGACGGGCACCGCGGTTCCGGTGACGCGCTCACCCTCCTCGCCGCGCAGCACGGACTCCAGCAGGTCGACGGCGGCGGCGTCGGCCAGCCTGGGCACGCTGAAGGCTGCCAGTTCCTCGGCGGTGCTCTCCAGATCGAGGGTCGTTCCGATCCGTGTGCTCGCCGCGTTGAGCCACCGCATTCGGGCGGCCGTGGTGAAGCGGTCGCTCCGCGGCGGCGCGGCGGGCTCCGGATGCCGGGCGCTCAGCTGCCGCGCCGTCCCGTTCTGCGAAGCCAGCCGACGGGTCAGGCGTCTCGCTCGGCCTCCGCCGCCGTTCACCGTGCTGACCTCCACTCGCGTCCGGTGGGACGCACCGCTGTGATGTCGGTGGCCCCGGGCCACACCGGCAGGGCTGTCATGTTAGCGAGGTCACGGCGAAAGCACCCGTGCCGGTTCGCGGTCCCCTGCGCGGTCGCACGGGTGGGCCCGGCGCGGAAGCACGCCGGGCCCACCGTGAGCGAGCGCCGTCAGCGCAGGAGCACCCCGCCGCCGTCGCCCGTGGACGCGTTCGGCACCGCCACCAGACCGAGTTCCGCACCCGAGGCGAGCAGCCGGTGGGAGGGCAGGACACGCACGGTGTAGCCGTAGGGGCCCGTACGGTCGAGGGCGAGGGGGCCCTCGTAGAGCCAGCGGCCCTCCAGGTCGTGACCGCCCGCCGGCTTCAGCGGGAACGTCCGGGCCTCCGCGATCGCGTCCCCGGAGTCGACCCGCCCGGCGACCGCCTGCACCTCCACGTCCTCCGGCTCGAGGCCGCCCAGGGCGATCCGGACCCGGAGCGCCAGGGTGGACCCCAGCTCCGCCGAGCCGCCGACGACCGTGTCGACGGAGGCCTCCACATGGTCGACCGCGACCTGCGGCCAGGCCGCGCGGATCCTGCTCTTCCAGGAGGCGAGCTCACGGGCAGCGGCCGGCTCCAGCGCCCGGCGGGACAACGCGGCGGGGGCGTAGAGCCTTTCGACGTACTCACGCACCATGCGTCCCGCGAGGACCTTGGGCCCCAGGGTGACCAGGGTGCGGCGGACCATCTCGATCCACCGCTCGGGCAGGCCCTCGGCGTTGCGGTCGTAGAAGCGGGGGGCGACCCGGTCCTCGAGCAGCGCGTAGAGGGCGTTCGCCTCCAGCTGGTCGCGCCGCTCCTCGTCGATGGCGGAGCCGTCCGCGGTGGGGATCGCCCACCCGAAGTCCGGCTCGAACCACTCGTCCCACCAGCCGTCGCGCACGGAGAGGTTGAGGCAGCCGTTGAGCGCCGCCTTCATCCCGCTGGTGCCGCACGCCTCCAGCGGGCGCAGCGGGTTGTTGAGCCAGACGTCGCAGCCCGGATAGAGCTTCTGGGCCATCCCCATGCCGTAGTCCGGGAGGAAGACGATGCGGTGGCGGACCCTGGGGTCGTCCGCGAACCTCACCAGCTCCTGGACCAGCCGCTTGCCGCCGTCGTCGGCGGGGTGGGCCTTGCCGGCGACGACGATCTGGATCGGGTGCGTCGGATGGAGCAGCAGCTCCCGCAGCCGCTCCCGGTCGTGGAGCATGAGCGTCAGCCGCTTGTACGAGGGCACCCGGCGGGCGAAGCCGATGGTCAGTACGTCCGGGTCGAGGACGTCGTCGATCCAGCCCAGCTCGGCCGTGCCCGCGCCGCGCCCGCGCCAGGAGGCGTGGAGCCGCTTGCGCACCTCGGTGACGAGCTGCTCTCGCAGCCCCCGGCGCAGCTCCCAGACCTGCCGGTCGGGGACGGCCGTCACGGCGTCCCAGCGCCCGGGGGTGCCGGCCGCGCCGCCGGCCTCACGGCCGGCTCCGGCTCCGGCTCCGGCGAGTGCGCTCTCCGCGCGTTCGGAGCCGAAGGTGCCGGCACCGAGCCGGAGAACCTCGGGCGCGACCCAGGTCGGGGCGTGCACTCCGTTGGTCACCGAGGTGATCGGCACCTCGGAGGGGTCGAATCCCGGCCACAGCCCGGAGAACATCTCCCGGCTGACGGCTCCGTGCAGGGTGGAGACCCCGTTGGCCCGCTGGGCGAGCCGCAGTCCCATGACCGCCATGTTGAACAGGTCGGGCTCACCGCCGGGGTAGGTCTCCATGCCCAGGCGCAGGATCCGCTCCACACCGACCCCGGGCAGCTCGCCGTCGTCGCCGAAGTGGCGGGCCACGAGCTGGCGTTCGAAGCGGTCTATCCCGGCGGGCACCGGGGTGTGGGTGGTGAAGACCGTGCCGGCCCGCACGACCTCCAGGGCTGCGTCGAAGTCGAGGCCGTTCTCGGAGAGTTCCCGGATGCGTTCCAGGCCGAGGAAGCCGGCGTGCCCCTCGTTGGTGTGGAACACCTCGGGGGCGGCGTGCCCGGTCAGACGGCAGTAGGTGCGCACGGCGCGCACCCCGCCGATGCCGAGCAGCATCTCCTGGAGCAGCCGGTGGTCGCTGCCGCCGCCGTAGAGCCGGTCGGTGACGTCGCGCTCGCCCGGCGCGTTCTCCTCGACGTCGGAGTCGAGGAGCAGCAGCGGGACACGCCCGACCTGGGCCTGCCAGACCGAGGCGTACAGCGAGCGGCCGCCGGGCAGTGCGAGCATCACCCTGCTGGGGGTGCCGTCGGCCTCCCGCAGGAGGGTGAGCGGCAGCTCGTTGGGGTCGAGGACGGGGTAGTGCTCCTGCTGCCAGCCGTCCCGGGAGAGGCTCTGGCGGAAGTAGCCGTGCCGGTAGAGCAGGCCGACCCCGATGAGGGGCACGCCCAGGTCACTGGCGGCCTTCAGGTGGTCGCCTGCCAGGATGCCGAGTCCGCCCGAGTACTGGGGCAGGGCGGCGGTGACCCCGAATTCGGGGGAGAAGTAGGCGATGGCCGCGGGGAGCTCCGCGCCCTGGGCGAGCTGGTCCTGATACCACCTCGGGCCGTCGAGGTACTCCCGGAGGTCCTGGGAGACCTCGGTGAGCCGGCCCAGGAAGTGCTGGTCCCCGGCCAGCTCGCCCAGGCGCGCGGCGGAGACGGCGCCGAGCAGACGCACGGGATCGGCGTCCGCGGGCCGCCAGCCCTCCGGGTCGGCCGCCTGGAAGAGCTGTTGGGTCTCGTTGTGCCAGGACCAGCGCAGGTTGCGGGCGAGGTCGCTGAGCGGTCGCAGGGGTTCGGGGAGGACGGGACGCACGGTGAATCGACGAATGGCCTTCACGTATCCCACCTTTACAGGGGACCTACGGATCCGAGGGGACGCACGACGGTGGGCGCCCTCTCCGTCACCCTCGAAGGTAGCGGTGTACCGCCGTACGCAGACACGGCGCGCGCCCGGCTCAGTGGTTCCCCCGCCGCGCGGTACGGCCGCCCCCGTCCCTGGCGCGGCACCGTGCGCGCCCTCTCTCCGCAGGCTCCTGCGCCACCCCTGCCACTGGCTTCCCGCAGACACCTGTGACCCCTCTCGCCCCATGGGCCAGATGCGCCAGTTACGTACACCTCTGTCACGGGCGATATGGCTGATTTCCCCTCCTCACGCGGACTTGTGGCACCCCGCACCACAGGGAAGGCTTCGGAGGTGCCCGCGTGACGGCCGGGGGACCGGCGCGCGGCCCACAGCGCGTGCATCCGTTGCACCAAGGAGTTAACACGCCGCCGGGTTGCCCGCCGGAAAGCGGTGGGAAGGCTCCCCCGGTAACACCCCCGCGCTGCACATCCCAGGTGCCCCGGTCCGAGGTCGAACCCCCGTGCACCTGCCATTCGAGGCCATTCGAGTGAACGCGGACAGGAGCGGCCATGCCCACAGCCCGCCAGCCGACGACCGAGCAGCTACAAAGGACGCAACCCCACCATCGCGGCGCGCGCGGTCAGCCCCTCACGCCGTCGCACGCCGTGCATGCCGAGCTCCGACCCCCAGGTGATTCCATGATCGGTCGCATTCCCGTCCTGGACGTCCGTCCGCTCGTCGACTGCGGCAGACGGCCCGCCAAAGCCGTCGCGGGCGAGACCTTCGAGGTCAGCGCCACGGTGTTCCGCGAGGGACACGACGCCGTCGCCGCCAACGTGGTGCTGTGCGACGCCGGCGGGCGGCCCGGCCCCTGGACGCCGATGCGCGAGCTCGCTCCCGGCACGGACCGGTGGGGCGCCGACGTCACCCCGGAGTCGGAGGGCCGCTGGACGTACACGGTCGAGGCGTGGAGCGATCCGGTCACCACCTGGCGCGCCCACGCGCGGATCAAGATCCCGGCGGGAATCGACACGGAGCTGGTCCTCCAGGAGGGCGCCGAGCTCTACGCCCGCGCCGCCGAGGGCGTACCGAAGCAGGACGGGCGCGAGGCCGTACTGGCCGCCGTCGACGCGCTGCGTGACACGGACCGTCCGGCGGCCTCCCGCCTCGCCGCGGCGCTGGCGGCCGAGGTGGACGAGGCGCTCGGCCGCCACCCCCTGCGCGAACTGGTCACCGCGTCACGGGCGATGCCGCTCACCGTCGAGCGCCGGCGCGCCCTGTACGGCTCCTGGTACGAGCTCTTCCCGCGCTCCGAGGGCGCGCGCATGGAGGAGCCGGCCCCCGCGAAGCCCGCCCGGAAGCCGCGTGCCACGAAGACCGCGAAGACCGCGGCCGCCGCGCGCAGGAAGGGCCCCGCGGTCTCCGCGGAGGTCTCCGCGCCCGCTCCCCGGCTGGTCAGCGGCACCTTCCGCACCGCGGCCGAGCGGCTTCCCGCCGTGGCCGCGATGGGGTTCGACGTCGTCTACCTCCCGCCGGTCCACCCGATCGGGACGACCCATCGCAAGGGCCCGAACAACAGCCTCTCCCCCGGCGCCGACGACCCCGGCGTGCCCTGGGCGATCGGCTCGGCCGAGGGCGGGCACGACGCCGTCCACCCGGACCTGGGCACGATCGAGGACTTCGACCACTTCGTCGCGACGGCCCGCACCCTGCGGATGGAGATCGCGCTCGACTTCGCCCTCCAGTGCTCCCCGGACCACCCCTGGGTGAAGGAGCACCCGGAGTGGTTCCACCACCGCTCCGACGGCTCCATCGCCTACGCCGAGAACCCGCCCAAGAAGTACCAGGACATCTATCCGATCGCGTTCGACACGGACCTGCGCGGGATCGTCACGGAGACCGTCCGCATCCTGCGGTTCTGGATGGAGCACGGCGTACGGATCTTCCGCGTCGACAACCCGCACACCAAGCCGGTGGTCTTCTGGGAGAAGGTGATCGCCGACATCAACGGCACCGACCCGGACGTGATCTTCCTGGCGGAGGCCTTCACCCGCCCGGCGATGATGCGCACGCTGGCCGCGGTCGGCTTCCAGCAGTCCTACACGTACTTCACCTGGCGTAACACGAAGCAGGAACTGACCGAGTACGCGACCGGGCTCTCGGGCGAGAGTTCCTCGTACATGCGGCCCAACTTCTTCGTGAACACGCCCGACATTCTCCCCGGTTACCTCCAGGAAGGCGGGCCGGCCGCCTTCGCGGCCCGGGCCGTCCTGGCAGCGACGCTGTCCCCCTCCTGGGGCGTGTACGCGGGCTTCGAGCTGTACGAGAACACCCCGGTGCGTCCCGGGAGCGAGGAGTACCAGGACTCCGAGAAGTACCAACTCAGGCCCAGGGACTGGGAGTCCGCGGAACGTGAGGGCCGCACGCTCGCCCCCCTGATCACCTCTCTCAACCGGATCCGCCGTCGCCATCCGGCACTCCAGCAACTGCGCGACATCCACTTCCACCACGTCGACAACGAGGCGCTGCTCGTCTACAGCAAGCGCTCCGGTTCGGACATCGTCCTGGTGGTCGTCAACCTCGACCCTCACCACACCCAGGAGGCCACGGTCTCGTTGGACATGCCGCGGCTCGGCCTCGACCGGCACGAGCGCGTGCCGGTGCGCGACGAGCTCACCGGCGACACCTATCACTGGGGCAGGACCTTCTATGTGCGCCTAGAGCCGGGCGTCACGCCCGCGCACATCGCGGTCCTGCGACCGTCCCCGCCGACCGGAGGGTCACCCACACCATGATCGTCAATGAGCCTGTCCACGACCTGTTCGAGGACACTCCCGCCAAGGACCGCGATCCCGACTGGTTCAAGCGCGCCGTCTTCTACGAGGTACTCGTCCGGTCCTTCCAGGACTCCAACGGGGACGGCGTCGGTGACCTCAAGGGCCTCACCGCCAAGCTCGACTACCTGCAGTGGCTGGGCGTCGACTGCCTCTGGCTGCCGCCGTTCTTCAAGTCGCCCCTGCGCGACGGCGGTTACGACGTCTCCGACTACACCGCCGTGCTTCCCGAGTTCGGCGACCTCGCCGACTTCGTGGAGTTCGTCGACGCCTCGCACCAGCGCGGCATGCGCGTGATCATCGACTTCGTCATGAACCACACGAGCGACCAGCACGACTGGTTCCAGCAGTCCCGCACCGACCCGGACGGGCCGTACGGCGACTACTACGTCTGGGCCGACGACGACAAGCAGTTCCCGGACGCGCGGATCATCTTCGTCGACACGGAGACGTCCAACTGGACCTTCGACCCGGTCCGCAAGCAGTACTACTGGCACCGGTTCTTCTCGCACCAGCCCGATCTCAACTACGAGAACCCGGCGGTGCAGGAGGAGATCATCTCGGCCCTGCGCTTCTGGCTGGACCTGGGCATCGACGGCTTCCGGGTCGACGCCGTGCCCTACCTCTACCAGCGCGAGGGCACCAACTGCGAGAACCTCCCCGAGACCCACGGCTTCCTCAAGCGGGTCCGCAAGGAGATCGACGCCAACTACCCGGACACGGTCCTGCTGGCCGAGGCCAACCAGTGGCCGGAGGACGTCGTCGACTACTTCGGCGACTACACCGCCGGCGGCGACGAGTGCCACATGGCGTTCCACTTCCCGGTGATGCCCCGCATCTTCATGGCCGTACGGCGCGAGAGCCGCTACCCGGTCTCCGAGATCCTGGCGAAGACCCCGGAGATCCCGTCGGGCTGCCAGTGGGGCATCTTCCTGCGCAACCACGACGAGCTCACGCTCGAGATG
This sequence comes from Streptomyces sp. NPDC102402, assembly GCF_044765765.1. Lineage (NCBI taxonomy): Bacteria > Bacillati > Actinomycetota > Actinomycetes > Kitasatosporales > Streptomycetaceae > Streptomyces > Streptomyces sp. NPDC102402. The sequence goes on from NZ_JBIWKR010000011.1 coordinate 62,060, forward strand.
GTCACGGACGAAGAGCGCGACTACATGTACGCGGAGTACGCCAAGGATCCGCGGATGCGGGCCAACATCGGCATCCGCCGGCGTCTGGCACCTCTCCTGGACAACGACCGCAACCAGATCGAGCTGTTCACGGCCCTGCTGCTCTCCCTGCCCGGCTCACCGATCCTCTACTACGGGGACGAGATCGGGATGGGCGACAACATCTGGCTGGGTGACCGCGACGCCGTGCGCACCCCGATGCAGTGGACGCCCGACCGCAACGCCGGCTTCTCCTCCAGCGATCCGGGGCGGCTCTACCTCCCCACGATCATGGACCCGGTCTACGGCTACCAGGTCACCAACGTGGAGGCGTCGATGGCGTCGCCGTCCTCACTGCTGCACTGGACGCGCCGCATGATCGAGATCCGGAAGCAGAACCCGGCGTTCGGCCTCGGCTCGTACAGCGAACTGCCGTCGTCCAACCCCGCCGTCCTCGCGTTCACCCGCGAGTACAAGGACGATCTCGTGATGTGCGTCCACAACTTCTCGCGGTTCGCACAGCCCACGGAGCTCGATCTGCGGGACTTCGACGGGCGCCATCCGGTGGAGCTGATCGGCGGGGTGCGCTTCCCGGCCGTCGGTCAGTGGCCCTACCTGCTGACGCTGGCGGGGCACGGCTTCTACTGGTTCCGGATGCGGAAGGACGCCCCGGTCGGCTGACCGCCGTGACGGCCGGCTGACGGCGCCTCACCGTCGAGGCGCCGCCCGCGGGGCGGTTTCCGCCGCCCCGCTCGGGGCACTCTCCCCCGTATCGAGCACTTCCGGGCTCCATCGGGGTCTTTGTGGCCCCTTGATCGAGTCCGTACGGACTTTCCTCACCCGACACGTCCCGCACAGCCGGACAGCCATTGCCGCAATCCGGGACACTCTTCGCATCCTGTGGTGTGCCCGGGGAAAGGACGCGATGCCATGTCGGAGGCTGCATCCACTCGAGTCGCCCTGGCGAAGAGCACAACATCGAGAAAGACGACAAGAAGACACTCGACGAGCGCCACGGGCACGACGGCCCTGCTGCCGTCGCTCGCCCCGCTGCTCCACGAGTGGGTGCCCCGGCAGCGGTGGTTCGCGGGCAAGGGAAAGCCCGTCACCGGGTTCTCCCTCGTCGCCGCCACCGAGATACTGCCCCTGGACACCGCGGGCACCGGCCCCGGACTGCTGCACCTGCTCGTCCGGGTCCACCAGCCGGGCGGACGTCCCGCTCCGGACCGGGGTGACTGCTACCAGCTCCTGCTGGGGGTGCGCACCACGCTGCCCCCACGGCTGGCCGACGCGCGCATCGGCCACGTCGCGGAAGGCCCGCTGGCCGGCCGCACCCTGTACGAGGGACTGCACGACCCGCGGGTCGCCGACCTCCTGCTGGAACGATTCCGTAATCCCGGATCCCTCGGCCCGCTCCGCTTCGACAGGGCGGAACCGATCCCCCCGGGACTCACCCCGCGCGTCCTGGACACGGAGCAGTCCAACTCCTCGCTGGTCTTCGGCGACGCCTTCATCCTGAAGATCTTCCGCCGGGTCTTCCCCGGCACCAACCCCGATCTCGAACTGCCGCTCGCGCTCGGCCGCGAGGGCTGCGGCCGGGTACCCGCGCCGGTGGCCTGGTTCGAGGCGACGACGGGTCCGGAGCCCCTCACGCTCGGCGTGCTGCAGCCCTTCCTGCGCGGTGCGCAGGACGGATGGCAGCTCGCGCTCGCCGCCCTGGCCGCCGGACGGGACTTCCTCCCCGAGGCGCACGCGCTCGGCCGGGCGACCGCGGAGGTGCACACGGCCCTCGCCGCCGCGCTGCCCACTCCCCCACTGGCCCACGACCGCACCAGGAACCTGGTGGCCGGGATGGTGGAGCGCCTGGAGGCAGCCGCCCAGGCGGTCCCGGCACTCGTCCCGTACGTACCGGGCCTGCGCACCGCCTTCGACGCCGTCGGGGCACTGGGGGACACGGGGCGCGGCTGGCCGGTCCAGCGGGTCCACGGTGACCTCCACCTGGGGCAGACCCTGCGGGACGACGACGGCTTCTGGTCGCTGATCGACTTCGAGGGCGAGCCTGCCAGGCCGCTGCCCGAGCGGCGCAGCCCCCAGCCGACGGTCCGTGACGTCGCGGGGATGCTCCGGTCCTTCGACTACGCGGCCCGCTCGCACCACCCGTGGAACCCCGAGTGGGCCGCCCGCTGCCGTGCCGCGTACTGCGAGGGCTACGCGAGCGCGGCGGGTTCCGATCCTCGCGGCGAACCGGAGCTGCTGCGCGCCCATGAGACCGACAAGGCGGTGTACGAGGTGCTGTACGAGGCCCGCCACCGCCCCGACTGGCTGCCGGTGCCGATGGCCGCGATCCAGCGCCTGGCCGCCACACCCGTGTGACGTCCGCTCCCCACCACTCACTTCCGAGGAGGCAGTCTCCGTGACCGCCCGCAAGCCGTCCCGCAAGTCGTCCGAGCCCATCGAGGTCCCGCCCACGGCCAAGCCGGTGACCGCCGAGGTCACGGCTGCCGCCACGACCGAGCCCGCCGCTGCCGCCCCGGCGGCCGAACCCGCCGCAGCGCCCCCGGCCAAGCGCCCCCGGGCCCGGAAGACGACCGCGGCGGCGACCGGTGCCCCTCCCCGCCCCCGGCGCGGGGGAGGCAGCAAGAACGTCCTGCCCGCGACCGCCCTGGACGACGCGGACCGGGGCCGGCTGCTGGCCGGTGAGCACCACGACCCGCACGGTGTCCTCGGCGCGCACCCGGTCCCGGCCGGAGTGCTCTTCCGGGTCCTGCGCCCCTACGCGCGCTCGGTGGCCGTGCTGATCCCCGGCAAGCGGACCGGGGCCGAGCTGCAGAGCGACGGCGACGGCCTCTTCTCCGGGGTGCTGTCCCTGCCGGCGGTGCCCGAGGGCTACCGCCTGCGGGTCGCCTACGAGGACAACACCATCGAGGTGGACGACCCGTACCGCTTCCTGCCGGCCATCGGCGAGCTGGACCTCCATCTGATCGGCGAGGGCCGGCACGAGGAGCTCTGGAAGGCGCTCGGCTCCCAGCCGGTGGAACACCAGGGCGTGACCGGCACCCGCTTCACCGTGTGGGCACCGGACGCACGCGGGGTCCGGGTCACGGGCGACTTCAACTACTGGGACGGCACGGCCTTCCCGATGCGCTCGCTCGGCTCCACCGGCATCTGGGAGGTGTTCCTCCCCGGCGTCGGCGAGGGCGCCGTCTACAAGTACGACATCTGCCGGCCCGACGGGTCGCACACCCAGCGGGCCGACCCGATGGCCCGGTACACGGAGGTCCCGCCGGCCACCGCCTCGGTGGTCACCGCCTCGCACCACGCGTGGCAGGACGCGGACTGGATGGCGCACCGGGGCGACCGCCCGGTGCACGAGGCTCCCTTCTCCGTCTACGAGATCCACCTCCCCTCCTGGCGGCCGGGCCTGTCCTACCGCCAGCTCGCCTCACAGCTCCCCTCGTACGTGAAGGAGCTGGGCTTCACCCACGTCGAGCTGATGCCCGTCGCCGAGCACCCCTTCGGGGGGTCCTGGGGCTACCAGGTCACCGGCTTCTACGCGCCGACGTCCCGCATGGGGACCCCGGACGACTTCCGCTTCCTGGTCGACGCGCTGCACGCGGCGGGCATCGGCGTCCTCATGGACTGGGTGCCGGCCCACTTCCCGCGCGACGACTGGGCGCTCGCGGAGTTCGACGGCCGCCCGCTGTACGAGCACTCCGACCCGAACCGGGCCGCGCACCCGGACTGGGGGACCCTGGAGTTCGACTACGGCCGCAAGGAGGTCCGCAACTTCCTGGTCTCCAACGCCACTTACTGGTGCGAGGAGTTCCACATCGACGGACTGAGGGTCGACGCGGTCGCCTCCATGCTCTACCTCGACTACTCCCGCGAGGACGGCCAGTGGTCGCCGAACGAGTTCGGGGGCCGGGAGAACCTGGACGCGGTCGCCTTCCTCCAGGAGATGAACGCGACGGTCTACCGGCGCAACCCGGGTGTCGTCACGATGGCGGAGGAGTCGACCGCCTGGGACGGTGTCACCCGCGCCACGGACTCCGGGGGGCTGGGCTTCGGCCTGAAGTGGAACATGGGCTGGATGCACGACTCCCTGGTGTACATGTCCAAGGAGCCCGTCCACCGCAAGTACCACCACAACGAGATGACCTTCTCGATGGTGTACGCGTACAGCGAGAACTACGTGCTGCCGATCTCGCACGACGAGGTGGTGCACGGCAAGCAGGCACTGGTCAGCAAGATGCCCGGCGACTGGTGGCAGCAGCGGGCCAACCACCGCGCCTATCTCGGCTTCATGTGGGCGCACCCGGGTAAGCAGCTCCTCTTCATGGGGCAGGAGTTCGCCCAGGGAGCCGAGTGGTCGGAGGGCCACGGCCCGGACTGGTGGCTGCTCGACGAGACGTACGAGGCATCAGGCGACCACCGGGGCGTACGCACCCTGGTGACGGACCTCAACGCGGTCTACAACGCCCTGCCCGCGCTGTGGCAGCGGGACACCTCCCCGGAGGGCTTCAGCTGGATCGACGGCGGCGCGGCGGAGGACAACGCCTTCTCGTTCGTCCGCTACGACGCGGACGGCTCCCCACTGATCGCGGTCTCGCACTTCTCGCCGGTGGTGCGGCAGGACTACCGCATCGGCGTGCCGGACGGCCCGGAGTCCTGGGTCGAGGTCCTGAACACGGACGCGGCCCGCTACGGGGGCAGCGACGTACGCAACGAGGAGCCGCTGAAGCCGGAGGCGGTGCCGGCGCACGGCAGGGACACCAGCATCACGCTGACGCTCCCGCCACTGGCGACGGTCTGGCTGCGGCCGGCCTGACCCCTCCTCCCGGGGCCCGCACCGCTCGCGCGCGGCGCGGGCCCGGGGCGGTTCAGCTGCCGCAGGTCGTGAACTCCGGGCCGGTCTTGGCCAGGTAGACGCTGGCGTGCCCTTGGTCGTCACTGGTCAGGGGCACGGTGACGGTGTCGTGCGCCTTCCAGGGGTAGCCGTTCGCGTCGAAGGTCCAGTCGCCGGTCACCTTCGTCGCCAGCTCCGACAGCGCCACCCAGCCGTAGTGGCCCGACGGCACGGCGATCTCCAGGCTGTTTCCGAGCGTCTCGCCGAGGCTGTAGGTGACCTTGCCCGTGGTGGTGAGGGCGATCTTCGTCTGGACGGGGCTCGGATCGCCCACGGTGAGGCTCGACTCGAAGGAGACGCTGATCTCGCTGGACCAGCCGTGCTCGGTGGTCAGCGAGAACGTCCACGGCACCGAGGCGGCGGTGCCGTTGTACCAGACGGGCGAGACGCACTGCACGGGCAGCGGCTCGGCCGGGGCCTGGGAGCCCTTCGTCCAGGAGCAGGTCGCCGCGTCCTTCTGGCACCGCTTGGAGGCGTAGTCCACTGCGGCCTTGAACGCGTCGCCGGTGGCGGAGGCGGGGATGGTCCACTGCTGCGCCTTGCTGCCGTTGCAGGAGTAGGTCTGGGTCCACGCGTCGTTGTTCTGGGCCGCCAGGACGACGTCGACACACTTGTTGTCACCGGCGTTGCGGATCATGAAGGTGTTCTCGGCGCCGGTTACGGGCTGGAAGTACCAGCGCTGGGCGGCCGTTCCGGCGCAGGTCTGCTGCGCGAGCGGGAAGCCGGTCGCCAGGCACTTGCCCGAGGCGTCGTTGACGAGCCGGACCGCACCGTCGGCCTGCTGCTCGGCCGTCCACTGCTGGTGGTAGCCAGGGGCCGCGTTGGTGACGACGAAGACCCCGCCCCCGGTGTTGCCGTTCTGCAGGTCCAGGTTACGGCCGCTGTTGACCGAGGTGAACGTCAGACCGGCCAGCCCGGACGCGGACGCTTCGCCGGCCCTCGCCGTGCCGGCCTGGGCGGTCAGCCCGAGGACGACGGCCAGCGCGGCCAGGAGGACGGTGACCGCCCTGGGTAAGACCCCGTGTACACGTGTTGTCATGCCTGTTCCCCCTACGTGATCGGTCGCCTCGCGGGTGCGAGGGCCGCTGTCACGCTAGCGGCGGCCGACCTCCGGCAAAGGGGGCCGCGGGGACGATGGCCGACATACGAGATGCCCGGCGGGGCCGGGCCGCTCCCGGGCTTCCCCCGCTGTCCAGCGAATATGCACGGGAGAGCGCGCTCCCGCCGGCGCGCACACGCGCACCGCCGGGACCGGCGGGACGGCCGTATCCGGCGCCTCGTGACGGTCGACCGCCTCAGGCCGCCGCCGGGAGCACGTCCTCCAGATCCTGGAGGAGCCGGCGCTTCGGGCGGGCGCCCACCATCGACCTCACCGGTTCGCCGTCCTGGAAGACCATCAGCGTCGGCGTCGACAGCACCGCGTACCGGCTCGTGATCCCGGGGTTGTGGTCCACGTCGATCTGCACGACCTTCAGGCGGCCCGCCTCCTCCCTGGCGATCGAGCCGAGCACCGGGGCCAGTTGACGGCAGGGCCCGCACCAGTCCGCGGTGAATTCGACCAGGACCGGCAGGCCGGCTCCCAGGACCTCGGCGTCGAACGTCGTGTCGGTGACCTCGGCGACACCTTCTGCGTGGATCATCCCTCGTCCTCCCAGTTCAGTTCACATCGTGGTTCGGGGCCGCCCGGCAGTCCGGCGGACGCCTCCGTCTCGGCACGGGCCAGCTGGGCACCCACCTCGGCCCGGATGCCCTGGAGCCGGCCGATGAGCGCGTCCAGCTCACCGAGCTTGCGGCGGTAGACGGCCAGCGACGCGGGGCAGGCGTCACCCGCCGGATGGCCGGCGCGCAGACAGTCGACGAAGGGGCGGGTCTCCTCCAGGTCGAACCCGAAGTCCTGGAGGGTCCGGATCTGCTGGATCAGCCGCAGATCGCTCTCGTCGTACGCGCGGTAGCCGTTGTCCGCACGGCGCGCGTGCAGCAGTCCGCGGGATTCGTAGTACCGCAGCGTCCGTGTCGTCGTTCCGGCCCGTCCGGCCAGCTCCCCGATTCGCATACCGCGACGGTAGTCCTTGACGTCGGCGTCAAGGCAAGGGACGGGCTTCGGAGGGGGTTCCGGACGGAGGCAGTCGCCCGTACCCCTTGTCCGCTGTCCGAAAGCCCGTCATCTCGTCGTTCTCAGGAGACGGTGAGGAAGCAGGTGTAGGAGCCCTTCACCGTCGTCTCCGTCCCGCTGCCGGGCTGCCCGTCCATGGCGACCGAGACGGTCACGCTGGACCTGCCCTGCACGCGGAATCCCTTCGCGTACCGGCCGCCGCGCCTCCAGTCCTCCGGTGCGGCGGCATCGGCGCGCTCGCACTCCTCCTTGCCGTAGCGGTCGCCGCTCCCGACGTCCCGGTTGCCGGGGAACACCCGGTCCACCTCCACCTGCCCCAGCACCCGGAGGTCGTGCCGGTCCGCGCAGTCCACGGGCCGGACGATCTCCTCGGTGCCCAGCCCGGTGTCACCGGTGGCCGCGCACCGGCCGGCCTTCAGCGTGGTGACGGGCGCCAGCACCTCACCGGCGTCCTCGACGGGTTCGCCACCGCCGGAAGGCCCCTCGGCCTTCACCGGCTCGCCGAAGGCGGTGAGTGCGTACGCCGCCCGCAGCCGCTTCACGCCGACGAGCATCCCCTGGCCGTGCAGCGCGGTCAGCAGGGGGGCGAGGTCGGCGGAGGCCGAGGCCAGTCGGCCGTCGGCGTCCAGCTTCACCGTCAGTCCGACGGACTCCGTCCCCCAGGCGTCGCCGGCGCCCCGCAGGTGACGCGGGAGGAGTTCGCCCGCGACCTCGGGCAGCAGGGTCACCCGGTAGACCCGGCTGCCGTCCGCGCGGCGCTCAGGGGCCTCCCGGGGGATCGTGCGCGGAACGAGGTCCGCGAGGGTCCCGCTGTACGGCGCCGCGTCCCCGGCCGCGTGCCCGGCGACCTCGGCAGTGGCCTCGCCGAGTTCGCCGACGGCCTCGGGGGTGTACTTCAGCCAGGCGGACTCGCCGTTGCGGACGTAGACGTCGTCGTCCGCGGTGGCCAGCGCCTGCTCGCCCTTCGGAGCCGCTCCCCTCAGGACCTCCAGCGTGCCCTTCGGGAACGTGCGGGAAGCGGACAGGCCGAGGTCCGCGCGTGACGTCCCCCGCTCGTAGTCCTGGCTCCCCCGGGCGCGGTGCACGGCATCGCCGCCCGCCGTGCCGTAGGTCAGCGTCGAGACGAAGGCGGCGGTGCCCGCGTCACGGGTGGCGTCCGTCGCCGCCTGGAACTGCTCGGCGAGCGGCTGCCCGTAGACGGACTCCCCCGCGTCGCCCTTGTCCTCCGCGCCGCAACCACCCACGCCGATGAGAACCGGGAGCAGCAGCGCGAGTGCGGTTCTTCGGCGTCGTACGGTCTTCAATGTCCCCACCCCTTGTGCCTGGTCAGGACACTGATCCTGCTCGAACACCGGGTGCCGAACCAGCACAGGACGATCACGCCCGGCCACCTTCCACGAGCCCGCGGCGCTCACGGCCGACCGCTCGCCCCGCCTTGGTGCAGAACGGGTAGTACGCCGCATGTGTGGGCGACAACGACGAAGTCCCGCTCCGCGAGCTGAATCAGCAGAGCTCACGCGTGATGGCCCGCGTTCAGGCCGGGGAAACGGTCACCATCACCAAGGACGGTGTTCCGATAGGGGACATCGTCCCCCGCGGACTGCCGCTGGGCGTGCCCGTCCACCCGTTCCGCACCGACCCCATGGGGCATCTGGAACTCCCCGACCTGGGCGGCCCCGGGCTCACCGACGACGAGATCGACGCGACTCTGCGGGGCATGGGCTCGGTCGATGACTGACATCCCCGTCGCGATCGCCGACACGAACGCGCTGTACCGCCTCTTCACCCCAAGGACCCTGGGCGTACGGCGCACAAGGCAGACGACGGCCGGGGGGTCGGCCTGACCGACGCGATGAACGTCGTGCTCGCGGCCGCGTACCGCACAGCCGATCTCCCCACGTCCGACCGGCGCTTCCGGATCATGCGTCCGCTCACAGGCCACTCCGCGTTCCGGCTCCTTCCGGACGATCTGTGAGCCGACGCCCCGGACCGGCGGCCGGGGCCGCCGCGGAAACACGGACGCGGCCGGTACGGGAACCCCGTACCGGCCGCGTCGTCACGCGTCAGGCCTTCGCCAGCGAGCGCTGCTCCTCGCCGCCGTCCCTGGACTCGGGGACGTGCGGCTCGCCACCGTGGGCGTCGTCCGTCATCGTCTGCTCGTCGAACGGGAGGGCGCCGGAGAGGACCTGGTCCACCCGCTCCCGGTCGATCTCCTTGGTCCAGGTGCCGACCAGGACCGTGGCCACCGCGTTGCCCGCGAAGTTCGTCAGGGCGCGGGCCTCGCTCATGAAGCGGTCGATGCCGACGATCAGCCCGACGCCGTCGACCAGTTCGGGCCGGTGCGACTGGAGGCCGCCCGCGAGGGTCGCCAGACCGGCGCCGGTGACGCCCGCCGCGCCCTTGGAGGCGATGACCATGAAGACCAGCAGCGAGATCTGCTCGCCGATGCTCAGCGGGTCGCCCGTGGCGTTGGCGATGAAGAGCGAGGCCATCGTGAGGTAGATCGCGGTGCCGTCGAGGTTGAAGGAGTAGCCGGTCGGCACGGTGATGCCGACGACGGGCTTGCTGACCCCCATGTGCTCCATCTTCGCGATCAGCCGCGGCAGGGCCGACTCGGACGAGGAGGTGGAGAGGATCAGCAGGAACTCGCGGCCCAGGTACTTCAGCAGGGAGAGGATGTTGACCCCGGCCACCAGGCGCAGGATCGCGCCCAGGATCACGAACACGAAGAGCGCGCAGGTCACGTAGAAGCCGACCATGATGATCGCGAGGGACTTCAGCGCGTCCACGCCGGTCTCCCCGACCACCGCCGCCATCGCGCCGAACGCGCCGACCGGAGCCGCCCACATGATCATGGCGAGGACACGGAAGACGAGGCGCTGGATGTGGCCGATGCCGCGGATGACCGGCTCTCCGGCCGAACCCATGGCCTGGAGCGCGAAGCCCGCGAGCAGGGCGATGAGCAGGGTCTGGAGGACCTCGCCCTCGGTGAACGCGGACACCATGGTGGTGGGGATGATGCCGAGCAGGAAGTCCACGGTGGACTCGCTGTCGCCCGCCTGCGCCTCACCCGCGGCGCGGGCCGCTTCGGTGAGGTGGAGGCTGGAGCCCGGCTCCAGGATGTTGCCGACGACCAGGCCGATGGCCAGGGCCACGGTCGACATCACCAGGAAGTAGCCGAGGGCCAGACCGCCGACGGCGCCGACCTTGGCGGCCTTCCGTACGGAGCCGACCCCGAGCACGATCGTGCAGAAGATGATCGGCGAGATCATCATCTTGATGAGGTTGACGAAGCCGGTGCCGATCGGCTTGAGCTCCACGGCGAAGTCCGGAGCCACCAGGCCCACCGTGATGCCGAGCACCACGGCGGCGATCACGGCCATGTAGAGATAGTGGGTGCGGTCCCGTCGTGCGGCTTTCTCTGCCACGGGGGTCTCCTCGGGTATGCGTCGGCTCCCCGTCCCTGGGGGCCCCGGTGACTATTCACTTCCCTGTGACGGCCGTCACCCTTGCGTTCATATCGTTCACGGACGCTTATCGGCCACCTTGGGCCGGTGGACCCCGCCAGGCAGACTGTGGGGCATGCGCCTGCCCCGGACCCTCCCCCGCAGCCTGGCCGGCCAGCTGTTCGCGATGCAGGCCCTGCTCGTGGCGGCGGTCGTGGCCGGGTGCGCCGTCTTCGCGTACGCCTCCGGCCGGTCCCAGGCCGAGGAGACCGCGGCCCGCCAGGTGCGGGCGGCCGCCCTCGCCATGGCCGGATCACCCTCCGTGCGGGAGGCGATCCGTACCCCGGACCCGTCCGCCGTACTCCAGCCGTACGCGGAGCGGGTCCGCGAGGACACCGGGATCGCGTTCGTCACGATCATGAACCCGCGGGGGGTCCGGTGGACCCACCCCGACCCGTCCCAGATCGGACGGCGGTTCATCGGGCACACCGAGCGCGCGCTGCTCGGGGAGACCTTCGAGGAGACCTACACCGGGACGCTGGGACCCTCGATACGGGTCGTCACCCCGGTCCGCGACGGGGGCAGGATCGTCGGCCTGGTGAGCGCGGGCATCACCGTCGAGCGGGTGTCCACCCAGGTACGGGAGCAGCTGGGCGCCCTGGCCACGGCGGCGGGCGGCGCCCTCGCCCTCGGGGCGCTCGGGACGTACGTGATCAACGCCAGGCTGCGGCGGCACACACACGGGATGAACGCCCGGGAGCTGAGCCGGATGCACACCTACCACGAGGCGACGCTGCACGCGGTGCGCGAGGGGCTGCTCATGCTGGACGGGCAGCGCCGCGTCGCCCTCATCAACGACGCCGGCCGGGAGCTGCTGGGGCTGGCCCCGGGGGCGGTCGGCCGCCGGGTCGACGAGCTCGCGCTGCCGGCGCCGCTGACCGGGGCGCTCCTGGCGTCCGAGCCCCGGGTGGACGAGGTCCACCTCACGGCGGAGCGGGTGATCGTCGTCAACACCAGCCCGGTGGTCGGCGGCGAGCGGCGCGGCACCGTCGTGACGCTGCGGGACCACACGGAGCTGCAGGCGCTGTCCGGCGAGCTCGACTCGGAACGCGGCTTCACCCAGGCGCTTCGCTCGCAGGCGCACGAGGCGGCGAACCGGCTGCACACCGTGGTCTCGCTCATCGAGCTGGACCGGGTCGACGAGGCGGTGGACTTCGCGACGGCGGAGCTGGAGCTCGCGCAGGTCCTCACCGACCGGGTCGTGGGCGCGGTGGCCGAGCCGGTGCTGGCCGCTCTGCTGCTCGGCAAGGCGGCGCAGGCCAACGAACGGGGCGTGGAGTTGGTGCTCACCGAGGACAGCCTGATCGACGACGGGGCGCTGCCGTGGTCGCTGGCCCCGCGGGACCTGGTCACGGTCCTCGGCAATCTCATCGACAACGCGGTGGACGCCGCGTCGGACACGACGGGCACCGCCGGCGCGCCCGTTCCCGACCGGCGTGCCGCCACCCGGGCCCTGGTCACCGTGACCGCGCGGACGGAGGCCGGCGAGCTGCTGCTGCGGGTGGCGGACACCGGTGCCGGGATCGGCCCGGACGACGCGGACGAGGTGTTCCGGCGGGGCTGGACCACCAACGGCTCGGGCCGTGGCCTGGGCCTGGCGCTGGTGCGGCAGGCGGTCCACCGCAACGGCGGGACGGTGACGCTGGGCCGGGCGCCCGGCGGCGGCGCGGAGTTCACGGTGCGGCTGCCGCCGGCCGGTCGCGTGGCGGGGGCGGAGGTGGTGGCGCCGTGATCCGGGTGCTGGTCGTGGAGGACGACCCGGTGGCCGCCGCCGCCCATCAGCTCTACGTGGACCGGGTGCCGGGTTTCGAGGTCGCCGCCGTCGCCCATTCCCGGGCGGAGGCCGTACGGGCTCTGGACCGCACGGAGGTCGACCTGCTGCTGCTCGACCTGTATCTGCCCGACGGCCACGGTCTGCAGCTTCTGCGGTCGCTCCGGGCGGCGGGGCACGGCGCGGACGTCATCGCCGTGACGTCGGCGCGCGACCTGGCGGTGGTGCGGGAGGGGGTGTCGCTCGGCGTCGTGCAGTACGTGCTGAAGCCGTTCACCTACCCCACGCTCCGCGACCGGCTCGTGCGGTACGCCGAGTTCCGTGCGGCGGCCGGTGAGGCGAGCGGCCAGGAGGAGGTGGACCGGGCGCTGGGCGCGCTCCGGGTCGCGGACCCGGCCACCCTGCCCAAGGGGCTGAGCGGCCCGACGCTGGAGGCGGTGACGCGGGCACTGCGGGAGGCGCCGGACGGGGTCACCGCCGCGGCCGCCGGAGAGGAGCTGGGGATCTCCCGGATCACCGCGCGCCGCTACCTGGAGCATCTGGTGACGGTGGGCCGGGCCGTGCGCCGGCCCAGTTACGGTCAGGTCGGCCGGCCCGAGCTGCATTACCACTGGGTGGCCGAAACCCGCTGATGGTCCGGCCCGCCTCAGGAGGGCGCCCTAGGAGGATCATACGAAGGGTGAACTGATAGGAACAGCCTGTAGCCAGGCCGTTCGCGGCCTTCTACGGTGGGGCCGTGCACCCCACCCCGCCCTTCAACGCCCCCGCCGCGCGCCGCCTTCGCGAGGCACTGGGAATGGCTCCCGGACATGTTGCGTACGGGCTCGGCGCCCAGTACGGACTGCGGATCACGACAGAGACCGTGATGGCCTGGGAGCGTGGCACGGCCATGCCCGGCGAACGCGAACTCATGGCGCTGGCGGGGGTGCTGTGGTGCGCGCCGGGCGAACTGCTGGCCGCGGCGAGCACGTTGCGCGACCACCGGCTGGCCCGGGACCTCGCGTCGGACGACCTGGCGCGGGCGCTCGGGATGACGGCCGCCGCGTACCAGCGGATCGAGGATTCGGGACGCTGGCGCGGCAACGAGCGCCAGGCCGTGGCCCTCTGCGAGGCGCTGGGCATGTCGGCGGCGCAGTTCCTGACGGCGACCGGCCGGAACGAGGAGCTGGGGTCCCTGCTGACCCGGGCGGTCACGACCCGCTGGCAGGCGTACGTGCGTCCCGTGGACAAGCTCGTCCCGCTGGACCGGATCCTGGTCCAGGACGTGCTGGAGCAGCTGCACGCCGACTACCAGTCGCTGATGGTGTCGACTCTGAGCTGGAACACCACGGGCCGGGACCGGGCCGGGACGGCGGGCGAGGAGGGCCGGGAGTTCCTGGAGCGGGTGGTCGAGGAGTTCTGGCGGACGGCGGGCATCTGAGCCCTCCGCCGTCCCCGCGGGGGAACGGGCGCGGCCCCGGCCGTCCACGGGGGACGGCCGGGGCCGCGTGCGCCTGGTGCCGGGCCGTGGTCAGAAGACCGACTCGGCCTCGTACATCCGGTCGCTGGGGACCGTCTTCAGCCGGGTCACGGCGTCCGCCAGCGGGGCCATCACGATCTCGGTCCCGCGCAGCGCCGTCATCCGGCCGAAGTCACCGCGGTGCACGGCCTCCACGGCGTTCCATCCGAAGCGGGTCGCGAGCACCCGGTCGTAGGCGGTCGGCGTGCCACCGCGCTGCACATGGCCGAGGATGACCGGCCGGGCCTCCTTGCCGAGGCGCAGTTCCAGCTCGGCGGCGAGGCGGTTGCCGATGCCCTTGAAGCGCTCGTGGCCGAACTGGTCGATCTCGCCCTTGACGTACGGCATGGAGCCCTCGGCCGGGTGGGCACCCTCGGCCACGCAGATGACGGCGAACTTCTTGCCGCGGGCGAAACGCTCCTCGACCATCTTGACCAGGTCGTCGACCTGGAAGGGCCGCTCGGGCAGACAGATGCCGTGGGCGCCGCCGGCCATGCCGGACTCCAGGGCGATCCAGCCCGCGTGACGCCCCATGACCTCGACGACCATGACCCGCTGGTGCGATTCGGCCGTGGTCTTGAGGCGGTCTATGGCCTCGGTCGCGACGCCCACGGCGGTGTCGAACCCGAAGGTCCGGTCGGTCGCGGAGATGTCGTTGTCGATGGTCTTCGGGACGCCGACGACGGGCATCCCGGCGTCGGCGAGCATGCGGGCCGCGGTGAGCGTGCCCTCGCCGCCGATCGGGATCAGCGCGTCGATGCCGTAACGGAGGGAGAGCTCCGCGCAGTTCTCGGCGGCCTCGCGCAGCCGGTCGCGCTCGAGGCGTGCCGAGCCGAGGATCGTGCCGCCGCGCGCCAGGATGCCGCTGACCGCGTTCAGGTCCAGGGGCCGGAAGTGGCCGTCGAGCAGCCCCTTGAAGCCGTCCTCGAAGCCGATGACCTCATCGCCGTGCCCCACGACGGCGCGGTGCACGACCGACCGGATCACAGCGTTCAGGCCTGGGCAGTCGCCGCCTGCGGTGAGAATTCCGATGCGCATCCTGCTCTGTCTCCTGCTCGCTAGTGCCATGCATTCCGGGGACCCGTCGAGAAACCCCCGTACCGTGAGCCACGACGATTGTCCCACGCCGAGCCGGGCACCCGCGCTTCCGGCTCCGCGGACGGGCGGCGCCCGGTGCCCGGGAACGGCCCGCACGGGGCGCTGCCCGGCGGGCGGCCCACCTGCCCCGGTAGGTATCGTCAAAGGGACAATGCAAGCCAAACAGGACGGGAGACCACGCGTGGCGCGCAGCGTGTACGTGACCGGGATCGACCGGGGAGACGGCCGCCAGGTCGTCGATCTGGGAGTCATGGAGCTACTGACGCGTCAGGTCGACCGGGTCGGCGTCTTCCGCCCCCTGGTCCACGACGGACCCGACCGGCTGTTCGAGCTGCTGCGGGCGCGCTACCGGCTCTCCCAGAGCGCGGAGACCGTCTTCGGCCTGGACTACCACGAGGCTTCCGCGGTCCAGGCGGAGAAGGGTACCGACGAACTGGTCTCCCTGCTCGTCGAGCGGTTCCACCGGGTGGCCCGCGACTACGAGGTGGTGCTGGTCCTCGGCAGCGACTTCGCCGCCACCCAGCTCCCCGACGAACTGGCCCTGAACGCCCGGCTCGCCAACGAGTTCGGCGCCTCCGTGATCGCGGTGGTCGGCGGCAAGGGCCAGGACGCGGGGTCCGTGCGGGCCGAGACGCGCAACGCCTACCGGGCGTACGCCGGCCTCGGCTGCGACGTCCTGGCGATGATCGTGAACCGGGTGGCCTCCGAGGACCGCTCGGACATCGCCGAGCGGCTGCGGGCGCAGCTCCCGGTCCCCTGCTCCGTGCTGCCGGACGACCCCGCGCTCTCCGCACCCACCGTCGCCCAGATCACCACCGCGCTGGACGGAACGGTTCTGCTCGGCGACGACTCGGGTCTGGCCAGGGACGCGCTGGACTTCGTGTTCGGCGGCGCCATGCTCCCCAACCTCCTGAAGGCCCTGACCCCGGGCTGCATGGTCGTCACCCCCGGCGACCGGGCGGACCTGGTCATCGGTTCGCTCGCGGCGCACAGCGCCGGCACGCCGCCCATCGCCGGCGTCCTGCTCACCCTGAACGAGCGCCCCGGCGAGGAGATACTCCGGCTGGCGACCCGTCTCGCGCCGGGCACCCCGGTCGTCGCCGTCACCGGGGGATCCTTCCCCACGGCCGCCGAACTCTTCGCCCTCGAAGGCAAGTTGAACGCCGCAACGCCACGCAAGGCGGAGACCGCCCTCGGCCTGTTCGAGCGCCACGTGGACACCGGCGCCCTGCTGGAGCGGATCTCCGTGGCCCGCAGCGGACGGGTCACCCCGATGATGTTCGAGCACGAACTGCTGGAGCAGGCCCGCTCCGACCGGCGCCGGGTCGTCCTGCCCGAGGGCACCGAGGAGCGGGTCCTGCGCGCCGCCGACGTGCTCCTGCGCCGCGACGTCTGCGACCTGACGCTGCTCGGGGACACCGACGTCATCCGCAAGAAGGCCGCCGATCTGGGCATCGACCTCGCCGGGACCCAGCTCGTCGACCCGCAGACCTCCGAGCTGCGCCAGGGCTTCGCGGAGCGGTACGCCGCGCTGCGCGCGCACCGCGGGGTGACGGTGGAGCTGGCGTACGACGTCGTCTCGGACGTCAACTACTTCGGCACCCTGATGGTCCAGGAGGGCCTGGCCGACGGCATGGTCTCCGGTTCGGTGCACTCCACCGCGGCGACGATCCGGCCCGCCTTCGAGATCATCAAGACGAAGCCCGACGCCTCGATCGTCTCCTCGGTGTTCTTCATGTGCCTCGCCGACAAGGTCCTGGTCTACGGGGACTGCGCGGTCAACCCCGATCCGGACGCGGAGCAGCTCGCGGACATCGCGGTGCAGTCCGCGGTCACCGCGGCCCGCTTCGGCGTGGACCCCAGGATCGCGATGCTCTCGTACTCGACGGGCACCTCGGGCACGGGCGCCGACGTCGACAAGGTGCGGGAGGCCACGGAGCGGGTACGCGCCTCACGGCCGGACCTCAGCGTCGAGGGCCCGATCCAGTACGACGCGGCGGTCGAACCGTCCGTCGCCGCGACCAAGCTGCCGGCGTCGGAGGTGGCGGGCCGGGCGACCGTCCTGATCTTCCCGGACCTCAACACCGGCAACAACACCTACAAGGCGGTCCAGCGCTCGGCGGGCGCGGTCGCGGTCGGCCCGGTCCTGCAGGGGCTGCGCAAGCCGGTCAACGACCTGTCCCGCGGCGCGCTGGTCCAGGACATCGTCAACACGGTGGCCATCACGGCGATCCAGGCGCAGGGCGAGGAACGACCGCGATGACCACCGGCCCGAGCAGTGAAGGTTCCCGCTCCATGAATGACGCCCACCGCGTACTCGTGCTCAACTCCGGCTCCTCGTCGGTGAAGTACCAGCTGCTGGACATGCGCGACCGGTCGAGGCTGGCCACGGGCCTGGTCGAGCGGATCGGCGAGTCGTCCTCCCGGCTGGTGCACACCCCGCTGACCGGCGGGGAGCCCCGCGAGCGCACCGGCAGGATCGCCGACCACGAGGAGGCGCTGAAGGCCGCGGCCGAGGAGCTGGCGGCCGACGGGCTGGGGCTGGACTCCCCCGACCTCGCGGCGATCGGCCACCGGGTGGTGCACGGCGGGCTGAAGTTCAGCGAGCCCACCGTGATCACCGACGAGGTACTGAAGGAGATCGAACGGCTCGTCCCGGTGGCCCCGCTGCACAACCCGGCGAACATCACCGGTATCCGCACCGCCCAGGCGCTGCGCCCGGACCTGCCGCAGGTGGCGGTCTTCGACACGGCCTTCCACACGACGATGCCGGAGTCCGCGGCGCGGTACGCGATCGACGTCGAGACCGCCGACGCGCACCGCATCCGCCGCTACGGCTTCCACGGCACCTCGCACGCGTACGTCTCGCGCAGAACGGCCGAGCTGCTGGGCCGGCCGGTGGCCGACGTGAACGTGATCGTGCTGCACCTGGGCAACGGCGCCTCGGCCTCCGCGGTGGAGGGCGGCCGCTGCGTGGAGACGTCCATGGGACTGACCCCTCTGGAGGGGCTGGTCATGGGGACGCGTTCGGGGGACGTGGACCCCGCCGTCACCTTCCACCTGAAGCGGGTGGCGGGGATGTCGGCGGACGAGATCGACGTCCTGCTCAACAAGCGGAGCGGCCTGGTCGGCCTCTGCGGCGACAACGACATGCGGGAGATCCGGCGGAGGGTGGACGAGGGCGACGAGCGCGCCACGCTGGCGTTCGACATCTACATCCACCGGCTGAAGAAGTACATCGGCGCCTATTCAGCGGTCCTCGGCCGGGTGGACGCCGTGGTGTTCACGGCGGGGGTCGGCGAGAACTCGGGTCCGGTGCGGGAAGCTGCGCTCGCGGGACTGGAGGGCTTCGGCCTGGTCGTGGACGCGGAACGCAACGCCGTGCGGTCCGGCGAACCGCGGCTGATCTCGCCCGACGACGCACGGGTCGCGGTCGCCGTCGTGCCCACCGACGAGGAGCTGGAGATCGCCGGACAGACCTTCGCACTTGTCCACAACTGAGCGGCCCCGCGCCCCTTTGTATCTTCCACCAGACGGAATATTCCGCAGTGAAACAAACCGATAGGATCCGCCTCATGCGCCGTTCCAAAATCGTCTGCACCCTCGGTCCCGCCGTCGACTCCCATGAGCAGCTCGTCGCTCTGATCGAGGCCGGCATGAGCGTGGCCCGTTTCAATTTCAGTCACGGTTCCCACGAGGAGCACCAAGGCCGTTACGACCGGGTCCGCAAGGCCGCGGCCGAGACCGGCCGCGCGGTCGGCGTCCTCGCCGACCTGCAGGGCCCCAAGATCCGCCTCGCGAAGTTCGCCGAGGGTCCCGTCGAGCTGGTCCGCGGGGACGAGTTCGTCATCACCTCCGAGGACGTCCCCGGCGACAAGTCGATCTGCGGCACCACCTACAAGGGGCTGCCCGGCGACGTCGCCAAGGGCGACCCGATCCTGATCAACGACGGCAACGTCGAGCTGAAGGTCGTCTCGGTCGACGGCCCCCGGGTCACCACCATCGTCATCGAGGGCGGTGTCATCTCCGATCACAAGGGCATCAACCTCCCCGGTGCGGCGGTCAACGTCCCCGCGCTGTCCGAGAAGGACGTCGAGGACCTCCGGTTCGCCCTGCGGATGGGCTGCGACATGGTCGCGCTGTCCTTCGTCCGGGACGCCGAGGACGTCAAGGACGTGCACAAGGTGATGGACGAGGAGGGCCGCCGGGTCCCCGTCATCGCCAAGGTCGAGAAGCCGCAGGCCGTCGAGCACATGGAGGGCGTCGTCGCCGCCTTCGACGCCGTGATGGTCGCCCGCGGCGACCTCGCCGTCGAGTATCCGCTCGAGAAGGTCCCGATGGTGCAGAAGCGCCTCATCGAGCTGTGCCGCCGCAACGCGAAGCCGGTGATCGTGGCGACCCAGATGATGGAGTCGATGATCACCAACTCGCGGCCGACCCGCGCCGAGGCGTCCGACGTCGCCAACGCGATCCTGGACGGCGCGGACGCGGTCATGCTCTCGGCGGAGTCCTCGGTCGGCGCGTACCCGATCGAGACGGTCAAGACGATGGCGAAGATCGTCGCCGCCGCCGAGGAGGAGCTCCTGTCCAAGGGCCTCCAGCCGCTGGTGCCGGGCAAGAAGCCGCGCACCCAGGGCGGTTCCGTGGCGCGCGCGGCCTGCGAGATCGCGGACTTCCTGGACGGCAAGGCGCTGGTGGCCTTCACCAAGTCCGGTGACACCGCCCGCCGCCTCTCCCGCTACCGCACGGCGCAGCCGATCCTGGCCTTCACCACGGAGGAGTCGATCCGCAACCAGCTCGCGCTGAGCTGGGGCGTCGAGTCCTACGTCGTGCCGCACGTGGACAACACGGACGCCATGGTCGACCTGGTGGACGCCGAGCTGCTGAAGCTGAACCGCTACAGCGACGGCGACACGATGGTCATCACCGCCGGCTCGCCCCCCGGCGTCCCCGGCACCACCAACATGGTCCGGGTGCACCGGCTGAGCGGCGAGCGCGCCTGACGCGCCCCGCGGCGGACACGACGGTGGCCCGCACCCCCTCGGGGGTGCGGGCCACCGTCGTCGTGCGGCTCCCGAACGGGTCTGTGACTAGCTGTTGCCGCCGGTGAAGTAGTTCTGCAGGCCGGGGACCTTGAGTGATCCGCCGAACTGACCCGCCTGCTTCACCGTGGCGTCGGTGAAGAAGGCGAACGGCACGTTCAGCGGCGGCGGGGTCTCCGGGCTGAAGGTGATGGGGATGAGGCCGAAGAGGTTGCCCTTCAGCTCTTCCGTGTACATGGTCACCGTGCCGTTGCGGATGGTGGAGGTCGAGCCCTCCGCCGCCTTGACGTGGCCGGTGGTGCCGGCGGGCCCCGTCGTCAGCTGGTGCAGGTCCTTGATGTCGATGGTGTCGGCGGTGAACTTCAGCACCTTCTTGATGCTGCCGTTGTACGTCTTCACCTCGACGATGCCCGCGTAGTCGAGCCCGGTGAGCGTCAGCTTCGACGTCTCCAGCGTCCACGGGTCGTCCGGGAGCAGCGGGATGCCCTGCTCCAGGTCGGCCGCGGCCAGCGCGTCCGGGTCGGCGGTCGGGCAGGGGAAGCGCTCCTTGGCGCCGTCCGGGATGTCCTCGTCCTTCACCGGGTCGAGGCCCTTGACGTCGTCGTCGAGCTCCTCGACGCCCTTGCCCGCCTTGTCCGCGGCGTCACGGATGGCGTCGGTGGTCTTGTCGACCGTGTCCTTCGCCTTCTCCGTGGCCTCCTCCACCGGCTTGGTGGCGGTGGCGCTCTCCGACGGCTCGGGGCTCTCCGCGGTGGCTTCGGGAGCAGGCTCGGCCGTCTCCTTGTCCGGTCCGTCGAAGAGGTCCTTGAGCGCGTCGCCGACGCCCAGCGGGTCGAGGGGGTTCTTCGACTTCGTGGGCTCGGGGGTGGCCGAGGTGGCGGCCTTGTCCTCGGAGGCCTCCGCGGGTGCGTCCTCGTCGGACGCGCTCGCACTGGCGGAGGGCTTCGGTGCGGCGGTCCCGCCGCTCTCGTCGTCCTTCCCGGAGTCGTCCTTCCCGGAGTCGTCCTTGCCCGCGTCGTCGGACGGCGTGGCGCTCGGAGTCGGCTCCGCCTCGGGCTCCTGCGACTCGGACGGCTCGTCGGACCGGGTCACACAGGGCCCGGGCGCGAAGGGGATGTCCGTGTTGTCGTCGGCCATCGCCAGCTTGGGGGTGAGCCCCATGCCCACGAAGACGGCCGTCGGCATCGCGGCGAGCGCGAACGCCTTCTTGCCCGCCGGCATGTGCAGCTTCGTCAGGAGCGACTTCCTGGGCGCCGCGTGGCGGGGCCCTCTTCGCTCCGGAAGGTCCTCCGGCCCGAAGTCGTCCGACTGCCTGTCGTCACCCCGCACGATGCCTCCCACCGTCGGCCTCCGCCGTCGCCGCCTTGAACAGCATCGGCTTCCGCGGGGCCTCAGCCGTTTCGGGGAACTCCTTCGGGTGTTCCGGGCCCTGCGGGGCCTCGCCCCGGCCCATCTGCGCCCGGTGGCCCTCGGACGCCGGGGCACCCTTCGCGTCGGCCGGGGCCCAGGCGATGGAGAGGGCTCCGCCGAGGAGCGAGAACAGGAAGCCGACGATGAAGCCGCCTATGTTGGCGACGGGTATGGAGATCAGCGCGAGCAGGATCGCGGCGACGCCGGCGAACACGCGCACGATGTGGTGGAACCACATCGTGAAGCCCAGCGTGATGAGCAGGATCCCGATGATCAGCGACCCCGCACCCGCGGTGGTGGACATCGCGATCGTCATGTTGCCGAGGTGCATGTTGGCGTACGGGAAGTACGCGATGGGTAGACCACCCAAGATGGTGAACAGGCCCGCCCAGAACGGCCGGTTACCCCGCCAGGTGCGGAATCCCCGCCGGTAGACGGTGAGGTAGTGCTCGTTCTGCCCTGTGGACTCGGGGCTCATGGAAAACAGCTCCCTGGAACCGGTACTGCTGTGAGAAGAGAAGGGGTGGGCAACCGGAGGCCCTCACGGAGCTCCGGCTGCCCGGGCGAGTGCTAGAAGCACTCCTTGACGCCCTTGTGCAGCTTCAGGCTCAGGTTGCTCAGCTTGAAGGTGCCGGCGGTGGTCGCCCACGCCGTCTGCTCCACGTTGGACAGCGTGGCCTTGTCGGCACGCTGCGAGAAGCCGTTCGGGTTGACGGCCTTCTCCGTACCGGACTGGATACCCGGCTTGCCGACCGAACCGGCGGCGACGCCGATGTCGATGTTCTCGAAGTACGCGTCAGCGTCGAGCTGGGCGACGTCGAGGTAGAGGTTCGTCGCCTCGACGGGCTTCTTCGGGTCGGTGCCCGCGCTCAGCTGGAGGCTGACGCTGCCGAGCCCGAAGGGCAGGTCAGGCGTGACCACCGACTGGCACATGTTGGTGATCGTGGCCTTGCTGAAGCCCGACACGGCCACCGGGTGCGCCGCGTCGTTGCCCTTCATGTCCTTGCCGACAGCGACGCTGCCGTACTGGACGAAGTCCTCACCGACGAGCTTGTCGGTGGAGACCTTGAAGCTCTGACCGGAGACGCTGAACGACGCGGCGAGCGCGCCCTGCGCGAGGCCGACGCCGACCGCTGCGGTCGCCACGACGCTCGGCACCATGACCAGAGCGAAACGCTTCCATCTGGTACCACCGCGAACCTGCGAACTCATAAATTTCCTCCTTCTCGGACGTACATCTCCGGTACGGGCATCGTGCCCGTCCTGGGATGGGAGAAGTGCTACGTCCTCGGGAAGGAGAGCGCCCGGACCGGAGGCGCGTACCGCATCCGAATCACCGGCGATCACCCCCGAGCGACAACCACTGACCGCGCGTCTGCGCGACCGGTTCGGACAGGCCCTGCCCAGGGGCAGGAACCCCCCTGTCCGCGATCGGCGCCACTGCCGCCGACCACCCGGTGGGGACCCAACGGACCCACCTGCGCCGACTGGCTGTTGGGCTGGCGGTATTGGACCGAGCGTGGCCGATCGTGGTGCATTCGCGGCCGTGACACAAGGGGGGTCGTTACTCGCTAGTAACGGCCCGATAACCAGGGCACGACAAAGCGGTACCGACCGGCCACACAGGGTGGCACCGAGGGGATGTGCGAATGGTGGGATTCATGCCCGAAAACGGACAGACCCATGAAGGCGGTTTACTGCCAGTAACAGTGCGTACTTTTATCAAGTTTTGGTAAAGCGGGCGGGTTCCTTGTCGTTCGCCCGCGAAAACGGCCGTGGTGCCCGGAGGGCTCCACGGCCGTGTTGTCACATCAGAACAAGACGCGTGCCAGGGCGGTCCGGGCCGCTGTCACCCGGGGGTCGTCCGGCCCGATCACCTCGAAGAGCTCCAGGAGCCGCACCCGCACCGCGTCGCGGTCGTCGCCGAAGTTGCGGCGGACCGTCTCGACGAGCCGGCCGAAGGCGTCCTCCACGTGGCCGCCCACGAGATCCAGGTCGGCGGCGGCCATCTGGGCGGCGGGCGCGGCCTGGTTCTCCGCAGCCTCCTTGCGGACCTGCTGCGGGTCCAGGCCCGCGACCCGGCCCAGCAGTTCGGCCTGGGCCAGGCCCAGCTTCGCCTCGGTGTTGAGCGGCTCGTCGGCCAGGACGCTGCGGTACGCCTGGACCGCGCCGTCGAAGTCGTTGGCGTCCAGCGCCTGCGCGGCCGCCTCCAGCTGCGCGTCGTACGGTCCGGCTGGCACCTCGGCGGGGACGCTCTCCTCGCCGTCGGCCCCGGCGCCCTGGTCCACGACGATCCCGGTGAGGCCGAACCGCTCCTCGCCGACCTGGATCAGCTGGTCCAGCGTCTCGCGGATCTGGCTCTCCGGGGCCGCGCCCTGGAAGAGCGGGAGGGCCTGGCCGGCCACCACGGCGAAGACCGCCGGGATCCCCTGGATCCCGAACTGCTGCATCAGCATCTGGTTGGCGTCGACATCGACCTTGGCCAGCACGAAGCGGCCGTTGTACTCGGCGGCGAGGCGCTCCAGAAGCGGGCCGAGCTGCTTGCACGGCTCGCACCACTCGGCCCAGAAGTCGATGACGACGGGGACTTCGGTGGAGCGCTGGAGGACTTCGGTCTCGAAGCCCGCCTCGTCGACGTCGATCACCAGGGAGGCGGGTGACACGGCACCGCCGCCGCCCTGGCGGGCGGACTCCGCGCGGGCCTGCTCCGCCTTCGCCTTGGCGTCGCCGGCCGCCTTCACAGCGGCGAGGTCGACGACGCCGCTCATGGACATGTTCCTAGGCTGCATACGTACATCCTCCCCCCTGGGCGCGCTGCGGCGAAAAGCGATCCACGAACCGCTTCCGCCCACAGCCACACCGGAGTGCGTGGCGCGCGGACGGAAACGGTCCCGGGGCCCTGAAGAACCCCCTGCTCGGTGCCGGGTCCCCACCCGGCGCCTTGGTTGTCGATCGGTCGTGGCGCCACGACGGACGGGCCGTCGCTTCTTACGCTACGGGTCGTAGCGTAACTGTCCGCACCCCCTGCGAGGCAAGAGCACGCGGTGATCTGTCTCACGCGCTCCGGGGCCGGTCAGCACTACTTACCGGCCGGTATGGTCACCCGCATGCCGCTCCACAGCCCCACCGAACCCACTCGATCCGGACGTCCCCGCAGCGCCGAGGCCGACGCCGCGATCCTGGAGGCGACCCGCGCGTCGCTGGTCGACCTCGGCTGGTCGAAGCTGACGATGGGCGATGTGGCGACGCGGGCCGGGGTCGCCAAGACGACCCTCTACCGCCGGTGGGCCGGCAAGAACGAGCTGGTCGTGGACGCGGTCGCGGTGCTCTTCGACGAGCTGGAGCTGCCCGACCTCGGCAGCCTCGCGGCCGATGTGGAGGCCGTGGTCCTCCAGTTCGCGGCCCTGCTGGAGCGGCCGGAGACCAAGACGGCGCTGATGGCGGTGGTCGCGGAGTCGACGCGCGACGAGGCGCTGCGGGGCCGGATAAGGAATTCGATCGTCGCCCGGCAGAAGCGGCTGGTCCTGCAGGGGCGCGACCGGGCGGAAGGACGCGGGGAGCTGCCCGTCGAGCAGGATCCCGCGGTGGCGGCCCGCACCGTCGACCTGATCTTCGACGTGATCGCAGGCGCCGTCGTGCACCGCGCACTGGTGAGCGCCGAGCCCGTCGATGCCGACTGGGCCCAGCGCTTCACCCTGCTGCTGCTCTCGGGACTGGGAGCGGCGGCCTCGCAGGAGGACTGACCTCGCGTCAGAAGCCGGGCGGCTCCGTGTAGACGCCCCACTCGTCGCGCAGCACGCCGCAGATCTCGCCGAGCGTCGCCTCGGCCCGTACGGCCTCCAGCATCGGCCCGATCATGTTCGATCCGTCTCGTGCCGCGGCCAGCATCGCGTCCAGCGCGTCCCGGACCACCGTCTCCTCACGGCCCCCCTTGCGGTCGGCGAGCTCGCGCACCTGCTCGCGCTCGACCTCATGGCTGACCCGCAGGATCTCCAGGTCGCCGGTGACGGACCCGTGGTGGACGTTGACCCCGACGACCCGCTTCTCCCCCTTCTCCAGCGACTGCTGGTACCGGAAGGCCGACTCGGCGGTCTCGCCGGTGAACCAGCCGTCCTCGATGCCGCGCAGGATGCCGGAGGTCATGGGGCCGATGGGGTGCTTGCCGTCCGGGTGCGCCCGGGTCCCCCGCTCCCTGATCTGCTCGAAGATCTTCTCGGCGTCGGCCTCGATGCGGTCGGTGAGCTGCTCGACGTACCACGAACCGCCCAGCGGGTCGGCGACGTTGGCGACGCCGGTCTCCTCCATGAGCACCTGCTGGGTCCGCAGCGCGATCTCGGCGGCCTGCTCGGAGGGAAGGGCGAGCGTCTCGTCCAGGGCGTTGGTGTGCAGGGAGTTGGTCCCGCCGAGGACGGCGGAGAGCGCCTCCACCGCGGTGCGCACGACGTTGTTGTAGGGCTGCTGGGCGGTGAGCGAGACCCCGGCGGTCTGGGTGTGGAAGCGGAGCCACTGCGCCTTGTCCGTCTTCGCGCCGTAGGTCTCCTTCATCCAGCGGGCCCAGATCCGGCGGGCGGCGCGGAACTTGGCGATCTCCTCGAAGAAGTCGAGGTGCGCGTCGAAGAAGAAGGAGAGCCCGGGGGCGAAGGTGTCGACGTCCAGACCGCGGGACAGGCCGAGCTCCACGTAACCGAAGCCGTCGGCGAGGGTGTACGCGAGCTCCTGCGCGGCGGTCGCCCCGGCCTCGCGGATGTGGTACCCGGAGACCGACAGCGGCTTGTACGCGGGGATGTCGCGAGCGCAGTGCTCCATCAGGTCGCCGATGAGGCGCAGATGGGGCTCGGGCTGGAAGAGCCACTCCTTCTGCGCGATGTACTCCTTGAAGATGTCGGTCTGGAGCGTGCCGTTGAGCACCGCCGGATCGACGCCCTGGCGCTCGGCGGCGACCAGGTACATGCAGAAGACCGGGACGGCGGGGCCGCTGATCGTCATCGAGGTGGTGACGTCACCGAGCGGGATGTCCTTGAAGAGGACCTCCATGTCGGCGGCGGAGTCGATGGCCACACCGCAGTGCCCGACCTCGCCGAGCGACCGGGCGTCGTCGGAGTCGCGGCCCATCAGGGTCGGCATGTCGAAGGCGACGCTGAGCCCGCCGCCGCCGTTGGCCAGGATGGTCTTGTACCGCTCGTTGGTCTGCTCGGCGTTGCCGAAGCCGGCGAACTGGCGGATCGTCCAGGTACGGCCCCGGTAGCCGGTGGCGTGGAGCCCCCGGGTGAAGGGGTACTCGCCGGGCCAGCCGATCCGCTCGAAGCCCTCGTACGTGTCACCGGGGCGGGGCCCGTAGACGGGCTCCACGGGGTCGCCGGAGAGCGTGGTGAAGTCCGCGTCGCGCTTGCGGGCCTTGTCGTACCGGGCCTGCCAGCGGCGGCGGCCTTCCTCGATCGCAGATGCTTCCATGGAAACAAATTTACTAGGACGTCCTAGTAAATGTCGACGGCAAACCGCCCGGCGCTTTCGCGCGGGGCGGTCCGGGTGGTGCGGGATCAGGCCTTGACGGCCTGCGGGGAGCCGTCCGTGACCAGGGGCTCGATCTCGCGG
The DNA here is from genome assembly GCF_044765765.1 of Streptomyces sp. NPDC102402. Classification (NCBI taxonomy): domain Bacteria; kingdom Bacillati; phylum Actinomycetota; class Actinomycetes; order Kitasatosporales; family Streptomycetaceae; genus Streptomyces; species Streptomyces sp. NPDC102402. Next base: position 89,014 of record NZ_JBIWKR010000011.1, read on the forward strand.
ACGACCTTGCGCTCGACGAAGAACGCGGCGGTCGGGATCGTGCCGGAGACCAGCACCCAGAGCAGCTTGCCGACCGGCCACTTCGCCTTGGAACCCAGGTCGAAGGCGAAGACCAGGTAGATGATGAAGAGGACACCGTGGAGCTGCGAGACCACGAGGGTCAGGCCCTCGCCGGTGTCGAATCCGTACTTGAAGACCATGCACACGCACAGGATCATCAACATGACGGCGGTGACGTAGGCCATCACCCGATAGCGGGTCAGCACGCTGCGTTTCATGCCATCGAGCGTAACCGGACCGGCGGAGCGATCTTCAGGCGCCCCGCCCCGCTACTCCCGCTTGTCGTCGAAGTCCTGGGCGGCCACCCGCAGGGGCCGCAGCATCGCGAAGATCTCGGCGCACTCCTCGGCGTCGTACGCACCGAGCCCGAACTCCATCGCCATCAGGTCCTGACTGGCGGCCTCGACGACCTCACGGCCCTTGTCCGTGATGGAGGCCAGGGTTCCGCGCCCGTCGTTGGGGTTGGGGCGCTTGTCGACCAGGCCCGAGCGCACCAGCCGGTCGACGGTGTTGGTCACGGAGGTCGGGTGCACCATCAGCCGCTCGCCGATCTTGGACATCGGCAGCTCACCGGCCTGGGAGAAGGTGAGCAGGACCAGCGCCTCGTACCGGGCGAAGGTCAGCCCGTACGGCTTGACCACCGCGTCCACCTCGGCGAGCAGGATCTGCTGCGCACGCATGATCGACGTGATCGCGCCCATGGAGGGCACCGGCCCCCAGCGCCGGTGCCAGAGTTCCTCGGCGCGGGCGATGGGATCGAAGGGGAGGCTGAGCGGCTTCGGCACGGCACGACCTTACCCACTGGTCACATGGCGGTCAGCCCTGTCTCGCACTTCGGTACCGGACACGCGTTCTACGCACCTCCACGACGAGCAGGAGCGTGCAGGCGGTACCGATCGCGCCCGAGTACGCGACCACCTGGTGCACCGGGAGGAATTCGGCGGCCAGGCCCGCGAGCGCCATGCCGAGCCCCTGGAACGTCATGAGGCCGGCGGTGAGGATCGTCATGGCCCGGCCACGCAGCTCCGCGGGGACCGCTTCGACGAACCACTGGTCGAGCCCGATGACGTACGCGGCACCGGCCCCCGCGAGCACGAGAGCCCCCAGGGCCAGGGCCGTGCCCGGACGGAACGCGTAGAGCACGAGGGGCAGCAGGCCGAGGGCGGCGACCGGCAGCACGAGCCGGGAGCGGGCCTCCGGGCCGAGGGCGGTGCCCGCACAGAGCTCGGCGCCGATGTGGCCGACGGCCATCGCGCACATCAGCAGTCCGACACCGGCGGGGCCGGCGCCGATCTCGTCCGCGTACGGCGCCGCGAGCGCCTCCGGGGCGACCACGAAGAAGGCCGGGACCCAGAAGAGCAGGAGCAGGCCACGGGTCCCCCTGTCGCCGAGGACGGCCCGGGCCCCGGCGACAGACTCCTTGAGCAGGGCGCCGCCGCCCGCGCCCGCGCGTGCGGGCCGGTCGGCCGTGCCGAGGCGCAGCAGGGCGGCCGAGCAGAGGAAGGTCAGCACGGTGAGGGTGATCGCACCGCGCGGGGAGAGCACGGTGAGCAGCACCCCGCCCGCGCCGAAGCCGACGAGCAGGGCGCTCTGCGAGACGAGGCGGAGCAGTGAGCGCCCGAGGACGTAGAGGTCGCCCTCGCCCAGGATGTCGGTGAGCGCGGCCGTGCGGGTCCCCGTGAAGACGGGCGCCACCGCGGCCACCACGCAGCGCAGCACGAGCAGCCCCGCGACGGGCGTGCCGGGCAGGACCATCACCGCGACGCAGGCGGCACAGACCAGGTCGCAGGTGACGAGCACGCGGCGGGCCGGGTAGCGGTCGGCGACCCCGGCGAAGAGCGTGCCGCCGACGGCGTACGGGAGGAAGCCCAGCGCGAAGGTGAGGGCGGAGAGCAGGGGCGAACCGGTGAGGTCGTAGACGAGCACGGTGAGCGCCAGCTCGCTGACGACCACGCCGAGGAGCGAGAGGAGGTGGGCGGCGAACACCGCCCGGAACTCCCGCACGGCGAACACGGCCCGGTATCCGGCGGCCGTGGCGCCCTCCGGGGTCGGCGCCTCGGCGGCGGGCTCCTCGCGGGCGGCGCTCGTGCGGGTGGTGGTGTCGTTCGGCATGGACGCAGCGTGGAGCAGCGCCCCGGTCTCCCCGTAGACTTTCGGCTCACGCCGAAAGTCGGGGGGCCCGTGCCGTTCCATCTGCACTTCGACGAGAGCGATCTGCTCCGCTGCCGCTTCGCGCTCTCACCGCTGTGGGAGACGCAGGAGGCGGTGCGCACCCTCCACCGCCCCGGCCGGCACGGCTACCACCTGCCCTGGCTCCGGCGTATCGCGGAGGGCGCCGCCGGACTGGATCTCGGCCCGCTGTGGGCGCTGATGCCGGACGGCGGCCACAACCCCGACTTCATCTGTCCGCCACCGCTCGGGCCGCTCGCCACCTTCGCCGAGGAGATCGCGGCCGTACGCGCGACGGACCCGGCGACCGCCCGCGCCGACATGGCGCTCGCGCTCGCCGACTCCCCGGGTGGCACGCACTCCCCCGTCGGACAGCGGCTGCTGTCGGACCCCGCGGGGGCGGTCCGGGAACTGGCGGATCTGCTGGAGCGGGCCTGGGAAGTGATGGTCGAGCCGCACTGGCCCCGGCTGCGCGCCCTGCTGGAGGCGGACATCGCCTTCCACTCGCGCCGCCTCGCCGAGACCGGTTTCGAGCGGCTGCTCGGCGAGATCAGCCCGCAGCTGCGCTGGGCGGACTCGACACTGACCGTGGCCGGCACCCGGGGGAACCACAGCCGGGTCCTGGGAGGACAGGGGCTCGTGCTGATGCCCAGCGTCTTCGTGTGGCCGGATGTGGTCGGCGGCCACGAAGCGCCCTGGCAGCCCGCGGTGATCTATCCCGCCCGCGGCATCGGCGGGCTGTGGGCGGAGGCCGCCGAGCGGACGCCCCGGACGCTCGCCCGGCTGCTGGGCAGGGCACGCGCCGATGTCCTGTGCGCCCTCGGGGAACCGGCCGGGACGAGCGCGCTGGCGCACCGGCTCTCGCTCGCCCCGTCCTCCGTGTCGGAGCACCTGTCGGTGCTGCGGGCGGCGGGCCTGCTCACCTCGCGGAGATACGGCCACCAGGTGCTGTACGAGCGCACACCGCTGGGCATCGCGCTGACGGCGCAGGAGTCCTGAGCGCGGGTCGCGCGGGGAGTCCGGAGAGCGGGGTCGTGTGCGGGGGTCCCCGGCGCGGGGCGCGGCGCGCGGGCGTGGGTCAGTTCCCTCCCGCCGGGGTGGTGGCTGCGAGAGCGGGCTCCGTCTTCGCGTCGGTCTCCCGCACGGGGCGCACCGCGGGGGATCCGCCCTCGGCTCGCCGGCTCCCGCGCGAGCGCACCGCGGTGAGGGCCGGCACCACACCCGGCAGGAGGGCGGTGGCCAGGGGGAGCACCGCCCACACGCCCATCGCCGTGTGCGTGCAGGCCAGCAGGAGGCTCAGCGCGCCGAGGAGGCGGGTGGCCGCCGTCACCGGGCGGCGCAGCAGCGTCAGCGTGTAGCTGAGCAGCCGTCCGGGCCCCGTGCTGAAGAGCGCCTTTCCGTACTGCCGCAGGAGCACCCCGCTCGTCGCCGGCGCCGGGACCGGTCTCCGGGCGGCGCGCTCCGCGGGCAGGGCCGGACCTCCCTGGGCGGGCCGCGCGTCCGGGGTCCGGACCGAGAGCCAGTACCGCCCGGTCGACGGGTTGCGCAGGCGGTGGATCTCGAAACCGGTGGTCAGGTCCTCCGCGTCCGAGCCGTGGAAGCCTCCGGCCCCGCGCAGCGCCGCGACGCGCAGGACGGCTCCGGTGCCGGCCAGCACGGGTGTGCCGTGCCGGTTGCCCGCGCGCTGGACCAGTACGTCGAAGGGGGACGGCCGGGACCACCGGGCCGCGTCCGTCCCGCCGCTCGCGTCGGCCCGCCGGCCGACGACGAAGGCGACGTCGGGGTCACGGAAGTAGCCCGTCGTCCGCTCCAGGAATCCCGGCCGCGGGACGTGACCGGTCTCCACGGCGGCGAGGATCTCGTAGGCGTCACCGTGCTTGGCGAGCCAGGCGTTGTGGTTGCCGTGCTTCGTGCCGGCCCGGTGCGGCCCCTCCTCCTGGTTCCACTCGGGCACCCCGAGGCGGGTGAAGTGGTGCACGCCCAGCTCGGCGCAGAGCATCCTGGCCTCCGGGTCGTCACCCTCGTCGAGCAGCCACACGTCCAGCGGACCGGGGTGGCGCACCCGTACGGCGCCTTCCAGGGTCCTCCGCACCGCGGAGAGGGGCTCCCCGCCCGGCACGTACGTGATGAGGAGGGCAGCCGGGGTGCCGGGCTCCGGAGCCACCGGGGCGGGGTCCCTGGCCACGGACGCGGCGTACGCGACGGCGACGGCGTTGACCAGCAGGAACAGCTCGGCCAGGCCGACCGACACCAGCATCACGGAGTCGGCGAGCACCAGCCATCGCCCGCCGCCCCCGCGCGCGGACCAGTGCGTGGGCCAGAGCAGGTGGAGCAGGAGCAGTCCGGTGAGCGCGGGGGCGAGAGCCGCCAGGAGCACCGCTCCCGTCCGGTGCGCCCCGGCGCCGGGCAGACGGCGGTGCCTCACCCGGTACCGCCTCGCGGACGGTTCCGCGAGACGCCCGCGGCTGTCGTGGTCGTCACCCTCCGACGGCATCACGCCTCCCATGGTCGAAGACACCGGTATGCCCACAGAAGGGGAGATACGGCAAGGTGTCGACCCGGCAGGTCCGAGTGAGGGGATTTCTTCGCCCGAACGGGAAGAGCCCCCGGGGCCGGGGGCTCTTCGTGGACGAAGGACGGGGCGGACGGCGCGTCAGCCCGCCAGGTGCCGCTCCACCGTATCGACCTTGGAGGTCAGGCCGTCGGTGACGCCCGGCCGGATGTCGGCCTTCAGCACCAGGGAGACCCGGCCCGCGCGTGCCTCGACGGCGGCGACGGCACGCTTGACGACGTCCATGACCTCGTCCCATTCGCCTTCGATCGAGGTGAACATGGCGTCCGTACGGTTGGGCAGCCCCGACTCCCGGACGACACGGACGGCGTCGGCGACGTACTCGCCGACGTCCTCGCCCACACCCAGCGGACTGACGGAGAAGGCGACGATCACGCGCTGACCGTCCCCTCGGCGCGGGCGCGGGCGGCGATGACACCGTCGGCCTCGTACTTCTTGAGCAGCTTCTCGCCGTAGAGGCCGCCGAAGGGCACGACCGCGAGGAGGAAGAACAGGGCGACGCGCTTGAGCGGCCACTTGGCCTTGACCCACACGTCGATCAGGAACACCACGTAGATCGTGAAGAGCAGGCCGTGCAGCGCGCCGAGGGGCGGCATCAGGAAGTCGATGTCCGAGACCCGCATCAGCAGCGAGCCGAAGATGAGCAGCGCCGGGAAGGACAGCGCCTCGGGAAGCGAGATGAGGCGCAGCCGGTGCAGGGCGGAAGCGGTCTTGATGTCCACGAGGGCACCTTCGGTGGGAGGGGCGTGTCGGCTTGTGAACGCAGGCACAAGCACAGCCATTGTGGCATCGTCCGCGCCCCTCCCCGGCAGGGGGTCCGCGCCCCGCGCCCGGGGTGCGTATCGGCGCATATCAGGGTCCCGTCGGGGCCGGTACGGGGCACCTGGCTCTGTCCGTCGGACTTCCCTGCCGCTACCGTCGAGCCGTGGCGATGTTCCGACTCCAAGGCAGCAAGACGCTCGCCGTCGACCTGACAGGCGACGCCGTCAAGGCGAAGAACGGCTCGATGGTCGCGTACGACGGCCGGATGGCGTTCAAGAAGATGTCCGGCGGCGGTGAGGGCATACGCGGCATGGTGACCCGCCGGCTGACCGGCGAGCAGATGGTGATGATGGAGGTGAAGGGGCAGGGCACCTGCTATTTCGCCGACCGGGCGAGCGAGATCAACCTCGTCTCGCTGCACGGCGAGACCCTGTACGTCGAGGCGAGCAACCTGCTCGCCACCGATGCGGGGCTGCGCACCGGTACGTCGTTCACCGGCCTGCGCGGCGGGGCGAGCGGCAACGGCCTGTTCACCACGACCGTCGAGGGCACCGGCCAGGCGGCGATCATGTCGGACGGCACGGCCGTGGTGCTGCGGGTGACGCCCCAGTACCCGCTGAACGTCGATCCCGGCGCCTACATAGCCCATCAGGGCAGGCTCCAGCAGCACTTCCAGTCCGGGGTGAACTTCCGGACGCTCATGGGTGAGGGCTCCGGCGAGTCCTTCCAGATCCGCTTCGAGGGCGAGGGGCTCGTCTACGTCCAGCCCAGCGAGCGGAACACCGTCGGGGGCGATGTCTGATGCCGTTCCGTGAGATCAACTCGAAGATGGTCGAGGCCGTGGTGGCGCCCGGCCAGAAGATGTACAGCCAGCGTGGCGCGATGATCGCGTACCGGGGCGATGTCTCGTTCACACCGAACATCCAGGGCGGCCAGGGCGGCCTGGCCTCGATGATCGGCCGGCGGGTGGCGAACGAGGCGACCCCGCTGATGACGGTCGAGGGCAGCGGCACGGTGATGTTCGGCCACGGAGGCCACCACATCCAGGTGATCGGCCTGGCCGGCGACACCCTCTACGTGGAGGCCGACCGGCTGCTCGCCTTCGACGGGACGCTCACGCAGGGCACGATGTTCATGGGCTCGCAGGGCGGCGTGATGGGCATGGTCCGCGGCCAGGTGACGGGCCAGGGCCTCTTCACGACGACACTGAAGGGCCACGGCGCCGTCGCGGTGATGGCGCACGGAGGGGTGATCGAGCTGCCGATCGTGCCGGGCAGGCCGGTGCACGTGGACCCGCAGGCCTACGTGGCCCACCACGGGGACGTGACCAACAAGCTGTCCACCGCCCTCGGCTGGCGCGACATGGTGGGGCGCGGTTCCGGAGAGGCGTTCCAGCTGGAGCTCAGCGGCAACGGAGCGGTGTACGTCCAGGCGTCGGAGGAGAAGCTGTGAGCACGCCGGTGATTTTCGACCCGATGACGCTGCCGTCCGACGACAACGTCAACTCCTACACCTTCTGCGTGGAGCTCAAGGGGAGCCAGTGGTTCCTGCAGAAGGGCAAGATGATCGCCTACTACGGGCGGATCGACTTCAACGGCATCGGGCACGGCCGCTTCGACCGGCTGATCCGCACGAGCTTCCACTCGCCGTTGCACGCGAGCGACTGGGTGGTGGCCGAGGGCAGCGGCAAGATGCTGCTCGCCGACCGGGCCTTCGACGTGAACTCCTTCGACCTGGAGGACGGCAACCTCACGATCCGGTCCGGCAACCTGCTGGCGTACCAGCCGACACTGGCACTGAAGCAGTCCATCGTGCCGGGGTTCCTGACCCTGATCGGGACGGGGAAGTTCGTCGCCGCCTCCAACGGCCCGGTGGTCTTCATGGAGCCGCCCCTGCGGGTGGACCCGCAGGCACTGGTGGGGTGGGCGGACTGCCCCTCGCCGTGCCACCACTACGACCACGGCTACATGAGCGGAGTGATGGGCGGGCTCCGCTCACTCACCGGTATCGGCGGCACCTCGGGCGAGGAGCACCAGTTCGAGTTCGTCGGGGCGGGCACGGTCCTGCTCCAGTCGACCGAGGTGCTGATGCCGGAGCAGGCCACCGGCGCCGTACCGCACGAGCCGGGAGTCCCGGGGGGTGGCCACGGGGGCGCGGGCGGTCAACACGGCTCCACACCCCGCATGCCCGGTCAGCTGGGGGACCTCCAGCGTCGCTTCGGGCTGTGAACGGTAGTCTGCGGAGTGTGACACCCGGCAGTACGTGCGAGGAGTCACACCCCCAGACTTCGTCCGGCTTTCAACATCTTAGGTAGAATCCATACATGGAGACCGAGACGGCCACCCGCTGGCTGACCGATGCCGAGCAGTGCGCCTGGCGCACCCACCTGGACGTCAGCAGGCTGCTGACACATCAGCTGGAGAAGGACCTCCAGCCGTTCGGCCTGACCATGAACGACTACGAGATCCTGGTCAACCTCTCGGAGTCGGAGGACCAGCGCATGCGGATGAGCGATCTCGCCGCCGCCACGCTGCAGTCCAAGAGCAGGCTCTCGCACCAGATCACCCGCATGGAGAACGCCGGCATGGTGCGGCGCCAGCACTGCGAGTCGGACCGGCGGGGACTGTTCGCCGTCCTCACGGATCCGGGCGCGGAGACGATGAAGAAGGTCGCACCGCACCATGTCGAATCGGTGCGCAGGCACTTCATGGACCTGCTCTCCCCCGAGGAGCTCACCGCGCTGCACGCGGCGCTGACCCCCATCGCGGACCATCTGCGCGGGCGGCGCGGCAAGCCGTAGCGGGCGCGACGCCCAGCCGTCGGCTCCCGCCCCACCCCGCCCCGCCGGGCCGTCGGCTCCCGCCCCGCTCAGTCGTCGGCCGTCGTCTCCCGCCCCGCGCCGGACCGCCCCGGCAGCCGCAGGACGAACCGCGCGCCGCCGTCCGGCGCCGCACCCGCGGTGAGTGTGCCGCCGTGGCGGGAGGCCACGTCACGGGCGATCGCCAGACCCAGTCCCGCTCCGCCGTCGTCACGGCCGCGGGCGTCGTCCAGGCGCACGAAGCGCTCGAAGATCCGGTCCCGTTCGGCCTCGGGCACGCCCGCGCCGTCATCGGTGACCTCCACGAGGACGTCGCCCCGATGCGCCCTCACCGAGATGCCGACCGACCGCTCCGCGTGCCGTTCGGCGTTGTCCAGGAGATTGCCGACCACCCGGGCCAACTGGCCCCGGGACCCGGCGACTTCCAGCGATCCGGTGTCAGCCACGGACACCCCGGGCGGAATCCGGTCCGTGGTGCGCTGAGAGACCTCCTCGCGGACCAGCGCGCCCAGGTCGACCGCCGCGCTCCCCGGCCGCTCCCCCGCGTCCAGACGGGCGAGCAGCAGCAGATCGGCGGCCAGCGCCTGCAGCCGGACGGTGTCCGCGACCGCCCCCGCCACGTCCAGCAGCTCCGGATGGGCGGCCCCCACCTCCAGCTGGGTGCGCAGCGAGGCGATCGGGCTCCGCAGCTCGTGCGAGGCGTCGGCGACGAAGCGCCGCTGCCGGTCGACCGAGGCCTCCAGCACGGTCAGGGTCTCGTTGGTCGTGCGGGCCAGCCGCGCGATCTCGTCCCGGGAGTCCGGCTCGGGCACACGGCGGCCGAGGTCCTCGGACGCGGTGATCGCGGCCAGTTCCCGCCGGATGCCCTCGACGGGGCGCAGCGCGCGCCGGGTCACCAGCCAGGTCACCCCGGCGACCACGAACAGCATGACGGGCAGCCCGGTCAGCATGGAGTTGCGTACCGTGTCCACGGCCTCCTGCTCGGCCGCGAGCGGGGCGCCCGCGTGGACGGCCAGGGTGACGTCGTCCTCGGTGGTCACCTCGACGGTGGCGAAACGGTAGTCCGCCTGCTCGCCGTCGACGGTGGCGGTGCCGTTCGTGAGGTCCGGCGGGTCGGAGGAGACCTCACTGCGTGGCGGGTCGTTCCCGTCGTCATCGTCGTCATCGTCGTCGTCCGGGCTGGGCGCCGGCGCCGAGGGGGCCGGGACGACCTGCGCCGTACCCGTCCCCGAGATCGCCTCCAGATCCTTGGAGACGGCCACCACCCGCCCCTCCTCGTCGGTCACCTGGACGGGGTGGGTGTCCTCGTCGCCCGCCTCCAGCTCCGCGTACGTCCTGCCCTGGGCCAGCTCTCCGGCAACCTCGCGCGCGGCCACCTCGGCCTCCAGTCCCGCCCGGTCCGTCAGATTGCCGCGCAGCACCAGCAGGACGGCCAGTCCCGCGACGGTCAGGGCGACGGCCACGACCAGGGTGGCGCCCAGGGCGGCCCTGGCCCGGACGGACCTCACAGCGCCTCGAACCGGTAACCCGCGCCCCGTACGGTGCGGATCGACGCGGCACCGAGTTTGCGGCGCAGGGTGCTGACGTAGACCTCGACGATGTTCGGGTCACCGTCGTACGCGAAGTCCCAGACGTGTTCCAGGATGTCCCCCTTGCCGACCACCTCGCCCGCCCGCAGCACGAGCTGCTCCAGGACGGCGAACTCCTTGGCGGTGAGCATCACTTCCTCCTCACCCAGGTGGACCCTGCGGGCCGCGGTGTCCATCCTCAGCGTGCCTGCCGTCAGCACGGGCGAGGCGGAGCCGCGGCGGCGGCGGAGCAGCGCCCGGACGCGGGCGACGAGCACGACGTACGAGAACGGCTTGGTCAGGTAGTCGTCGGCGCCCGTGTCGAGGCCCTCGGCCTCGTCGTACTCGCCGTCCTTCGCGGTCAGCATCAGGATCGGCATCTCGTGCCCCGCGGCGCGCAGGGCGGCGCAGATCCGGTAGCCGTTCATCCCGGGCAGCATGATGTCGAGGACCACCAGGTCGTGAACACCCTGGCCGGCCAGGTGCAGGCCTTCCAGGCCGTCGTGCACGACGTCGACGGCGAATCCCTCGGCGGTGAGTCCTCCCGCGAGGGACGTCGCGAGACGCTTCTCGTCCTCAACGATCAACAGGCGCATGGGGACAGCTTCCCAAACCGGACCTGAAGACGCCTTCAGGTGGCTTCAGGCTGCGTTCAGCATCGCCGGGCCAGTGTGGTTCCCGTCGGTTCGGCACAGCACCGCACATCCCATCGGGGAGGAACCCACCATGAAGCGCAACATCGCCATCGCCACCCTCACCGCGGCCGTACTCGTCGGCGGCGGGCTCGTCACGACCGCCGCCTTCGCGGACTCCGACGACGGCGGCAAGGACGACCGGACGGCCACCGCGGACCGGGCGGCGGACGGCACCGGGGAGCAGCGGAACGGGCGCACCACCGTCGACGGGGCCGTCGGCGCCGCCCTGAAGGCCGTCCCCGGCACGGTCACCGAGGCCGAACTGGACGATGACGACGACTCCCGTACGGTCTGGGAGCTCGACGTGTACGGCTCGGACAAGGCCTGGCACGACGTGACCGTGGACGCGCGGAAGGGCACGGTGCTGTCCGACCGCGAGGACGACGACAACGACGACCGCGACCGCCACGCGCCCCGCGAGGCGGCCGTGTCCCTGGATTCGGCCGTCAAGGCGGCGCTCGGCGCGCAGCCGGGCACGGTGACGTCCGTGGACCTGGACGACGACGATGACGACGACGGCGGGCGCGGAGCGCTGCGCTGGGACGTCGACGTCACGGGCAAGGACGGCAAGCGGCACGAACTGCGCGTCGACGCCGGCAGCGGCAAGGTCACCGTGGACCGGTACGACAACGACAGCGACGACGACGGTGACGACGACTGATCGGTCCGCCCGGCGGCCCCGTCCGGCTCCGGGCACGGAGCCGGACGGGACCGGGCCGTCGTCAGTTCCCGCCGGTGAGCCCCGCGACCAGTTCGTCCGCCGCGGCGTACGGGTCGAGGCCACCGGCCACGATCCGCTCCGCGAGCGCGTCCAGCCGGCGGTCCCCGTGCAGGTCGGCGATCCGCTCGCGGAGCGCGGTGACGGCGATCGTCTCGACCTCGCGGGCCGCCCGTGCCGTACGCCGCCCGGCCAGGATCCCGTGCTCCTCCATCCACGCCCGGTGCTTCTCGAGCGCCTCGACGACCTCGTCGATGCCCTCGCCCCGGGCGGCGACCGTCTTCACGATCGGCGGCCGCCAGTCGCCGGGCCCGCGGGACTCCCCCAGGCCCAGCATGTGGTTGAGCTCGCGGGCGGTGGCGTCCGCGCCGTCCCGGTCGGCCTTGTTCACCACGTAGACGTCGCCGATCTCCAGGATCCCGGCCTTCGCCGCCTGGATGCCGTCGCCCATTCCGGGGGCGAGGAGGACCACGGAGGTGTCGGCCTGGGAGGCGATCTCCACCTCCGACTGGCCGACACCCACCGTCTCCACGAGGATCACGTCGCAGCCCGCGGCGTCCAGGACGCGGATCGCCTGCGGTGCCGACCAGGCGAGACCGCCCAGGTGGCCGCGGGTGGCCATCGAGCGGATGTAGACGCCCGGGTCGGAGGCGTGCTCCGACATCCGGACCCGGTCACCGAGGAGCGCGCCCCCGGAGAACGGCGACGACGGGTCGACGGCCAGGACACCGACCCGTTTGCCGGCCGTGCGGTAGGCGGAGACCAGCGCCGAGGTCGAGGTGGACTTGCCGACACCCGGCGATCCGGTCAGGCCGACGACGTAGGCGTGACCCGCGAGCGGCGCCAGGGCGGCCATGACCTCGCGCAGCTGCGGCGAGGCCCCCTCCACCAGGGAGATGAGCCGGGCCACCGCACGCGGCCTGCCCTCCCGCGCCTGCTCGACCAGGGTGGGGACGTCCACCTTCACGCTCGGCCTCCTCGCTCGCTCGTACCGTGTACTACTTGCCCGGCACGCGGATGATCAACGCGTCGCCCTGGCCGCCGCCGCCGCACAGGGCCGCCGCCCCGGTGCCGCCGCCGCGCCGCTTCAGCTCCAGCGCCAGGTGCAGCACCACGCGGGCGCCGGACATGCCGATGGGGTGGCCGAGGGCGATCGCGCCGCCGTTCACGTTCACCTTGTCGGAGGTGACGCCGAGGTCCTTCATCGACTGGACCGCGACGGCCGCGAAGGCCTCGTTGATCTCGATGAGGTCGAGGTCCCCGACGCCGATGCCCTCCTTCTTCAGGGCGTGCCGGATGGCGTTGGACGGCTGCGACTGGAGCGAGTTGTCCGGGCCCGCCACATTGCCGTGGGCGCCGATCTCGGCGATCCAGTCCAGGCCCAGCTCCTCGGCCTTGGCCTTGCTCATCACGACGACGGCGGCGGCGCCGTCGGAGATCTGCGAGGAGGTGCCCGCGGTGATCGTGCCGTCCTTGGTGAAGGCGGGCCGCAGCTTCCCGAGGGACTCCGCGGTCGTCTCGGCGCGGATGCCCTCGTCCTTGGAGAAGAGCACCGGGTCGCCCTTGCGCTGCGGGATCTCGACCGGGGTGATCTCGGCTTCGAAGATGCCGTTCTTCTGGGCGGCGGCGGCACGCTGGTGGGACAGGGCGCCGATCTCGTCCTGGTCGGCGCGGGCCAGGCCGAGGCGGGTGTTGTGCTTCTCGGTGGACTCGCCCATCGGGATGTTCTCGTAGGCGTCCGTCAGACCGTCGTACGCCATCGAGTCGAGCATCTCGACCGCACCGTACTTGTAGCCCTCGCGGGACTTCGGCAGCAGGTGAGGGGCGTTGGTCATGGACTCCTGGCCTCCGGCCACCACGACGTCGAACTCACCGGCCCGGATCAGCTGGTCCGCGAGCGCGATCGCGTCGAGACCGGAGAGGCACACCTTGTTGACGGTGAGCGCCGGGACGTTCAGCGGGATTCCCGCCTTGACGGCGGCCTGGCGTGCCGGGATCTGCCCTGCCCCGGCCTGGAGCACCTGGCCCATGATCACATACTCGACCTGGTCGCCGCCGATGCCGGCCCGGTCAAGCGCCGCCTTGATGGCGAAGCCTCCGAGGTCGGCGCCGGAGAAGCTCTTCAGCGAGCCGAGGAGACGGCCCATGGGCGTCCGGGCGCCCGCGACGATCACTGAGGTGGTTCCGGTCGTTGCTGACATGAGGCGCAGCCCCTTGGGATCGGTTGTGAACGAGGGTTTACCTGAATGTACTGAGCGGTACGGCGCCCGTCATCCGGCTGTCGGTGTGATCGCGCGCACGTTGCGTAACCAACCCCGGGGCGCTGCACTGGTTCCATGCTGACGCGAATCGACCACATCGGAATCGCTTGTTTCGACCTCGACAAGACAGTGGAGTTCTACCGCGCGACCTACGGCTTCGAGGTGTACCACTCCGAGACCAACGAGGAGCAGGGCGTCCGGGAGGCCATGCTGAAGATCAACGACACCTCGGACGGCGGGGCTTCCTACCTCCAGCTGCTCGAACCGACCCGTGAGGACTCGGCTGTCGGCAAGTGGCTGGCGAAGAACGGTGAGGGAGTGCACCACATCGCGTTCGGGACGGCGGACGTCGACGGGGAGGCCGCGGACATCCGCGGGAAGGGCGTCAGGGTGCTCTACGACGAGCCCAGGACCGGCTCCATGGGCTCCCGGATCACCTTCCTCCACCCCAAGGACTGCCACGGTGTCCTGACCGAACTGGTCACCTCGGCAACAGAGCACTGACCCGACCGATACCCGGCCCGGTAGAGTGGGCGGTTCCGGGCCGGGGCCGGTTCGGGGCCGCGCCGCGTCCCCTCCGTCGGTCTGTCACCATTCCCCGGGGGTACCCGCTCGCCGGCGGGCGGTACTCGTACGGAGAATTGCGACCAGGGTTGGGGTCTCCCCCTGCTCAGTGGGGCGTCCCCTGCTCGAACGAAGTCGAGAGCCTGGGGAACAAGTCGAGAGCTCGGGGAAGGATGGGACCGCGCAGTGCGGGGCTACGAGAGCCAGCAGAGCCACCGAGCTGACGACGACCATCTCTCGCGGTTCGAAGCCGAGATGGACCGGCTGAAGACCGACCGGGAGAAGGCCGTCCAGCACGCCGAGGACCTCGGTTACCAGGTCGAGGTCTTGCGCGCCAAGCTGCACGAGGCGCGGCGCAATCTGGCGACACGTCCCGCGCACGACAGCGCGGACATCGGCTACCAGGCCGAACAGATGCTCCGCAACGCCCAGATCCAGGCCGATCAGCTGCGGACCGACGCCGAGCGCGAACTGCGCGAGGCCAGGGCGCAGACGCAGCGGATCCTGCAGGAGCACGCGGAGCACCAGGCCCGTCTGCAGGCCGAGTTGCACGCGGAGGCCGTGCAGCGGCGTCAGCGACTGGACCAGGAGCTGGCGGAACGCCGGCAGACCGTCGAGTCCCACGTCAACGAGAACGTCGCCTGGGCCGAGCAGCTGCGGGCCAGGACCGAGTCCCAGGCCCGCCGCCTCCTCGACGAGTCACGCGCGGAGGCCGAGCAGTCGCTGGCCGCCGCCCGCAGCGAGGCCGCCAGGCTCGCGGACGAGACCCGTCGCCGCGTCAGCTCCGAGGCCGAGTCGGCCCGTGCCGAGGCCGAGTCCACGCTGCTGCGCGCCCGCAGGGACGCCGAGCGGCTGCTCGACGCCGCCTCCACGCAGGCACAGGAGGCCACCAGCCACGCCGAGCAGCTCCGCTCGACGGCCACCGCCGAGACCGATCAGACCCGGCAGCAGACCGCGGAGCTGAACCGCACCGCCGAACAGCGCGTCCAGGAGGCCGAGACACGGCTGCGCGAGGCCCGGCTGGAGGCCGAGAAGGTCCTCGCCGAGGCGAAGGAGGCCGCGGTCAAGCGGCTGGCCGGCGCCGAGTCGCAGAACGAGCAGCGCACCCGTACGGCCAAGTCCGAGATCGCCCGGCTGGTCGGCGAGGCCACGAAGCAGGCCGAGACGCTCAAGGAAGAGGCCGAACAGGCGCTCTCCGACGCCCGGGCCGAGGCCGAGCGGACGGTCGCCGAGGCTGCCGAGAAGGCCCGCACCCTGGCCGCCGAGGACGCCGCGGCCCAGCTCGCGAAGGCGGCCCGCAGCGCGGAGGAGGTCCTGACCAAGGCGTCCGACGACGCCAGGTCCACCACCAAGGCCGCCGGTGAGGAGGCCGACCGGATCCGCCGCGAGGCGGAGGCCGAGGCCGACCGGCTGCGCGGCGAGGCCGCGGAGCAGGCCGACCAGCTCAAGGGCGCGGCCAAGGACGACACCAAGGAGTACCGGGCCAAGACGGTCGAGCTCCAGGAGGAGGCCCGCCGGCTCCGCGGCGAGGCCGAGCAGTTGCGCTCCGAGGCCGTGGCCGAGGGCGAGCGGATCCGCGGCGAGGCCCGCCGCGAGGCCGTCCAGCAGCTCGAGGAGGGTGCCCGGACCGCCGAGGAGCTGCTCACCGAGGCCAAGTCCGACGCCGAGGAGCTGCGTACCTCCGCCGGCACCGAGAGCGAGCGGGTCAGGGCCGAGGCGGCCGAGCGTGCCGCCACCCTGCGCAAGCAGGCCGAGGAGGCACTGGAACGCAGCCGCGCCGAGGCGGAGAAGCTGCGTGCCGAGGCCGAGGAGCAGGCCGCCGCCCTGACCGCCGCGGCGGAGAAGGCGGCCGATGAGCTGCGCGAGGAGACCGAGCGCGGGGTCGAGGCCCGCAGGACCGAGGCGGCCGACGAGCTGACCCGGCTGCACACCGAGGCCGAGTCCCGGGTCACCGCGGCCGAGGAGGCACTCGCCGAGGCGCGTACGGCGGCGGAGCGGATCCGCCGCGAGACGAGCGAGGAGTCCGAGCGCCTGCGCGCGGAGGCCGCCGAGCGGGTCCGTGTGCTCCAGGAGCAGGCCACGACGGAGGCCGAGCGGCTGCGCACCGAGGCCGCCGCCGACGCCGCGCGCTCCCGTGCCGAGGGCGAGTCCGTCGCCGTACGGCTGCGCAGCGAGGCCGCCACGGAGGCCGAGCGCCTGAAGAACGAGGCACAGGAGAGCGCCGACCGGGTGCGTTCCGAGGCCGCGGCCGCCGCCGAGCGGGTCGGCGCGGAGGCCGCGGAGGCCCTCGCCGCCGCGCAGGAGGAGGCCAACCGCCGCCGCCGTGCCGCCGAGGAGGCACTCGGCTCGGCGCGCGCCGAGGCCGAGCAGGAGCGCGAGCGCGCCCGCGAGCAGAGCGAGGAGCTCCTCGCCTCCGCCCGCAAGCGGGTCGAGGAGGCCCAGGCGGAGGCCCAGCGGCTGGTCGAGGAAGCGGAGAGCCGCGCGTCCGAGATGGTCTCCGCCGCCGAGCAGACCGCCCAGCAGGTACGGGACTCGGTCGCCGGGCTGCAGGAGCAGGCCGCGGAGGAGATCACCGGGCTGCGGTCGGCCGCCGAGCACTCGGCGGAGCGCACGCGGACCGAGGCGCAGGAGGAGGCGGACCGGGTCCGCTCCGACGCCTATGCCGAGCGCGAGCGGGCCACCGAGGACGCCAACCGGATCCGCCAGGTCGCGCACGAGGAGTCCGAGGCCGCGAAGACCCTGGCCGAGCGGACCGTCTCCGAGGCCATCGCCGAGTCGGAGAAGCTGCGCTCGGACACCTCCGAGTACAGCCAGCGGGTCCGCACGGAGGCGTCGGACGCCCTGGCGTCGGCGGAGCAGGACGCGTCCCGCGCCCGCGGCGAGGCCCGGGAGGACGCCAACCGGATCCGGTCCGAGGCGGCGGCGCAGGCCGACCGGCTCCTGACCGAGGCGACGGGCGAGAGCGAGCGGCTCCGCGCCGAGGCCGCCGAGCAGTCGGAGCGCTTCGTCGGCGAGGCGACCGACGAGGCCGAGCGGCTGCGCGCGGAGGCTGCGCAGACCGTGAGCTCGGCGCAGGAGCACGCGGCCCGCACCCGCGAGGAGTCGGAGCGGCTGCGCGCCGACGCCGAGTCCGCCGCGGAGCAGGTGCGCGCGGAGGCCCGCCAGGAGGCGGACCGGCTGCTGGACGAGGCGCGCGAGGCCGCGGCGAAGCGCCGTGCGGACGCCGCCGAACAGGCCGACCAGCTCGTCAACAAGGCACAGGAGGAGGCGCTGCGCGCCGCCACCGAGTCCGAGGAGCAGGCCGACCGGATGGTCGGCGCCGCGCGCAACGAGGCGGTGCGGATCACCTCGGAGGCCACGGTCGAGGGCAACACCCTGGTGGAGCGGGCCCGTACGGACGCGGACGAGCTGCTCGTCGGCGCCCGCCGGGACGCCACCGCCACCCGGGAGCGGGCGGAGGAGCTCAGGACCCGGATCGAGAGCGAGATCGAGGAGCTGCACGAGCGCGCCCGGCGCGAGACGTCCGAGCAGATGAAGACGGCCGGTGAGCGCGTCGACAAGCTGATGAAGGCGGCGACGGAGCAGCGGGCGGAGGCCGAGGCCAAGGCCAAGGAGCTGCTGGCGGACGCGAATTCGGAGGCGAGCAAGGTCCGTATCGCCGCCGTGAAGCGCGCCGAGTCCCTCCTCAAGGAGGCCGAGACCAAGAAGGCCGAACTGACCCGCGTGGCCGAGAAACTGCGCGCGGACGCCGAGGCCGAGGCGGAGCAGATGGTCGACGAGGGCCGCCGGGAGCTGGACCTGCTGGTCCGTCGGCGCGAGGACATCAATACGGAGATCTCCCGTGTCCAGGACGTCCTCGAGGCGTTGGAGTCTTTTGAGGCTCCGGGTGGAGCGGGCAAGGCGCCGGGCGGTGGCGCCGGGGGCGTCAAGGCCGGCGCGTCGGCGGGTACCCGGTCGGGTGGCAAGGCGTCGGACGGGTAACGGCTCACGCACTTTGCCATGAACATTCAAGCCTTCGAGTCGCAAGCGCTCCGGGGGTCAGCCACTCAAAAGGGGTGTCATTCTCCATACCAAAGCGGCATCTTCACGTTGACACGCCGCCCAGGCCCCTAGGATTCCCTCTAACACCTCACCGGTCTCATTCGACAGGAACCCCATGAGCGACCCTTCCTCCCCCTTCGGCTTCGAGCTCGTGCGACGTGGATACGACCGCGGTCAGGTGGACGACCGCATTACCAAACTCGTCGCCGACCGTGACAGTGCTCTCGCCCGTATCACCTCTCTGGAAAAGCGCATCGAGGAGCTCCACCTCGAGACGCAGAACGCCCAGGCCCAGGTCAACGACGCCGAGCCGTCGTACGCCGGTCTCGGTGCCCGCGTCGAGAAGATCCTCCGCCTCGCCGAGGAGGAGGCGAAGGACCTGCGCGAGGAGGCCCGCCGCGCGGCCGAGCAGCACCGCGAGCTGGCCGAGTCGGCCGCCCAGCAGGTGCGCAACGACGCGGAGACCTTCGCCGCGGAGCGCAAGTCGAAGGCCGAGGACGAGGGCGTCCGCATCGTCGAGAAGGCGAAGGGCGAGGCGAGCACGCTCCGCTCCGACGCCCAGAAGGACGCCCAGCAGAAGCGCGAGGAGGCGGACGCCCTCTTCGAGGAGACCCGCGCCAAGGCCGCCCAGGCCGCGGCTGACTTCGAGACGAACCTCGCCAAGCGCCGTGAGCAGTCGGAGCGCGACCTCGCGTCCCGCCAGGCGAAGGCCGAGAAGCGCCTCGCGGAGATCGAGCACCGCGCGGAGCAGCTCCGCCTGGAGGCCGAGAAGCTCCGTACGGACGCCGAGCGCCGCGCCCGTCAGACGGTGGAGACGGCTCAGCGTCAGGCCGAGGACATCGTGGCGGACGCCAACGCCAAGGCCGACCGGATCCGCAGCGAGTCGGAGCGCGAGCTGGCGGCGCTCACCAACCGCCGCGACTCGATCAACGCCCAGCTGACCAACGTCCGCGAGATGCTGGCGACGCTGACGGGCGCCGCGGTCGCCGCCGCGGGCTCCCCGGCCGAGGACGACTCCGCCACCCGCGGGGTCCCCGCCCAGCAGACCCGCTGACCGGCGGCACGTACACCAGCAGTACCCCTTTACGCGCCCGGTTCCGCCTTTGTGGTGGCGCCGGGCGCGCGGCGGCTCTAGCGTGAACGCATGATCGAGCTCGACGGCCTCACCAAACGCTTCGGCAACAAGGTTGCCGTCGACCGTCTGTCATGCAGGGTCAGGCCCGGCATGGTGACGGGGTTCCTCGGACCGAACGGGGCGGGCAAGTCCACGACGATGCGGATGATGCTCGACCTCGACAACCCGACCAGCGGCACGGTGCGCATCGACGGCCGCCCCTACCGCGAGCTCCAGGAACCGCTGAAGCACATCGGGGCGCTGCTCGACGCGAAGTCGATGCACGGCGGCCGCAGCGCGTACAACAACCTCCTGTGTCTCGCCCAGAGCAACCGCATCCCGGCGAGCCGGGTCTCCCACGTGCTCGACACGGTCGGCCTGAGCGCGGTGGCGAAGAAGAAGTCCAAGGGTTTCTCCCTCGGCATGGGCCAGCGGCTCGGCATCGCGGCCGCGCTCCTCGGTGACCCCGAGATCCTGATGTTCGACGAACCCGTCAACGGTCTGGACCCCGAGGGAATCCACTGGATCCGGAATCTGATGAAGACCCTCGCCGCCGAGGGCCGGACGATCTTCGTCTCGTCCCACCTGATGAGCGAGATGGCGCTGACCGCCGATCACCTGATCGTCATCGGGCAGGGAAAGCTGCTCGCCGACACCTCGATGGCCGACTTCATCCACGAGAACTCCCGCAGTTACGTGCGGATGCGCTCCCCGGAACAGGAGCGTCTGCGCGATCTGCTGCACGCGGAGGGCGTCGCCGCAGTCGAGTCGGGCAACGGCACCCTGGAGATCGACGGCGAGGCCCCGGAGCGGCTCGGTGAGCTCGCCGGCCGGCACGGGATCGTGCTGCACGAGCTCAGCGCCCAGCGGGCCTCCCTGGAGGACGCCTTCATGCAGATGACCGCGGGCTCGGTCGAGTACCACGCCCACTCCGAGCGTGACGGCGCACCGCCGCCTCCGGTGGGCCCCCACTGGGGCGACGGGTGGAACCAGCAGCAGCCGGCCGGCCGCACGGCCGCCGACGGCACGAAGGAGGTGTGACGGCGATGGCATCGGTACCCGCGGTCCTGAATTCCGAGTGGACCAAGATCCGTACGGTCTCCTCGACCACCTGGACGCTGATCTGCGCGTTCGTCGTCACCGTCGCCATGGGCGCGGCCCTGAGCGCTCTGCTGAACAGCCAGTTCGACGACCTCTCGGCCGCAGAGCAGGCCACCTTCGACCCGACGTTCGTGAGCTTCTCCGGGATGGTCCTCGGCCAGCTGGCGATGGTCGTCTTCGGCGTCCTGGTGGTGGGCACGGAGTACAGCTCCGGCATGATCCGCACCTCGCTCGCGGCCGTGCCGCAGCGCGGGTCGTTCCTCTTCAGCAAGATCGCGGTGGCGGGCGTCCTCGCCCTGGTGGTCGGGATCGCCACGAGCTTCGTGACCTTCTTCCTCAGCCAGGCCCTGCTCGGTGACCGCGGCACGGACATCGGCGCGCAGAACGTGCTGCGCGCGGTCTTCGGCGGCGGCATCTACATGGGCCTGATCGCGGTCTTCTCCATGGGCGTGGCCACGATGCTGCGCAGCTCCATGCTGTCGCTCGGCATCCTGATGCCGTTCTTCTTCCTCGTCTCGCAGATCCTCTCGGCCGTCCCCGGCGCCAAGAGCGTGGCCCGCTACTTCCCCGACCAGGCCGGGTCCAAGATCATGCAGGTGGTCCCGGACGCCCTGAACAGCGACCCGGCACCGTACGGTCCCTGGGCGGGGCTCGGGATCATGGTGCTGTGGGTGGTGGCGGCGCTGCTCGGCGGCTATCTCGTCCTGAAGAAGCGGGACGCCTGAGTCCGGTTCCGGACACCGGCGCTCCGGGGAACGGCTTGGCCGGAACCACCCGCGCCTGGTTATCCTCCTAACTCTTACGGGGGCGCGCGGCCGGAGGCCTGGGCCCCGACGACAGATAAGTCGATGGGGCTGGAGAATGATCGAGGCAGTCGGCCTGACCAAGCGCTACGGCGCGAAGACGGCCGTGCACAACCTGTCCTTCCAGGTGAGGCCCGGTGCCGTGACCGGGTTCCTCGGTCCCAACGGGTCGGGCAAGTCCACCACCATGCGCATGATGCTCGGTCTGGACCGGCCCACGTCGGGGCACGTGACGATCGGCGGACACGCCTTCCGCAGTCTTCCCAACGCACCCCGCCAGGTGGGGGCCCTGCTCGACGCCAAGGCCGTGCACGGCGGGCGAAGCGCCCGCAACCACCTCCTGTGCCTGGCCCAGCTGGCCGGCATCCCGGCGGCGCGGGTGGACGAGGTCCTGGGCGTCGTCGGGCTGCAGGACGTCGCGGGGAAGCGGTCCAAGGGCTTCTCCCTCGGCATGGGCCAGCGGCTCGGCATCGCGGCGGCGCTCCTCGGCGATCCGCAGGTGCTGCTCTTCGACGAGCCCGTCAACGGGCTGGACCCCGAGGGCATCCTCTGGGTCCGCAACCTGATGAAGCAGCTGGCCTCCGAGGGGCGCACGGTCTTCGTCTCCAGCCACCTGATGAGCGAGATGGCGCTCACCGCCGATCATCTGATCGTGATCGGCCGCGGACAGCTGCTCTCCGACATGAGCGTCACCGACTTCATCTCGGCCAACTCCGCCGACTTCGCCCGTGTGCGGGTCGCGGCGGAGCGCCCGGAGCAGCGGGAGAAGCTGACGGCCTCCCTGACCGAGGCGGGCGGCCGGGTCATGCCGGAGGCCGACGGCGCCCTGCGCGTCATGGGGCTCGGGCTGCCCCGGATCAGCGACCTGGCGCACGAGTCGGACGTCCGGCTCTGGGAGCTCTCGCCTCACCAGGCCTCCCTGGAGGAGGCGTACATGCGGATGACGCAGGGCGCCGTGGACTACCGCTCGACGGCGGACGCCAAGGCGGGGCTCCAGCTGCCGCCGCCCGGCTTCGGACAGCCCGGCTACGAGGCGGCCTACGGACCGTCCGCCCACGCGCCGCAGCCCCCGCCCGAGGTCCCGCAGCAGGGCTGGTACGCCCCGCCGCCCCCGGGACAGAACCCGTACGCCGCCGCACCGGCACCGGCACCCGCACCCGCACCCGCACCCGCACCCGTGGACCGTACCGAGCGCGAGACCAGCGAGGACTCCCGATGACGATGCCTCCGCCGCCCCCGCAGACGCAGGCGCACCAGGCCCCGCAGACGCCGTACCAGCAGCCGCAGCAGGGCTGGGCGGGCCAGGCGGGCCTGTACGCCTCTCCGATTCCGGTGCGCACCCCGGGCCTCGGTGACGCGATCGCCTCCGAGTGGACGAAGATCCGCTCGGTCCGCTCCACCATGTGGACGCTGGGCGTGATGATCGTGCTGCTGATCGGCATCGGCCTGCTCACCGCGTTCGCCGTGAGCGTGTCGGAGGCCGACCTGGACGGGACGCCCGTGCTCAGCCTCGGCTTCTTCGGCGTGCTGCTCGGCTCGATCTGTGTGATGACGCTCGGTGTGCTGACCATCGCGTCCGAGTACGGCACCGGGATGATCCGCACGACACTGACCGCGTGCCCGAGCCGGGCGCGGATGCTGATCGCGAAGTCGGTCGTCTTCTTCCTGCTGGCGTTCACGATCACCACGGTGACCACCGGGGTCGTCGGTGTCCTGCAGACGGCCATGCTGGACGGCGCCACGGCGGACGGGGCCACCTGGGTGCGCTCGACGGTGGGGGTCGGCCTCTACGTCGCGACGCTCGGGCTGCTCTCGCTCGCGCTCGGCACGCTCATCCGGCACTCGGCCGGCGCCATCACCATCATGATCGCGGTGGTGCTGCTCCCGCTGGTCCTCGCGATGTTCATGTTCTCGCCGACGCTCTCCGCCGTGCAGGAGGCGCTCTTCGAGTACTCCATCCCCAACCAGCTCGGCGCGATGTACGACGCGTCGGTCACCACGTCGGGGCCGACCGGCTGGGAGCCGCTCTGGATCATCCTCGGCGTCACCGCGGCGGCCATGGCCGCCGCCCTGGTGTCGCTGGACCGGCGGGACGTCTGACTCTCAGTACCGCGGAGCGTTCCTGGACCGCTGCACCCGTGTGGTGCGGCGGTCCTTCGCGTTCCAGCAGGCCTTGTGCCAGTGCCTGCGGTCGTCGATCCCGCCGAACTCGGGCCAGGCGACGAGGTGCGGGACCCCGGACGGGATCTCCTGGTCGCAGCCGGGGCACCGGTAGCGCTTGCCCACCGAGCTCGCGCCGCTCACCGGGCGCACGGACCACTCCTCGCCCTGCCAGCTCTCCGTGGCACCGCCCCCGCCGTACCGCTCCCCCGCCTCGGGAGGGTTGCCGGTGGGACTCTCGCCGCCTCGGGGGCGGTTGCGGCGCGGGGACACGGGACACCTCACGGGGCGGCGGTACGGGCAGTTCGTTCCGTCCAGCCTAGAGGCATCGGCAGCGGGCAGGTGTCGGGTGTGACGCGAGAGCGCCGGTGGGGCGGGTGGGTTACCGGAAAATCGCAACAACTTCGCCGGGGACCGTGCCTTTGGCACGTGTCAGACGTTGTTGCCAGTGGGGGACAGCCGCGTCGGCCGTAAGGAGGCAGAAGGCGATGCGCGTAGGAACGTTCGTACTGGCAGCTCAGTTTCCGGGCCAGGGACAGGGTGAGGCCCTGCACCGGGCCGTCCGCTCCGCGGAGGTGGCGGAGGAGTCCGGGCTCGATTCCGTCTGGCTGGCGGAACATCACTTCGTGCCGTACGGGGTGTGCCCGTCCGCCACGACACTGGCGGCCCTGCTGCTCGGCCGCACCCGCAGAATCCGTGTGGGGACGGCGGTGAGCGTGCTGCCGAGCCTGCACCCGGTCATGCTCGGCGAGCAGGCCGCGCTGCTGCACCTGACCAGCGGCGGCCGCTTCACCCTCGGGGTGGGGCGCGGCGGCCCCTGGGTCGATCTGGAGGTGTTCGGCGGCGGGCTCGAGGCGTACGAGCACGGCTTCCCCGAGTCGCTGGACCTCCTGCTCGACTGGCTCGGCAAGCCCCGGGTGGCGGGGAGCGGGGAGCGCTTCGGCTTCCGCGAGGTGGCCGTCGTGCCCCGGGCCGACGAGCTCCTCGGGGACGGTCCGCCGGGCCCCGAAGTGGTCGTCGCGTGCACGTCCCCGAAAAGCGTGAAACTCGCCGCTGGAAAGGGTTTGCCGATGCTCCTCGGAATGCATTGCGGCGACGAGGAGAAGGCCGGCATGGTCGCCCTGTGGCGCTCGGCGGCCCGGGAGGCCGGCCAGCCGGCGGAGGTCGTGGAGCGGGTAGCACATGTGTCCGCAGGGGTGGCTCAGATCGCCGACCGTCCCGCGGACGCCGTGGAGACGCTCGTGAAGGCGATGCCGGGCTGGCTGCGGCAGGGGCTCGACGCCCATGTGACGGTCGACGGACGGCACCGGGTGATGCGCGACCCCGTCGCGTACACGGAGTTCCTCTGCGGCCTTCATCCGGTCGGCCCGCCGCGACTCGCCGCGGACCGGCTGGCGGCCACGGCGGAGCGCACGGGCATCACCCGGTTCGCCCTCATGGTCGAGGGGTCGGGTGATCTCGCGGCGACGGAGACGAACGTGCAGCGGCTGGGCACGGAAGTGCTGCCGTTGCTGGAGTGACACGTTCACGCTGGTGGTCCTGGTGGTGCGGTGGTACGAGGGCTGCCGCCCCGGAGCCAGTTGCACCTCCCGCGGCCCGGAGCGGCAGCAGAAGCGCTCAGCAGTCCCGCAGTTCGGGCGACTGGTTGAGCAACTGGCCCCTCACCGAGGTGAATCGGGCCAGTCGCTCGTCGACCGAGGCGTCCAGCGGGAACACCGCGACGCGGTGGCAGTTCTGGAATGCCAGACGCACCCCGAAGTGCCGCTGCAGCGCGCCGCGTATCGCATCACTCGCGAGCGCACGCAGCAGCTGACCACGTGCCTGCTCGTCCGGCGGGGGCGTCTGGTTGTCGGCGAACTCTCCGCCGTCGACCTTCAGCTGGGCCACCAGCGAGCTGATCATCTCCCATGCGTAGGGCAGGGAGGTCCGGACGCAGTCGACGAAGTCGGCTTCGTCGACCTCGCCTCGCTCGGCCTGTTCCAACAGCGCCGGTGAGACGTCGAGCGACATGGGTTCTCCTCTCGCGGCCCCGACGGGTGGCCGGGGCCCTACGGGCAAGACAGGACGGCGACGCTGCGTACACAGGCGGCGACCTCCTGCTTCCACGGTAAGGGCGCAGTCCGGGCCGCACCAGGAGATTGGGAACACAACCGGCCAATAACGAACGGTCGCAAAGAGGGGCAAGACCGATCGGCGTACGTCAAGGGCCGTACCGGACGAGGAGGGCGGGAATCGCGTGGACCACGGGTCGTCGAGTAGCGTTGCGGACCATGCGTCTCGTCATCGCCCGTTGCTCCGTCGACTACGCGGGCCGGCTCACCGCCCACCTGCCCTCCGCCCCCCGTCTGATCCTGGTGAAGGCGGACGGCAGCGTCTCGATCCACGCCGACGACCGGGCGTACAAACCGCTCAACTGGATGTCCCCGCCGTGCACCCTGAAAGAGGGCGCCGACGACGACGAGGGCGTCTGGACCGTGGTGAACAAAGCGGGCGAGAAACTGATCATCACGATGGAGGAGATCCTCCACGACTCGTCCCACGAACTGGGTGTCGACCCGGGGCTGATCAAGGACGGTGTGGAGGCGCACCTCCAGGAGCTGCTCGCGGACCGCATCGAGACGATCGGCGAGGGCTACACCCTGATCCGCCGTGAGTACCCGACCGCGATCGGTCCGGTCGACATCCTGTGCCGGGACGCGGACGGCGCGACGGTGGCCGTGGAGCTGAAGCGGCGGGGCGACATCGACGGCGTGGAGCAGCTGACCCGCTATCTGGAACTGCTCAACCGCGATCCGCATCTGGCGCCGGTGCGGGGCGTGTTCGCCGCGCAGGAGATCAAGCCTCAGGCCCGGGTGCTGGCGACGGACCGCGGGATCGGGTGCCTGGTCCTCGACTACGACGCGATGCGCGGCATCGAGGACGACAAGCTGCGGCTGTTCTGACCCCGGGCGCCGTCCCCTCCGTCACACCGTGCGGGCACCGGCTCAGGGCCTCCACCACGCCGTACGGCCCTGAACCGGGGCCGTACGGCGTCCGTGCGTTCAGGCCGTCGTGGGCGAGGCGGGCAGGTCCTCGGTCGCCGACGCGGTGACGGTCTCCGCGGGGCCGCTCGCCGAGTTGGAGGTCTCCGGCTCCGTCGGGGTCTCCGTCGGCGTCTCCGTCGGGGTCGTCTCCGTGGGGGTCGGCTCGGTGGGAGGCGTGGTCGGCGGCTTCGTCGTCGGGGTGGTCGGGGGCTTCGTCGGCTTCTTCGTCGCTGAGGGGCTGCCGTCCGTGGGCCGGTCGCTCGGGCTGCCGCTCGACGGGGTGCCCGACGGGCTCGCGCCGGTCTCCGAGGCACCCGGGGACGGCGTACCGCTCGTGGACGGGCCGGGAGTGCCGGACGGGCCGGGGGACTCGGAGGCTCCCCCCGCGCTCCCCCCGTCGGTGGCCTCGCCCTCGGCCGGTTCGTCCGCGGGAAGGCCTCCCTCGCCGTCGTCCTCGGTCGCCGACTGCTCGGTGGTGACGTTCTGCCCTTCCGGCTCCTCGCCGCCCCCCGAGGTGGCGCCCAGTGTCACCACCGTGCCGAGGACCGCTGCCAGCAGCGCCCCCGCTCCCACGGCGACGAGATTGCGCCGGGCACCCCGCAGCAGTCCGTCCCGCCCGCCGGGCGCACCCGCGGCCCGCGGGGCCTGACGGGTGACCAGGGTCGCGGACGTCTCGTGCACCCGGGGGAAGAGGGGTGCGGCCGAGGGGGTGCCGGCGGGAGGCACGGCCGACGCGTCGTGGCGTGGGGCCGGCACCTCCTCGGCCGCCGGGGTGCTGTGCACCGGTTCGCCGGAGCGGTCCGCGACGAGGGCCAGAGCCCGGCGCCCCGCCACCGCACCGGGCTTGTCGGCGAGCGCCCCGCGCATGCCGATGGAGACCTCCAGTTCGGCCCTGGCCCGGTCCAGGTGGCCGGTGCAGAGCGCGAGTACGCCCAACTCGTGGTGGAAGTAGGCCTCCTCCGCGACCTCGCCGGCGATCCGCGCGGCCTCCTGGCCGGTCCTGAGGCTCTTCTCCCAGGCACCCCAGTGCATGCCCGCCGCGAAGGCGGGGGCGGCGCTGCGGGCGAGGAGGACGGCCACGCTGGCCTGCCCCGGGGTCTCGCCGGGCACGAGGCGGACCATCGAGGCGAGGACGGCGTCCGCCTCGGCGACGGCGCGTTCCGGGGTGACCGAGGGGTGCCCCGCCCACCAGGTGAAGTGCTGGGCGGCGCCGCGGGCGTGGGCGTCCGCGTCCTCGCCGTATCCGCTCGCCTCCAGCTGGGCCAGGACTCCGGCCGCCAGCCGGTAGCGGGGGCCCGCCGGGGAGAGCAGGCCGCTGCCGGCGAGCTCTCCCAGCGCGGCGTCCGCGTGGGTGTCCCCCACGAGGGCCGGCAGATGCGCCTGGTGGGGCACCTCACCGCCGAGGGCGACCGCGAAGCGCAGGGTCTCCCTGGCCGCCTCGCTCAGCCGGGAGGCGAGCAGGGCGGCGGGCGCCGCGCCCTCACCGAGACTGGGCAGCGGGAAGCCGGCCGGCTCGGGCCGGCCGAAGGGCGTGTCGTCGGGGTCGTCGTCGTACCCGTCGGTCGTCTCCTGGCCGATGCTCCGGTCGTCGCGCTGGCGCAGCAGGGCGCCGGCCTGGACGAACCGGAGCGGGAGTCCTTCGGACTCGAACCAGAGGTCTCCCGCCCAGTTCGCCTCCTCGTCGGTGAGCGCGCGCTCCACGACGTGCTCCATGAGCTCGATCGACGCGCTGCGGCCGAGGCCGGTGAGGGCCACCTCTTCGAGGTTCGCCTCGGCCGTCTGCGCGGACATGTCAGGGGCCGCGGCGAGGAGGAAGGCGCACTCGGGGGTGGCGTCGAGGAGTTCCTGGAGCGCGGCACCGCCGAGCTCCAGGTCGTCGACGAGGACCACGGCGCCGATCCCGTGGACGAGGGCGGCCAGGCCCTCACGGTCGGGGCGGTGCAGCGGGGAGCGGTACACGGCTTCGAACAGCCCGTGGAGGAGCTCGGTGACGGTCCGCTTGTACCCGGAGAGCCGTACGACGCCGTCCGGGGCCAGGTCCGCGCAGTCGGCGGCCACGGCGTCCAGGAGGGCCGTGCGGCCCGACCCCGCGGGTCCGGTGAGGCACACCGAGCGGCCGCGGGCCAGCATCCGTACCAGCCGCTCGCGCTCCTCCTGGCGCTCCAGGAGGGGCATCTGCGGGGCGGGCGGCCCCGGAGGGACGGGCGGCGCGGCGGCGCGCTCGCGCTCCACGCGCTGGGCGGCGGTGTGCCGGACGGGCGCGTCGGGCCGCTCCCCCGGTCTGCAGGGCTCGATCTCGCTGCCGTCGACCGGATTGACGGTGAGCAGGAAGTCGCCCGATATCAGCTGCACGGTCCGTGACTGCTGCGGCGCCTGGTGCCCGAAGTCGGGCGTCAGCGGATCGCGTGACTGCCGTCGGCGCCCGCCGTCGTCACCGGACCGGTCGTTTCCGTGGCCGTACTCTTCCGGTCCCCGGTTGGTCGGGTCCATCTTCAAAACCCCCAAGACGCGCGGTGTGCTGTTGCCCCCTCCGGCCTCGCACGCCCCGCTGTCGCTCCCGGTCCGGTGTCCGCCAGTGGGTCCTCGTCGATCGGCAGACGGCCGAACCCTAAACCTTCGCACAGTATCTACGAACCGGCGGGGGGCCGCGCCGCCTGGGACGTCACGTTCTCGTGAGGATTGTGCGTGGGTCACCGACGGCCCGCCGCCGCCGGCGGCCGCCTCAGACGCGCGGCAGGGAGTCGGCGGCGATCCCGCCCTCGATGGCCAGGATCCTGTGCAGTCTGGTCGCCACCAGCAGCCGCTGCATCTGCGGCGGCACCCCGCGCAGGACCAGCCGCCGGCCGGCCCGCCCGGCTCTGCGGTGGGCGCCCATGATGACGCCGAGGCCGGTGGCGTCCCAGGAGTCCAGCTCGGTCAGGTTCAGCACGAGGTCGCCGGCTCCGTCGTCGACGGCCGAGTGCAGAACCGTACGGGCGTCCGCCGCGCTTCGGACGTCGAGGCGGCCCCCGACGAGCAGCTCGGCGTGGTCGCCCCTGATGTGCATATGCGCTCCCCGGAAGTACTCCGTAGCAAGGTCGGTCTGTCTGTTTTCTCTTTCTTCCTCTGCCACAACTGACTGCCGCGGCGACAGGGAAGTTGCCGTCTGTAAGCGAACCGGTACCGAATTCACCCCGAGGGGTGAAGCCGGACCGGTCGTGCGCGTCGGATCCGTGCGACTGGCGGCGCGGGATCCCGGTTCCCCGGGTACGCGCGACGGCAGGTCGAGCGGCCCGGGGCCCCGGTCGTGATCAGTAGGTGTAGAAGCCCTGCCCGCTCTTGCGGCCGATGTCACCTGCGTCGACCATCCGGCGCATCAGTTCGGGAGCGGCGAACTTCTCGTCCTGGGACTCGGTGTAGATGTTGCCCGTGGCGTGCAGGAGGATGTCCACCCCGGTCATGTCGGCCGTGGCGAGCGGACCCATCGCGTGGCCGAAGCCGAGCTTGCACGCGGTGTCGATGTCCTCGGCCGAGGCGACGCCCGACTCGTACAGCTTGGCCGCCTCGACGACCAGCGCCGAGATCAGCCGGGTGGTGACGAAGCCCGCGACGTCACGGTTGACGACGATGCAGGTCTTGCCCACGGACTCGGCGAACTCACGGGCGGTGGCGAGGGTTTCGTCGCTCGTCTTGTATCCGCGCACGAGCTCGCAGAGCTGCATCATCGGGACCGGCGAGAAGAAGTGCACCCCGACGACGCGCTCCGGGCGCTCCGTCACGGCCGCGATCTTGGTGATCGGGATGGCGGAGGTGTTGGAGGCGAGGACGGCGTCCTCCCGCACGACCTTGTCGAGCGTGCGGAAGATCTCGTGCTTGACCTCGAGCTTCTCGAAGACGGCCTCGACGACCACGTCCGCGTCGGCCACGGCGTCGAGGTCGGTGGTCGTGGTGATCCGGGCGAGCGCGGCCTCGGCGTCGGCCGCCTCCAGCTTGCCCTTGGCGACGAACTTGCCGTAGCTGGCCTCGATGCCGCCGCGCCCGCGGGCCAGCGCCTCGTCGGTGACATCGCGCAGCACGACGTCCCAGCCCGCCTGGGCGGAGACCTGCGCGATACCGGACCCCATGAGTCCGGCGCCGATGACGGCGAGCTTCCTGGCCACGATTCGCACCCCTATGCATTCTCGGTCGTTCGCATCTCTCCGGCGGAGATTAGTACCCGTGAGGGGCCCTGAGGCCCTGAAGAGATGCGCGTCACGTCTCACATGACGGACATCACACCGTCCGGTGTCACGCGGCGGCGCGTCGTGCGTAGTTGAGCACCTTCTCGCCGAGGAGGTCCTCCATGCCGTCGAGCAGGGCGAGCGCGTCGCGGGAGACCTCGTCCGGCTTGCGGCCCGCCACCATCTCGCCGCCGATGTACGCCATCAGGGTGCTGTGCACCCAGGAGAGCTGACCGGCCACCAGATCCGGGGCCAGGTCGTCCGGATCCGCCCCGGACTCCGCCCGCATGGTCGCCTCCAGGTGGAGCTGGGCCTCCTGCTGGATGTGCCAGAGGCGGGCCTTGAGGCCGTCGGCACCCTCGATGACCCTCATGAAGGCCGCGTACCCCTCCATGAGGCCGACCGTGGGCGAGACGCCCTCCACCTGGATGCGCAGCTCGCGCAGCACGGCGTCGGCAGCGGACTCCCCCGCCTCGCGGCCCCGGACGTAGCGCGAGAGCCGGTCGACGATGCCGCTGCCGCGGTCCAGGAAGAGGTCCTCCTTGGCGGGGAAGTAGTTGTACACGGTGTTGACGGAGACGTCCGCGGCCTGGGCGATCTCGGCGATCGTGACCGCGTCGAAGCCGCGCTCCACGAAGAGCCCGGTGGCCACGTCCGAGAGGTGTTGCCTGGTCCGACGCTTCTTCCGCTCCCTGAGTCCCTCGGTCATGGCCCCATCCTACGCAGCCGATGGGGTCTCTGTAATTTTGGAGTCATTGCATTTTTGGGGTACCTCTGTTTTTGTGGTCGCCATGGCCATCATCAGCACGTCCGGGCTGGCCCGGACCTTCACGACCAAGGCGGGACCCGTCCACGCCGTGCGCTCGGTCGACCTGACCGTCCTGCCCGGCGAGATCGTCGGTCTCCTCGGCCCCAACGGCGCGGGCAAGACCACCACCCTGCGGATGCTCACCACGCTGCTCGCCCCCACCGGCGGAGCTGCCACCGTGGCCGGCCGCGACCTGACCGCGGACCCCGCGGGGGTCCGCGAGAAGTGCGGCTACGTCGCCCAGTCGGGCGGGGTGGATCCGCACATCACGGTGCGGGAGGAGCTCGTCACCCAGGGGCGGCTGTACCGGCTGAGCAAGGCCGAGGCGATCACGCGGACGGCCGAACTGGCCGCGCGCCTCGGCCTCGACGGCCTGCTCGACCGCAGGACGGCCGCACTCTCCGGCGGGCAGCGCCGCCGCCTCGACATCGCGATGGGCCTCACCCACCGCCCACCCCTGCTCTTCCTCGACGAGCCGACGACCGGACTCGATCCGGGCAGCCGGGAGGACCTGTGGGACCTGGTCCGGGGGCTGCGGGACGACTTCGGCACGACGGTCGTGCTCACCACCCACCACCTCGACGAGGCCGACACCCTCGCGGACCGGCTGGTCGTCATCGACGGCGGCCTGGTCGTCGCCGAGGGCGCCCCGGCCGCACTCAAGACCGAACACGCCGGCTCGCCGGACGCGTCGCTCCACGAGACCTTCCTCGCGATCACCGGCCGCGCTCCGGCCGCCGCCGAGGCCGCCCCCATCGCCGCATAGGACGCCCGATGCTTCTCCACGACACCTCACTGATCTTCGGCCGGTACCTCCGGCAGACCGTGCGCTCCCGGTTCCAGATCTTCTTCGGGATCCTGATGCCGCTGCTCTACCTGCTCTTCTTCGGCCCGCTCCTCACGGAGCTCCCCCTGGGCTCCACGGGAGACTCCTGGCAGGTCCTGGTCCCCGGGCTGCTGCTTCAACTGGGCCTCTTCGGCGCCTCGTTCGCCGGCTTCTCCATCATCATCGAGAAGTCCACGGGGGTGGTGGAACGCATGCGTGTGACCCCCGTGAGCCGACTGGCACTCCTGCTGGGACGGGTCCTGCGGGACGCCCTGCTGTTCATGTTCCAGGCCGTGCTGCTGGTGCTCGCCGCGCTGGTCATGGGGCTGCGCGCGCCGCTGGCCGGAGTGCTCATCGGCTTCGCGTTCGTAGGCCTGCTGACCGTCTCGCTCGCCTCGCTGTCGTACGCCCTCGCCATGAAGGTGCGTACGCCGCAGGAGTTCGGGCCGGTGATCAACTCGATCACCATGCCGGCCATGCTGCTCTCCGGCCTGATGCTGCCGATGACCCTCGGTCCCGCGTGGCTGGACGTGCTGTCGCACTTCACGCCGTTCCGCTACCTGGTGGACGCGGTGCGGGACGCGTACATCGGCTCGTACGCCACGGCGCACATGCTGTACGGGGTCCTGGTGGCCCTGGCGTTCGCCCTGCTGGCTGTGACGGTCGGCACGCGCGTCTTCCGCGGGGCCGGAGCGTAACTACGCTGGCCCCATGGTCAATCTGACGCGCATCTACACCCGTACCGGCGACAAGGGCACCACCGCCCTCGGCGACATGAGCCGGACCGCCAAGACCGATCTGCGGATCTCTGCCTACGCCGACGCCAACGAGGCCAACGCCGCGATCGGTACGGCCATCGCGCTCGGGAGCCTCTCCGAGGACGTCGTGAAGGTCCTCGTCCGTGTGCAGAACGACCTGTTCGACGTGGGCGCGGACCTGTGCACGCCCGTGGTGGAGAACCCGGAGTACCCGCCGCTTCGCGTGGAGCAGTCCTACGTCGACAAGCTGGAGGCGGACTGCGACACCTTCCTGGAGGAGCTGGAGAAGCTCCGCAGCTTCATCCTTCCGGGCGGCACACCGGGGGCGGCGCTGCTGCACCAGGCCTGCACGGTCGTCCGCCGCGCGGAGCGGTCCACCTGGGCGGCGCTGGAGGTCCACGGCGACGTCATGAACGCCCTGACGGCGACGTACCTGAACCGCCTCTCCGACCTCCTGTTCATCCTCGCCAGGACGGCGAACAAGGAGCTCGGCGACGTGCTGTGGGTGCCGGGCGGCGAGCGCTGAATCAGCGGCCGGCGCCGACCCGGTCCCTGGGCTCCTGCTTGGGGAACACCGTGTAGCCGCCGGCGATGACCAGGTTGATCCCGATCACCCAGAGCATCTTCTGCTGCCACATCCGCAGCGACTCGGTGTTCCCGTCCCCGCCGACGTACCAGACCGCCGCCTGGAGCAGGGCCATGGCCGTCACCGCGGCCACGGTCCACCGGGCGGCGGTGCGCCACTCGTGGGCGGCCCGCGCCATCCCGTACTTCGGGGGCTTCACGGGCGGCGGGCCGCCGGCGAAGCGGTGGGCGACCCTCGCGTCGACCCATGTGACGGTGGAGTGGCCGAGCCCCACCGTGAAGCCGATGTAGACGGCGGCGATGCCGTGCCTGAGTCCCGGCTCGGCGCCGTTCTTCAGGTCCATGGCCGTCACCACCAGCAGGACGACCTCCAGCAGGGGCTCGCACAGCAGCACGGCGGCGCCCAGCCGGGGCTTCCTCGCGACGTAGCGCAGGGCGAGTCCGGCGGCCAGCAGGACCCAGAAGCCGACCTCGCAGAGCACGATCAGTGTGACGATCACGGCGCTTCTCCTTCCGTCCCCTCCAGACTCCCGCCCGTACGGCGCCGGATCGTCGTCGGCAGTGACGAGACGTGACTGCATCCTTCGATGTAGCGGCGCCTCACTCCGGGTACGGACGTGCCGCGGCCCGGCGCCGTGTTGGATGAGGGAGTGTTCTCCTTTGCGCGCCCGCATCGTGACGACGTCCTGCTCGCGGCCACCGGGCTGTCCGGCGGTGTGGTCCTGTGGCTGATCGGCATCCACATCCAGAACGGCCGGCTCTTCGACGCCCCCTGGGTGTCCCTCCTTCCGCTCGTGGTGATGTCCGCCCTCGAACTGCTGCGGCGCCGCGCCCCGGTCACCGCCCTCGCGGCCGGCACCCTCGCGCTGGTGGCCGACCAGTTCACCGTGGGCAGCCTCGCGACCCTGCTGATGTTCACCGACCTCGTGTACGCGGCGGTGCTGTACGGCTCCCCCACGGCCTCCCGCCGCATTCCGGTGATCACCCTGCTCGCCACGGTCGCCACGACGGTCGGCTTCATCGCCTGGGCCCCGTCGGCGGACGCCGTGCTCATCGGGATCGTGGTCGGCATGGTCTCCTTCGGCCCCGCTCTCACCGGTGTCAGCGTGCGCAACCACCGGGACGCCGCGGAGGCTGCCCGTCTGCGCGCCGACCAGACCGCGCTGCTCGCCGAGATGGACCGGGTCCAGGCGGTGACCGGTGAGCGGTCGCGGATGGCCCGGGAACTGCACGATGTCGTCGCCAACCACCTTTCCGCCATCGCCATCCACTCCACCGCCGCGCTCTCGATCGGCGACCCCGGCACCTCGCACGACGCCCTGGGGGTGATCCGGCGGAACAGCGTCGACGGGCTCGCCGAGATGCGGCGGCTGATCGGACTCCTGCGGGAGAGCGGCGCGGACGAGCCGCCGAGCGCGGCACCGACCCTGGCCTCCCTGGACGCCCTCGTCGGACAGGCCGACGCGAACTCCGCCTCCAGCGGCCTCGTCGTCACCCTGGACGACGGCCGTGAGGAGACCGGGCCGCTCCCCGCACCGGTGGAGCTTGCGGCGTACCGCATCGTCCAGGAATCGCTGACGAACGCGCTGAAGCACGCGGCTCCGGGGCCGGTGACCGTCCGGCTGAGGCGGACGCGCGAGGTGCTCACCGTCGAGGTGAGCAGTGCGCTGGGCGACCGCCCGGGGCCGCGCGTGCCCGGTTCGGGCACCGGCCTGGTGGGGATGCGGGAGCGGGTGGCGCTGCTGGGCGGGACGATCGGGGCGGGCCCGCGACCCGGGGGTGACGGCATCAAGATCTGGCTGGTGCGGGCCGAACTGCCCGTCGAGGAGAGGACGTACGGGACATGACGATCCGGGTGCTGGTCGCGGAGGACCAGTCGGCCGTACGCGCGGGACTGGTGCTGATCCTGGGCAGTGCGCGGGACATCGAGGTCGTGGGCGAGGCCGCCGACGGGGAGGAGGCCGTACGGCTGGCCCGGGAGCTGCGGCCCGATCTGGTGCTGATGGATGTGCAGATGCCCCGGATCGACGGGGTCGCCGCGACGCGGCAGGTCGTGACGGAGCGGCTGGCGGACGTACTGGTGCTGACGACCTTCGATCTGGACGAGTACGTCTTCGGGGCACTGCGCGCGGGTGCGTCGGGCTTCCTGCTGAAGAACACCGACGCCGGGGACCTGATCGAGGCGGTCCGCACGGTGGCGCGCGGCGAGGGCCTGATCGCCGCGGCCGTGACGCGGCGGCTGATCGAGGAGTTCGCCGCTTCCTCCTCCGCCCGCAGGTCGTC
The DNA here is from genome assembly GCF_044765765.1 of Streptomyces sp. NPDC102402. Taxonomy (NCBI): domain Bacteria; kingdom Bacillati; phylum Actinomycetota; class Actinomycetes; order Kitasatosporales; family Streptomycetaceae; genus Streptomyces; species Streptomyces sp. NPDC102402. The sequence continues at coordinate 124,902 of NZ_JBIWKR010000011.1, forward strand.
GGGACCCGCTCCGGCGGCCCTCGACACGCTGACCCGCCGCGAGCGCGAGGTGCTGGGCTGTCTCGGCGAAGGGATGTCGAACGCGGAGATCGCGGTGCGCCTCTCGATGGCCGAGGCGACGGTGAAGACGCACGTCAGCAGGCTGCTGGCGAAGCTGGAGCTGCGCAACAGGGTCCAAGCGGCGATGCTCGCGCAGGAGTTGGGTCTCTGACTCCGGACGGGGATCTTTGGTCTGGACCTCTTGACGATTGGTCCAGACCTTCCTAATCTCACCGAACACGCTGCGGTGAGTACGCCATGACAAAGCGGGCTCAGGGCGACGCAGGGTCAGATCCCCGTTTGCCGGACCTCACCCGAGGAGCACCGTTGAGCACTGACAACCCCGTACGCCGGTCCCGACTCAGATGGAGACGCGGAACCGGCTCAGCCACGAGATCCAGGACGGTCGCGGGTCTCACCGCACTGCTGCTCCCCCTCGCCGCGATGGTCGGCCTGGCCTCCCCCGCCGAGGCCGCCACCTCCGCGACCGCCACCTACGTCAAGAAGTCCGACTGGGGCACCGGCTTCGAGGGCCAGTGGACGGTCAAGAACACGGGCACCACCGCTCTCTCCTCCTGGACGATCGAGTGGGACTTCCCCTCCGGCACCGCGGCCGGCTCCGCCTGGGACGCCACCGTCACCAGCTCCGGAACCCACTGGACCGCGAAGAACCTCGGCTGGAACGGCTCGGTCGCTCCGGGCGCAAGTGTCAGCTTCGGCTTCAACGGCACCGGCAACGGCTCGCCCACGGGCTGCAAGCTGAACGGCGCCTCCTGTGACGGCGGCCCCACGGTCCCCGGCGACACCGCCCCGTCCAAGCCCGGCACCCCCACCGCGAGCAACGTGACGGACACCTCGGCGAAGCTCAGCTGGAGCGCCGCCACGGACGACAAGGGCATCAAGAACTACGACGTCCTGCGCGACGGCGCCAAGGTCGCGACGGTCACCACGACGACGTACACGGACAGCGGCCTCACCAAGGGCACGGACTACTCCTACACGGTGCAGGCCCGCGACACCGCCGACCAGACCGGCCCGGTGAGCTCCTCGGTCGCCGTACGCACCACCGGGACCACCGACCCGGGCCCCGGCACGGGTGACAAGGTCAACCTCGGCTACTTCACCAACTGGGGCGTCTACGGGCGCAACTACCACGTGAAGAACCTGGTGACCTCGGGCTCCGCCGCGAAGATCACGCACATCAACTACGCGTTCGGCAACGTCCAGAACGGCAAGTGCACCATCGGCGACTCCTACGCCGACTACGACAAGGCCTACACCGCCGACCAGTCGGTCGACGGCGTCGCCGACACGTGGGACCAGCCGCTGCGCGGCAACTTCAACCAGCTGCGCAAGCTGAAGGCCAAGTACCCGCACATCAAGGTCCTCTGGTCCTTCGGCGGCTGGACCTGGTCCGGCGGCTTCCCGCAGGCGGCCCAGAACCCGGCGGCCTTCGCCCAGTCCTGCTACGACCTGGTCGAGGACCCGCGCTGGGCCGATGTCTTCGACGGCATCGACATCGACTGGGAGTACCCCAACGCCTGCGGTCTCACCTGTGACACCAGCGGCCCGGCCGCACTGAAGAACGTCGCCTCGGCCCTGCGGTCGAAGTTCGGGGCGAGCAACCTGGTCACCGCCGCGATCACCGCGGACGGCTCCACCGGCGGCAAGATCGACGCGGCCGACTACGCCGGCGCGGCCCAGTCCATGGACTGGTACAACGTGATGACGTACGACTTCTTCGGCGCCTGGGCGGCCAAGGGACCGACGGCCCCGCACTCCCCGCTGAACTCGTACGCCGGCATCCCGCAGGACGGCTTCAACTCCGCCGCCGCCATCGCCAAGCTGAAGGCGAAGGGCGTCCCGGCCAAGAAGCTGCTGCTCGGCATCGGCTTCTACGGCCGCGGCTGGACCGGCGTCACCCAGGCCGCCCCCGGCGGCACCGCCACCGGAGCGGCCCCCGGCACATACGAGGCGGGCATCGAGGACTACAAGGTCCTCAAGAACAGCTGCCCCGCCACCGGCACGATCGCCGGCACCGCCTACGCCCACTGCGGCACCAACTGGTGGAGCTACGACACCCCCGCGACGATCACGTCCAAGATGGCCTGGGCAAACGGCCAGGGCCTGGGCGGAGCGTTCTTCTGGGAGTTCAGCGGTGACACCGCGAACGGCGAGCTCGTGACCGCGATGGACAACGGCCTCAACTAGCCCGTTCACGACGGCCGCCCCGGTCCGCCCCTACGCGGCGGCCGCCACCCCCCGTAAAGCGCCGGGGAGACAGGTCCGCCCCCTGTCTCCCCGGTTTTCGCGTTCCGGCCCTCTGAAGACGTCCGTGGACTCTTGTAGGTTCGGTCACGTCCTGCCGTAGGGCGGACCCTGCCCCGTCGAAGGAGCTCATGTGGCCTCCATCCACCGCACGACCATGGCACCCACCAAGCTGGAACTGCTCGCCGGATGGCTCCCGGAGCAGAGCTGGTACGTGGGTGACGCGAAGGCACCGGAGCTCGCCGTGGCCGGCGGCTTCCGTCTGGACGATCCGGAGGGGGAGGTCGGGATCGAGATCATGATCGTGGTGGACACCGCCGCGGAGCGGCCGGTGGCGTACCTGGTGCCCATGAGCTACCGGGGCGCGGCCCCGGAGAGCGTCCCCGGCACGGCCCTGATCGGCACCTCCGAGCACGGTGTGCTCGGGACCCGGTGGATCTACGACGGAGTGCGGGACCCTGTGGTCGTGGAACAGCTTCGAGCGCTCCTGCGCGGTGAGGCGACTCCGCAGCACCGGAGTGAGAGCGACACCGCCGACCCCTCCGTCGCCGTGCACCCGGCGGGGCCCGGGGACGGGGCGGACGTACGGGTCAACCGGATCCTTCGGCCCGCCGAGACCCCGGAGGGCTCGTCCGCGGGCATTGTCGCGGGGTGGACCTGGCCCGACGGGACGACCGTCCGGGGTGTGGTCGCCACTTTCGCCTCGCGGTAGACAGCCGCGCGGACGACGGACGGCAGAGGCCCCCCGGACGGAGTCCGAGGGGCCTCGACCAGCGAGAAACCTCTGTCTAGGCCACGTTGACCCTCTGGCCGGGCGGTGCCGCCTCCAGCCACGCGAGGAAGCCGGTGAGGGCGTCCTCGCTCATCGCCAGCTCCAGGCGCGTCCCCCGGTGGAGACAGCCGAGCACGACGGAGTCGGACAGGAGCGCCAGCTCCTCCTCGCCCTCGGGCAGCCGGCGTGCGACCACCTCGATGGCCGAACGCTCCAGGCCACGGCGCGGGCGGGGCGAGTAGGAGAAGACCCGGAACCAGTCGACGCGGTCACCGCTGTAACGGGCGACGCCGTACACCCAGCCCTTGCCGGAGGGGTCCGGTTCCTCGGACACGTCCCAGCGCAGGCTGCAGTCGAAGGTTCCGCCGGAACGCTGGATCAGCCGCCGGCGGAGGCCGAAGACGAACAGACCCACCGCGACCAGTACGACGACCAGACCGCCCACCCACAACGCGAGGACCATCTCCACCGACCTCCTCGCATCGTCGAGTAACGGATACCGCTCCGAACCGCACTGCACCTGCATCGCCTCAGCCGCGGCACGGTCTGGATCTCTCCAGTTCGGGCCGCGGCTGAGTCAAGAACTCCTCGTGGGGACGCTCAGTGCGCCGCCACCGCACGCAGTCGCACGTCCGCGCGGCGCTCGGCGCCCGCGTCCGTGTCCGACTTCGCACGCTCCAGCGCACGCTCGGCGCGCTGGACATCGATCTCGTCAGCCAGCTCGGCGATCTCCGCCAGCAGCGAGAGCTTGTTGTCCGCGAACGAGATGAAACCGCCGTGCACGGCGGCGACAACCGTCCCGCCGTCGCTCGTACGGATCGTCACGGGGCCCGATTCCAGCACACCCAGAAGCGGCTGGTGACCGGGCATGACGCCGATGTCGCCGGACGTCGTACGCGCGACAACGAGGGTGGCCTCGCCGGACCAGACACTGCGGTCCGCGGCGACCAGCTCGACATGCAGCTCAGCAGCCAAGGGTGGCTCCTCGGGTCACCACCCGGCGGTCGTGCCGGGTGTCGTTTCGATTCTACGGGGCGTGGTGAGGGGGGCGGGACACACCCACCCCCCTCGGTGAGCCGGAGGCTCAGGAGACGCCGAGCTCCTTGGCGTTGGCCTTGAGGTCCTCGATGCCACCGCACATGAAGAACGCCTGCTCGGGGAAGTGGTCGTACTCCCCGTCACAGATCGCGTTGAACGCGGCGATCGACTCGTCGAGCGGGACGTCCGAACCGTCCAGGCCGGTGAACTGCTTGGCGGCGTGGGTGTTCTGCGACAGGAAGCGCTCGACGCGACGGGCACGGTGGACAACGAGCTTGTCCTCCTCGCCCAGCTCGTCGATACCGAGGATCGCGATGATGTCCTGGAGGTCCTTGTACTTCTGCAGGATCCCCTTGACGCGGCTGGCCGTGTCGTAGTGGTCCTGCGCGATGTAGCGCGGGTCCAGGATGCGGGACGTGGAGTCCAGCGGGTCCACGGCCGGGTAGATGCCCTTCTCGGAGATCGGACGGGAGAGAACCGTCGTCGCGTCGAGGTGGGCGAACGTGGTGGCCGGGGCCGGGTCGGTCAGGTCGTCCGCGGGGACGTAGATCGCCTGCATCGAGGTGATCGAGTGACCACGCGTCGAGGTGATGCGCTCCTGGAGCACACCCATCTCGTCGGCCAGGGTCGGCTGGTAACCCACCGCGGACGGCATGCGGCCGAGCAGCGTGGAGACCTCGGAACCGGCCTGCGTGAAGCGGAAGATGTTGTCGATGAAGAGCAGCACGTCCTGCTTCTGCACATCGCGGAAGTACTCCGCCATGGTCAGGGCGGACAGCGCGACCCGCAGACGGGTGCCCGGCGGCTCGTCCATCTGGCCGAAGACCAGCGCGGTCTTCTCCAGGACGCCCGAGTCGGTCATCTCGTCGATGAGGTCGTTGCCCTCACGGGTGCGCTCGCCGACACCGGCGAACACCGACACACCGTCGTGCAGCTTCGCCACACGCATGATCATTTCCTGGATGAGGACCGTCTTGCCGACGCCCGCACCACCGAACAGACCGATCTTGCCGCCCTTGACGTACGGGGTCAGCAGGTCGACGACCTTCAGGCCGGTCTCGAACATCTCGGTCTTGGACTCGAGCTGGTCGAAGGCCGGGGCCTTGCGGTGGATCGGCCAGCGCTCGGTGATCTGCGCCTCGGCCTCCGGCTCGTTCAGGATCTGGCCGAGGGTGTTGAACACCTTGCCCTTGGTGATGTCACCGACGGGGACGGTGATGCCCTCGCCCGTGTTGATCACCGGGGCCTGGCGGACCACGCCGTCGGTCGGCTGCATCGAGATCGCGCGGACCATGCCGTCACCCAGGTGCTGGGCGACTTCCAGGGTCAGCGTCTTACGAGCGCCGGCCTCGGCCGGGTCGTCGACCTCGATGTGCAGGGCGTTGTAGATCTCCGGCATCGCGTCGACGGGGAACTCCACGTCGACGACCGGGCCGATGACCCGGGCGACGCGGCCCGTGGCAGCGGCCGTCTCAACTGTCGTCGTCATTACTTGTCACTCCCCGCGGACGCGTCGGCCAGCGCACCTGCACCGCCGACGATCTCGCTGATTTCCTGGGTGATTTCGGCCTGGCGGGCCGCGTTGGCAAGCCGGGAGAGGCTCTTGATCAGGTCCCCGGCGTTGTCGGTCGCCGACTTCATCGCGCGGCGGCGGGCGGCGTGCTCGGAAGCGGCGGCCTGCAGCAGTGCGTTGTAGATACGGCTCTCGACGTAGCGCGGCAGAAGGGCGTCGAGGACGTCCTCCGCCGACGGCTCGAACTCGAACAGCGGGAGGATCTCACCCTTCTCGGTGCTCTCCTCCTCAGCCTTGTCGAGCGACAGCGGCAGCATCCGTCCGTCGACCGCGTTCTGCGTCATCATCGACACGAACTCCGTGAAGACGATGTGCAGCTCGTCGACGCCGCCCTCGGCCGTGTCCTTCTGGATGGACTCGATGAGGGGCTCGGCGATCTTCTTGGCATCCGAGTACTCGGGGCTGTCGGTGAAGCCGGTCCACGACTCCGAGACCTTGCGCTCACGGAAGCCGTAGTACGCGACACCCTTGCGGCCGACGATGTAGGTGTCGACCTCCTTGCCCTCGGCAGCCAGCCGCTCCCGGAGCCGCTCCGCCGCCTTGATGGCGTTGGAGGAGTAGCCGCCGGCCAGACCGCGGTCGCTCGTGAGGAGCAGGACCGCCGCCCGGGCCGGGGACTCGGCCTCGGTGGTGAGGGGATGCTTGGTGTTCGAGCCGGTCGCGACCGCGGTCACCGCACGGGTGAGCTCGGTCGCGTACGGCATCGACGCCGCCACCTTGCGCTGCGCCTTGACGATGCGCGAGGCGGCGATCATCTCCATCGCCTTGGTGATCTTCTTGGTCGCGGTGACGGCTTGGATGCGGCGCTTGTAAACGCGAAGCTGAGCGCCCATCGATCAGCCCTCGCCCAGGAGCTTGCCGTCCGAGGTCTCGAACTGCTGCTTGAAGGCGGCGATCGCGTCGGCGATCGACTGCAGCGTGTCGTCGGACATCTTGCCGCCCTCGGCGATGCTGGTCAGGAGGTCCTTGCGCTCACGGCGCAGGAACTCGAGCAGCTCGCTCTCGAAGCGGCGGATGTCCTCGACCGGGACGTCGTCCATCTTGCCCGTGGTGCCGGCCCAGACGGAGACGACCTGCTCCTCCATCGGGAACGGGGCGTACTGCGGCTGCTTCAGCAGCTCGACCATGCGCTTACCGCGCTCCAGCGACGCCTTGGAGGCCGCGTCCAGGTCGGAACCGAAGGCGGCGAACGCCTCCAGCTCACGGAACTGGGCGAGGTCCACGCGCAGACGGCCGGAGACCTGCTTCATGGCCTTGTGCTGGGCGGAGCCACCGACTCGGGAGACCGAGATACCGACGTTGAGCGCCGGACGCTGACCCGCGTTGAACAGGTCGGACTCCAGGAAGCACTGGCCGTCGGTGATGGAGATGACGTTGGTCGGGATGAACGCCGACACGTCGTTCGCCTTGGTCTCGACGATCGGGAGGCCCGTCATCGAACCGGCGCCCATGTCGTCGGAGAGCTTGGCGCAGCGCTCCAGCAGACGCGAGTGCAGGTAGAAGACGTCGCCCGGGTAGGCCTCGCGGCCCGGCGGACGGCGCAGCAGAAGCGACACGGCGCGGTAGGCGTCGGCCTGCTTCGAGAGGTCGTCGAAGATGATGAGGACGTGCTTGCCGTCGTACATCCAGTGCTGGCCGATGGCCGAACCGGTGTACGGCGCCAGGTACTTGAAGCCGGCCGGGTCGGACGCCGGGGCGGCGACGATGGTCGTGTACTCCAGCGCGCCGGCCTCTTCGAGCGCTCCGCGCACGGAGGCGATCGTGGAGCCCTTCTGACCGATGGCGACGTAGATGCAGCGCACCTGCTTGTTCACGTCGCCCGAGCGCCAGTTGTCGCGCTGGTTGATGATCGTGTCGACGGCCAGAGCGGTCTTACCCGTCTGACGGTCGCCGATGATCAGCTGACGCTGGCCGCGGCCGATCGGCACCATGGCGTCGACGGCCTTGTAGCCGGTCTGCATCGGCTCGTGCACCGACTTGCGGACCATGACGCCAGGGGCCTGCAGCTCGAGGGCGCGACGCCCTTCGGTCGCGATCTCGCCGAGACCGTCGATCGGGTTGCCGAGCGGGTCGACGACGCGGCCGAGGTAACCCTCGCCGACGCCGACGGAGAGCACCTCACCGGTGCGCTGCACCGGCTGGCCCTCCTCGATTCCGCTGAACTCGCCGAGGACGATCGCACCGATCTCGCGCTCCTCGAGGTTGAGGGCGAGACCGAGGGTTCCGTCCTCGAACTTCAGCAGCTCGTTCGCCATGGCGGAGGGCAGACCCTCCACCTTCGCGATGCCGTCGCCGGCAACGCTGACCGTCCCGACCTCCTCGCGCGAGGCCGCGTCCGGCTGGTACGACTGGACAAAGTTATCCAGTGCGTCCCGGATCTCCTCCGGCCGGATCGTAAGCTCCGCCATCTGGGGTTCCCTGCTCTCCTTGTTGGGCCCGAAGTTTCTTAAGGGGGTCTGGGGGCGACCCCCAGGAATCTTCTGCAATTTCTGCACGGCCCAACCGGGCCGCAATTCTTGCTCGTTCAGTTGGTGCGGTGTGGGCGCTGCGCGCCGTCAGCCGGCCATCCTGCGGGTGACCTCTTCGAGGCGCTCCGCGATCGTGCCGTTGATGACCTCGTCACCGACGCGCACCGAGATCCCGCCGAGGACCTCGGGGTCCACGTCCAGGTTCAGGTGCATCTGCCGGCCGTAGATCTTCGCCAGGGCGGCGCCGAGGCGCTGCTTCTGGAGATCGGACAGCGGCACCGCCGAGGTGACGACGGCGACCTGGCGGTCCCGGCGCTCCGCGGCGAGCCTGGACAGGGAGTCGAGTCCCGCTTCCAGGCTACGTCCTCGGGGCTGCGTCACGAGGCGCGTGATCACGCGCTCCGTGACGGGCTGGGCCTTGCCGCCGAGCAGGCTGCGGAGCAGCTCGCCCTTGGCGGAGACCGTGGCCGACTTGCTGGTCAGGGCCGACCGCAGTGCCACGTCGGAAGCGACGATCCGGCCGAACCGGAACAGCTCGTCCTCGACGTCGTCGAGGACACCCGCGCGCTGGGCGGCGGTGAGGTCGGCGGTGTTCGCCAGCTCCTCGGCCGCGTCGACCAGGTCACGCGACTGCGACCAGCGGGAACGGACCATGCCGGAGACCAGGTCCACGGCTTCGCCGCCCACCTGTCCGCTCAGCAGTCGTCCGGCCAGCTCGGCCTTGGCCTCGCCACCCTGCGACGGGTCGGTGAGGACCCGGCGCAACGACACCTCGCGGTGGAGCAGCGCGGTGACGGCTGCCAGCTCCTCGGCGAGCTTCGCCGCGTCGACCGACGTGGAGTCGGTCAGTGCGTCGAGGCGCTCGCGTGCGGCGGCCAGCGCCTCGCGGCTCGCTCCGTTCATCGGACGGCCTCGGCCTTCGCCTCGAGCTCGTCGAGGAAACGGTCGACGGTGCCGCTCTGCCGGGCGTGGTCCTCGAGGGACTCGCCGACGAGCTTGCCGGCCAGGGCGGTGGCGAGGGAGCCCACGTCCTGACGCAGCGCGGACGCCGCGGCCTTGCGGTCGGCCTCGATCTGGGTGTGGCCTGCCGCGATGATCTCCTCGCGCTGCCGCTGACCTTCCGCCCTCATCTCCTGGATGATGACGGCACCCTGCTCCTGCGCCTCCTGGCGCAGACGGGCGGCCTCGTGGCGGGCCTCGGCGAGCTGAGCCTTGTACTGCTCAAGAACGCTCTGGGCCTCGGTCTGGGCCGCATCGGCCTTCTCGATACCACCTTCGATGGCCTCGCGGCGCTCTTCCAGAACCTTGTTGATGTTCGGGAGGAGCCTCTTGGCGAGGAAACCGAAGACGATGGCGAAGGCGATGAGGCCGATGATGATCTCAGGAAGCGCCGGGATCAGCGGGTTCTGTTCCTCGGACGCCAGCTGGAGGGCGTTCACATCAATGCCTTTCGTCGCTTCGGGCAGTCTGGATGCCGCGAATTAGTCGACCGGGTAGACGAAGGGCATGACGAGACCGATCAGGGCGAGCGCCTCACAGAGCACGAAGCCGAGGATCTGGTTCGAGCGGATCAGGCCGGCAGCTTCGGGCTGACGGGCCAGCGCCTGGGTGCCGTTACCGAAGATGATGCCGACGCCGACGCCGGGGCCGATGGCGGCGAGGCCGTAGCCGATGGAACCGAGGTTGCCCTGGATGTTGACGGCGGCGAGGGTCTCAAGAGCGGACATGCCGTTTCTTCCTTCTCTTTCAGAACCGGTGGGGGTTGGCCACCGGACGACTATCGGGGGGTGGTGCCGGGCTGCTGCTCAGTGCTTCTCTGCGAGAGCGCCCTGGATGTAGTTGCAGGCCAGAAGGACGAACACATAGGCCTGCAGCGCCTGGATGAACAGCTCGAAGGCGGTCATCAGGATGGTCATCACGAACGAGACACCGGCGTAGGCGATGCCGATGCCGTTCAGCAGGTACCAGCTGGCGATCGTGAAGATCAGCAGCAGCACGTGGCCGGCGAACATGTTGGCGAAGAGTCGCACGGCGTGGGTGAACGGCCGGATCAGCAGGTTCGACATGATCTCGATGAGCATGACGAACGGAAGGGCCGGGCCGATCGACGGGTCGTAGCCGGAGATGTTCTTCCAGCCGCCGATGAAGCCGTGCCGCTTGAAGGTCAGGCTGACCCAGAGGACGTACACGATCGCGGCCAGCGCCACCGGGAACCCGATGACCGAGACCACCGGGAACTGGGCGAGCGGAATGATCGCCCAGAGGTTCATGATCCAGATGAAGAAGAACAGCGAGACCATGAGGGGCACGTACTTCTTGCCCTCGCGCTTGCCGAGCGTCTCGTACACCACACCGGTGCGGATGAAGTCGTAACCCGCCTCGGCGACCATCTGGAGCTTCCCGGGCACCACCTTCGGCTTGTTGAAGGCGGCCCAGAAGAAGCCGACGACGACAACGGTGCTCAGGACCGCCAGCAGCATCGGCTTGTTGATCTCGATGCCGCCGACGGTGAACATCGGCTCGAAAACAAAGGAGTGCAGGCCAGGAGCCGGGAAGCCGCATCCGTCGAAGATGTGGCAGTCGGTCTCGAAGGCGAGCACCGTCGTCGGGTCAGCACTCACCGCGGGCTCCTTCAGCGTGGCGCATAGGTACGGCAACCTCGTTGTGTCGGCGCGGCAAGCAGCCGCTGGTCGGCACTGGACTGGTGTTACGGATGGGGGGCGGCTCAGGCATTACGCCTCGCGATGGAGCAGGCGCCGATTTTGATGCCCGCGCCCGCAGTGCCGCAGTTGGCACCGGACGATAGCAGGGTCTCGAACGCTCGCTTATCCCGGCCCTACCCCTCACGTCGAAGACCCCATGTTCTCGGGCGTCTTGCCCGCGGACGAGTCCGGCTCGACGTAAAGGATCTTTGTCTTCATGTGCACACGGATCTGGGCCGCGACCCACGCGAGCGTCGCCGCGATCAGCGAGGCGGCGAAGGCCCTCGGGTTGAACAGCGTCGTGTTCTGGAAGGCCGCCACGAAGACGAAGAGCAGCAGCAGTTCGACCGTGTAGAGCACCAGACCCATGGCCTGGAACAGGTGCGGCAGGGACTTCGCCGTGCGCTGGAGGACGCCGAGTCCGATCCCCATGAAGAGGATCACCACCAGCGTCCCGACCGCCGCGCCGATCGCCCCCTTGCCGCCGGCGAGCGCAGCGCTGACGGCGACGGCGACAGCACCGACGGCGGCAGTGGGCACGGCGGTGTGGAGGAGAGTCCGGACGTCGTTGGACGGCATGGCGGTTACTCCGCGTGGCAGGGGGTGGGCAGTGGTCGTCAGGGACGAGAGTAGGCCCGGTCCGAGTCGATGCCTCGGGCCAATGGACCGTGCTACTCAGGTCCTTCGGCTCCTCACCGGGCTTCGTGAACGGTATCACAAACTATTTGATGAGGTCTTTACTCAGAAAGTGTGCCAGCTGTCACACATGAGAGCTACATCGCCCGTGTGTGCAGAACATCACGGCATGTTGTCTGGTATGGGGAGTTCTGTGCACTGGCCGCTAACGCGGTGAATCTGCTCGGTCCCGGTTCGTGAACCGCGAGCGGGGGCCGATCGCGGTCGCGCCGTTGACGCCGGAGACCCCCACGGACACCGGGGCCCGTTCCGGCACGGGAGAGGCCATGTCCGAGCCGTCGGAGTCCTGTTGACCCCGCACGGTGACGTCCGCGGCGTCCGGCGACTCCTCGTGGTCCGCGCGCGAGCGCCTGCGGTAGCGCGGCGGCACGAAGGCCTCCGCCCAGTGCGGGGCGCGCGGGGTGAAGCGCGGCATGAGCAGCAGGATCAGGCCGACCGCGCTGAGCCCGACGATCACCAGCACGATCCAGAGCGACGCGGAGTGCACGGAGTAGCCGACGGCGCCGAAGGCGATCAGCGCGGACCAGAAGTACATGATCAGCACGGACCTGCTGTGCGAGTGCCCGATCTCCAGCAGCCGGTGGTGCAGGTGCCCCCGGTCGGCCGCGAACGGGGACTGGCCGTTCCAGGTGCGCCGCACGATCGCCAGCACGAGGTCGGCGGCCGGGATGGCGATGATCGTCAGCGGCAGGAGCAACGGGATGAAGACCGGCAGCATCGCGTGGGTCGCCTGCCGCTCGCTGCCCTCGAAGAGCTTCATCGCGTCCGGGTCGACCTGTCCCGTGACGGAGATGGCGCCCGCGGCGAGGACGAGACCGATCAGCATCGACCCGGAGTCGCCCATGAAGATCCGGGCGGGGTGCATGTTGTGCGGCAGGAAGCCGAGGCACATACCCATCAGGATCGCGGCGAAGAGCGTCGCCGGGGCGGCCGCCTCGATGCCGTACCCGTACCAGAGCCGGTAGGTGTAGAGGAAGAACGCCGCGGACGCGATGCAGACCATGCCGGCCGCGAGGCCGTCGAGTCCGTCGACGAAGTTGACCGCGTTGATGGTGATCACGACCAGGGCGACCGTGAGCAGCGTGCCCTGCCACTGCGTGAGGGCGACCGTGCCGACGCCGGGGATGGGCAGCCACAGGATCGTCAGACCCTGGATGACCATGACGGCCGCGGCGATCATCTGCCCGCCGAGCTTGATCAGCGCGTCGATCTCGAACTTGTCGTCAAGGACGCCGATCAGCCAGATCAGGGCGGCGCCGGAGAGCAGGGCCCTGGGTTCGTTGGACAGCTCGAAGACGCCGTTCAGGTTGAACAGGTGGTCCGCGACGATCAGCCCGGCGCACAGTCCGCCGAACATGGCGATGCCACCGAGCCGAGGTGTCGGTTCCCGGTGGACGTCACGCGCACGGATCGCGGGCATCGCCCCGACCGCGATGGCGAACTTCCGCACCGGTCCGGTCAGCAGATAGGTCACTGCGGCCGTGACACAGAGCGTCAGCAGGTAATCACGCACGGGCTGCCCCACAGAATTCGCCGGCCATCTCAGCCCCACACCCTAGTCTCATGAGCAAGGACACCGAGCCACGGGTGTTGGTTGCACATACCTCATCCACACCGACTACCCCGGATACGGCGGGTTGCGCTCCACCAGTCCGCGTACCTCGGCCCGCAGGCTTCCCGGGTCGCCCTCGTCGCGCACGGCCGCACCGAACAGCGAGGCGATCCGTGCCATGTCGTCCTCGTCCATGCCCTGGGTGGTGACGGCCGCGGTGCCCAGCCTGATCCCCCGCGCGTCCCCGTACGGCAGCGCGCAGGTGTCCACCACCATGCCCGCGGCCGTCAGCCGCTCCCGGGCGGTCCGCGCGTCGACTCCCAGCGGGTCGGGGTCCGCGACGACGATGTGGGTGTCCGTACCGCCCGTGGTGATCTCGAAGCCCTCCGCCTCCAGGGCGGCGGCGAGGACGCGGGCGTGGGCGACGACCCGGTGGGCGTAGACCGCGAAGGACCCGGACGCCGCCTCCCCGAAGGCGACGGCCTTCGCCGCGACGGTGTGCATCTGCGCCCCGCCCTGGGTGAAGGGGAACACCGCGCGGTCGATCCGCTCGGCGAGCTCGACGCCGCAGAGGATCATGCCGCCGCGCGGGCCGCGCAGCACCTTGTGCGTCGTGGCGCACACCACGTCGGCGTACGGCACCGGGCTGGGCGCCGCTCCCCCGGCGATCAGCCCCATCGGATGGGCGGCGTCCGCGATCAGATAGGCGCCGGTCTCGTCGGCGATGTCCCGGAACCGCGCGTAGTCCGGATGCCTGGGGTACGAGATCGACCCGCAGACGATCGCCTTGGGGCGACGGGCCCGCGCCAGGGCGCGCACCTGCGCGTAGTCGATCAGGCCGCTGTCGGGGTCCACGCCGTAGCCGGCGAACTCGAACCAGCGCCCGGAGAAGTTCCCCGGAGCACCGTGGGTGAGGTGTCCGCCGTACGGGAGTCCCATGGCCAGCACGGTGTCACCAGGGCGCAGCAGGGCGGCGTAGGCCGCCAGGACGGCGGAGGAGCCGGAGTGCGGCTGGACGTTGGCGTGCTCGGCGTCGAACAGGGACATGGCCCGCCGGACCGCGACGCGTTCGGCGGCGTCGGCCTGTTCGCAGCCGCCGTGGTGCCGGGCTCCGGGGTAGCCCTCGGCGTACTTGTTGGCGAGGGGTGAGCCGAGGGCGGCGAGGACCGCGGGTGAGGTGAAGTTCTCGGCGGCGACGAGCTGCAGGGTGCTCGACTGCCGGCCTGCCTCGGCCAGCAGGATGGAGCCGAGCTCAGGGTCCTGACGGAGCAGGGCGCCGAAGTCCTGCGGCATGACCGTGTCCGGCGTCGGCACTGGCGGCGCGGGGGCGGCTGGAGTGGTGACCGGCATCGAGGGCTCCGGGCCTGGAGGAGGGGGTGCGTGGCGTCAGATCCAATGTAGGCCCGCCCCGGGCGGCCTGCCCGCTGCCGGAGGCCCCTCTACGCCGGTCGGCGCACCGCGGGCCGGCGTGTGGGCCCTCAGGGGGTTCAGTGCGGGGCGCGTACCCCGGTCAGCGCGGTCATGACCGGGTCGAGTGCCTGGCTGATCTCGTCTCCGACGGAACGGAAGAAGGTGATCGGGGCGCCGTACGGGTCGTAGACCTCGTCCGCCTCCGCGGTGGGGGCCAGCAGCCAGCCGCGCAGGGCAGCCGCGGCACGCACCAGTGCGCGGGCGCGCTCGACGACGCCCTCCTCACGGGCGTCGGGCAGCGTCGCGGGGTCTATGGCCCGCACCAGCCGGGTGAACTCCTTGAGGGTGAAGGTCCGCAGGCCCGCGGAGTGGCCCATGGAGATCACCTGGGCGCGGTGGTCGCGGGTGGCGGTGAGGACGAGGTCCGCGCGGATCACGTGCTCGTCGAGGAGCTCGCGGCCGACGAATCCGGTGGCGTCGGCGCCGAAGTCGGCGAGGACGACCTCGGCGTTGGCCTCCATGGGAGCGCCCTCGTGCCCCCAGGTGCCCGCGCTCTCCACGATGAGGCCGCCGCTGAGCGGATCCCCGAGGCGGTCCACGAGGGCATGCCGCGTCAGCCGCTCGGTGATGGGCGAGCGGCAGACGTTGCCGGTGCTGACGTGGAGGATGCGGAAAGCATCGTGCTGCCCCGCTATGCCACGCCCCTCAGGGGCGGTCAATTGGCCACCTCGAGGTCGGGTACCACCTTGCGGAGTTCCTCGACCGAGAGCGCGCCGGCCCGGAGCAGTACGGGGATCTTGCCCGTGACGTCGACGATCGACGACGGGACGATGCCCGGGGTCGGGCCGCCGTCGAGGTAGACGGAGACGCTGTCGCCGAGCATCTCCTGGGCGGCGTCGCAGTCCTCGGGCGAGGGGTGTCCCGTGAGGTTGGCGCTGGAGACGGCCATCGGGCCGACCTCCGTGAGCAGCTCGATGGCGACCGGGTGCAGGGGCATCCGTACGGCGACCGTGCCGCGGGTGTCGCCGAGGTCCCACTGGAGCGACGGCTGGTGCCTGGCGACGAGCGTGAGGGCGCCGGGCCAGAAGGCGTCGACGAGCTCCCACGCCTGCTCGGAGAAGTCGGTGACCAGGCCGTGCAGGGTGTTCGGCGAACCGATCAGGACAGGGGTCGGCATGTTGCGGCCGCGGCCCTTGGCGTCGAGCAGGTCGGCGACGCCCTCCGAGCTGAAGGCGTCCGCGCCGATCCCGTACACGGTGTCGGTGGGCAGCACGACCAGTTCGCCGCGGCGGACGGCGGACGCGGCTTCACGCAGGCCGGTCGTACGGTCGGTCGCGTCGTTGCAGTCGTATCGCCGTGCCATCAGCCGGCCTCCTCGGACATGTGCGGGTGGGGATCGTGCGGTGCCGGTGTCCCGGTGGTCACGGCATGGCCTTGCGGGCCGTCGCGAACCGGGGGCGCTTGTTCAGGTCGGGGTGGTCGGCCGCGTCGGCCCAGCCCCGCTCCTCGGTGAAGATCCACGGCACCTGGCCGCCCTGGGTGTCGGCGTGCTCGATGACGACGAGCCCGCCGGGGCGGAGCAGACGGTGCGCGGTGCGTTCGATGCCGCGGATGGTGTCCAGGCCGTCCTCGCCGGAGAAGAGCGCCATCTGCGGGTCGTGGTCACGGGCCTCCGGCGCCACGTACTCCCACTCGGTGAGCGGGATGTAGGGCGGGTTGGAGATCACCAGGTCGACCTGGCCGTCGAGCTCGGGGAGGGCGCTCAGGGCGTCTCCGCGGTGGACGGTGACCCTGGACCCCTCGGCGTTCTTCCGGGTCCACCGCAGGGCGTCCTCGGACAGCTCCACGGCGTGCACCCGCGAGCGCGGCACCTCCTGCGCCATGGCGAGCGCGATCGCGCCCGATCCGGTGCAGAGGTCGACGATCAGGGGCTCCACGACGTCCATCGCGCGGACGGCGTCTATCGCCCAGCCCACGACCGACTCCGTCTCCGGCCGCGGCACGAAGACACCGGGGCCGACCTGGAGTTCCAGATAACGGAAGAAGGCGCGGCCGGTGATGTGCTGGAGCGGCTCGCGGTTCTCGCGGCGGGCGATCGTCTCCCAGTAGCGGGCGTCGAAGTCGGCGTCCGGCACGTGGTGCAGTTCGCCCCGCTTGACGTCGTGCACGAACGCGGCGAGTTCCTCGGCGTCGAATCGCGGTGAGGGGACACCGGCGTCGGCCAGCCGCTGGGTGGCCTGGGCCACCTCGGCGAGCAGCAGGTTCATCGCGGTTCTCCGTACGGGTTCACGAGCGGGGCGGGTCGGGTGCGGCTATGCGGCGGCGAGCTTGGCGGCGGAGTCTGCGTCGACGCAGGCCTGGATGACGGCGTCGAGATCGCCGTCGAGCACCTGGTCCAAGTTGTACGCCTTGAAGCCGACGCGGTGGTCCGAGATCCGGTTTTCCGGGAAGTTGTACGTCCGGATCTTCTCGGAGCGGTCGACGGTGCGCACCTGGCTGCGGCGTACGTCGGAGGCTTCCTGCTCGGCGGCCTCCTGCGCGGCGGCGAGCAGCCGGGAGCGCAGGATGCGCATCGCCTGCTCCTTGTTCTGGAGCTGGCTCTTCTCGTTCTGGCAGGAGGCGACGACACCGGTCGGCAGGTGTGTGATGCGGACGGCGGAGTCCGTGGTGTTGACGGACTGGCCGCCGGGGCCCGAGGAGCGGTAGACGTCGATCCGGAGGTCGTTGGCGTGGATCTCGACGTCGACCTCCTCCGCCTCGGGCGTGACGAGCACGCCTGCGGCCGAGGTGTGGATGCGGCCCTGCGACTCGGTGGAGGGCACGCGCTGCACGCGGTGCACCCCGCCCTCGTACTTCATACGCGCCCAGACGCCCTGGCCGGGCTCGGTGGCACCGTTGCCGCCCTTGGTCTTCACGGCGACCTGGACGTCCTTGTAGCCGCCGAGCTCGGACTCGGTGGAGTCGATGATCTCGGTCTTCCAGCCGACGCGCTCGGCGTAGCGCAGGTACATGCGCAGGAGGTCGCCGGCGAACAGGGCGGACTCGTCGCCGCCCGCGCCCGCCTTGATCTCCAGGAGCACGTCCTTGTCGTCGCTGGGGTCGCGCGGGACCAGGAGGAGGCGGAGCTTCTCGGTGATCTCCTCGCGCTGCTTCTCCAGGACCTTGACCTCGGCCGCGAAGTCCGGGTCGTCGGCGGCGAACTCCCGGGCGGTCCCGATGTCGTCGCCGGTCTGCTTCCAGGACCGGTAGGTGGAGACGATCGGGGTCAGCTCCGCGTAGCGCTTGTTGAGCTTGCGCGCGTTGGCCTGGTCGGCGTGGACCGACGGGTCGGCGAGCTTCTTCTCGAGATCGGCGTGCTCGCCGATCAGTTCCTCGACCGCCTCGAACATCTTCGGGCTCCTGGTTTCTGCGTCATACGTCTGCGGGCCGGACGGACGGTGTGCCTCCGGCTGGGCGCCTCAGGGCGCGGCCGGCCGCACAGCCGGAAAAAACGCCGGTCCCGGCGCCCGGTGAAGGGCGTCGGGAACCGGCGCATCGGCTCGCTACTTGCTGGCGGAGCCGGCGGCCTTGCCGAAGCGGGCCTCGAAGCGGGCCACGCGGCCGCCGGTGTCGAGGATCTTCTGCTTGCCCGTGTAGAACGGGTGGCACTCGGAGCAGACGTCGGCACGGATGGCGCCGCCGTCGAGGGTGCTCCGGGTGGTGAACGACGCACCGCAGGTGCAGCTGACCTGGGTCTCGACGTACTGGGGGTGAATGTCGCGCTTCAAGGTGTCTCCTAGTTTCGGGAGGGCTCCGGGTCGTTCGCGCGGATTGCGCGTCCGTGAACCGGGGCCGACGTACCAGTCTGCCAGGACCGGCCGTATCTCCCAAAACGAGGACCCCTCCCCGCATATTCCCGTGCGGTCCGGGGAACCCTGAGCGACCGTCCGGTGACGGACGGCGCGTTACCGCACGACCTTCCCCGCGTCGCCCTTGTCGCCGGCCGACTTCGCGGTGGCGGACTCCGGGATGTGCCTGTCCTGCTTGAGGGCGGCCCAGACCTGCTGTCCGGCCTTCTCCTGGGGCAGCACCCGGTTCGGGGCGTCCGGGTCGTACTCCACGGGCAGCGTGACCATGTCGACGTTCGACGAGCCCAGGCCCTTGAGCCCGTTGGCGAAGCCGGTGAGCTTCTTCACGGAGGCCAGCTCGGAGTCGGTGGTGACGGCCTTGGTCGCCGTGTCGGCGAGTCCGAAGAGCGTCTTCGGGTCGGAGAACACCCCGACGGTCTTCGCCTGGTCCATCAGCGCCTTGACGAACGCCTGCTGGAGCTGGATCCGGCCCAGGTCGCTGCCGTCGCCGACGCTCTCGCGCGTACGGACCAGGCCGAGGGACTGCTCCCCGCTGAGGGTGTGGGGGCCGGGCTTGAGCGCGAGGTGGCTGTTGGGGTCGTCGATCGCCTCCGAGGTGGTGATCTTCACCCCGCCGAGCTCGTCGATGAGCTTCTTGAACCCGGTGAAGTCGACCTCGACGTAGTGGTCCATGCGGATGCCGGACATCTGCTCGACGGTCTTCACGGCGCAGGCCGGGCCGCCGACGGCGTACGCCGTGTTGAACATCGCCTGCTTCTGTCCGCCGACCTGCTCGCCGGTGGTGTCGCTGGCGCAGGCGGGGCGGGCGACGAGGGTGTCCCTCGGGATGGAGACCACGCTCGCGGAGGTGTGGCCCTTGTCGACGTGGACGACCATCGCGGTGTCCGACCGTGCGGAGCCCTGGTCGGCGCCGTACTTCGAGTTCGCGCCTGAACGGGAGTCTGATCCCAGCACCAGGATGTCCTGCGAGCCGTCGTCCACGTCATGGGGACGCTCGGCACCCAGGGCGGCGTCGATGTCGACACCCTTCAGGTTCCCGTTGAGGGTGACGTAGGCGTAGCCGAGCCCGGATCCTCCGACGACCACCAGCGCGGCGGCACCCCAGAGGGCGGTCCTCTTGACGCGGCGGGCCCGCGACGGCTTCTTCCGGCGGCTGCCGGTGCCACGTATTCGGCCGGTGATCCGGCTCTGCTCGCTCATGCGCTCCCTCTTCCGCTTCTCTCTGTCACCCCCTGCCGTGGTGCACGGGCGCGGTCCGGCGTCACTCGGTGGGACGGCCGGAGCATCGAAAAGCGTTGCACAACGAGCTGAGGACGCGGTCCGGCCACGGGTGGCTCGAAAGGTGCGGTCGAGCTTTCGGAAACAGGTGCCTCACCTGGCATTTCGTGCCCGGGGCCGAATCCCCGGAGGGCGGTTTCCGGCCCTGACCGATGTGGTCAACGTCTCCGGCGCCCCGGCGTCCCCGGGGTCCCCGGGGTCTCCCGAGGTCGCGGGGCCTCCAGGGCTCCCGGGGAGGCAGCCGGGAAGCCGGATCCGGGCCGGGCCGTGCCGGCCGTCGCATGGTGCGGCTCTGTGTGAGCGGCTGCGACTCCGCGCGGCGGCTGCTGGGGGCGGGGTGGCCCTGGCTCCGGCCGCGCGCGGCGGCGGCCACGGGACGGGCGTGCGGGGCGTCAGCGCCCGGCAGGAGACCCCCGGACGCGGGCGCGCGCGGCGATTCCCCTTCCGGCCGGCTCAACTTCCGGGCGGGCCCGGCAGGTTGGCCCGCACGGACGGATGGGCCGGGAACGCGGAACTGCCCTCGCCACGAGGTGGCGAGGGCAGTTCCGTGAGACTCCTGATACGGCGTCAGTCGTTGCCGTTGCCGTTGCCCGGCGTCGTCTTCTGGATCTGGAGCAGGAACTCCGCGTTGGACTGCGTCTTCTTCATGCGGTCCAGCAGCAGTTCGATGGCCTGCTGCTGGTCGAGCGCGTGCAGCACCCGGCGCAGCTTCCAGACCACGGCCAGCTCGTCGGTGCCGAGGAGGATCTCTTCCTTACGGGTGCTGGACGCGTCGACGTCCACCGCCGGGAAGATGCGCTTGTCCGAGAGCTTCCGGTCGAGCTTGAGCTCCATGTTGCCGGTGCCCTTGAACTCCTCGAAGATCACCTCGTCCATGCGCGAGCCGGTCTCGACGAGGGCGGTCGCCAGGATGGTCAGCGAGCCGCCGTCCTCGATGTTGCGCGCGGCACCGAAGAAGCGCTTCGGCGGGTACAGCGCGGTCGAGTCGACACCACCGGACAGGATTCGGCCGGAGGCCGGCGCCGCCAGGTTGTAGGCGCGGCCCAGACGGGTGATCGAGTCCAGCAGGACGACCACGTCGTGCCCCAGCTCCACGAGGCGCTTGGCGCGCTCGATGGCGAGCTCGGCGACCGTGGTGTGGTCCTCGGCAGGACGGTCGAAGGTCGAGGAGATGACCTCGCCCTTCACCGAACGCTGCATGTCGGTGACCTCTTCCGGACGCTCGTCGACCAGGACGACCATCAGGTGGCACTCGGGGCTGTTGACCGTGATCGCGTTGGCGATGGCCTGCAGGATCATGGTCTTACCGGTCTTCGGCGGAGCCACGATCAGGCCTCGCTGGCCCTTGCCGATCGGTGCGACCAGGTCGATGATCCGGGTGGTCAGGACGTTGGAGTCGGTCTCCAGACGGAGCCTGTCCTGCGGGTACAGCGGCGTCAGCTTCTGGAACTCGGGACGACCGCGGCCGCTCTCCGGCGCCATGCCGTTGACGGAGTCGAGGCGGACCAGCGCGTTGAACTTCTCGCGGCGCTCGCCGTCCTTGGGCTGGCGCACCGCACCGGTGACGTGGTCACCCTTGCGCAGGCCGTTCTTGCGGACCTGGGCGAGCGAGACGTACACGTCGTTCGGTCCCGGCAGGTAGCCGGAGGTCCGGATGAACGCGTAGTTGTCGAGGATGTCGAGGATGCCCGCGACGGGGATCAGGACGTCGTCGTCGGCCACCTGGACGTCGGTCGCGAAGTCGTCGCGGCCGCGACGGCCACGGCGGTCGCGGTAACGGCCCCGACGGCCACGCCGGCCGCCCTCGTCGTCGTAACCGTCGTCCTGCGGGCCGCTGCTCTGCTGCTGGCCCTGGTTCTGGCCGCCGCCCTGCTGGCCCTGGCGGCGTCCGCCGCCCTGCTGGCCCTGGTCGTCGCCCTTGCCCCGGCGGTCGCGCTGGCGGTCCCGGCGGTCACCGCGGTCACCGCGGTCCTGGCGGTCCCCACGGCGGCCGTCCTGACGGTCACCGCGACGGCCCTCGGCGGTGTCCGTGGCGGACTCCGCCTTCGCGTCGGCCTTCGCCTCGCCGCGCTCGTCGGCGCGGTCCTGACGGCCCTCGGCCTTCGGCTCGGACTTCGGCTCCGCCTTCGCCTCGCCACGGGCATCAGCCTTCGGCTCGGCCTTGGTGTCGGGGCTGCCCGCCTGCGCCGTGGCCCGGCGGCGGCGGCGCTCGCCCGTGGGCTGGTCGTCGCTGGCCGGCTGACCGGGAATGTCGATCTGCTGCTGCGCGGCGGTCTGGTCGGCGGCCGGCGCGGCAGCGGTCTCGTCACCGGTGCGCGACTTGGAGGTGGCGCGCCGCTTCGGCTTGCTCGCGGTGTCCGCGGCGGCCGCGGCGGCCTTCGGTGCGGGCGCGGAGGATCCTCCGGCCTGCGCCTCCTTGATGACCTCGATCAGCTGGCTCTTGCGCATCCGCGCGGTTCCCCTGATGCCGAGGCCGGACGCGACCTGCTGCAGCTCGGCCAGGACCATGCCCTCGAGGCCGGTGCCGGAGCGGCGGCGCCGTGCGGTGGTGCCAGTGGCAGCACCTTCGGCGGACGCGGAGCTGTCGACGCTCTTGTCGGCAGTCACGCCCATCAGATCGGTGGTGTCGCTCACGAAGGGTCCTTCCCTGGAGCGGACGTCGGCCTTCTGGCTCGGCGACCGGTTGTGCTGTCCGACTGAGGTCTGTTGATCGTGTCGATCGCGGACCTTGCCGGGGCGGTGGTCCGCCGGGTACGGCGGAGAGACGAATGTGCGGGGTTCCGGCGCGAGATCCCCCTGCTCGGCCCACTCCTGGACGAGCAAGAGGGTGTCGTGCCGGTTCCGGAGCGTGCTCGAAAGCTCAGGCAGGCTGCTCAGGCAGTCGGGGAGGCTCCCGGAAGAGTGGTGGTCCCGGAGGGGGACACGAAGCAACGCGCCACGAAGACGTCGATTGCTGACTTGAGGTTAACACTACCGGCTCCAACAAACATTCCCCCTCTCATGCACCGGCAATCACGTGGGATTACGCGGCGAGCGGCAACACGCTCGCACCCGTGGCGTCGAGAGCGAGCCGGTTCGCGGCCCATCCCTCGCCCGCCAGCCGGGCGACCTTGTCGGCCGAGCCCTCATCCGTCAGCGCGAGCACGGTGGGCCCCGCACCGGAGATGACGGCGGGGACGCCGTCGGCGCGCAGCCGGTTGACCAGCTCCACGCTCTGCGGCATGGCCGGGCCCCGGTACTCCTGGTGGATCCGGTCCTCGGTGGCGGCCAGCAGCAGCTCGGGGCGCCTGGTCAGGGCCTCGACGAGCAGGGCCGCACGGCCGGCGTTGGCCGCGGCGTCCACATGGGGGACGGTGCGCGGCAGCAGGCCGCGGGCGGTCTCGGTCAGCACCGGCACGGCCGGGACGAAGACCACCGGGACCACGGAGCCGGCGGGATCCATCCGGATCGCCCTGGCCGCTCCGCCGTCCATCCAGGCGAGGGTGAATCCGCCGAGGAGGCAGGCGGCGACGTTGTCGGGGTGCCCCTCGATCTCGGTGGCCAGTTCCAGCAGCGCGGTGTCGTCGAGGCGGGCCTCGCCGCCCGTCGTCACGGCACGGGCGGCGACGATCCCGGCGCAGATGGCGGCGGACGAGGAGCCCAGGCCACGTCCGTGCGGGATGCGGTTGGCGCAGACGATCTCGAGGCCGCGGGGCTGTCCGCCGAGCAGGTCGAAGGCCGTGCGCAGCGAGCGGACGAGCAGGTGGTTCTCGTCGCGGGGAAGCGTCTCGGCGCCCTCACCCGCGATGTCGATGTGCAGCCCGGAATCGGCGACCCGGACGACGACGTCGTCGTAGAGCCCCAGAGACAGGCCGAGGGCGTCGAAACCCGGGCCCAGGTTGGCGCTGGTTGCGGGGACGCGCACCCGGACGGCGGCGGCTCGGAACGCGGGACCGGCCATCGGTTGGACGACTCTTCCTGTACGGCGGCGGGGAGGTTGTGCGGGGTACTTCGACGTGCGTGGGGTGCCGCTGCGCGGTGGGACGGGGGGCCCGGCAGGCACGACGGCTGCTGCACCGCGGCGGATGCGGCGGGGCGGGTCGGTCACAGCTTATCGAAGGAAGGTTCTGTGGCGACACAGGGCGCACGGGAGGCGCACGATGCGTGTCGCACACCTCCCATGCGCTCTCCGCCCCGAAGGGCGGCTGAGCTGCGGCAGGAGCCGGTTACGCGAGGCCCAGCCTCTCGGCGGCGGCCACGGCGTCCACCGGCACGGTGACCGGCTGCGGCGCGCCCGCGACGGCCCAGTCGGGGTCCTTGAGGCCGTTGCCGGTGACGGTGCAGACGATCTTCTGGCCGGGGTCGACCTTGCCCTCTTCGGCGGCCTTGAGCAGACCGGCCACGGAGGCCGCCGAGGCGGGCTCGACGAAGACGCCCTCCTGGGAGGCGAGCAGGCGGTAGGCCGACAAGATCTGACGGTCCGTCACGGCGTCGATGAAGCCGCCCGACTCGTCCCGCGCGTCCAGCGCGAACTGCCAGGACGCCGGGTTGCCGATGCGGATCGCCGTGGCGATGGTCGCCGGGTCCTTGACGATCTCACCGCGCACGATCGGCGCGGAGCCGGACGCCTGGAAGCCCCACATGCGCGGGGTGTGCGTGGAGACGGCGTCCCCCGCGTACTCCTTGTAGCCCTTCCAGTAGGCCGTGATGTTGCCCGCGTTGCCCACCGGCAGGACGTGGATGTCGGGGGCGTCGCCGAGCGCGTCGACGATCTCGAACGCGGCGGTCTTCTGGCCCTCGATACGGACCGGGTTGACCGAATTGACCAGCGCCACCGGGTAGTTGTCCGAGAGGCTGCGGGCCAGGGTCAGGCAGTCGTCGAAGTTGCCGTCGACCTGGAGGATCTTCGCGCCGTGGACCAGCGCCTGCCCCATCTTGCCGAGCGCGATCTTGCCCTGCGGCACGAGGACGGCGCAGACCATGCCGGCGCGCACCGCGTACGCGGCGGCGGAGGCGGAGGTGTTGCCGGTGGAGGCGCAGATGACGGCCTGCGCACCCTCCTCCTTGGCCCGGGTGATCGCCATGGTCATGCCGCGGTCCTTGAACGACCCGGTGGGGTTGGCGCCCTCGACCTTGAGGTGCACCTCGCAGCCCGTGCGCTCGGAGAGGACCTGCGCCGGGACGAGCGGCGTGCCGCCCTCACGGAGTGTGACGACCGGCGTCGTGCTCGTGACCGGGAGACGGTCCCGGTACTCCTCGATGATGCCGCGCCACTGGTGGGTGCCCTTGCTGGTCATGGGTCCTTACTCCCCTTCAACACGCATGATGCTGGCGACACCGCGCACGGTGTCCAGCTTGCGCAGCGCTTCGACGGTCCCGGAGAGGGCGGCGTCGGGCGCGCGGTGGGTGACGACGACGAGGGATGCCTCACCGCCGGTTTCCTGACTGTCCGGCCGGCTCTGCTGGCGGACCGTATCGATGGATACGCCCTGTTCGGCGAAGACCGTCGCGACCTGGGCGAGTACGCCAGGCTTGTCGGCCACGTCGAGACTGATGTGGTAGCGCGTGACGACATCGCCCATGGGGCTGACCGGCAGGCGCGTGTACGCGGACTCACCGGGACCGGTGGTCGCCCCGATGATGTTGCGGCAGACGGCGACGAGGTCGCCGAGGACCGCGGACGCGGTCGGGGCGCCGCCGGCGCCGGGGCCGTAGAACATCAGCTGTCCGGCCGCCTCGGCCTCGACGAAGACCGCGTTGTACGCCTCGCGGACGGAGGCCAGCGGGTGGCTGAGCGGGATCATCGCCGGGTGCACGCGTGCGGTGACGGATTTGCCGTCGGCCGCACGCTCGCAGATGGCGAGGAGCTTGACGGTGCAGCCCATGCGGCGGGCGGACGCGATGTCGGCGGCGGTGACCTCGGTGATGCCCTCGCGGTGCACCTCACCGATCTTCACCCGGGTGTGGAACGCGATCCCCGCCAGGATGGCGGCCTTCGCGGCGGCGTCGAAGCCCTCCACGTCGGCGGTCGGGTCGGCCTCGGCGTACCCGAGGGCGGTGGCCTCGTCGAGCGCCTCGGAGTATCCGGCGCCGCTCGTGTCCATCTTGTCGAGGATGAAGTTGGTCGTGCCGTTGACGATGCCGAGCACCCGGTTGACCTTGTCGCCCGCGAGGGACTCGCGCAGCGGCCGTACGAGCGGGATGGCGCCGGCGACGGCCGCCTCGTAGTAGAGGTCCCTGCCGTGCTTCTCGGCCGCGGCGTGGAGCGCGGAACCGTCCTCGGCGAGCAGCGCCTTGTTGGCCGACACGACGCCCGCGCCGTGCTCGAAGGCGGTCGTGATGAGCGTGCGGGCGGGCTCGATGCCGCCGATGACCTCGACGACGACGTCGATGTCGCCCCGTTTGACCAGGGCGGTGGCGTCGGTCGTGATCAGTGCGGGGTCGATCCCCTCCCGCACCTTGGAGGGCCGGCGGACGGCGACACCGGCGAGCTCGACCGGCGCGCCGATGCGCGCGGCGAGGTCGTCGGCGTGCGTCGTCATGATGCGCGCCACCTCTGAGCCGACCACTCCACAGCCCAGCAGCGCCACTTTCAGCGGACGCGTACGCATCATCCGACCTCGTTTCTCATACTTCTGATGTGTGGACCAGTCTCACTCACCGGACGGGGGTTTCTGCCACCCGTCCGGATTTTGAGATGTAAATTTCATCAGCCGACATCGAGGCGCAGGAGATCTTCCTCCGTCTCGCGCCGGACGATGACCCGCGCCTGCCCGTCACGCACAGCGACGACCGGCGGGCGCAGGGCGTGGTTGTAGTTGCTCGCCATGGAACGGCAGTACGCGCCGGTGGCGGGCACCGCGATGAGGTCACCGGGTGCCAGGTCGGACGGGAGGAACGCGTCCTTGACCACGATGTCACCACTCTCGCAGTGCTTGCCGACGACCCGTACGAGCATCGGCTCGGCGTCGGAGGTGCGCGAGACGAGCGCGACGCTGTACTCGGCGTCGTACAGAGCGGTGCGGATGTTGTCGGACATCCCGCCGTCGACGCTGACGTACGTCCGCAGGCCCTCCAGGGGCTTGATGGTGCCGACCTCGTACAGCGTGAACGCCGTGGGGCCGACGATCGCGCGGCCCGGCTCGACGGAGATGCGCGGGGTCCGGAGGCCGGCGGACTCGCACTCACGGGTCACGATGTCGCTGAGCGCCTTGGCGATCTCGTGCGGCTCGCGGGGGTCGTCGTCGGAGGTGTACGCGATCCCGAGGCCGCCGCCGAGGTCGATCTCGGGGAGCTCGACGCCGTGTTCGTCGCGGACCTCGGCGAGGAGCTGCACGACGCGCCGCGCGGAGACCTCGAAGCCGGCCATGTCGAAGATCTGGGAGCCGATGTGCGAGTGGATGCCGATGAGCTCCAGGCCGTCCAGGGTGAGCGCCCTGCGGACCGCCTCGGCGGCCTGTCCGCCCGCCAGCGCGATGCCGAACTTCTGGTCCTCGTGCGCGGTGGCGATGAACTCGTGGGTGTGGGCCTCGACCCCGACCGTGACACGGATCTGCACGGGCTGGCGGACGCCGAGCCGCTGGGCGATGTGCGAGACCCGGACGATCTCCTGGAAGGAGTCGAGCACGATCCGCCCGACGCCGGCCCCGATGGCCCGCTCGATCTCGGCGACGGTCTTGTTGTTGCCGTGGAAGGCGATGCGCTCGGCGGGCATCCCGGCGTCCAGCGCGGTGGCCAGTTCGCCGCCGGAGCACACGTCGAGGTTCAGCCCCTCCTCCTTGAGCCAGCGCACCACGGCGCGCGACAGGAAGGCCTTGCCGGCGTAGAAGACATCGGCGTCCGCCCCGAAGGCGTCCGCCCAGGCGCGGCACCGCGCCCGGAAGTCGGACTCGTCCAGGAAGTACGCCGGAGTGCCGAACTCCTCTGCGAGCCGGGCGACTTCGATCCCGCCGACGGTGAGCGCACCGTCCGCGTCACGGGTGACGGTGCGGGACCAGACCTTCGCGTCCAGCTCGTTCAGGTCGGTGGCCGGGGCGGTGTAGTGGCCCTCGGGGAGGACGTCGGCGTGACGGGGCCCGGCGGGGTGTGCGGATCGGCTCATCGTTCTGTTCTGCTCTCTTACGGTCTCAGAGGTGTTCGGGCGCGCTGATGCCGAGCAGGGACAGGCCGCCTGCGAGCACCGTCCCGGCGGCTTCGGCAAGGGCCAGCCGGGAGCGGTGGGCGGCCGAGGGTTTCTCGTCGCCGACGGGGAGCACCGGGCAGGCGTCGTGGAAGTCGAAGAAGGCGTGCGCCACCGTTTCGAGGTGCCGGGCGAGCCGGTCGGGCGCCTGGTGACGGGCGGCGGAGGCGAGGACGCCGGGGTGATCGGCGAGTGCGGCGTGCAGAGCGGGCGCGTCGACGTCCTCGTCGTGACCGGGGGTGAAGCCGAGGCGCCCCGCCTCGCGGGTGAGCGCACGGGAGCGGGCGTGGGCGTATCGGACCTGGAACAGCGGATTGGCCTCGCCCTGCACGAGGAGGTCGTCCCCGAGGTGGGCGCGGTCGTGCCCGGCGGGCCTCAGCAGGCCCCAGCGGGTGGCGTCGGCCCCCAGCCGTTCCAGCAGCTCCCCCGCGCTTGCCCCCGCGGGGACGGGCCGGGTCTGCGCGAGCGGGACGGGCGGCCGGCCGTTCGCGTCGACGGCGACGCCGAGCCGCGCCCAGTCGGGGTCGGACGCCTCCTCGCAGGTGACACGCCCCAGGGCACCCTGTGCCCGCAGCAAGCTCATCACCGTGCCCGCCACGACCGCCGCCCGGACCTCGCGGCGGTGGTGGAGCTGGTGGACCTGCCCGGCGCACTCGGCACCCCAGCCGTACCGGAGCCCCTGCTCCAGCACCTGGCGTACGCGTGCCGAACGCGCGGCACCGTCGGAGTCCGCGTCGAGGGTGAAGTTCAGGAAGCCGGGCCCGGTGATCTCGACCCGGCCGATCCCGGGCACTCCCACGACCCGGTCCCGCAGCAGCGCGGCGACCTCCCGCGCCGGGAGGGCGGCGGGGCCGGCCAGCTGCAGCGCCACGGCACAGGCGTAGTCGCCGCTGCCACCCGGGCGTGTCCGCTCCACCCGTACGCGCGCGGGCACCGGCGCGCGCAGGGCATCCTCGTCGACCGCGCGGCGCACAGCGTGCAGCACGGTCCGGGAGAGATCTGCGGGGGTCACGGGACAAGCGTAGGGGAGGAAGGGGGGCGCTCCGCCAACCGGTTTCGCCATACGGGCAGCGCTCCGGACGGCCGCACGGTCAGCCGGCGGCGCTCCCGGCCGTCCCCGCGCCGTGCCTGCCCTCGAAGGGCTCCGGATCCTCCCGGTGCAGGAGCCGGCGCACCATGCGCACCAGCTCGCTCGGCTCGAACGGCTTGGCCAGGAAGGCGTCGACCCCGACGGCCGAACCGGAGTCCGCGTCGGGGGGCGTGCACGCGCTGATGACGGCGACGGGCAGATGGCCGGTCCGGGGGTCGGCGCGCAGCCGGGCCGCGGTCTGTATCCCGTCGAGCCTGGGCATCACCACATCGAGGGTGATCACATCCGGGCAGACCTCGTGCACCAGGTCCAGGCACTCGACGCCATCGGCCGCGGTCACGACCTCGAAGCCCTCCAGCTCGAGATTGACCCTGATCAGCTGCCGGATGACCTTGTTGTCGTCCACAACAAGCACGCGGCCGTACGCCCCTGACACCCTTCGAGGGTAGGTCGAGCGGAGTGGCTGCGTCCGGGTTTTGCCCACTTCCGCCCCGGCGGAGCCGGGGGCGCCAGCCGCATGTGGATGCCGACGACGCGGAAATACCCGTTCCCGGACACCCCGCCGGAGCTGGTAGGGTTTCACTCGTCGCCGCCAAGCGCAGCGACATCGCCCCCGTAGCTCAGGGGATAGAGCATCGGCCTCCGGAGCCGGGTGCGCAGGTTCGAATCCTGCCGGGGGCACTTTCCGGAAAGACCTTCTGATCAGTGGAGACACTGAGCAGGGGGTCTTTTTCATGTCCACCGGAAGCCCGGGAGCTGAGGGACGTGCGATGCACCTGCGAGCGCGTCCGAACGAAAGCTTCGCCATCCGTTTGTCTCTTTGAACACTGGGTAGCCGCAGCCCGAATCACCCTGTCCGGGCGCGGACGCCCTTCGGGCGGCCGGCGCGGATGGCACGGCAGCATGCCAGGATCCGGCTGCCAGGACACATGACCGCCCGGCTGAGGCACCGCTACGGCCACGCGCCGCGCGCATCCGCATGTCCCACACCGCCGAGGGGCTGGGCGCCCCCATGTCTCTTTCGCCGGGTCTCAGGACAACGCGAAAGGCACACGTGACCAGGCTGACAACAGAGCCCCCAGGCAGGTACAGCACCTTCGGTGAGGGAGCTGGGCGACCTGCACGCGGGCCAGGCCCTGCCGGAGCTGACGGACACCGGTGCGATGAAGGCGGTAAGCCGTGATCAGGCTCGAGATAGGTGCCGGTGTCAACAGCGCGGTCGAGTTCCTGGAAGCTCGCCTCCCCTGGCTTTTCGACTCCCTGCACTCCGTCGGCCAAGGCCTGTACGACGGGGTGTACTTCGTCATGTCGGGCCCCGACGCGCTGGTGATGGGCGCGATCCTCGCGCTGATCGCCTGGTGGCTGCGGGGCGTGGTGGCCGCCGTCCTCGCTTCCGCGGGCTTCTTTCTCGTCAACTCGATCGAGTTGTGGGACAAGGCGATGCAGACGCTGTCGCTTCTCGTCGTGGCGGCCACGATCACCATGGTGATCGCCGTCCCCCTCGGCATCTGGGCGGCCCGGAACAAGTCGGTGAGTTCGGCCCTCCGGCCGGTTCTCGACTTCATGCAGACGATGCCGGCCTTCGTCTACCTGGTCCCCGGCATCACCTTCTTCGGGGTGGGCGTGGTGCCCGGCATCGTGGCCACCATCATCTTCGCGATGCCGCCGGGCATCCGGATGACCGAGCTCGGCATTCGGCAGGTGGACGAGGAGCTGGTGGAGGCGGCGGAAGCGTTCGGAGCCCCTCCGCGTGCCATTCTGCTGCGCGTACAGCTGCCGCTGGCCCTGCCGACCATCATGGCCGGCGTCAACCAGATCATCATGCTCTCCCTGTCCATGGTGGTCATCGCGGGCATGGTCGGCGCCGACGGTCTGGGTACCGTCGTCTTCCAGGCCATCAGCTCGGTGGACATCGGCCTCGGCTTCGAGGCGGGTCTCGCCGTGGTCATCCTCGCCATGTACCTCGACCGTATGACCGGTGCGCTGAATCAGCGCATCTCGCCTCTCGGTCGCCGTGCGCTGGCCAAAGCGGCCTCCCTCCGGGCGGGAAAGGCCCTGCGGTGGAGGCCCAACACGGCGTTCGCGGGTATAGGTGTGCTGGTCCTCGCACTGCTCGCCGGCGGCCTGCAGTTCGTCTCCGGTCCGGACGACGAGGGCCGGGACGTGGACGAGAAGAACCTGGGGAAGGAGGCAGGCGCGGCTCCCAGCATCGGCTATTTCCCGTGGGACGAGGACGTGGCCGTCACCTACCTGTGGAAGAACGTTCTGGAGCGGCGCGGATACAAGCCCAGCATCCACCAGTACGACGTCGGGTCGATGTTCACCGCGATGGCCGGCGGCCAGGTCGATGTGGAGTTCGACGCCTGGCTCCCCAATGCTCAGAAGCAGTACTGGGACAAGTACAAAAACGACCTCGTCGACATCGGTCCGTGGTACGACGAGACCACGCTCGAAGTGACGGTGCCCAGCTATGTCAAGGGCATCGACTCGATGGCGGACCTCAAGGGCAGGTCGAAGGAGTTCGGCGGCAGGATCATCGGCATCGAGCCCGGGACCGGCCAGATGAACCTGCTCAGGAACGAGGTGCTGCCCGGCTACGGGCTCGACAAGGAGTACAAGGTCACCGACGGCAGCTCCCCCAGCATGATCCTGGAGCTGCAGCGTTCGCTGCGCAAGCGCGAACCGGTGGCGGTCGTCCTGTGGTCGCCGCACTGGGCGTACAGCAAGTACGAGTTGACCAAGCTCAAGGACCCCAAGAAGCTGTGGGGCGAGGTGAACGAGATCCGCTCGCTCGGCCACAAGTCGTTCCCGGAGAAGTTCCCCGAGTTCCACGGCTGGCTCAAGGACTGGCACATGTCGGAGGAGCAGCTCGGGGACCTGGAGGCGGCCATCCAGGACGAAGGCACCGGCCATGAGGAAGCGGCCGTGGAGAAGTGGATCGCCGAGAACCCGGGCGTGGTCGACAAGATGGCGCCGCTCTCCCCCTGACCGGGGCGTACGGTGACGACCCGGCGGGCGCGGAGACGCGCCCGCCGTCCGGCGGTCGCCGGTCGCCGATCGCTGGTCGCTGGTCGCTCAGAAGGGGCGGTCCCCGGCGATGGCGACCCGCTCGGCGACCCGCGGGTGCGGGCCGTAGTCGTTCACGGCGTAGTGCTGGGTCGCCCGGTTGTCCCAGAAGGCGACGTCGCCCGGCTGCCAGCGAAAACGCACCTGGTACTCGGGTACGTGCGCCTGCTGGAAGAGGAAGCGCAGCAGTCGGTCGCTCTCCGCCCGGTCGATACCGACGATCCGGGTCGTGAACGAGGTGTTCACGAACAGCATCCGCCGCCCCGACTCCGGGTGCGTACGCACGACCGGATGCTCGACCGGCGGGAACGCCTCCTGGTGGGGCGCGAGTTCCTCGGGCCCGTAGAAGCGTGCGAAACCGGGGATGAAGTCGTGGACGGCGCTCGCCCCGTCGATGCGGTCCTTCACGTCCTGCGGCAGGTTGTCGTACGCGGCAGCCATGTCCGCCCACATGGTGTCGCCCCCCAGCGGGGGCACTTCGCGCAGTTGCAGGACGGCGCCGAGAGCCGGACGCTCGCGGAAGGTGACGTCCGTGTGCCAGACGTTCTCGAACGTCTTCGGCGCCCCCGCCGACTTGTCGAAGCGGACGACGTCCTCGCTGTCTCCCCTGGCCAGCAACGGGTTGACCTCCAACTCGCCCCAGTGGCGGGCGAAGTCTCGCTGGGCGGCCGAGGTGAGGTTCTGCCCCCGGAAGAAGAGCACCTTCCACTCCAGCAGGGCACGGTTCAGCTCTTCGCGCAGGGCCGGCTCCAACGGCCGGGAGAGGTCGGCGCCGTGGATCTCCGCGCCGATCGTGCGGCCCTGGGGGACGACGTCGAAGAGGGTGTACGGGCGCGCCTCCGCATCAGCCGGCAGCCGTTCCAGGACACGGTGCCCTTCGTACATGCCGTCCTGCGGAATGCGTGCCTCACGCAGGACGGGCGGAGTGGAGAAGGAGCTGTCGGCGGCCGTGGCTGTCGCGTTCGGGGAAGCAATGCTGGTCATACGGTTCCTCCTTGGCGGAGAGCGAGCCGCCGTGGGCTCCGGTGGGCGGGCGGGCACCCGAGGGGACGGGTTGGACCCGCGACAGCGGCCGAGGCCTCCGGCGGTGCGATGAGGTGGGCCGTTCACGCCCGCGCCGCGTGCCTGCGGGGCAGGGTGCGGGACACAGTGGGTCCGTGAAGGGCCGGGGAGAGGTAACACCGGTGCTACCGGGTTCTCGGCTTCGTCTCGCGAGGCGGCCGAGTGGAGATGACGCCTCGTCAGCGCGAGTGGACGCCGATGCGCACCGGCGGCGAGCCGATACGGCCGCGGCGTCGCAGACAGGTGGTGGACCGAGGAGCACACTCGCCGCGAGGCCCCGTCATCCGCAGGGCGACGGTGGTCAGCGAGTAGGGGGTCATGTCCCGCATTGTGTGCCGCCCCCGCCGACGCGGTCAAGCCCGCCCCGCCACCGTGCGTGTGCGACGCCTTCGCCAGGGATCAGGCGAGCCGCTCCCGACCGGGGTTCCGGCCCTCATGGCGCCGAGGAGCAGGAATGGCGGACAGCCGGTATCCATACCGGTGGAAACCGGTAACCGGGACTTCAACTTCTCCAAAAACGTCAATGAGAACTGGTTCTACGCGGTCGGTGCCACCAGATCGAACGTTACCGGGGTGGTCACCGTCGTGCCGGACGCAAGTGGTGAGCCCAAGGTCGGTCTCGACTATCAGGCCAATGCCTGGGACCGCTACAACTGGTGAAGCGCTGGACGAACACGCTCACGGTGACTGGAGCGTGGCGGCCGACCGGGATGGGCGGTGATGTCATGTGCCCAATCTGGCGGCACGTCCGGACAGCACACCAGCAGTGACCCGCGTACTCCGTGTCAGCGTACGCACGGGCACCGTGGACCAGTTGATTCCCTGTGATCGCGGACCGCCGCATCGTGGTCGGCGAATTCGTCGAGCATGTCCTGCGAGAACCGACCGCCGAGGAACTGCCTCAGCTCGCCGAAGCGGGCGCCCGTTCCCCATGCGTACGGGGCGTGGCCGGCAAAGGCACCCGGCCTCGGCAGTGAGCCTCGGTCGCGCTCCCTGGGCCGGCCAGTGGTGCATTTCCTGCTCGTCGCGTGTGACGACCTGCCGGGTACACCACTGAGCCTGAGGGTCGTCCCGCACATGACGGCCAGATGCTACGGAGTGCCCTGCGGGCTCGTACGCAGGTCGAGGCTTACCTTCTGCCCGACTTGATCCATGGCCATTTGACGGTACAGACCACGATGGGCGCGAGGAGCATGACCAGCATCCACAATCCCACGCTTGCTGGCGAGTAGATGTAGTACTGCCACTGCTCGGGCAGGGCCGACGGTGCGAGTAGGAGCGCGACCAGCGCGGCCCATGTGACCAGCACTGCTGCTGCCATGCGCGCTGCGGCCACCCCTGTCAGTCCCCTCGACGGCTGCTCGTCTCTTCGGATCGCATGATAGGGCCGCCGAGATGATCTCACCGTGGCTGGAGTGATCACGGCGCAGTCTGTTCTCACGACGTCGGTGATCCGGTTGGTGCTGCAGCGTGGCAGAACGGGCGCGCGGGAAATCCTCAGTCAGTCGTGAAGCTCCAGAAGATGCCGACTTCCGTGGCGGAGACAGCGATCACACCACAGTCCATAACGTGGCTGGTGAAGCCCTCGTATACCCCCTCTCGACGAAGCATGTCGGCATGGGGATTCTCGCGCGCCGACACCGCATTGGTGAAGAACACCGCGTCTGCTCCGAACCTCTCCAGGATCACTCGCGCGTGAGAGAACAGCTCAGCCTCTCTCGCATCGAAATCCTGAATGTCCTCCGTCTGGAACCACTCTCCCTGGAGAGTGACCATGATTTGCTCGGCCCCGCTCCTCGCCACAGGGAAAGCCGCATCGATGTCGCCCGGCGTGACAGCACCGAACGGGCCGTCCGAGCCCGCACCGTAACTGCTCCCTGCTGGCGCCATGACAATCCTGCGCCAGCCACGCGGGTCGTCTGTCCGAAGACGCATCACGTCGAGGGCATCCAGTCGCCAGTCATCGCATCTCCGCGCTCCCACAGCTGCGAACATGCCCTCCCCGAAAACTGCCCTCAGGGAGCGGTTCCATGAGACATCGTCAATCTGCGCCATGGCCCGTGCCTCAGCTTTCAGGAGTGTGCACTACGGGTGCCGAGTCTTGCCGGTAGGCGTAGAAGCAGGAACAGTGAACGGAGGACCACTTTCTGGCCGGCGCGCGGGCAGCCGGTCACGGGCAGCCGCAGTCCACTGCGCGAGGGTTCACGGCGTGCGCATCAGGTTGCGGAGGCTCGCGACGAGGGCCGGGACGTCGCGTTCGACCTCGTCAGCCTCTGCGCCATCGGGTGATTCCGCCGGCTGGGGCGTGGTGCCACAGGGACGGCAGAGGCCGTCCGGGAGCGCTTCGGCCGGGCCGGGGCGGCCGCATTCGGTGCACTCGACCAGGAGACCGCGGACGGGCTTGCCTGGCGCGCCCCGGGTCGGTGCGGGTTCCGCGGGGAGGCGGGGCGGCATCTTGTCGATGAGGCGACGGCGTACCAGGCCGACGGGGGAACCGACCCCCTCAGGAAGCCCGGCGATGAGCGCCGAGGTCAGGTAGTCGGCACTCACACCGCGCGCGAACCAGGCGGCAGCCAGGGGCTCCAGGGCGGTGCAGTCGGCGGCCGAGAGCGGCAGGCGGGGTTCGCGGCGGCCGACTTCGGCCAGGGCGAGGTAGGCGGGGGACGGCGCCTCGGCCGGGCCTGGGGCGCCTGTACCCGGTGCGCCTTCCGGAGCCGGGGACGGCGGCGGCGGGTTCGGGGAGGGGGACGGCGTGATGTCCGCCTGCGCGGTGCGCTGACGGGGCACGATCGGCTGGGCGGAGAGTGCGGGCGCCTGCTCCGGGGCGGCTGCTCCGCCGGCGAGCCTGGCGGCCCACCACTCGTTGTCGTGGGCGGTGCGTGACCAGTAGGTGAGCGTCACCCACCGGCACTGGCCGCCCCCTTCGACCCGGCAGCGCACGCGGCGCAGATGCCCGGCCACGGCGAGGGCGCGCAGGGCGGTCCCGATGGCCATCTGGCCGTACAGAGGCAGGTCCTTGGCCAGCGACTTGATGTCCATGGCGGCGCCGTCGGGCAGGTGGTCGACATACCCGGCGACGTAGCGTTCGCGCTCCGGCAGGTGGGCGAAGTCGTCCCGGTGCGCTTGGTGCCGGCCGGGGACGGACTGCTTGCCGTAGCCGGTGTGGGCCCTGCGGTACGGGCCCGAGGATGCGGGGGCGGGCAGCGCGGAGCTAGGGTGCTGGATAACCACGAGATCGTCCTTCTTGGGTAATCGATCTTGGGTCAGACCCCGGCCGGTGCTGCTAACACCGCGTCGGGGTCGTCTCGTTGTGGGCACCGTAAGCAGCCGCGACTCTCCGCTGCAACCTGATCACGATTAGTCATACTTGCTGGCCGTGACGGGGTGGGAAGGGAGGGGAGGTTCCCCTAAAGCCCTTACCTACCTCCCGGATGAACAACACGGCTCGAATCCCGGAGCCCGGACCTCGGCCCTCGAAACCCGAAGCTCAAGCGTCGGCCCGGGACCCCTCGCCGGACCCCCGAACGAGTGAGAAGGGCTCCACGAATCTCGAACCCCGAGATTCGAGACCCGAGCGCCGAAAGCACAGCCACGACGGCTCCCGGCCGCCCCGCCCAGGGCCTGAGCCGCGGCCTACCGGCGCTTCAGCACACGCCATTCACGGCCCGGCTTCGGGATCTTCGCCTCGTCAGCGGCTGGGCGGTCCTCGTCCTGGATGACCTCACCCACGATGACCTGGCCCCCGACCGGCTTGGCGAGGTCCAGGCCGGAAAGGTGCGCCTTGAGCCTTCTGGACATGGGGCGGAAGGTCGCGTAGGTGAGCCCGCCTGACACCGCGGCCCCGACGAGGGGAATCGCCTTCGAGACGGACTTGGCGAAGGTCTGCTTGGTCATCTCGACGCCGAGGTACTGAGCGATCTTCTTCACGACGGGGTAGACGACACCCTTCGTCAGTGCCTGCTGGGGCAGCTTCTTGGCGACCTGCTCGGCTACAGCCTCCGCCACCTTCCCCACAGCGGCGTTCGCGGACTGGGTCCCGAACATCACTCCGAAGAAGAGCGTGAGCACTGACTTGGTCGCATCGTCGAGCTCGTCCTTGTCGACCGAGAACAGATCGGGCCAGCTGTAGAGGTAGGCGAGCTTCTGCGCGACGCGGAGCATGTGGGCGACGTACTGGGCCAGATCGGCCGGCACGGTGGCAGGCAGGGCCAGGGCTCCAGGGAGCCCGGCAGCCGCGGAGAGCGCGCTCACCTTGGCGGTCTCGTAGCGGATGGAGTCGTTGGCCACCTTGTCCAGAACGTCGAGCGGGATACCAGCCGCCGCTGGGTTCTCCTCCATCGCCCGGCGCAGTTGATCCTCCGGGCAATGACGGGCCAACGCCGTCCGGAGGTACGCCTCCCGGTCGATCCGCACGCCCGGAAGCCTTGCCGCACCGGCCAGGAGAGCGGAGAAGCGCGACTCCGCGTTCTCGCCCATTTCGCTCGTGACCATGCCAAGAACGTACAGCAGACGGGTGACTCGTATCCCTCGAACCGGTCCTTGCGATCACGGTGGCAGGCGTGGCGGAGCCCGGGAGTCGTATCCAGCTCCCGGGCCCCTGGGGTTGCCACCCAATTGCGCGTGCCAGCGCCGTTTAAGAGTGCGGATCAGTCGTCATACCATCGCGTTCTTCCATTGAACTACCGCGCCGCGAAGAGGCGCAGGCCGGATTCGAACCAGCATTCAAAGGTGTTCGTCCGTACTCGGTCGGTCTGGCAGTCGGCGGCGATACTGAATCTGGAGCGAGAGTCTGAGATTGATCGCGGGTGCCTCTGCCATGTTGGGCCACCCCGGCAGGTGGTGCCGGGGGGAGGACTCGAACCTCCACCGTTACCGCGTCTTCAGGCTGAACGTTCAGTTTCAGCTTGCGCTCATCACACGGGGCGGACCTCATTCCGCCTCGTGCAGGGTGCGCAGCCCCCACGGCATTGGCGCGGGGGCGTTCTGGGGGTGCCGCCTCACGTCCGGCGTCAGCCGAACAGGTAGCCGAACACCGCGTCCCCGACCCTCCGGTCGGTGACCTCGGCGCCGTTGGCCTCCTCGCGGGCGAACTTCACCGCGTGCTGGAGCTTCTCGACCCGCTCCAGGAGCTCGTTCACCCGTCGTGCCGGAAGGGCTCCGGAGAATTTCACGGTCGTCCAGTACCCGATGGGCACGTCCTCGTAGTACACGTCGACCTGCGCCGGGTGCTTCTCCGTCGCCTCGGCCTTGACGTGGTTGCGGGGGACCTTCTTCGTACGGATCGTGCGGACCGGGTCGGTCTTCCACCAGTCCGTGGACGGGTCGAGCGACCAGGACTCGGAGGCGTCGAGCACCGGCAGCTTCTTCACGAAGGTGTGCAGGTCGGTGAGCTGCTTCTCCAGGAACAGGAGGTAGCTGACCGGGACCTCGGGGACGACGACCCGTCCGTCGACGGACACGTCCGCGCGGGCGGTGCAGTTGGCCCAGTCCTTGGTGGCGGTCACGTCGAACAGCCGGGTCAGCGAGGCGGCCATCTCACGCACCACGTCCTCGGCCTTGACCTGTACGCGCGTGGACTCGGGCGGAAGCTGCTCGCCCTCCTCGTCCT
Organism: Streptomyces sp. NPDC102402; assembly: GCF_044765765.1. NCBI lineage: Bacteria > Bacillati > Actinomycetota > Actinomycetes > Kitasatosporales > Streptomycetaceae > Streptomyces > Streptomyces sp. NPDC102402. The sequence goes on from NZ_JBIWKR010000011.1 coordinate 163,530, forward strand.
TCGGCTGGTACGTACGCGAGATGCCGGCCAGCGGCACGGGCTTCTGCACCTTGTGGTGGGCCGCGGTGATGTCCTGGAGCGACTTGCTCTTGACACCCTTCTCCACGGCGATGATCTGGTTGAGCTTCGTCACTTCGCCCCCTTCGAGTGATCAGGAACGTAGCGCACCCGGTATCGGTCAGTCGCGCGATTTCTCGGTTCCCACGCCCCTCGGGCTCCGGGCCATCCGGAAACCGAGGTCGTCGATCGCGAAGGTGGGGTGGCTGCGACGGCGCACCGTGGCGCCGCAGCCGCGCTCCGCCTCGGCCCAGCCACCGCCGCGGAAGGTGCGGTAGGCACCGTAGACCTCCTCGTCGTAGAGGTCCCAGCACCACTCCCAGACGTTGCCCAGCATGTCGTACAGCCCCCAGGCGTTCGGGGTCCTGCCGCCGACGTCGTGGAGCCGGCCGTCCGAGTTCTCCTCGTACCAGGCGATGGCGTCGAGCTCGCCGTAGCGGTAGCCGGTGGTGCCCGCCTTGCACGCGTACTGCCACTCCGCCTCCGTGGGCAGGCGGTAGCCGTCGGCGGCCGGGTCGCGGGTGACCTCACCGCTCCGCGCGTCGTGGGAGTAGACCGGGGTCAGTCCGGCGCGGGACGAGAAGCTGTTGCACAGGTCGACGGCGTCGAGCCAGCTGACGTTCGTCACGGGCAGGGCGTGGGACACGGCGGGATCGGGGGCCGTGTCCGTGAGGGCCCAGTACTGGCCGAGGGTGACGGGGAGGCGGGCGAGCAGGAAGGACTCGACGGTCTCCTGCCACTGCGCTCCGCGGCGGTCGTCACGGAGGTCGACGGTGCCGGCGGGCATCCGGAGCATGCCGGCGGCCGTCTCGTCGTCGAGCAGGCTCACGCGGGGACCTCCCTGTCCGGGGGCCGAAGTGCCCCTGCGCTCAGGCTACTTCGGTCTGCGCATGACCGCCGGTGAACCTGGCTCCCGCGACGGCACCGTCTCAGCCGAGCCTGCGCACGGGCTTCCCGTCCAGGTAGGCGCGGATGTCCTCGACCGCGTCCCCGTAGTACGCGGCGTAGTTGGCCTGCGACACGTAGCCCAGGTGCGGTGTGGCCAGGAGGCGGGGCGCGCTGCGCATCGGATGGTCCCCGGGAAGCGGTTCGATGTCGAACACGTCGATGCCGGCGCCTGCGATGGCCCCTCGGCGCAGGACGTCGAGCAGCGCGTCCTGGTCGACGATCGCCGCCCGCGAGGTGTTGACGAGATAGCTGCCGGGCCGCATCAGCGCGAGCTCCTTCGCACCGAGCAGGCCGCGGGTGCGGTCGCTCAGCACCAGGTGGACGGAGACGAAGTCGCTGGTCTCCAGGAGCTCTTCCTTGGACGCGATGAATCCCGCCCCGGCCTCCTCCGCCCGCTCCGCGGTCAGGTTCTCGCTCCAGGCCACCACGTCCATGCCGAAGGCCCGGCCGACCGCGGCGACCCTGCCGCCGATCTTCCCCAGTCCGAGGATCCCGAGCCTGCGCCCGTACAGGTCGGCTCCGACGGTGGACTGCCAGGGGCCGCCCTCGCGGAGGGAGTTGGCCTCGGCCACGAGTCCCCGCGCCAGCCCGAGCAGCAGCGCCCAGGTGAGCTCGACGGGCGGGGTCGCGGTACTCGCCGTGCCGCAGACCGTGATCCCGTGCCGTTCGGCGGCGGCGTGGTCGATGGACGCGTTGCGCATGCCCGAGGCGACGATCAGTCTGAGCCGGGGCAGCCGCTCGATCAGGGTCGCGGGGAACGGCACACGCTCCCTGAGGGTGACCACGATGTCGAACTCGGCCAGCCTCGCGCCCAGTTCGTCCTCGGTCGCGCAGTGATCGGCGAAGCCGACCACCTCGACGTCGTCAGCGACGGGGGACCAGTCCGCGGCGGTGCCCGCCACGGACTGGTAGTCGTCGAGCACGGCGCAGCGGAGTTTCATGGCGGCTTCCCCTTCGGCGACGGCACCGCGGCGTCGCCGCCGCGGCACCACGAAATCTACCGGCAGGGCCCAGGGGGTCACGTCTCCAGCCAGGCCTCCCCGTTCCGTGCGACGTCGTAGACCCGCTCCACCTGCGTGGGGGTCAGTACGCCGGTCAGGGGTGCGAGCGCGGACAACTGACGCTCGCGGCAGACACGGACGCCGGGAGGGGTGTCCGCCACGTCCAGGGCGGTGACCCCGGTGAACACCAGCACGGTCTGTACGGGCACGTCGAAGGCGCAGTACGCCTCCAGCACCGCCCGGGCCCCGCGGGCGCCGGGTCCGTCGTCGAGGGCGTACGGCTGCGGGGTGCCGTCGCCGGTCCGCAGGGTGCCGTCCCCGATCCGTACCGACGCCCCGGGCCGGTGGTCCGTGCTCACCGCGAAGACCCCTCCGGGCCCGATCAGCAGGTGCCCGATCTCCGTGCCGTCCGGAAGCGGGACGGAGTGCAGGACCCGCCAGCCGTGGCGGGTCAGGCGCTTCAGTTCGGCCCCGACCCTCCGCTCCCCCGCGAGGGCGCCACGGCGAGGATCGGCGTCCCGGTGCCGCCGCAGGGCCCCGGTCGCCGCCCGTACGAGCGCCCCCGCCCCGGACTCGCCGAGCTGTTGCCGGAGTGCGGCGCCCGGCCGCCGCGGAGCGAGGTCGCTCGCGGGGGTCAACGCGGGCAGGACGTCCGGGCGGCGACGCCCCCCGGGCTCGGGCACCGCCACCCGGTCCGGCACGGCCACCGGCTCGGACACGGCCGCCGCCACCGGCTCGGACACGGCCACCGACGCGGCCGCCGGCGCGGGCGGCTGATCAGGGACCGCCGTACGCGCCGGAACGGGCGCGGCCACCGGTTCCGGTACCTCAGCGGTGACGGGCTCCGGCTCCCTCACGGCGCCTCTCTTCCGCATCCCCCGCATGGGCGGGATCCGCGGGACCGCAGGCGGCGCGGGCATGGCCGGCAGCCCCGCCCGGCCCTCCTCGCCGACGACGGGCTCCCCGACGAGCGCCGGCAGGTCCGGGACCTGCCGGGCGAGCGCGTCGGTCACGGCGTCGCGGTAGCGCGGGTGCAGGACCGTGATCGTGCCGCTGCCCCGGTCCGCCCACCCGATCGCGGTGCCGTCCGGCAGATTCACGTAGAGCCGGTCGTGCCCGAAGAGCTGCCATGACGTGACCTTGAGATCCTGCATCGTGCCCCCTCTGTTCACCCCTCCGGCATCCTTGCTCCCCCAGCCTGTACGGCGGTTCGCCCTCCGCACAGGGCGCAGAGCGGGCGCGCGGAGTCGGGAGCACGGCGTTCCGGAGCAGTCCGGGTCCGGTGTGCCCCCGGACGGACTGCTCCGGCGCCCCGGTCAGACCAGGGGGAGGCCCGGCGCCGGATAGGCGTCCATCATGGTCCTCACTTCGTCCCGGACCTTGGAAATCGTCGTTTCATCACCTGTACGAGCGGCGTCGACCACGAGATCGATCCACTGCGCGACCGCTCCCATCTCGGAGGCGGGGATGCCCCGGGACGTCAGGGCGGGGGTTCCGATGCGGATGCCTGACGGGTCGAAGGGCTTCCGGGGGTCGTACGGGACGGTGTTGTGGTTGACGACGATCCCCGCGCGGTCGAGCGCCTTGGCCGCGATCTTCCCGGAGACCCCCTTGGCGGTGAGGTCGGCCAGCAGCAGGTGGTTGTCCGTACCGCCGGACACGAGGTCGAAGCCGCGTGCGGCCAGTTCCTCGCCCAGCGCGCGGGCGTTGGCGACGACCTGGTGGGCGTACGCGGCGAAGTCCGGCCCCGCCGCCTCCTTCAGCGCGACCGCGATGGCGGCGGTGGTCTGGTTGTGCGGACCTCCCTGGAGTCCGGGGAAGACCGCGCGGTCGACGGCCCTGGCGTGCTCGGCCCGGGTGAGCAGCATCGCGCCGCGCGGCCCGCGCAGGGTCTTGTGGGTGGTGGTGGACACCACGTCGGCGTGGAGGGCGGGCGAGGGGTGCGCGCCCCCGGCGATCAGCCCCGCGATGTGGGCGACATCGGCCACCAGCACCGCTCCCACCTCACGGGCGATGTCGGCGAACCCCGCGAAGTCGATCACGCGGGGCACGGCGGTCCCCCCGCAGAAGATCAGCTTGGGCCGCTCGGCGCGGGCCAGGTCGCGCACCTCGTCCAGGTCGATGCGCCCTGTGTCGCGCCGCACCCCGTACCGCACACCGCGGAACCACGTGCCGGTGGCCGAGACCCCCCAGCCGTGGGTGAGGTGCCCGCCCATCGGCAGCGACATCCCGAGGACGGCGTCGCCGGGCTGGAGGAACGCCATGTAGACGGCGAGGTTCGCCGGCGAACCGGAGTACGGCTGGACGTTGGCGTGCTCCATCCCGAACAGCGCCTTGGCGCGCTCGACGGCGAGGGTCTCCACCTGGTCGATGACCTGCTGGCCCTCGTAGTAGCGCTTGCCGGGGTAGCCCTCGGAGTACTTGTTCTGCAGGACGGTTCCGGACGCCTCCAGCACTGCGGAGGACACGTAGTTCTCACTGGGGATCAGGCGCAGGGTGTCCGCCTGGAGCCGCTCCTCGGCGTTCACCAGGGCGGCGAGCTCCGGATCGGCGGCGGTGAGGGCGGGACGGCGGTCATCGGACGGCTGTACGGCCACGGGGTTCCTCCCGGGTCGGTCGCACGGGGCGACATGGACCCGGATTGCCCAGGCGGACGGCCCTCCGGCGATGACGCCCCGGGCACGCCCGGAGTGTGCCGCTCCCTCGTGGTCGTTTCCACGGAGCACCCTGCCGGGTACGCGCCAGTCGCGGCACTGCGCACCCTACTGCGAGGCGGCGCGTTCCGACACCGTGCGGTGCTCCCGCGCCGATCCATGCATCCCACACCAAAATGGATTCAACGTCCGCAAGGATGCGTGAAGGGGCATGAAACCGGGCAGCTACCCGGGGACCTGACGGGGTTCGACGGTGGGGGGCCGTGGTGGAATCGCGCGATCAGTCGGAGACACCGGAGCCCAGACCCGGCGCCGGGTGGGAGTCCGTACCGCAGGACGCCCGGGGAGCCGTGCCGCAGGACGCCCGGGGGGCCGTTCAGCCTCCTCCTCCCCCTCCTCCCACCCGGCCTCCGGCGGCCGGACCGCCGCCGCCGGGCGGCGCACTGAGGGCCGCCGCCGCCGGGCTGCTGAACCTCTCCGGTCTGGGTCTCGGCCACGTCCTGGTGCGCCGGTGGCGCAGGGCCGCGGCGAGCTGGGCGGCGACCGGTGTGTTCCTGCTCGTCGCGCTGCCCGCCGATCCGGACGGGGTGCCCGCCGTCCTCGTCGCCGGCTATCTCCTGCTGCTGGTCCTCGCCGCTGCCGACGCGGCACGCATCGCCCGGCGCACGGACATCGGGGGACCGCCCCGGCCCCTCCTGGCAGGAGTCCTCGGACTGCTGCTGCTCGCCGTCCCGCTGGCCGGCACCTCCGCCTACGCGTCCGCGCGGGACGAGGCGGTGGAGCGGGAGCTGCTCGGCCGGCTGGAAGAGGGCGACGATCTGGTCGCGAAGGCCGCGCGCAGCTCCTTCCTCCTGTCCGAGACCGACTACCGCCACGCACTCACCCTGTACCGGGATCTGAGCGAGGATCATCCCGGTTCGCGCGCGGCCGCCCTCGTCCCGGATCGGCTGAAGGCCTACTACACGGCGGTCGCCACGCCCTACCGTGCGAAGGAGCACTGCGAGGCGGTCGAGCCGCTGACCTATCTGCGCACGGTGCCCGACGCGGTGGACCGGAAGCTGCTCGGCGATCTCGCCGCATGGCCCGACACCCCGCTCGCGGAGTCGTTGTACGGCTGCGGGGTCTCCCGGCTGGACGGCACGGGGACCGGATCCGGAAGCGAGGAGCTGACCACGCTGCTGCGCACGTTCCCCGAGTCCCGGCAGGCAGGGCAGGTGGGCCCGGCCGTCAGTGGGAAGATACGGCAGCAGGTGGCCCGTCTGAAGGGCGCGGAGCCCTGCACCGTCACCGAGGACCTGCGCCGGACGAGTGCCCTGGTCGCGGAGCTGCCCGAGACCTCCGTCCCCTCGCTGGGCCGGCAGGCCGGCGCCGGTGTCCGGGACGGCGTGTACGCCTGCGGCGTGGACGAGTTCAAGGACAAGCGGTTCACGGACGCGCGGCAGACGCTGACGGACTTCGCGGACACCTACAAGGAGGACCGGCGCGTGCGGCACGCCCGGAACATCGCCATAGCGGCCGAGATAGCCGAGGACCGGCCCTCCGCCGGCAAGCGGCTGCCGGGGAGCGGGGAGCCGGGCGGTGCCCGGATGGAGCTCGTCATCAGCAACGGCGCCCCCAACGAGGTCGAGGTGCTCTACACGGGACCGGTCACCGGCACGGTGAAGCTGAAGCCCTGCGGTGACTGCGAGCGGTTCAGCAGCGAGGCCGCCGGCTCGGCCGGCGCCTGCAAGGCGGGCGGCACGTCGTACCCGAAGGCGCGGCTGCGGCTCCCGGCGGGCGAGTACCACTTCCTGTACAAGCACGGCACGGGGGCGACGGCGGCCGTGGACAGCTACTCCTCCGGCTCACGCGTCCAGTCCGGCTACACCTACACGAGCTGTACGTACGTCGTGGAGAGAGACAGGTACGGACTGGACCTGCCCACCGTGCCCGACCTTTCCGACCTGCTGAAACCCGCGTCCGCGCCCTGAGGGGCGGGCCTCGGCCGGCGCGGCCCTGCCGGGTCAGGCCGAGGTCCGTTTCCGGGTGCCCGAGGTGGTCTTCTTCGCGGTGGTCCTCTTCGCCGCGGTCTTCTTCGCGGTGGTCTTCTTCGCCGCGGTCTCCTTCGCAGCGGTCTTCTTCGCTGTGGTCCTCTTCGCGGGCGTCTTCCCGGACGGCGCCTTCTTCTCCGGGCCCGCCTTGCCGGTCTTCTTCGTGCCACCCCCTCCGCTCCCGCCGGACCGGGGCGTGCGGCCCTTGATCGGGTGGACGTCGGCGTCCTTGCCGTCCGCCTTGCCCCCGTCCCCCTTCGACCCCTCGGCGGCCCGCACACTGCTCTCCAGCGCGGCCATCAGGTCGATCACCTTGCCCTCGGGCTCCCCGGCCTCCTCCTCCGCGACCGGCTCACCGGACGCCTTCGCCGCGACGAGTTCCTCGATCGCCTCGCGGTACTCGTCGTGGAGGGTGTCCAGGTCGGCGTCGCCGAGCGTGTTCATCAGCGCGTCGGCCAGGTCGAGCTCGGCGTCACGGACCTTGACGCCCGCGTCCGGAGCGACGTCCTCGGGGGCGCGGATCTCGTCCGGCCACAGCAGGCCGTGCATCGCGATCACGTCGTCGACCACCCGCAGCATGCCGAGCCGCTCCCGCCCGCGCAGCGCGTACTTCGCGACGGCCACCTTGCCGCTGCGCCGCAGCGCCTCGCGCAGCAGGGCGTACGGCTTGGCGGCCGGGACACCGTTGGCCGAGAGGTAGTACGCCGAGTCCAGCTGGAGGGGGTCGATCGCCGAGGCCGGCACGAAACCCTCGATCTCGATGGTCTTGGCGGTGGGGAGCGGCAGCGAGGCGAGGTCCTCGTCGGTCACCGGGATCACCGTGCCGTCGGCGTCCTCGTACGCCTTCACGGTCTCGGAGGCGGGGATCTCCTCCTCGTCCAGCTCGCAGACCTTGCGGTAGCGGATCCGGCCTCCGTCGGCGAGGTGGATCTGGCGGAAGGAGATCGTGTGGTTCTCCGTGGCGTTCATGAGCTTGACCGGGATGCTGACGAGACCGAACGAGATGGAGCCGTTCCAGATGGACCTCACCGTGCACCCCTTATCGCCCGCTAAGCATTCATACATACGATTTCATGTGATTCTTATCGTATGACGCCGATCACGGAGGTGGAGGGGCGGCGCCTGGCGCTCAGCAATCTCGACAAGGTGCTGTACCCGGTCACCGGTACGACCAAGGGCGAGGTGCTGCACTACTACGCGGCCACGGCGGCGGGGGCGATGCTGCCGCACCTGCGTGACCGGCCGCTGTCCTTCCTCCGGTACCCGGACGGCCCGGAGGGACTGCGCTTCTTCACGAAGAATCCGCCGCCGGGTACACCCGACTGGGTGCGGACGGCACCCGTCCCCCGCAGCGACGACCCCGGTGCCCGCCAGGTGCTCGCGCAGGACCTCGCCTCGCTGATGTGGGCGGCGAACCTGGTGGTGGAGTTCCACACCCACCAGTGGCGGCAGGGCTCCCCCGCCGTGGCCGACCGCCTGGTCCTCGACCTGGACCCCGGGCCGCCGGCGGGCGTCGTCGAGTGCTGCGCGGTCGCCCTCTGGCTGCGGGAACGGCTGGCCGAGGACGGGCTGTCCGCGTACGGGAAGACCTCCGGATCCAAGGGGCTGCATCTGCTCGTCCCCCTGGAGCCCACCCCCTCCGAGGAGGTGACGGGCTACGCGAAGAAGCTGGCGGTACAGGCGCAGGCCGCACTCCCGGAGCTGGCCGTGCACCGGATGACGCGTGCGCTGCGCCCGGGGAAGGTCTTCGTGGACTTCAGCCAGAACGCCGCCGCGAAGACCACCGCGGCCCCCTACACCCTGCGGGCGAAGGGCAGCCCGACCGTGTCGGCGCCCGTCACCTGGGACGAGATCGAGGCGTGCGGGACAGCGGACGACCTGCTCTTCCTCGCCGGCGACATGGCGGCGCGGCTGGAGCTGCACGGTGACCTGCTCGCCCCTCTGACCGATCCCGGGCAGGCCCGGCCCCTGCCCGGTGGCTGAGAGGAGCCGCGGGAACGGCGTTCTCACAGCACCTTCACAGGCCTGGGGCGGTCCCATGAGGAAAGGCCGCAACTGGAGGGTGGATCGTCGTGTGCGTGGTGCACACTCTGCGCAGACACTGCTTCGCGGAGGCGTTCTTCCGCCGTGCCCGGGGAGCGGAGGGAAGACACGGGGAGGGCGTGGCGTGTTCACGGGGATCGACGAGGTCGACTGGGCCTCGATGAAGCATGCCTACGGTCCGGCCGACGACGTGCCGGCCCTCCTCTACGGACTCGCCTCGGCCGACCCGGCGGAGCGGGAGGGCGCGCTCGACGGGATGTACGGCGCGGTCCACCACCAGGGCAACGTGTACGCCTGCACGCTCGCCTGCATCCCGTTCCTCTTCGAGCTGGCGATCGACCCCGGGATACGCGACCGGGGGAGCGTCGTCGAGCTGCTCACCAGCATCGGTGGCATCGACCTGGACGAGGACGAGGAGGACGGGTTCGACGATCTGGACGAGGACGAGATCGAGGGCGTCGCGAACTACGCGATGGCGGCGGCAGCCGTGTCCGCCGGGTCCGCGGTGTTCTTCGAGCTCGTCGCCGACGAGGATCCGGGGGTACGGCTCGCCGCCCCGCTGGCCCTGGCCACCCTGCACGCCCGGCCGGGCAGGGTCCTCGCGCTGCTGCGGGAGCGGCTGCCCGTGGAGGCGGACGACGAGGTGCGCCTCGCCCTGGTCGAGGCCGCCGGCCGGATCGCCCTGCGCCACCAGGCGCTGTCGGAGCGGGCCGCGGACTGGCTGAGCCGGCTGGCCGCGGAGGCGTATCCGCCCGGACTGCGGCTGGCGGCCCTCGCACAGCTCGCCAGGTGCGCCCCCGACGCCCTGCCGGGGGATGTCGTACGGGTGGTCTCCGGCCTGCTGCGGGAGCTGCGCTCCGGTCCCGCCCGTCCGGAGACCGGCCCCCCGCAGCCGCCGGGCGGCGAGGAGGGCACGGCGGACCGGGTCCCCGCTCCGACGCTGGTGGGGCAGTTGCGTGAGCTGTCCGCCGAGGAGTCGGCCGGGCGCAGCACCCCCTGGGCCGCCGACCTGCTGCGGACACTGCACGTCGGCCTGAACGACCGTGTGGCGGACCGCACGGCGCTGCTGACCGACCAGCTGCGCAGCCCCGACCCCTGGCAGCGCGTCGACGCCGTACGCATGAGCAGCGGGCTGATGCGGGCCTGGCGTGGGACTTACGAGGACCTGGTGCGGCTGATCGGCGTGCAGCTCTCGGATCCGGAGCCCAGGCTGGCCGATGCCGCCGCGTACGCGCTGGAGGATCTGTTCGGTCTGGCCGCGCCCGCCGGCGACGCGCTGGCCGGGCGGGTGGCGGCGGATCCCGGGGCGTGGGTGAGGGAGTGGGCGAGCGGACCGCCGGGGCTCGGCTCCGCGGTGAAGGCGCTGGCCGGGCTGGGGGACGCGCGGGTGCTGCCCGCCCTGGCCGCGGCGCTGGAGCGGCCGGAGGTGCCCCACGACGTGGGCTTCGCGATCAGGTGCCTGGGCGATACGGCCGCCCCGCTCGCCGGAGTGCTGCGGCGCAGGCTCGGCGAGGTAGGGCTGGACGAGAGCCTGTACGACCGGGCGAAGCCGCTGCTCGGCGGGGTGACGGCGCTGCGCGCGGGCGAGGCCGCGCCGGAGGTGCTGCGGGTGCTGCGGGGAGCGCCGGAGTACCGGGGCGAGTGGCTGCGTACGGCGGCGCTGCGGGCCCTGGGATCCTTCGGCCCGGCCGCCCGCCTCGCGGTCCCGGAGCTCCTGCGCCTGATGCGGCAGCCGGGGACCGCGGTGGCGACCGAGGCGGCGGAGGCCCTCTGGGCGGTCACCGGGGACGCCGCGGCGGTGCTGCCCGTGCTGGCCGAGGGCCTGCGGGCCGAGCAGGTGCGCGACTGCCGGGCGGCGGTGAGCGCGCTGGGAGCGCTGGGGCCGCGTGCCGCCGCGGTGGCGCCGCGGCTGCGGGCCCTGCTGGAGCACGAGGAGCTGTGGCTCCGGGTCGAGGCGGCGGTCGCTCTGTGGGAGATCTCCGGGCGGGCCTCCGGCGTGGTGCCGGTGCTCCTGTCGGCATGGGAGAAGAACTGCCACGTCAGGGTCCGGGTCGCGGAATGTCTGGCGCGGATGGGCCCCGACGGTGCAGGCTCGGACGCGATACGGGTGCTGCGCGCCGAGCTCCTGTCCGTACGCCGCCACAAGGCGATGGACGGCGGGTACGGCAGCCACGACACTTATGAGGACGAGAAGCTGCTGGCGCTCTGCCGGCGGGCGCTTCCGGAAGACACGGGGAAAGGAACCACATCATGATCATTTTCGGTACACGGGGCTATCTCTACCAACTGGCGGTCCTGACGATGGTGTGCGGCTGGTGCGGGAATCCCGCCGCGCACACCCTGCGCAAGCGGGTCACCAAGTTCACTCTGTTCTTCGTACCGCTGTTCCCCTTCTCCACGAAGTACGCGACGCAGTGCACCTTCTGCGGCGGGGAGCGGCAGATACCGAAGGAGCAGGCCGACCAGCTGCTGGCGCAGGCCCAGGGCGGCCAGGACGGCAATCCGTACGGTGCCGCCCAGCAGCAGCAGCCCGGCTACGCGCCTCCCGGCGGCCAGAACCCGTACCAGAGCTGATCCGCCCCGGCGGCGCCCGCCGAGGAGTGCCACGAAGCTGACATAAGGGAAATAGCACCCGCCTCTTGCTACGTTGCGGGGCATGACCGCAACGACGGCGGACGCACGCCCGCCCGCGCTACGCCTGCCCAAGCGGCGCGGGGTCGAGCTCTCGCTCCTGATCGGGGCCGTGCTCATCTCCGTCTACGGCTACGCCGCCGTCGGCCTCGCCCGGAACAACGCCGTGCCCCCCGATGTCGCCGGGTACGGCGCCGGTCTCGGCCTCCTCGCCCTCCTCGCCCATCTCGCGGTCCGCTTCCGCGCCCCGTTCGCCGATCCGCTGCTCCTGCCCATCGCCGTCCTGCTCAACGGACTGGGCCTGGTGCTGATCTACCGGCTCGACCTGGAGACCCCGAGTGACCGGGCCGCGACGACACAGCTGATCTGGTCCACACTCGGGGTCGCCTTCTTCATCGCCGTCGTCGTCCTGCTGCGTGACCACCGGGTGCTCCAGCGCTACGCGTACCTCTCGGTCGCCGCGGCGCTGGTGCTGATGATCGTGCCGATCTTCTTCCCGGCGGTGAACGGGGCGAAGATCTGGATCCGGGTCGGCGGACTCTCCTTCCAGCCGGGGGAGTTCGCGAAGATCCTCCTCGCCGTCTTCTTCGCGGCGTACCTCGCCGCGAACCGCAACGCGCTCGCGTACACCGGCCGCAGGATCTGGAAGCTCCAGTTCCCCACCGGGCGGGTGCTCGGCCCCATCGTCGCGATCTGGCTGCTCAGCGTCGGTGTCCTCGTCCTGGAACGGGACCTGGGCACCTCGTTGCTCTTCTTCGGGCTCTTCGTGATCCTGCTCTACGTGGCCACCGGCCGGACCGGGTGGATCGCCGTCGGGCTGCTGCTGGCCGCCGCGGGAGCCTTCGTCGTCGGCTCGTTCGAACCCCATGTGCACAGCAGGGTGGAGGACTGGCTGGACCCCTACGCCTCCATCGACGCGGGTGAGGGGCCCGGCCAGCTCGCCCAGTCGCTCTTCGCGTTCGCCGCGGGCGGCATGCTCGGCACCGGCCTCGGGCTCGGCCACTCCATCCTCATCGGCTTCGCCGCCAAGTCCGACTTCATCCTGGCCACCGCCGGCGAGGAGCTCGGACTGGCGGGCCTCACCGCGATCTTCCTGCTGTACGCCCTGCTGGTGGCCCGCGGCTTCCGTGCGGGGCTGGCCCTGCGCGACCCCTTCGGGAGGCTGCTGGCGATCGGCCTCGCCTCGATCCTGGCGCTCCAGGTCTTCGTCATCGCCGGCGGGGTGATGGGGCTGATCCCGCTGACGGGGATGGCCATGCCGTTCCTCGCCCAGGGCGGATCGTCCGTCGTCACCAACTGGATCATCGTGGCACTGCTCATCCGGGTCAGCGACGTGGCCCGCACACCGGATCCCGCCACGGAGTCCGCGCCGGCCGGGGAGGCACAGTGATCCGCTACATCCGGCACGCCGCCGGCTTCTGCCTGCTCCTGCTCCTGGCCCTGCTCGCCAACGCCGCCCGCATCCAGCTCTTCGAGGCGGACGAGCTGGACTCGAACTCCGCGAACCGCCGTACGGTGATCGACCGCTACGACCAGCCGCGCGGCAGCATCCTGGTCGGCGACGAGCCCGTCACCGGCTCCGAGGACACCGGAGAGCAGCTCGCGTACGAGCGCACCTACCGCCATGGTCCGCTCTACGCGCCCGTGACGGGATACGCCTCGCAGACGTACGGCACCACGCTGCTGGAGAACGCCGAGGACGGCATCCTCTCCGGCACCGACCCGATCCTGGCCCCGCTCCCCCTCTGGGGCGACCTCACGCGCAGCCGGCAGCCCGGCGGCGACGTCGTCACCACCGTCGAGGACTCCGTGCAACACGCGGCGTACGACGGCCTGGACGGCCGGCGTGGCGCGGTCGCGGCGCTCGACCCGTCGACCGGCCGGATCCTGGCACTGGTCTCCTCCCCCTCGTACGACCCCGAGGTCCTCTCCGGGACCGGCTCCCAGGTGACCGACGCGTGGGCACGGCTCAACCGGGCGCCGAGCCGGCCGATGCTCAACCGGGCCATCCGGCAGACCTATCCGCCCGGTTCGGCCTTCAAGATCGTGACCGCGGCCGCGGCGCTGGACGCCGGTGTGGTCACCGATCCGGACGAGGACACGGACACCCCCTCGCCCTACGTCCTGCCGGGCACCTCGACCGTGCTGCCCAACGAGGCGAAGGGCTGCGAGAAGGCGTCCCTGGCGGAGGCGATCCGCGTCTCCTGCAACACGGTGATGGCCCATCTCGGCGTGCGGGTGGGGCTGGACGGGATGCTGGAGACGGTGCGCGGATTCGGCTTCAACGACAACGATCTGAAGATCCCGTCCCGGGTGGCCCGCAGCAACTTCGACGAGGACATGAGCGACGACCAGCTCGCCCAGTCCTCGATCGGCCAGTTCGACACCGCCGCGACCCCTCTCCAGATGGCGATGGTGGCCTCCGCGGTCGCGAACGGCGGCGAGCTCATGCGCCCGCACCTGGTGGACCGGGTGACCACCGACGACGGGGACACGGTCCGGCAGCAGGGCGCCGACTCCTACCACCGGGCGATGAACCCCACGACGGCCCAGCAGCTCCAGCGGATGATGGTCGACGTGGTGGAGAACGGCACGGGCAGGAACGCGGCGATCGACGGTGTGACGGTCGGAGGCAAGACGGGCACCGCCCAGCACGGCGTCGACAACTCCGGCACGCCGTACGCGTGGTTCATCGCCTGGGCGCAGGCACCTGACTCCGGACGCCCGGCGGTGGCCGTCGCGGTGGTCGTGGAGGACGCCGCCGCCGACCGGGCCGATGTCAGCGGCGGCGGCAACGCGGCGCCGATCGCCAGGGCCGTCATGGAAGCGGCACTGGCGGACTGAGCCGGTACCGGGCACCGGGCGCCCTCTCCGCGTGGCGGCACAGGAGACTGGTCCCATGACAGCGGCTCTCGAAGCGTCCCTCGCGCGGATCGACCGGCTCGATCCTCGGCTCCACGCGTTCACCGAGGTCTGGCACGAGGAGGCGCGGGCCCGCGTGGACGCCGCGTCCCGCCTCCCGCTCGCCGGGCTGCCCTTCGCCGTGAAGGGCCCCGCGGGCATCCGCTCGTACGCCGCACGGCGGCTGATCGCCGCGGGCGGGATCCCGGTCGGGGCGACCTCCGTCCCCGGGCCGGGGACACCATGGCGGACCTGGGGGCAGGGGGCGCACGGACGGACGGTCAACCCGTGGCGTCCGGACCGGACTCCGGGCGGTTCCTCGGCGGGATCGGCCGTGTCGGTCGCGGCGGGCATGGTGGACGTCGCGACGGGCAGCGACGGCGCCGGTTCGGTGCGGATCCCGGCGGCCTGGTGCGGAGTGTTCGGACTGAGCACGACGGCGGGCCGGCTCCCCTCCCCCGACCGCACGGGCCTCGCGTCGGCGGGCCTGCTGGCGAGCTCCGCCGCGCGGGCGGAGGAGTGGCTGACCCATCTCCTCGACGGGTACGCACCCCGGCCCGCGCGCCTTCCCGTCCCGGCCGTCTTCAGCCCGGACCTGGGCTTCGCCCGCGTCGACCCGGAGGTCGCGGAGGTGACACGGGCCGCCGTGGACCGGCTGGTGGCCGCGGGAGCGGTACGCCTGATGCCGGGATCCTGCGAGCTGCTCGACCCGGCGGAGGCGTGGTCCGCGGTGCGCGGAGGGACTCCCGGGCCTTCCACGGAGCGGATCCGCGACGCCAACGACCGTACGCTCGACGCCCTCTTCGCCCGTACGCCCCTGCTCCTCACTCCGGTCACACCGAACCGGCCGCACGGCCACGACGGCCCGGGGGACGTCCACTCCACCGCGCTCACCTGGGCGTTCAACCTCAGCGGCCATCCGGCGGCGAGCCTGCCGGCCGGTTTCACGGCGGACGGCTGCCCGGTAGGTCTCCAATTGGTGGCCGACCGGGGCAGGGACGCCGAACTGCTCGGCATCGCACGTGCGCTGGAGGTCTGTCTGCCCCGTTCTCAGCCGATCGGCTGACGGATCTCCTCCCGGACCCTCAGCGTCTCCCCGGCCGCCCTCTCCAGGTCGATGTCCGCCGCGTCCGTCGTCGCCTCGTCGGGCCGCACCACGGCGTCCATCGCCACGGTGTCGCGAAGCGCTCCACCGGCCCGGCATCCGGCTGCCGCCGCGGCTCAGCTCAGGGGCTCCCTCCGCTGCCGCCACGCGGCGGGAACTCCCTCCACCCCGGTCCGCGCCCCGACGACACCCCCGGTGATGGCACAGGTCGTGTCCACGTCCCCGAAGCCCTCCGCCGTGGACCACAGGGCGCCCTCCAGGTCGTCCGGGTGCCGTGCGGCGGTCCACAGTGCGAACGGCACCGTGTCGTCGGCCCTGATCCGTCGCCCGTTGCCCAGGAGGTCTGCCGCCTTCCACGGTTCCGTCGTGAACGGCACCTCCGCGGCCCGGAGCACTCCGTCCCGCACGAGGCCCTCCGGTGTCCGCCCGGCGACGGCCTCCAGCGTGAACTCCCCGCGCACGGAGAGCGCCGCGGCCACGGCGACCGCCACCGCACCGGCGACGCCCTCAGGATGGGCGTGGGTGACGGCCGCCGAGAGCTCGGCCTGTTCGGCGGCGTGACCGACGTCCGCGTGGAAGCGGGCCCCGAGCGGCGCGACCCTCATCGCGGCGCCGTTGCCGAGACTGCCGCCCTCGAAGAGCCCGGGCGCCAGGGTGCGCCAGTCGGCCGGCGAGGTCAGCAGCTCCGGAAGGAGTATGTGCATGCCGTGCCCGTACCCGCGGGCCCGGTCCCCCTCGAAGGCCAGGGCGAAGTACAGGGCGAGCCGGTCCTGTTCGACCTCCCCGTGCTCGTCGAGCATCCGCTGCAGGGCGAGCGCCAGCGCCGTGTCGTCGGTCCAGTGCCACACGGGCTCGTGCGGGGTCAGGCGCGCCCGGACCTCGGCGTACGCCTGCCGGGGCGGCCGGAAGAGCGGGAACCAGCGTTCCCCGAAGGCGTCACCGAGCGCGAGCGCCTCGAGGCTGCGGCGTGCGGCGAGCGGATCTCCGCTGTGTGAGGGCGAGTTCATGGCTCCCATCCTTCCGGAGCTCCCAGGCCTCGTACATCCGTTTGTCCGGCGACGGGCAGCGCACGCACCACGGGCCGCACATCCGGTCCGCCGCCCGCCCCGGGCCGTTCACCCCGGTGTGCCGCCCTCCGCTATGGCGTCGGCCACCTCGGCGACCCGCGCCTGCTCCTCCACCGCGAAGCGGTCCCGGTCCAGCTGCTCGGCGATCTCCTCGTCCTGGGCCATCAGCAGGTCCAGATTCGAGTTGCCCAGCTCGAACACGCCCATGTCGACGTAGGCCTTCTGGAGCCGCTCGCCCCAGAGGCCGATGTCCTTGACGCAGGGGACGATCCGGCTGAACAGCAGCTTGCGGAAGAGCTGGAGGTACTCCGAGTGTTCGGAGAGGTCCTTCGCCTCCTGCCTGCCGATGCCGAAGTTCTCCAGGACCTCGACGCCGCTGAGCCGGTCGCGCATCAGGTAGCAGCCTTCGATGACGAAGTCCTCGCGCTCACGCAGTTCGGCCTCGCTCAGCTGCTGGTAGTAGTCGCGCAGCGCCATCCGCCCGAAGGCCACGTGACGGGCCTCGTCCTGCATGACGTAGGCCAGGATCTGCTTGGGCAGCGGCCTGGTCGTGGTGTCGCGGATCATGCCGAACGCGGCGAGCGCCAGCCCTTCGATGAGGACCTGCATGCCGAGGTAGGGCATGTCCCAGCGGGAGTCGCGCAGGGTGTCGCCGAGCAGCCCCTGGAGGTTGTCGTTGATCGGGTAGAGCATCCCGACCTTCTCGTGCAGGAAGCGGCCGTAGATCTCCGCGTGCCGCGCCTCGTCCATCGTCTGGGTGGCGGAGTAGAACTTCGCGTCCAGGTCGGGGACCGACTCCACGATCCGGGCGGCGCAGACCATGGCGCCCTGCTCGCCGTGCAGGAACTGGCTGAACTGCCACGAGGTGTAGTGCTTGCGCAGTTCACCGCGGTCCCGCTCGGTCATCTTCGCCCAGTGCGGGGTGCCGTAGAGGGTGAGGGCCTCGTCCGGAGTGCCGAGCGGGTCGGCGGGATCGACCTCCAGGCTCCAGTCGATGCGCTTGTTGCCGTCCCACTGCTTGTCCTTGCCCTTCTGGTAGAGGGCGAGGAGGCGTTCGCGGCCGTCGTCGTAGTCCCAGCTGAACCTGGCCGCGCCCGTGGCGGGGACCTGCCACGTCGGTGCGGTGGGGGCGGTGGTGTAGAGGTCGTGTGTCGACACGGACAGCTCCTTCGCCTGGCGAGGATCGTGAATTCCGTGGTGCTGACGTCAGTTGGCAGGTTCACACGTTGGTAGACACGCGGTCAACAAGTCGCGCGCAAGGGATTGACTGGCTTGCTGACAGGCAGTCTCATAATGCTTGAGCAAAATCCTGACCGCCGGTAACCCCTCTGTGAGGTGCCTTCAGCCATGACGACAGTGACCGACGAGGACATCCAGGCGCTGCGTGATGCGCTCGGCCCGCTGAAGGACCGCGAGCAGGTCGCCGCGCGCCTGCTCGAAGCCTCGGCCAAGCACTCCTTCGATCCGGACACGGAGCTGGACTGGGATTCGGCCGTCGAGGACGGCAAGTGGTTCTGGCCGCCGGAGCTGGTCTCCCTCTACGACACCCCGATGTGGCGGAGGATGTCGGAGGACCAGCGGATGGAACTGGCCCGGCACGAGGCGGCGTCGCTGGCCTCGCTGGGGATCTGGTTCGAGATCATCCTGATGCAGCTGCTCGTACGCCACATCTACGACAAGTCCGTGACCAGCAAGCACGTCCGCTACGCACTCACGGAGATAGCCGACGAGTGCCGGCACTCCATGATGTTCGCCCGCATGATCGAGTGGGGCGGGGCCCCCAGCTATCCGGTCCCCCGGCGCTACCACAACCTGGCGCGGGTGCTGAAGACCATCTCCACGACCCCCGGTTCCTTCGCCGCGACGCTGCTCGGCGAGGAGATCCTCGACTGGATGCAGCGCCTCACCTTCCCCGACGAGCGGGTCCAGTCGCTGGTGCGCGGGGTGACCCGCATCCACGTCGTCGAGGAGGCCCGGCACGTGCGCTACGCACGCGAGGAGCTGCGCCGGCAGATGGTCACCGCCCCCCACTGGGAGCGCCGGCTGACCCGTCTCAACTGCGGTGAGGCGGCGCGCGTCTTCTCCGTCTGCTTCGTCAACCCGCAGGTCTACGAGAACGTCGGCCTGGACCGCCACGAGGCCGTCGCGCAGGTGAAGGCGAGTGGCCACCGGGCGGAGGTCATGCAGACGGGAGCCAAGCGGCTCACCGACTTCTTCGACGACATCGGTGTGCTCAACGGGGTGGGACGCAGGCTGTGGAAGAGCTCGGGTCTGCTGGCCTGAGGCCGCCTCCCATGAGCCGCGCGGCCTTAGGCTTCCGGGTATGACCTCCGCACCCGCAGCACCGCCGGCCCGCGCGTACCGACGGCTCGGTGTCGAGGAGCGCCGCGCCCAACTGCTGGGCGCGGCGCTCACGCTCTTCGCCCACCGGGCACCGGACGACGTGTCGATCGACGAGGTGGCGGCCGCGGCCGGGGTCTCCCGCCCCCTGGTCTACCGCTACTTCCCGGGCGGCAGGCAGCAGTTGTACGAGGCCGCCCTCGGGTCGGCCGCCGAGCAGCTGACGCTCTGCTTCGCGGAGCCCGCCGCCGGCCCGCCCACCGAGCGCGTGTGCCGGGTCCTGGACCGCTACCTCGGCTTCGTCGACCAGCACGACGCCGGTTTCAGCGCGTTGCTGCGCGGGGGCAGCGTGGCCGAAACCTCGCGGACGTCCACGATCGTGGACGGCGTACGCCGGTCGGCGGCCGAGCAGATCCTCCTCCACCTCGGCCGGGGCGGCGGCCCCGGCCAGGAACCCGCCGGGCCGCGTCTGCGGATGATGGTGCGCACCTGGATCGCGGCCGTGGAGGCGGCGTCCCTGATCTGGCTGGACGAGGAGAAGCAGCCCCCGGCGCCGGAGCTGCGCGGCTGGCTGGTCGACCATCTGATCGGCCTGATAGCGGTGACCGCGGCAACGGACGAGGAGACCGCGTCCGTGGTGGCCGACCTGGTGGGCCAGGAGACGGCCGACGGCCCGGTCGGACGGCTGGCCGCGCTGGTGGCCCCGGCCGGCGAGGCGGCGACACACCTGCTGGCCCCTGGAGCCGCTCCGGGCGGGAACGGGCCGGCGGACTGATCCCCCGGCGCACCGGCGCACTCCGGCCCTACCGGTGCCGTGCGTACCCGCGCGCCCCAGGGGACCGGACGGCGTCGCCCGGTCCCCTGGGTCAGACTGGCACCGTGAAAAGCGAGAACACCCCCTTCCGCGGCGGCCCTCTGGACGGCCGGGTGCTGCCCGTCCTGCTCGGGCCGACCGGCCATCCGCCCAAGTGGTACGAGGTCCCGGTCCCGGACGCCGACGGCGGCCCCGCCACCGTGTACGCCTACCGGCGCGCACCCGCCGGCCATTCGAAGCGGCTCGGCCTGCAGCGGGGCTGGGTGTACGAGTTCGTCCCCGAGGGGCGTGAGCGCTTCTCGCCCAAGTGGCCCTGGGGCAGGCCCCGCAGCGGGCTCTGAGCCGCTGCCGCGCCCGCGCCCGTAAGATCGGCGGTCAGGTGCCGAGGGCACGGTCACAAGGGGGGTGCGCCATGGAGGCGCTGCGTCAGGACGATCCACGTCACTTCGGCCCGTACACCGCGCTGGCCCGCCTCCGCGAGAGCGCGAGCGCCGTGCACTACCTGGCCCGGGGTGTGGACGGCGACGACCTCGCCGTGGTGACCGCCGCCCGGCCCGCCCTCGCCTCCGCACCCGCCTTCCGGCGGCGTTTCCTCGCCGAGGCCCGTACCGCCGAGCGGCTGGCGGGCGGCTGGGTGCAGCCGCCCCTCGCCGCGCCGGAGGACGACGCCCTGTGGACGGCAGCGGCCTACGTGCCCGCGGTGACGCTCGCCGAGGCCATCGGCCTCGCCGGTCCGCTGCCCGAGCGGGCCGTCCGGATACTGGGCGCGGGCCTGGCCGAGACCCTCTCCCGGGTCCATGCCACCGGGGCCGTGCTCCAGGGGCTGGCGCCGGAGACGGTGCTGCTGGCCGAGGACGGCCCCCGCCTCACCGCGTTCGGGCCGCTCGGTGCGGCGGCGTCCGCCGAGGCCCGGGAGAACGGGCGGCTGTCCGTGCGGCTGGGCTACCTCACCCCCGAGCAGGTCGAGGGCAAGGAGGCGGGCCCGGCGTCCGACCTGTTCGTCCTGGGCCTGCTGCTGGCGTACGCGGCGACGGGGACGACTCCGCTCGCCGACGGCCCCGCCGACGAGGCGGCGGAGCGCATCGCGCACGGCTCGGCCGAACTGGGTTCCGTTCCTGATGAGTTGCGGGCTCTGATCGCCGGCTGCCTGGCGAAGGACCCGGACGACCGGCCCGGTGCGGGATCGGTGGCGGCGGATCTCGCGCTGGAGGGCGCGGCGGGCCTCGCCAAGGGCGGCTGGCTTCCCGGGCCGCTCTCGGCGGCCGTGACGGACCAGGCGGCGCGGGCGCGGGCGGCGGAGCCTCCGGTGGATCCGGTGGACTCCACGGACCCGGTGGACTCCACGGACCCGGTGGACTCCACGGACCCGGTGGACTCCACGGACCCGGTCCAGGACGCGGTGTCTGCCGACGGCGGGGCTCCCGACGGCGAGGTGGAGCGCGGCCGGGCACCCACCGAGGAGGTCTCCCCAGGTGGCGCCGCGGTCACGGGGGCGGGGGCGGGGGCGGACAACGGGGACATCGGGGAGGACAGCCGGACGACACGCTTCCTGGGAACCGGGGCGCGCACCCCGCGGTCCGACCGGGCGACGACCCAGCTCGCCCTCCCCCGGGAAGTCACCGGCTCCGCGCCCCCGCACCCGGCGGCAGCCGCCCTGCCGCCCGCACCCGCACCCGCACCCGCACAGCCTTCTTACCCTTACGCCTACCCGGCCGCCGGGCTCCAGGGTGCTCCCGCACCCGCCCCGTCCGCCCAGCTCGCCCTGCCCGCAGCCCCACCGCCCGCACCGCCCCGCGCAGCGCCCGCACCGGCCACCAGCCGGCGGGCGCTTCTGACCACGGTCGCCGCCGGTGCGGCCGGACTGGTCGTGGGCGGATCGGCGGTGGCCGCCCTCGGGTCGGACGGACCCGCCTCCGCCGCCGACGGCAAGTCCGCCGGAGAACCGGCGCCGGGCCCCGCCCTCCCCGGCCGGGCGCCGGACCCCCGGTGGATCTACACCCACCCGGCCACTTCACCCGCCCCGCTGACCGCGGGCGTCTGGCGGGGCAGGCTGCTGGTGCTGACGGACACGGACGGAGCGACCGCCGTCGACCTGCGGACCGGCCGGAAGCTCTGGGAGCGTGCCGACGCCGGCGGCGCCCAGGCGGTCCTGGCGGCCGGTGACGACCTCTGCTTCCTCGCGAGCCCGGCCGAATTCCTCTGGCTGTCGCCGAAGGACGGAAGCGTCGCGCACCGGGTGCGCTTCGCGGACCAGTTCACCGGCGTCCCGGACATGAAGGTCGCCCCGCTCACCGGCCTCTCCGGGTCCGTCCTCTGGTTCACCGGTTCCCACACCGTCACCGTGAAGGCACCGAAGCCGAAGAAGGGCAAGAAGCCCGGCAAGGACACCAAGGCCGTCAAGGCGTACTTCTTCGCGTACGACATCGTGCGGCGCGAGGAGCTCTGGCGTGTCCCCGTCCCGGCGGGCCGGGCGCCCGGCACCCCGGCCTACCGGCTGATCTCCGCCCGGGACGCCGACCTCGTCGTACGCCAGGTCTCCGACACGCTCACCCCCGCCGATGCCGCGGCGGGCAAGGGCAAGGCGTCCTTCCGGTGCTTCGACCGCGCCACGGGAAAGCAGCTGTGGAACCGGCAGTTCGGCTCGGTCTCACCGGCGGGCTCCGCGGTCGGGGACGAGGACGGACTGCTCTACGGCGCGGTGCGCGACGATCTGCAGGCGTTCGAGACGGACACCGGGAAGCCGGTCTGGACTCTGAACGGGACGGCGTCGTCGGTCTTCGGCACACCCCTCCCGGCGGGGGCGGTGCTCCACACCGCGAACCGCAATCAGGAGGTCGGCGCCGTCGAGTCGGCCACCGGGAAGCTGCTGTGGCGACGGTCAACCGAGGCACGTCGCGGCGACTACGCGCCCGCCATCACGCTCAGCGACGGCGGGAAGACCCTGCTCGCCGCGGACGGTTCACAGGTGACCGCGTTCCGCGCGGCGGACGGGCGCCGGCTGTGGAAGTTCCAGGACATCGGGGTCCAGGACCCGAAGGGCGCCGCGGTCACCGGGTGGTACCGACTGATGGCGGCGGGGAAGACCGTGGTCGTCCAGCGGGAACGGGCCGTCTACGCCTTCCCCGTCGACTGACCTCTCCAGGGGCCGGCGTCCTCCGTTCGGGGCACACCCCGGACGGCACGCGGAGCGGTCCTTGCATCACCCCCGGCCGAGTGACCGGATGGACGAGATCCGATCATTTGTGGGGTAGTCCGATTAATCGGCATCACCCCTGACACCGGAGGTGATGCCGTGCCGGGCAGAGTCGCACGCGCCCTCTGTACGGCCGCGCTGGCGGCGGTCGTCGCCACATCCCCCGCCGTCGCCGAGCCGGCCGGACCGGGACCCGCCCCGACGGTGCCGACGGAACCGGAACCCTCCGCGTCCGAGGCGGGCGGAGCGGGCACCGCCCCGGCCGCGGGACCGGCTCCGCAGAGCGTGGCCGGGCTGCTGAAGCAGTTGCAGACGCTCTATCAGAAGACAGAGGAGGCCGGCGAGCTCTACAACGGCACCGAGGAGGAGCTGAAGAAGCGGACGGCCGAGGCCGGAGAGCTGCGGGCGGAACTGGCCAGGGCCCGGGCCGCGCTGACGTCGGGCCGCAGGGACGCCGGGCGGCTGGCGCGCGACCAGTACCAGGGGAACACCGGTTTCTCCGTCTATCTGCGCCTGCTGCTCGCCGAGGACCCGGCGCGCGCCCTGGAGCAGAGCCACGTCATCGAGCGCGCCCAGGCCGGCAGGTCCGCCGTGGTGGACCGGCTGACCGGCGCGGAGAGGCACGCCGAGGTGGTGGCGGCCAAGTCCCGGGCGGCGCAGGAACGCCAGCGGGCGCTGACCGCTCAACGGAAGAAGCAGCGCGACACCGTGCGGTCCCGGCTGAAGGGCATCGAGGCGATGCTGGCCTCGCTGTCGGCCGAGCAGCTCGCCGCCCTGACGGCCCTGGAGGAGAAGAACATCGGAGAGGCCCAGACCGCTCTGGCCGCGTCGGGGGCACTCGGTTCGACCCGGTTGCCGTCCGAGGAGGGCGGCGAGGCCGTGCGGTACGCGATCGAGCAGATCGGCAAGCCGTACGTCTGGGGCGCCGAGGGACCGGACTCCTTCGACTGCTCCGGCCTCACCTCCCAGGCCTGGGCGGACGCGGGGAGGACCATTCCGCGGACGTCCCAGGAGCAGTGGCGGGAGCTGCCGAGGGTTCCGGTCGGCTCGCTGCGTCCCGGGGACCTGGTGGTCTACTTCCCGAAGGCGACGCATGTGGCGCTCTACATCGGCGACGGCCTCGTCGTCCAGGCCCCCCGCCCCGGGGCCTCGGTGAAGGTGTCGCCCCTGGCGTCCAACCCTCTGCTGGGCGCGGTCCGCCCGGACCCCGGCGGCACGCCGCTGAGCTCCTACACCCTGCCGGAGCTGCCCGAGGGCGCCACCTCGGGGACGGACACGGGGTACGACGCCCCGGACGCATGAGAAACCGGGCCGTCACACTCCTCCGCGCGTCTGCGTGGCGGAGGTGACGGCCCGGTCCTCGTGCGGCGAGGTGTCGCCGGTGTCAGCCCTGCGCGCCCGTGAGCGAGGCGAGGTAGGCGTTCGTCTTCTCGGGCTCGAAGAAGAAGTTGTCGAAGTCCGCCGGGTCGTTGAACCCGTTGGCGAACCGGTCGGCGGCCGGCTGGATCTGGCCTGAGGCGCCGATCAGGTTCAGCACGTGCTCCGGGGGCGGGCCGAGCATCGCGTTCGTCCACTTCACGACGTGCTGGGTGTTCTCCCAGTGGCGCTCGAAGGTGGCCTCCATCCACTCCTCGTCGAACGGCCGGTCGCCGTGCTCGAGGATCGAATGCAGGTAGGAGTGCGCACACTTGGAGGCCGTGTTGGAGCCCTGGCCCGTGATCGGGTCGTTGGCGACGACCACGTCCCCCACCCCGAGGACCAGACCGCCGCCGGGCAGCCGGCCGACGGGCCTGCGCACGGTCGGGGCGTAACGGCCCGCCAGCGTGGCGTTGGCGTCGGTCAGCTCGACCTTGGTGGCGCGCGCGTATTCCCACGGGGTGTACTTCTCCATGAGCTCCAGCGTCTTGGCCAGGTGCTCCGAGGGGTCCTTGATGCCCTGGAAGGCGTCCAGCGGACCGCCGGGGATGCCTTCCCAGAAGAGGATGTCCGCGCGGCCCGAGGTCGTCAGCGTCGGCATGATGAAGAGTTCGCCGACACCCGGGACCAGGTTGCAGCGCACCGCGTCGAACTCGGGGTGCTCCGGGCGCGGGCCCAGACCGTGGACGTAGGCGACGGCCAGCGCCCGCTGCGGGGCGTCGAACGGCGAACGGGAGGCGTCCCGGCCGAACATGGAGACCAGCTCGCCCTTGCCGGCCGAGACCATCACCAGGTCGTAGGTACGGGAGAAGTAGTCCAGGTCGGAGACCGCGGCACCGTGGATGACGAGCTGTCCCCCGCGCTGGGCGAAGGTCTCCATCCAGCCGGCCATCTTCACGCGCTGGTCGACGGACTGCGCGTAGCCGTCGAGCTTGCCGACCCAGTCGATGACCCGCGAGGAGTCGGGCCCGGCGACGGAGACGCCGACACCCTCGATCCGCGGAGCCTGCGACTCCCAGAAGTTGAGCTGCAGGTCGCGCTCGTGCTGGAGGGCCGTGTGGAACATGCACTGCGTCGACATGACCCGGCCGGACCGGATCTCGTCCGCGGTGCGGTTGGACATCAGGGTGACTTCGTACCCGTTGGACTGCAGTCCAAGGGCCAGCTGGAGACCGGACTGGCCGGCTCCGACTATGAGTACTTTCCGCATCGCGGTTCTCCGTTACGTGTTACTGGGTGCGTCTGTCGTTACTCGGGGGCGATGTCGAGCGCGTGGCCCACCAGGGCGAGCAGCGACTCGACGACCGTGATCCTCTTACGCGCATCCATGATCACAACAGGCACGTGCGGAGCCACGCTCAGGGCCTCCCTGACGTCGGCCTCCTCGAAACCGGCCGTCCCCTCGAAGTGGTTGACCGCGACGATGTAGGGAAGGCCGCAGCTCTCGAAGTAGTCGAGCGCGGCGAAGCAGTCGGCGAGGCGCCGCGTGTCCGCCAGGACCACCGCACCGATCGCGCCGCGCACCAGGTCGTCCCACATGAACCAGAAGCGCTGCTGACCAGGGGTGCCGAAGACGTACAGGACGAGGTCATCGTCCAGCGTGAGACGGCCGAAGTCCATCGCCACGGTCGTGGTGGCCTTGTCGGGCGTGGCCGTGAGGTCGTCGGTCTCCTCGCTGGCCTGCGTCATCAGCGCTTCGGTCTGCAGCGGGGTTATCTCGGAGACCGAGCCGACGAACGTCGTCTTGCCCACGCCGAAGCCGCCCGCGACCACGATCTTGGTCGCGACCGGTGCGCGTGTGTGGTCGAGCTGCCACGCCTGCACCGACTCACCGGGCCCGTCCTGCGGCCCCCGCTGACGCGGAGTGAAGAGCGGCGCCTCAGAGACGGCGGAGTCCATTGAGCACCCTTTCGAGCAGCGCGCGGTCGGGCTGGCCGGTGCCGTGACCGGTTCCGTAGACGCGGATCTTTCCCTGGTCGGCCAAGTCGCTGAGCAGCACCCGGACCACACCGAGCGGCATCTTCAGCAGGGCCGAGATCTCCGCGACCGTACGCATACGACGGCAGAGTTCGACGATGGCGTGGAGCTCCGGCATGACGCGCGAGGCGAGATTGCCGTTCGTGAGCTCGCGGCGCTCCTCGGGAGCGTCCAGCGCGGCGACGAACGTCTCGACGAGCAGGACGTGCCCGAAGCGGGTGCGGCCTCCGGTGAGGGAGTACGGACGGACCCGTGCCGCCTTGCGGTCCGCTCCCCGGACGGGGAGTTTTCGTACGGGTTCAGCAGCTGACGTCACTGGGTGCTCTCCATCGATTTGCGCAGCTCACTGCGGAGTTCGGGGGTGAGTACGTGTCCGGCCCGGCCGACGAAGAGCGCCATGTGGTAGGCGACGACGCTCATGTCGCAGTCGGGGGTGGCGTGCACACCGAGGAGGGAGCCGTCACTGATCGACATGACGAAGACGCTGCCCTCGTCCATCGCGACCATCGTCTGCTTGACGCCACCGCCGTCCATCAGCTTGGCGGCGCCGATCGTGAGGGACCCGATGCCGGAGACGATGGTGGCGAGGTCGGCGCTGGAGCCCCTGGGGCCCGTCTGCCGCCCTGCCGTCGTGGCCGTCGCGAGACCGGGGTCCGAGGAGAGCAGCATGAGTCCGTCGGACGAGACGACGGTGACCGAGTGGACCCCTGGCACCTCCTCCACGAGATTGCTCAGCAACCAGTGAAGGTTCCGGGCCTCGGTACTCAGCCCGAATGTGCTGGGCGCAGTCAACTGCGTGCCTCCTCGACTGTGTCCCCCGTCTCATCGATACGACCGTCGGTACGGTCGTGGTCGGTCTGTGGGCCGCTGTCGGCGATCTCCGCCTCGACATCGCGCCGACCGTCCTTCGCGCCCTGGTGGAAACCGCCGAGCCGACGGCGCAGGGCCTCCTTGTCGAGGCTGCCCTTCCGCTCGGTGACCGGCGCCGCGGGCGCCGCGGTGACCTTGGGGGTGCGCTTGGGCAGGCCCTTGTCCGTGAGGCGCTCGGGCGAGGGCGCCGGGTCGGGCACCTCCTCGCCGAGTCCGGTCAGCGGCTGCCGCGGGCCCGGGACGGTGTCGGCGGCCGGAGCGGCGGGCGTGGCGGGGCTCGTGTCGGCGGTGCGCTCGTGGCGGTCGGGCCCGATGGCGTACGGGCTCGGGGCGTCCTGCTGCGCGGGCAGCCGGACCTGCATGGTGGTCTCGGCGTCGGACTCCTCGCGGGTCCCCGCCCCGTCATGGATCCCGGCCCCGGGGACCGCCTCGGAGGCGGGCTCGGCCGGTGCGGGCGCCGGGGAGGGAGCAGGCGCCGGTGCGGGCTCGGGCGCCGGTGCGGGCTCGGCGGCCGCGGTCCGCGGCGCCGCGGCGTCCGGGTCCGCAGCCTCCAGGGTCCGCTCCGCGGCCGCGATCAGCGGGTCCCCGGCGGGCTGCTGCGAGCGGGGAGGCAGCGCGTTGGAGTTGGCCTCGGCGACCGACCCCGGAAGGTTCAGCGTGGGCGCGTCCCCCGGCAGGGGCACGGGCGGCGGGGAAGCCGCGGGCGGAGCCTTGGGCAGCAGAGCCTGCGGAAGGACGACGACCGCGGTCACCCCGCTCCCCTTCTGTTCGCGCAGCTGCACCCGTACGCCGTGGCGGGCGGCCAGCAGCGAGGACACCTGAAGACCCAGCCCGGCCCCGTCCGCGGCCTGTTCACCCGCTTCGAAGGACGCCGGGTCGGCCAGCCTGGCATTGAGCTCGCCCATCCGGACCGTCGACATGCCGATGCCCTCGTCCTGCACGGAGAGCATCACCTCCCCGGTCTCCAGCAGCCAGCCGGAGAGCTCGACATGGGAGTCGGGCGGGGAGAAGGACGTCGCGTTCTCCAGGAGTTCGGCGACGAGGTGGCTCAGGTCGTCGGCGGCGAAGCCCGCGACCTGGGCGTGCGGCGGCAGGGACTGGATGGTGACCCGTTCGTACCGCTCGATCTCACTGACCGCCGCGCGCAGTACGTCGACGAGCGGGATCGGGCCGGCGTGCCCCTGGTTGTGATCCGTGCCGGCGAGGACCAGCATGTTCTCGCTGTGCCGCCGCATGACCGTGGCCATGTGGTCCAGCTTGAACAGGGTCGCGAGGCGCTCCGGGTCCTGCTCGCGCTCCTCCAGCCCCTCGATCACTCCGAGCTGGCGCTCGACGAGGCCGAGCGTGCGCAGGGACAGATTGACGAAGGTGTGGTGGACCGTGTTCCGCAGCCGCTCGAGCTGCCCGGTGAGTTCCGCCACCCGGACCTGGAGCTCGGCCCGCTGAAGCGTGAGGGCCTCACGGCCGGCGATCAGTTCGCCGCGCTCGGTCTGCATGCTCTCGAGCCGGCCGGTGACGTCGTGGTGCAGACCGTGCAGCTTGCCGTGCAGGGCGTTGATGGACCGTACGACCTGGGCGAACTCGTCGTTGCGCCCGGTGTAGCGGACCGGCTCGGCGGTCTCGGGTTCGGCGGCGATGCGGCCGGCTCCGATCCGCAGGACGGCCAGCGGCTGGGTGAGGGTGCGGGCGACGGCGGTGGAGACGCCCACGGCGATCAGCAGGCAGCCGCCGAGCAGGGCGAGACGGAGTTCCAGCGCGGTGACGTCGTCGTCGCGCAGCCCTTCCAGGCGCTTGACCTGCGCCGTGCCGAGCGCGGACTCGACCCCGCGCATGCGGTCGATACGCGCGGAGAGCGCGGCCTCGACCTTCCCGGGGTCGGCGCCGCGGTCGGAGTCGGACAGCTCGGGGCGGTCGGTCAGCCGGGTGAGGTACTTCTCCGCGGTGGTGACCTCGGGGCCGGTGACCGTGGAGGCGAGCTTGTCCCTGGCGGAGGACCCGGCGGCCTGGTCGAACTCGGCGAGGGAGGCGAGCTCGCGCACCCGTGCCTGCTGGGCGGCGGCGCTCAGCTCGTCACGGTTGCGGTCGTCCTCACTGCTGCTCGTGTCCTGGCCCTGGACGGGCAGACCGGTGAAAGGGTCGATCTGCTGCTGCTGCGGCTCCGTGCCGGGCACGGCGAGCGCGGCGAGGAGGAGCCCCCGGGTCGCGGAGGCCTGCTCCACGGCTCCGCCCAGGGCGAGCGGGGCGCGGGTGGCGTCCGCAGCGCGCGGCGGGGTCTTCTCGGCGAGCTCGTCGGCGAGGTCGTGGAGCTTGGCGATGACCTCGGAGTAGGCCTGGTAGGCGTCCGTCGCCGAGCCCTTGCCGGTGAGCGCGGTCCGGCGGAGAGAGGGGATCTCGGCGAGGTCGCGGCGCAGGGCGGCCGGCGAGGCCTCCCTGATCTCGTCGACCTGCTGGTCGACGCGGGCCGCGGGGCTCGTGGTGCCCTTCTCGCCGTCCTCGTCCTCACGGCCGCCCGCGATGTGGGCGGTCACCTCGTCGCGCTCGTCCGCGAGGGAGTGCGCGAGGGTGATCGCCTGCTGGTTCAGCTCGGCGAGCGTGACCAGCCGCTGGGACTCGTTGAGATCGGAGGATGCGCCGAGGGCCGCCGGGGCGCCCGCCGCGATGACGGTGATCCCCACGACGGCGACGCCGGCGACCAGCCGGCTGCGTACCCGCACGGTCCGCTTGGCGGCACCCGCTGTCTGGGGCATCGCCCCGGACTCCTCGCGCGTGCTGTCCTTGCTCCGAGGCCGCTTCTTCTGCACCGGTGCTCGCAATCTTGACTCGTCCGCCCTTGAAGCAGAGGTGACGCACGGTCACGTGCGTGGGCACCCCGCCCTGGTGGGCACCGTACGGCTTCTGACCATTCCAGCGCTCTTGAGAGGGGGCCGTGCATCAACCGCTCCGCCACTTGAACGAGTGAACAACACTCCGGAGTTGACGAACAACTCTCCCCACAGGCGCCGCAGGCCATGCACGGACCACCGGGTGGAACTTCGGGCCGGGCTTTGGCAGTATGCCCGCCCGCATATGCACGGAGCCCTCAATTCCGCCCCTGATGCCATTCTGACCTGCTGGTACGGTCCAACCCGGGGATCGTGCAGGCCCCGTGAAGGCATCGTGCAGACTGGCTGGATGCGCATCGAACTCGCCACCGAGCCGGGCAGCCCCGAACGCCCCAACGAGGACTGGGTATCCGCTGCCGCCCCCGCTGCGGGCCAGGGCGGCGCCCTGGTGCTGCTCGACGGTGTCACACCCCCACCGGGCGACGACGGCTGTGTGCACTCGGTTCCGTGGTTCACGGCACGGCTCGGCAGCGCCCTGGCCGAACTGTCCGCTTCGCGGCGGGATCTGACGCTGACCGAGATCCTCGCGGAGTCCATCCGGCGCACCGCCGACACGCATCGTTCCCCATGTGACCTTTCTCACGTGCGCACGCCTCAGGCGACCGTGGTCCTGGCGCGTTGGGACGACGAACGGATCGAGCACCTGGTGCTCTCCGACTCGGCCCTGCTCGTCGAGGGTCCCGACGGCGCGGTCCGGCCACTGCTCGACGACCGCCTCGACCGGCTGCCCCGGAACTCGCTCGCCTCGCAGGAGATCGCCGACGCCCGCGTACGGAACAAGGAGGGCGGCTTCTTCACGGCCGCCGCGGACCCCGGAGTGGCGTCACGCGCGGTGACCGGCGAGACGCCCCGGACGGAGGTCCGCGCGCTGGCGGCGCTGACCGACGGGGCGAGCCGCTGGACGGAGAAGTTCCGTGAGGGTGACTGGAAGGCCACCATGGGACTGCTCCGCAAGGAGGGGCCCCATGGGCTGATCGCGCGGGTCAGGGAGCTGGAGCGGGCCGACACCGGCCGCGTGCACCTGGGCCGCGGCAAGACCCACGACGACGCGACGGCGGTCCTCGTGGAGCTGTAGGGTCCCGGCCCGTCACGGGCGCCGTCGCGCTCCGCACCCGGGGCGGCCCGGACGCCCGGCCCTCCGCCGGGCCCGCGCGCCTCAGTCCTCGGCGCGTTCGTTGAAGTGGTGCAGCAGTCGCGCCAGTTCGGCGATCTCGGCCCGGTCCCAGCCCGCGAGCTTGCTGGCGTAACGGCCGCGCCGCGCGTCACGGACACTGCGGAAGCGCGCGAGGCCCTCGTCGGTCAGGCCTACCAGCGAGGCGCGGCCGTCCGCCGGGTCGGTCTCCCGCGCCACCAGCCCGAGACCTTCCAGCGCCCTCAGCTGACGGCTCATGGTCGCCTTGCCCACCCCGAAGTAGGCGGCGAGATCCGTGGCGCGCTGGCGCCCGGCCGACTCCAGCCGTACGAGAAGTCCGTATGCCGCCGCCTCCAGGTCCGGGTGCACCTCGCGCGCCATCTCCCCCGAATTGGCCCGCGCACGGCGCAGGAAGACCGCCAACTCGCGTTCCAGTGCGAGGAACTCATGGGACACACCATGTCCGGCCGTGGCGCCGGGCCCGCCGCCGCTTCCGCTCCCGTGCACGTCAGCACCCCTCATACGCTCTCGGGCCGATGAAAGAACTTCCAGCTTCGGCCATCGCCGCAGCCGAGCCAGTATTTCGCAGGTGAGGACACCCGGCCCTCACTCGGGGCGGGGCTCCGGGCGCCACGGCCGGACTGCGCCGTCCGCACCACGGCGTGCGCGTCGTGGCTGCCTCCCGGCCGGCCGCCGGGCCCCGAGCTCCCGGACCCGGGCAGCACCCGCCCCCACTATGCATGGTGCGTATACATGGAATGTATAGTCGCGGCGTGCCACACCACCGGTGTGCGGCCCGGTCATGGGGAGTGACGTGCTGTGCCTGTTGTGCCTGGAAAGACGAGACAGTTCGGTGCGGGGTTGGCCTCCGCACTCGTGGCGGTGCTCACACTGACGCTCGGCGGATGCTCGATGGAGACCACGGCCCCCGGGTCCGCGCGCACGGACGCGGCCTCGGACGCCAAGGGATCCTTCGGTCCGGTGGACTGCCGCAAGGCCAAGTGCATCGCGCTGACGTTCGACGCCGGCCCGGCGGAGGACACCCCGCACCTCCTGGACGTCCTCAAGGAGAAGAAGGTGCCGGCCACCTTCTTCCTGCTGGGGAAGAACCACGTCCTGAAGCACCCGGAGACCGTGCGGCGCATCGAGGCCGAGGGGCACGAGGTCGCCAACCACACCTGGTCGCACGAGATCCTGACGGGAAAGAAGCCCGGCGAGATACGGGACGAGCTGGAGAGGACCCAGGTCGCCATCGAGGAGATCACCGGGAGGAAGCCCCGTCTGATGCGTCCCCCGCAGGGCCGGACCGACGGCACCGTCTCCCGGATCTGCAAGGAACTCGGGCTCTCCCAGGTCCTGTGGAGCGCGACCGCCAAGGACTACTCCACGAACGACTCCGCGCTGATCAGGAAGCGGATACTCGACCAGGCCGGCAAGGACGGGGTCATCCTGCTGCACGACATCTACAAGGGGACGGTCCCCGCGGTGCCGGGCATCATCGACACGCTGAAGGAGCGGGGCTACACCTTCGTCACCGTCCCCCAGCTGATGGCCCCCGCGGAGCCGGAGCCCGGCACGGTCTACCGCCCCTGACCCGCCCCGCACGCGGAACGGCCCGCCCTCCGGGGAGGGCGGGCCGTCCGTACCGGCCGCGGACGTGGAGCCACGCCCGTCACTGCGTAACGCCTACGCGGCGGCCGGGAGCCTGTCCCGCGTCGCCCTGGCCGAGGCCGGGGCGAGCGCGATCTCCAGCACCTGGCGGACATCGGTCACCGGGTGGACCTCCAGGGCGTCGAGGACCTCGGCCGGGACGTCGTCCAGATCGGCCTCGTTGCGCTGGGGGATCACCACGGTGGTGACGCCCGCGCGGTGGGCCGCGAGCAGCTTCTGCTTCAGGCCTCCGATCGGCAGCACCCGTCCGGTCAGCGACACCTCACCGGTCATCGCGACGTCCGTACGGACCAGCCGTCCGGAGAGCAGCGAGGCCAGCGCGGTCGTCAGGGTGATCCCCGCGCTCGGGCCGTCCTTCGGGACCGCGCCCGCCGGGAAGTGGATGTGCACGCCCCGGTCCTTGAGGTCGGCCACCGGAAGCTCCAGTTCCGCGCCGTGCGAGCGCAGGAAGCTCAGGGCGATCTGTGCGGACTCCTTCATCACGTCGCCGAGCTGGCCCGTCAGCGTCAGCCCGGACGCCCCGGTCTCCGGATCGGCGAGCGACGCCTCGACGAACAGCACGTCGCCGCCGGCTCCGGTCACCGCGAGCCCGGTGGCCACACCCGGTACGGCGGTCCGCCGCCCGGCCGGGTCCTGCGCGGACTCCGGCACGTGGTGCGGCCGGCCGATCAGGCCCCTCAGGTCCTCCTCGGACACCGTGGCCGGGAGCTCCCGCTCACCCAGCTCGTGCTGGGCCGCGACCTTGCGGAGCAGCCGGGCGACGGCCCGTTCCAGGTTCCGCACCCCGGCCTCCCTGGTGTACTCCCCCGCCAGCTTGCGCAGCGCGGACTCGTCGAGGCCGACCTCGTCCTCCTCCAGACCCGCGCGTTCCAGCTGACGCGGGAGCAGGTGGTCACGGGCGATGACGACCTTCTCGTCCTCGGTGTAGCCGTCCAGGGTGACCAGCTCCATGCGGTCGAGCAGGGCCTCCGGAATGGATTCGACGACGTTGGCCGTGGCCAGGAACACCACGTCGCTGAGGTCGAGTTCGACCTCCAGGTAGTGGTCCCGGAAGGTGTGGTTCTGCGCGGGGTCGAGCACTTCGAGCAGGGCGGCCGCGGGGTCGCCCCGGAAGTCCGATCCGACCTTGTCGATCTCGTCGAGCAGGACGACCGGGTTCATGGAGCCGGCTTCCTTGACGGCCCGGACGATGCGCCCCGGGAGCGCGCCGACGTACGTACGCCGGTGCCCCCTGATCTCCGCCTCGTCCCTGACACCGCCGAGCGCGACCCGGACGAACTTGCGGCCCATGGCGTGGGCGACGCTCTCGCCGAGCGAGGTCTTGCCCACACCGGGCGGACCGACCAGCGCCAGCACGGCGCCGCCGCGCCGGCCGCCGACCACGCCGAGTCCCCGGCCGGCACGCCGCTTGCGTACCGCGAGGTATTCGGTGATGCGTTCCTTCACGTCCTGGAGCCCGGCGTGCTCGGCGTCCAGGATCTCCTGGGCGCCCTTGATGTCGTAGGCGTCCTCGGTCCGCTCGGTCCAGGGGAGTTCGAGGACGGTGTCCAGCCAGGTCCGGATCCAGGAGCCCTCGGGGCTCTGGTCGGAGGCGCGTTCCAGCTTCTCGACCTCCTTCAGCGCGGCCTCGCGGACGTGCTGGGGCAGGTCGGCGGCCTCGACGCGGGCCCGGTAGTCGTCGGACTCGTCCTCCGGGTCGCCGTTGAGTTCGGAGAGCTCCTTGCGCACGGCGTCGAGCTGGCGCCTCAGCAGGAATTCGCGCTGCTGCTTGTCGACGCCCTCCTGGACGTCCTTGGCGATGGACTCGGCGACATCCTGCTCGGCGAGGTGCTCACCGAGCCACTGGACGGCCAGCTTCAGACGGGCGACCGCGTCCACGGTCTCCAGCAGCTGGACCTTCTGCGCGGTGGTGAGGAAGGGCGAGTAGCCGGAGTTGTCGGCGAGGGCGGAGATGTCCTCGATCTGCTGGACCCGGTCGACCACCTGCCAGGCGCCCCGCTTCTTCAGCCAGCTCGTCGCGAGGGCCTTGTACTCCTTGGCGAGCTCGGTGGCCGAGCCCGGCAGCGGATCGGGGAGCGACACGTCGATCCGCGTGCCCTCCACCCATAGCGCGTTGCCGGGTCCACTGGTCCCCGCTCCGATCCGCACCCGGTCGCGGGCCCGGATGAGCGCGCCCGGATCGCCGTCCGACAGGCGTCCGACCTGCTCCACGGTGCCCAGGACACCCGTCCCGGTGTAGTTGCCGTCGATACGCGGCACGAGCAGCACCTCGGGCTTGCCGCTCCCGGGCCGTGCGACGGCCTGAGCGGCCTCCACGGCTGCGCGCACCTCCGCGTCCGACAGGTCGAGCGGAACCACCATTCCGGGCAGCACGACCTCGTCGTCCAGCGGCAGCACGGGCAGGTCGATCGGCGTGGACGCCTTGGACGCGTTGGACTCTGCAGTCATGATCTCCCCTTCGGCAGGCAAGTTGAGCTATGTGGACTCAATGCTTGTGAGCCTCTGGATGTTCCCCTGCCGCTGTTCGCTCTCAGCGATCAAGCGCTTCGCACGACTCCCGCCTGCGAGGATCCCGCCATGGACCAGAAGGAAGGCGCCGAGGACAGAGGGCTCGCCGCCGACGGGAGCATCCGGCGCGAGGGGGCCGTCGACCGCGTCCAGCCGGCCTTCGTCCCGGTGGTCGAGGCGACCGGTGAGCGCCTGGCCGAGGCCTTCGCCCGCGCGCGGCTCCACAGCGCCTACCTCTACGGCAGCATCCCGAGGGGCACGGCCATTCCCGGCGTGTCCGACCTGGACCTGCTGGTGGTCCTGCACGACGGACCGACCGACGGGGACAGGGAGGCGGCCGAGGAGCTCGGCGCCGCCCTGGACGCCGCCTTTCCCGTGATCGACGGAGTCGGCGTGCTCCTCTCCACCGCCGGTGACGTGCTCAGTGAGGCGGAGCGCGACGACTCCGGCTTCTTCGTCGCGTGCCTCTGCACCCCGCTGCTGGGCGAGGACCTCGCCACCCGGCTGCCGCTCCACCGCCCCACCTCGCAGCTCGCCCGCGGCACGAACGGCGACCTGGCGGCCGTGCTCCCGCGGTGGCGCGGGCAGGCCGCGGGAGCCACCACCGACGACGCGCGTCCACGGCTGAGCCGGCGCGTCGCCCGCCGCGTCGTGCGGACGGCGTTCACGCTGGTCATGCCGGTCTGGGGCGGCTGGACGAGCGATCTGCACCGGTCCGCCGAACTGTTCGCGCGCTACCAGCCGGATCACCCGGAACGTGTCGCGCAGGTCCGGGCGGCAGCGGCCACGGCCCGCACGCCCTCGCCGGACCCGGCCGTACTCGCCATGCTCATCGACGACCTGGGGCCATGGCTCGCCTCCGCGTACACGGACGCCCACGGGACCAAGGCCGCCCGCCCCGGGGGGTGAGGCCCCCGCAA
The DNA here is from genome assembly GCF_044765765.1 of Streptomyces sp. NPDC102402. NCBI lineage: Bacteria > Bacillati > Actinomycetota > Actinomycetes > Kitasatosporales > Streptomycetaceae > Streptomyces > Streptomyces sp. NPDC102402. The sequence goes on from NZ_JBIWKR010000011.1 coordinate 199,690, forward strand.
TCCACTGGCACCCGGCCCGGCGGCGGGGAAAAATAGCGGGCCGGAAGCCCGCCCCCGAAGACCGGAGACCGAACGCATGCCCGCCCCCGACACCCACCGCCCCGTCGTCCTCGACCGGCGCGAGGGCCCCTTCGGCGAAGTCGTCCTGCGCGAGCGCGGTGACGACTTCGAGATCATCGCCAACGGCTGCTTCCTGATGGACACCTCCGACGGGCGCTCCGAGCGGCTGCTGATCGACGCCGCGCTCGCCGCGCTGCCCGCGGGACGGCCGGATCCGTCGGTGCTGATCGGCGGGCTCGGCGTCGGGTTCTCACTCGTACGCGCCGCCGGCGAACCGCGCTGGGGCCGGATCGTGGTCGTGGAGCGTGAGCAGGCCGTCGTGGACTGGCACCTCGGCGGACCGCTCGGCCGGATCTCCGGGGCGGCGCTGGCCGATCCGCGCACCGAGATCCTCCGCGCGGACCTCGTGGCCCACCTCCACACGACCACGGAGCGTTACGACGCACTGTGCCTGGACATCGACAACGGCCCCGACTGGACCGTGACCGAGGACAACGGGAGCCTCTACTCACCCACCGGTCTCGCGGCCTGCAGGGAGCGTCTGACGCCCGGTGGAGTCCTCGCGGTGTGGTCCGCGCAGCCGTCCCCGGAGTTCGGGGAAGCTTTGCGGAATGCCGGATTCCACGCAGTAACGACCGAAGAAGTAGCCGTTGCCCGAGGTGTGCCGGACGTGGTCCATCTCGCACTCCGGAGCGACTGAACCCCCACCCGGTATGCACATCCCGGTCCCGCCACGGACCGGGCGCCGCAACTCCGCCGGTCCGTATCCTTTCCGCGGGTAACACCTTCACGTCGGACAACACCCTGCGTAGCCGAGAGGCGTCCTCTGCCTTTACGCTGCTGACCGGCACAAGGGATCACCGACGAAATCCACAAGCGATAACCGTGCCTCCGGGGGAATGGCCTCCGCGAGAACGGGCAGGGGCGGGGCGATGGAACAGACACACACCACCCACAACGGCGTCGCGGCCACCCCCGGGGCTCAGCGCCGGGTGCTGGTGGTCGAGGACGACGCGACGATCGTCGACGCCATTTCCGCCCGGCTGCGGGCCGAGGGCTTCCTGGTGCAGACCGCACTGGACGGGCCCGCGGCCGTGGACGCGGCAGAGGCGTGGCAGCCCGACCTGATGGTGCTCGACATCATGCTTCCCGGCTTCGACGGCCTGGAGGTCTGCCGCCGCGTGCAGGCCCAGCGCCCCGTGCCGGTGCTGATGCTGACCGCACGCGACGACGAGACCGACATGCTGGTCGGGCTCGGGGTCGGCGCCGACGACTACATGACCAAGCCGTTCTCCATGCGTGAGCTGGCCGCACGGGTGCACGTCCTGCTGCGCCGGGTCGAGCGCGCCGCGCTGGCGGCGGTGACGCCGCGCAGCGGCATCCTGCGTCTCGGAGAGCTGGAGATCGACCACGCGCAGCGCCGTGTCCGGGTGCGCGCCGACGACGTCCACCTCACCCCGACCGAGTTCGACCTGCTGGTCTGCCTGGCCAACACCCCGCGCGCGGTGCTGTCCCGGGAACAGCTGCTGGCCGAGGTCTGGGACTGGGCGGACGCCTCCGGGACCCGCACGGTCGACAGCCACATCAAGGCTCTGCGCCGGAAGATCGGCGCCGAGCGGATCCGCACCGTGCACGGCGTCGGCTACGCCCTGGAGACTCCCGCGCCATGACGCGGCCCGGCTCCGGACTGCGACCGTTCTCGATCAAGGCCAAGCTGGGCACGCTCGTGGTGGTCTCCGTGTTCATCACGACCGGACTGCTGATCGTCGCACTGCGGACCAGGACCGAGTTCCGGTTCATCACGGTCTTCTCGGTGATCGCCACCCTGCTGATCACCCAGTTCGTGGCACACGGTCTGACCGCGCCGCTGGACGAGATGCGCGCCGTCGCGCGCTCGATCTCCCACGGCGACTACACGAGACGGGTGAGCGGCGCCGGGCGCCGTGACGAGCTCGGCGACCTGGCGCAGACGATCAATCGCATGGCGGACGATCTGGAGGCGGAGGACCGGCACCGCAAGGAGCTGGTGGCCAACGTCTCCCATGAGCTGCGCACACCGATCGCGGCCCTCAGAGCCGTGCTGGAGAACGTCGTGGACGGGGTGTCCGCCGCGGACCCCGAGACGATGCGGACGGCCCTGAAACAGACCGAGCGTCTGGGCAGGCTGGTGGAGACGCTGCTGGACCTCTCCCGGCTCGACAACGGTGTCCTGGCCATCAAGGCACGCCGCTTCGAGGTGTGGCCGTACCTGTCGGGCGTGCTGAAGGAAGCGAATCTCGCCGCCTCGCAGCGCCGGCTCTCCTCCGGTTCGGGCAACCACTCCCGCACGGACGTCCACCTGCACCTCGATGTGTCACCGCCCGAGCTGACGGCGCACGCGGACGCGGAGCGCCTGCACCAGGTGGTGGCCAATCTCATCGACAACGCCGTCAAGCACAGTCCGCCGCACGGCCGGGTCACGGTGCTGGCGCGGCGCGGGGAGCATCCCGAGTCGCTGGAGCTCGAGGTCATCGACGAGGGGCCCGGCATCCCGGAGGCCGAGCGCCACCGGGTCTTCGAACGCTTCAACCGCGGCCAGGCGCCGTCTCCGCACGGCCCCGGCAGTGACGGCGGTACGGGCCTGGGGCTTGCCATCGCCCGCTGGGCGGTCGATCTGCACGGCGGTCGCATCGGAGTGGCCGAATCCGCCCGCGGGTGCCGCATCCAGGTCACCCTTCCGGGCAACCAGCACGCCCACGATTGACCCCGCGTTCGAAGCGGAGGGCCCCGTTTCTCCCTCCCGGCCGGGAAAGAGATACGGTCCAAGGGGCCGTAGCGCGGCCTCGCGTACCCGAAGGGCAGCGGAACCCTGCTTGTTTCCCGCCATTTCATGCGCCGAAACCCGGCTTCCGATGTGATGTGCACGACGAAGACCGGCCCGGCCTGCACGTAACGGCTGGGGAGGCGTAGCCTTGATTTCCGCTGTCCATCACCTTGTGAAGCGGAAGAGGGCGGTTGCCGCCGTGTCGTCTCAGTCCCCCAGTAACTCGAGCATCTCGACCGATCAGGAAGCAGGCTCCGGGTCCAACCCGGCGGCTGCGTTCGGCCCCAATGAGTGGCTCGTCGACGAGATCTACCAGCAGTACCTCCAGGACCCGAATTCGGTCGACCGCGCCTGGTGGGACTTCTTCGCCGACTACAAGCCGGGCACGTCCGGCACGGCGGACAAGCCCGTCCCCGCATCCGCGGGAGCGGTGACCCCGGCCCCGGCCGCCACCGCCGCGAACACCGTGAACAACGCCGCTCCGGCGCAGGCCCCGGCTCAGGCCCCGGCCGCGCCCCCGGCTGCTCCGGCCAAGCCCGCGGCAGCCGCTCCGGCGGCTCCGGCGCAGGCTCCCGCCGCTCCCGCGAAGGCAGCGCCCGCCAAGGCCGCCCCGGCGGCCGCGAAGAAGGACGCCCCCGCCGAGGCGCCGGGCGGCCCGGAGTTCGTCACGCTGCGCGGCCCGTCGGCCGCCGTCGCGAAGAACATGAACGCCTCTCTGGAACTGCCGACGGCCACGTCCGTGCGCGCCGTGCCGGTGAAGCTGCTCTTCGACAACCGCATCGTCATCAACAACCACCTCAAGCGCGCCCGCGGCGGGAAGATCTCCTTCACGCACCTCATCGGGTACGCGATGGTGCAGGCCCTCAAGGCCATGCCGTCGATGAACCACTCCTTCACGGTGAAGGACGGCAAGCCGACCCTGGTCAAGCCGGAGCACGTCAACCTCGGTCTGGCCATCGACCTGGTGAAGCCGAACGGCGACCGCCAGCTGGTCGTCGCGGCCATCAAGAAGGCCGAGACGCTCAACTTCTTCGAGTTCTGGCAGGCCTACGAGGACATCGTCCGCCGTGCGCGCGTCGGCAAGCTCGGCATGGACGACTTCTCCGGCGTCACGGCCTCGCTGACCAACCCCGGCGGCATCGGCACCGTCCACTCGGTGCCCCGCCTGATGCCCGGACAGGGCCTCATCATGGGCGTCGGCGCGATGGACTACCCGGCGGAGTTCCAGGGCACCTCGCAGGACACCCTGAACAAGCTCGGCATCTCGAAGGTCATGACCCTGACCTCGACGTACGACCACCGGGTCATCCAGGGCGCCGCGTCCGGCGAGTTCCTGCGCGTGCTGTCCCAGCTGCTGCTCGGCGAGAACGAGTTCTACGACGAGATCTTCAAGGCGCTGCGCATCCCCTACGAGCCGGTGCGCTGGCTCAAGGACATCGACGCCTCGCACGACGACGACGTCACCAAGGCCGCGCGGGTCTTCGAGCTGATCCACTCCTACCGGGTCCGCGGCCACGTCATGGCCGACACCGACCCGCTGGAGTACCGCCAGCGCAAGCACCCCGACCTGGACATCACCGAGCACGGCCTCACCCTGTGGGACCTGGAGCGGGACTTCGCGGTCGGCGGCTTCGCCGGCAAGACGATGATGAAGCTCCGCGACATCCTCGGCGTCCTGCGTGAGTCGTACTGCCGCACCACCGGCATCGAGTTCATGCACATCCAGGAGCCGAAGGAGCGCAAGTGGCTCCAGGACCGGGTGGAGCGTCCGCGCCCCGCTCCGGAGCGCGAGGAGCAGCTGCGGATCCTGCGCCGCCTCAACGCCGCCGAGGCGTTCGAGACGTTCCTGCAGACCAAGTACGTCGGCCAGAAGCGGTTCTCGCTGGAGGGCGGCGAGTCCGTCATCCCGCTGCTCGACGCGGTCATCGACTCCGCCGCCGAGGCCCGCCTCGACGAGGTCGTCATCGGCATGGCCCACCGCGGCCGGCTGAACGTCCTGGCGAACATCGTCGGCAAGTCGTACGCGCAGATCTTCCGGGAGTTCGAGGGCAACCTCGACCCGCGGTCGATGCACGGCTCCGGTGACGTCAAGTACCACCTGGGCGCCGAGGGCACCTTCACCGGCCTGGACGGCGAGCAGATCAAGGTCTCGCTGGCCGCCAACCCCTCGCACCTGGAGGCGGTCGACCCGGTCCTCGAGGGCATCGCGCGCGCCAAGCAGGACATCATCAACAAGGGCGGCACGGACTTCACGGTCCTGCCCGTCGCGCTCCACGGCGACGCGGCCTTCGCGGGCCAGGGCGTCGTCGCCGAGACGCTCAACATGTCGCAGCTGCGCGGCTACCGCACCGGTGGCACCGTGCACGTGGTGATCAACAACCAGGTCGGCTTCACCGCCGCCCCGGAGTCCTCGCGTTCCTCGATGTACGCCACGGACGTGGCGCGCATGATCGAGGCGCCGATCATCCACGTCAACGGCGACGACCCGGAGGCCGTGGTCCGCGTCGCGCGCCTCGCCTTCGAGTACCGGCAGACGTTCAACAAGGACGTCGTGATCGACCTCATCTGCTACCGCCGCCGCGGTCACAACGAGGGCGACAACCCGGAGTTCACCAACCCGCAGATGTACACCCTGATCGACAAGAAGCGCTCGGTGCGCAAGCTCTACACCGAGTCCCTCATCGGTCGCGGCGACATCACGCTGGAAGAGGCCGAGCAGGCGCTCCAGGACTTCCAGGGCCAGCTGGAGAAGGTCTTCGCGGAGGTCCGCGAGGCCACCTCGGCGCCCTCCCAGCCGCATGTCCCGGACGTGCAGGCGGAGTTCCCGGTCTCGGTGGGCACCGCGATCTCCTCGGAGGTCGTGAAGCTGATCGCCGAGTCGCAGGTGAACATCCCCGACGGCATCACGGTGCACCCGCGCCTGATGCCCCAGATGCAGCGCCGCGCCGCCTCGGTGGAGAACGGCACGATCGACTGGGGCATGGGCGAGACCCTGGCCATCGGCTCGCTGCTGATGGAGGGCACCCCGGTCCGGCTCGCCGGCCAGGACACCCGCCGCGGCACCTTCGGCCAGCGTCACGCGGTGCTCGTCGACCAGAAGACCGGCGAGGACTACACCCCGCTGCTCTACCTCTCCGACGACCAGGCCCGTTACAACGTCTACGACTCGCTCCTCAGCGAGTACGCGGCGATGGGCTTCGAGTACGGCTACTCGCTGGCCCGCCCGGAGTCCCTGGTCATCTGGGAGGCGCAGTTCGGTGACTTCGTCAACGGCGCCCAGACCGTCGTGGACGAGTTCATCTCCTCCGCCGAGCAGAAGTGGGGCCAGACGTCCGGCGTCACCCTGCTGCTCCCGCACGGCTACGAGGGCCAGGGCCCGGACCACTCGTCCGCCCGCCCCGAGCGCTTCCTGCAGATGTGCGCCCAGGAGAACATGACGGTCGCGATGCCGACGCTGCCGTCGAACTACTTCCACCTCCTGCGGTGGCAGGTGCACAACCCGCACCACAAGCCGCTGATCGTCTTCACCCCGAAGTCGATGCTCCGCCTCAAGGCGGCCGCGTCGAAGGTGGAGGAGTTCACCACCGGCGGCTTCCGCCCGGTGATCGGTGACGAGTCGGTCGCGGCCGAAGCCGTCCGCAAGGTCGTCTTCGTCTCCGGCAAGCTCTACTACGACCTCGACGCCGAGCGCGAGAAGCGTGGTGACACGGAGACGGCGATCATCCGTCTGGAGCGTCTGTACCCGCTGCCGGGTGCCGAGATCCAGGCCGAGATCGCCAAGTACCCGAACGCCGAGAAGTACCTGTGGGCACAGGAGGAGCCGGCGAACCAGGGTGCGTGGCCGTTCATCGCGCTCAACCTGATCGACCACCTGGACCTGGCCGTCGGCGCCGATGTGCCGCACGGTGAGCGCCTGCGCCGCATCTCGCGTCCGCGTGGCTCGTCCCCGGCGGTCGGCTCGGCCAAGCGCCACCAGGCCGAGCAGGCTCAGCTGGTCGCCGAGGTCTTCGAGGCCTGATCAGCGGCTGTACGTCACCGGAGGGCCCGGCCCCGCGAGCGTCTCGCGGGGCCGGGCCCTCCGGCGTCACGGGGCGCCGTAACCCGTCGTGCGCGCCGCCTCAGATCATCTGCGGCTCGAAGTCCCAGAAGGGCCGGTTGCGCGAGCGGGCGGAGACGGTGTGCACGTGCTGCGCGCCGAGGCTCGACGCCAGGTCGCCCAGGGCCTCGCCCTCGATCTTCTCCGCCCGGGTGCGGTCCCGCAGCGCCCTCAGGTCGGCCGCGTACGCGATCCTGGCGGACAGGGTCAGCGGGTGGGTGCGGCCCATGACCTCGGTGGCGCGGTTCATCGTGGACTCGGTGAGCTCGGCGGCGGCCTCCGGGTCCCCGACCAGGTTGCGCAGCGCCGAGGCGTTGATCGCGCAGCCCAGGGTCCAGGGGTGGTGCTCCCCCACCGCCCGGGTCATGTCGGCGAGTGCGTGCTCGATGAGCAGGTGGGCCTGGTCCCGCTCGCCGACGTTGCGCAGGATCAGCCCGTGGTTGGCGCGGATGCCGGCGAGGTACGGGTGGTCCTCGCCGAGCATCATCCGGTACCCGTCCATGACCCGGTCGCTTATGGCCCTGGCCTGGTCCACGTCCGCGTGCTCGCGGGCGAAGCAGCTCTGGCCCGCCGAGAACATGAGGGTCAGGGGGTCGCTCTCGCCGAGCACCCGCTCGGCCCGTTCCAGGACGCTGGTGAGCGCCGTCCCTGCCCTGCCCCGGTCGCCTCGGCGGTAGCGGCAGAGCGCCAGGTTGTACTCGGCGATCAGTGTCTGCGGATTGTCCTTGCCCAGGGTGGTGCGGTGGAGCTCGGCGCTCTGGGCCTGGAGGGACTCCGCCTCGCCGTAGCGGCCCAGGAGGCGCAGGTCCGTGGTGTAGCTGATCTCGGAGAGGAGGGTCCAGTGGTGGCGTGGCTTGAGGAGCAGGCGCCGGGCCTCCAGGGTGCGCCGGTTGAGGTCCCTCGACTCCTCGTACCGTCCGAGCAGGCGCAGCGAGACGGCCAGGTTGTTCTGGGCGTTGACGGTGCGTGAGTCCTGGTCGCCGAGCAGGTCACGGTAGGCGACGAGGAGCCAGGTGGACAGCTCCAGTGCCTCGTCGTAGCGGCCGAGCCCCCGCAGGTCCGCGGCGAGGCCGGTCGCGGCCCTGAGGTGGTTGAGGTCCTGCGGTCCGCGCTCCTGGCGCAGATGGTCGACGACGACCCGCTCCATGGCCTCGGTGACCGCGTAGTCGCCGACGGCCCTGAGGAGGTTGGCGTAGTGGTAGCTGACGTCCCACACGCGGGGGTGGGTCTCGCCGAGCAGCTCCCGCCAGGCCTCCAGGGCGCGTTCACCCAGCTTGATGCCCGCGCGGTACTCCCCCGAGCAGTACATGTAGCGCAGACAGTTGAGGGTCAGGTTCTGGACGGCCGGATCGGTGCTCTCCAGGACCTCTGCCCACTTGAGGTGCGGAACGATCTCGGCGTACGCGGGCCAGAAGAGCGCCTCCATGGGACGGCCGGGGTCCGCGGCGGCCAGTGCGCGGCGGACGACGTCGACGAACTCCCCGCGGTCGGGTCCGCGCATGTCGAGCCCGAGGACCTTGTGCACCATCCGGTGCAGGTAGATCGACTCTCCGGAGGACGCGTCCTCGGTGCCCGACTCGTGCGACTCCAGCCGGACCACGGAGTACTGCCTCAGCCGGCCGACCGCCCGGTTCCACAGCACCGGATCGTTCATCAGGCGGGAGAGCTGCTCCGGGACATCCCCGGGCGGCATCTCCTTGAGCAGCCGTACGGGGATGGAGCCGGGGGCGAAGAAGCTGCACAGACGGAGCAGGTCGACGGCCTCGGGGACGGTCTCCTTGAGCTGGTTCAGCAGTATCGACCAGGCGGTCTGGAAGGCCAGCGGGAAGTCCGCGGAGACCTTGACCACGTCCCCCTCGATGCCGTTGTCGAGCAGCTGGATGTACTCCCGTACGGACATGTCGGAGTCGTTGAGCCAGCCGGCCGTCTGGTCGAGCAGCAGCGGGAGGTCGCCGAGCGCCCCGGCCAGTTCGTCGGCCTCGGTCTCGGTGAGCCTCGGGGCCCGGCGGCGGACGAAGGAGACGGACTCGCCCCGGTCGTACTCGGGCACCCTGATCAGTGAGCTGTTGTACTCGCCCCACTCGGTGTTGCGCGACGTGATCAGCACATGGCCCGGTCCGTTCGGCACCAGGTCGCTGATCTGGTCCGGCTCGTCGGCGCCGTCCACGACGAGGAGCCAGCGGGAGTGCGGTTCGCCGCGCCGCAGGGCGTCGCGCACGGCGCGCAGCCGCTCCCCGTACTCGGCACCGGTGCTCAGGCCCAGCTCCGGGGCGAGTTCGGCGAGCTTCTGGCGGTAGAGGGCCCGCCGGTCGGCCGGGACCCACCAGACCACGTCGTACTCCGCGTTGAAGCGGTAGACGTACTCCGCGGCCAGCTGGGTCTTGCCGACGCCGGACATCCCGTGCACGGTGACGACACCGGCGCCGGGGCCCGCGTCCTGGAGGGTGCGGTAGACGTTGCTGAGCAGGGCCTCGCGGCCCGTGAACCGCGTGTTGCGGCGCGGGACCCCGCCCCACACCTCGGGGGTGACGGCCGGGTAGCGCGGTGCCGGTCGCCCCCCTTCGGGCCGCGGCAGCGGCTCGTCGGGCAGTTCGAGGTGGGCGAGCAGGCGCCGCTCGGCGTCGTCCTGGCCGGTGTTGGTCAGGTCGGCCGCGGCGAAGACCGAAGTGGCGCCGGGAAGGGCCGAGGTGGTGACGGAGACCGCGGCGAAGCGGCCCGGGTCCGGGGCGACCACCGCGCGCAGCGCCCTGTTCCACTCCTCCTGGCTGCGGGGACCGAGCTGGAAGTACCACTCGCTGAGGACGACGAGGATCCGGCCGGGGGCGAGCATCAGGTTCCGGAGCTCGTCCTCCAGCGCGGTCCCGGCCTGCGGGTCCCAGCGCTGGTAGCCGACCCGCACCCCGCGCCGTTCGAGGCAGTCCCCGATCCAGGTGGCCCAGGCCCGGTTGAACCCCGCGAAACTGATGGTGACGGAATGTGCTCCGGCCGCCCCAACGTGCTTATCTGGTACGGGCATTCAACCGTCTCCCTGCATCGTTACAAGCCTTGTCAACATACACCGGCGACCTTGCGGGAACCTCGCGTTCCTGCCCGGCGGGCGCGGTTCTTCACAGCTGCCCGGAGCCGTTCCTCTGCTGCCATATCACCCGGGCCGTACCCACGTAGGCCCTCGCGCGGGCCTGGTGCCCCGTGGGAGCCGGAGATTCCGCCAGACGGTGGTAGAGGCTGATCAACTCGTTGACGACCACGCGTCCCTCCCGCGTCAGCCCGCCCGATCCGGCCAGGACCGGCAGTACGGCGCCCACCTGTTCATGGCAGCGGGCGTGCTCGGTCCAGGCCAGGTCCCGCTCCCCCGCGCTCTCCGCGGCCAGCGCGCACCGCTGCCAGTAGCCGGCGAGGGCGGCGTGCGACACGGCGCCCTGCAGCAGGCCGTCGAACGGCCGGGGGTCGGGGCGCCAGGGCGCGAAGTGCCGTGCCTCCGGGCCCTCGTGGTGCAGCGGTACGAGGGCGGTGAGCGCGGCCAGCTTGGTGTGCTGCAACTCGTGCACGAGCGTGGAGGCGAAGTACCCGGAGGTGCCGGGGCGGCTGCTGAGCACGGCGCCGAACGCCTCGCGGCGGGTGCCGCTGCAGTGCGACGCGCTCCCGCCCGTCCGTCCGGAGCCGGGTGGCGGGGCGAGCGGAACCAGGCAACGGAGCAGGACCGCCGCTTCGGTGAGCCGGTGACCGCCCCCGGCGCGGAGCCGGTCGGCGACCCCCGCCCATGACTCCGCCCAGCCCGCCCGGGCCCGGTCGTCGAGGCGCACGGCGCCGCTCAGGCCGTGGGCTCCCGGGCCGCCGTCCGCCGTGCGATGGGGATCGAAGTCGTCGAGGGGGACCGGCGCCGCGCCGGGCACCAGGGGCGGCAGCACGTGGACGGGCCGCCACCGCGGGTCGTGGGGGTGGCGGCCGTCGGTCACGGGGCGCACCACGATGTCCGTCCCGCCCTCGCTCCGCACGGCCAACACCCCGTCCGCGTGACTCAGGTCGACCTGGCCGCGGCCGGTTCGCAGAGCCCCCAGGGTGGGCAGCGGGAGTGTGCTGCCGCGCACGGTGAGCCGGATGGTGAACGGCATCCGCGCCCGGATCGCGGCCGCGGCGGCGATCGCCCCGAAGTGGGCCATATCGGCCAGGAGTTGCGGGGTGGTCGCGCCGGCGCCGAGGCCGGACAGGCAGCGCCGGCCCCAGGGGCCCACCAGCGGGTGGAGCAGCACGGAGCGGGCGGCGGCGCGGTCGGCGCGCTCGGCCGCCTCCAGCAGCGCCCAGTCGTCACGGAGGCGGTGGCGCAGGGCAGGTGGGCAGACCGCGTCCGGGGCCTGGTCGGCGGCGTCGAACAGGGCCCGCAGGAGGAGGAAGCGGCGCGTGTCCTGGTCGTGCACCAGAAGCCCGAGGGCGTGGGCGTCACCCTCGGTACGGCCCAGCGCGCGCAGTTCGCGGTCGGAGAGGGCGGGGGTCACGGCCCGTCTCCTGTGACGGCGTCGGCCAGCCGGGCCGCGATGTGGCGGATCAGCCGTTCGAGGTCGGCGCAGTAGACGGACGGGTTCACGAAGCCGTGTCCGGCGCGGTAGCGGTGGGCGTAGTGCCCGCCGCCGCAGACACCGAGCAGCGGGCAGGCGCGGCACGCGGGGGCGAGCGCGCCCGCGCCTGCCTGACGGGCGGCGATGCCGGGGTGGCTCAGCGCCTCGTCGAAGCTGTGGCGGAAGACGTCGAGCCCGGTCTCCGCGGCCGTGTCGTAGGCGGACTTGAGGGAGTCGACCTGTTCGATGCTTCCGTCGGTCTCCACCACGACGGCGTTGACGGGGTCGAGTCCGAGGGACTCGGTGGCGGCGGGCAGGCCCAGCAGGAGGGCCAGGCACTCCTCGAAGAGGCGCACCCGGGTCTCCCGGCGTCCGGCCCGCCACCAGCGGTCGAAGACGGCGCACAGCCAGTCCCCGTACGGGGCCGGGCGGGGAGCCGCCGCACCGGGGCCCGCCCCCTCGTCCCTGACCCGGTCGGACAGACCGGGCGGCGGGGTGGTCCAGTTGCCGTGCGGGAGCAGCAGGTCGACGGCCGGGGGCCGCAGGGCGAGCAGCGACTCGTACACCTCGACCGGGTCGGTGTCCGGGTCGACGACGGTGAGGATGCCGGCGTAGGCGTCGGGGTGGCGGGCGGCGAGCAGCCGGGCGCCTCGCGAGGCCGCGGGCCAGGAAGGGCGTCCGGCGTGGTCGGTACGGCGGGAGTTGTGGGCGGCGAGGCCTCCGTCGAGGCTGATGCCGACGCGTATGCCGTGCCCGGCCAGGGTCGCGGCGCGCGCGTCGGTGAGGAGCGTGGCGTTGGTCTGGAGGGTGGTGCTGACGGTGCAGGGGTCCGGGACCCGTTCGCGGACCAGGCCGGCGAGGGCGCCCAGCCGGTCCACTCCCGCGAGGAGGGGTTCGCCACCGTGCAGGACGAGCGAGATCCGCTTGAGGCGATGCGTGGCGGCGTGTTCGGCGACACGTGCGGCGGCGCGGTCCAGCACGGCGTCGGACGCGGGGCCCGGACGGTCCCGCCAGGTGTTGTCCGGGCCCTCGTAGAGGTAGCAGTAGCGGCACGCGAGATTGCAGCGGCCGTGCACCTTGATGATGAACTGCCCGAAGGGAACGGGGGTCACCGGACCGGCGGGCGGCACCGTCGCAGGGGTCGTCCTCTCCGATCCGGACACTCCGGCCCCCTCGAAGTGCTGTCGCCCGCGGGGCCGGTCACAGCGCGCTGGTGAAGCCCCACAGCGTTTCCTGCGGCGCTCCCGCCCGGCACCGCAGGTCCGCGACCACCGAGGCGAGGACCGGGTGGTCCATCGTCCGGAGGGTTTCGAGGTCCAGTTGCAGCAGGTCGGGCAACGGCTCGCCCCCTGCGTACGGCTCCCGTGGTGCATCTGCTCCGCCTTCGCGCGCGGACTGACTCATCGCGACTCCCCGTCGACGTCGTACCCGGCTCACCACCGTGCGCTCGCTCGTGAGCGCACGGCCCTGACACAAGTGGTACTGAGCGTGCCCGTCGGCGTTCCCCGTCGAACGCTCATCGCTCCAGCGCCTCCAGCCGACGGTCCGTCGACTCGCCCGCCGGGCCGCCCGCGTCCGGCAGTTTGCGCCATTCGAGACGGGCCGCCCGGTACGCGTCGCGCGCGGCCCTGGGACGCCCCGCCTCTTCATAGGTCATACCCCGCCAGTGGTTGGCTGTAGCAGCCAATTCCACTGCTTGTCCGATCAGTTGTGGAACCTCAAGCTCCTCTTCCGCGGCCCTGGCGGCCTCGGAGGCCGTGCGGAAGGCCTCCGCCGCCTCGTCGAGACGGGTGGACCTGCCGAGGCTGTGGTAGGCGTCGAGATGGGACCGCCCCAGTTCCAGCCTGCACTCCGCCTCGGTCAGCGGATCGCGGGCCTCCCTCGCGGCGAGATCGAAGAGGTGCTCGGCCTCGCGCAGGTCCACGGGGTCGCCGGTGGCCCGGTGGCGAAGCATCAGGGCCCTGCCGAGCATCAGCAGCCGGCCCGCCTGGCGCGGGCTGCCGCCGGCGGTCTCCGTACGGCAGTCGCGCAGGACCCGGACGGCGTCGCCGATGTAGCGGTCGCCGTCGGGCAGTCCGGCGCGCCTCAGCAGGGCGCTGCCCCACTCGGCGAGCAGGTCGGCGTGGTCCCGGGAGTCCCTCGGGACGCTGCGCGCGGCGCGCTCGAACCATGCCGCGGCCAGGACCAGTTCCGACGGGTCGCCGGTGTGCTCGTGGCGTGCGACGCGGATCCGGCCCGCCCTCGCCCGGAGCGGGGCCCGCATGCGCTGGTCGTGCACCGCCTCCAGGGCCTGTCCGACCAGGTTCGACGCTTCCTCCGGATCTCCTCCGCAGCCCAGCAGGGCGTCCACCAGGTCCAGCAGGACCCGTGTCCGGGTGTCGCCGGTGTGCTGGGCGGCGCCGGCCTCGAACGCCGTGCGCAGCGACCGCGCCGACTGGCGGGCGTACACCCGGGACTGCTCGGCGTCGCTGGTCGCACCGGCCAGCCGCAGCAGGACCCGCCCATGGGCCAGGACCAGGGGCGAGGGACGGTCCTCCTGGTCGGGCCACACGTCGGCGAAGGCCTCCAGCATGCCGACGGCCGCCTGCAGCAGCGCGGGGTCACCTCCCAACCGCCATTGCGCCTCCAGGGCGCGCACCCGCTCCAGGGTGAGGCGCAACGCGCTTCCCGGGTCCAGGTCCGGGTCCGCGCAGGCCACCGTGTACTCGCGATCCGCTCGGCGCAGCAGTTCCAGGGCGCCGCGGCGGTCACCGCGGCGCCGCCGGTCGTCGGCGGCAACGTGCAGAACTCTGGCCAGGACCGCCCGTTCGGCCACGGCTCCGGGGTGGCCCGCGGCACGCTCGGCGGCGCGCTCGGCCTCGTGCAGCAACTCGTCGCCGCCCCGCACCTCCCAGAGGCGGAGCAGGCAGCGCGCGTACTCGGCCCACAGGGCGGGGCCGGGTTCGGACCGCTCCCGGCCGGTGGCTCCGCGCAGCATCTGGACCGCGTCGATCAGATACTGCACCATGCCGTCGGACTCGAACTGACGCACGAGGTCGCGTGCGGCGGCGACGGCGGTGGCCCCCGCGGGGTCGGGGCGCCGGGAGCCCTGCGTACCGTCGGGTCGGGCGAAGCGGTCGGGCAGCGGCATGAAGCGCTTCAGCACCTGGGCGGCGACCTCGGCGAAGGGGTGCGGGACCTGGGGCGGAGTCGGCGCACCGCCCGGCGTGTCCGTTTCGATTCCACCGGCCCCGGGGTCGTCCGCCTCGTCCTGGTAAGGCGGGCCGGCGGGGTACGACGGTGCGCTGTACCTGCCGTCGCCGAGCTGGGCCAGGGCCAGGGCCGGGAAGTTGGGTCCCGCCCTCCCGAAACGCTGCTCGATGTACTCCGAGCAGTGCTTGAGCACGAGCTTGGCCTCGTCCCGGCCCAGCGAGCCGAGCAGTGCCTCCTGGACACCCGGTTCGATCGCGTACCACTGCCCCTGTTCCGCCGCGTCGACCCCGGTGCGGGTCAGCAGCCCGCTCAGCAGGACCTCGGCAAGCTCGGAGGGGCCCGAGTCCGGCAGCATGGTCCGCTGCACCAGTTGCATCACGGGGAGGCAGAGCGGTGCGGCGGCGAGGTAGACCGCCAGCTGCCCGGCGGCCGGGGAGGCCGACGAACGGAACCGGCTGACCAGCTGGAGCGAGGACGGCCGGGCGCCGCCTCGTGGCGCGGGGGCCGCCGGCTGGTCCGCGCGCACCCGGGCGACGGCACCGTAGATCCGTCCCGCACCGGTGCCGGAGAGCAGCCTGGCCCAGCCGGCCAGCGCACCCGCGACGGGCGGCAGCACGGGAACGGCCAGCGACCCGTCGTGTCCCGGCAGGAGCGCCCCGGACTCATCGGTCACCCTGAGCGTGGCGGCCCCGCCGATGCCGTCGCCGCGCGACAGGACGCCGTAGCTGACGGGCAGTCTGGTGCGGTTCCACAGTCGCTGCGGCAGTGGCTGCAGTACGGCGGTGGGGGTCTGCCGGGTGAGGTGGTGCAGGAGCCGGTGCGCCTGCCCGTTGCGCCAGACGGGCCCGGTGCAGTCGCTGACCACCACGGTGACACGGCGGCCCGTGGGATCGCTGAGCCGGTCCGCGGAGTGCAGGGGGGCGGCGGCCGGATCGGCACTCCGGCTCACCGCCGGCGCCCCGTCAGGGCCCTCGTGCAGATAGCGCACCTGTACGTCCCTGAAGGCTCCCAGCTGGGCGAATATCGACTGGAGTTCGGTGAACATGCGGTCCCAGACACGCATCGAGGACGAGGCGTCCATGACGCACTGAAGAAGCGCGTCGGCTCGGGACACCCCTCGGAACACCGGAATGACCAGCCCGCCCGTCCGGGCGCTGAGCTCCGCCGTCGCCGACTCGTCCAGGGTGCTGCGCCGGGGCGGGGCCCCCGTCCGGTAGCGCTGCAACGGGCGCAGCGCGCGCTGCAGTTCCAGCAGGTCCGGGAGCGACTGCGCGGCGGGCACCCCGAGAGGGAGCACCGTGGCACTCCCCAGGCCGGACCGGAGTGCGCCGCCGGACCGGCCGGGCACGCCGGTGGTGTACGGGACCGGGTAGAGAGCGACGCGCGGGTCCGCGGGCGGCGGACCGTCCGGCTCTCCGTCCGTGTCCTGGTCGGGAGCGGACGGGTCCGGGCCGGGGGGTGCCGGGCGCTCGTCCTTGCCGTGGGTGCTGACGCTCCCGAGGGCCTCGGCGGTGCGGTCCGGCAGCGGACCAGGGGTGGCCGGCGCCTCCGGTGCGTCCGCGCCGGCTGTCTGCCGGGCGAGCCAGAGGACGTCGCAGATCTGTTCCGCGTCGGGGTCGAGCCCGGCCCCGCGCAGCCTGGCGACGAACGCGGGCAGCAGCCCGCTCCCGCCGGCCCCCGGCTCGTCCGGTCCTCCGTTACGGGGGGTGGGCGCGTCCTGGGGGCCGCCCGGTCCGTGCCGTGCCGCGGCATCGGGCATCAGCCGTTCACCTCGGCCGGTCGAGTCGCTGGATGAGCAGGTCGGCGAGCCTGTCGCGGCCCGAGGGCGCGGTCACGTCGGTGAGGTAGACGGCGTTCAGCAGCTGGTCCGTCGCGAGGAGTTCGCCGCGCGAGCGCTCCAGGAAGTGGCTGATGAGATCGTCCCCGGAGCGCGCCGCCTCGTCACCGAGGTGCGCGCGCACGAAGGTGGCCAGTCGCTGGTGGTCGGGGCGGCCGAGCTCCAGGTGGATGCAGCGCCTCATGAGCGGAGCGGGGAAGTCACGCTCGCCGTTGCTGGTGAGGACGACGAAGGGGAAGGACGTGCACTGGACCCTGCCTCCCCTGATCACCGCCTTGTTGCCGTCGTCGTCCAGGACGCGGGCCTCCCCGTCGGGCAGCCTGTCGCTGATGCGCTCCAGCTCGGGGATGGCGAACTCGCCCTCCTCCAGCACGTTGAGCAGGTCGTTGGGCAGGTCGATGTCGCTCTTGTCGAGCTCGTCGATGAGCAGCACTCGCGGCCGGTCGGACGGCAGCAGCGCGGTGCCGAGCGGGCCGAGCCTGATGTAGCTCCCGATGTCGTCCGCGGGGCCCTCCCCGGCCTGCGCCCCGGCTGCCCCGTGTGCGGCGATCTGTACGTCCTGGAGCCGTGCGATGGCGTCGTAGCGGTACAGCCCGTCGAGCAGGGTGGAGCGGCTGACCACCGGCCAGCGCAGCACCTTGCCGAGGCCGAGCTCGTGGGCCACCGAGTGCGCCAGGGTGCTCTTCCCCGCACCTGGGCTCCCGGTGACGAGCAGTGGGCGTCTGAGGTAGAGCGCGGCGTTGATCATCTCCAGCTCCTCGGCGCCCGGCCGGTGCAGCTCGGCCAGATGCCGGTGGCTGCCCAGCCGCCGGTCCGCGGAGCCGTCGGCCTCCTCGGCTCCGCCGGGCGGTGGGCCGGCACGGTTCGCGAAGTCCCGCCAGGGCGGCGGGGAGGGCAGGCGCCCGATCCCCTCGTGCGGTTCGCCGGCCCCTCGGTAGATGAGCCACTCGCTCGGTTCACTCATGGCGTTCCTCCTGTCATGGCGCCTCCAGGAGCTGCCCGGAGCCGGGCAGCGGATGATGCGGGTCGTCGTAGAGCAGGGCGACGCTGTCGGACCAGTACGTCTCGATACGGCCGGCCCGTACAGATTTCCTCAACTCGTGTATCAAGTAGGGAAGTCGGCCACTCACGCCGGCCTGTGCCACCGTGTCGGCGCCACGCCGGTGGAACTCCGTGCAGACGGCCCCGGCCTGCCCCGCGCGCCTCCGCCACAGCACCACGCCGTAGCCCGCGCTCACCACCCGGCCGAGCCCGGCCAGAGCCTCCGCCGGGGAGTGACCGCCGTACTGGCAGAGCAGCGGAACCGTCTCGTGCGCCAGCGTGCGGAGCTCGGCCGTCTCCGGAACACGTACCCGGATACCGGCGACACAGTCGATGACCTCGCCGCGTACCGGGCCCGCCGCCATGCGGTTCCAGCGGACCTTCCGCTCCTTCGCGGACCACTCCTCGTCGTACGCCTCCTGGTCGGCGCACCTGAGGACCACGGGGCGCACGACACCGAGCGGTGGTTCGTGCGGCGCCAGGCACCACTTGTCCACGTCCAGGGTGAACAACGCCCGGTCGGTGGCCACCTGGAGGACGGCCGGGCTGTCCGGCTCGTCACAGCACCTGAAGGCCTCGGCCAGCGGAGCGGCCAACCGGGACGGCAGGTCGGCCAGCGCGGTGCCGTGGGCGTCCTCCGCGACCGGACGGAAGTCGCCGTCGCCCTCACCGACGGCGATGCGCCAGTCGTAGCGTCCCTGCTCCCAGCCACGCAGTTCCAGCGACAGCAGGACGAAGGACCGCGCCGCCGGCGGCTCCGCCGCGCCGGGCCGGGCGTGAGGTGCGCGGCGCCCGGGAACCGGACGGTTGCGGCCCGCGCTCCAGAGCAGATCGAGTTCCTTGCGGAAGCCGCGGGAGAGGCGGTCGTCGGCGGTCCGGCGCACCCACTCCCAGAGGGCCTGGGTGGCCTCCGCGGTGCCCGTGGCCTCGTAGGGGCGGTCGGCGGAGATGACGGCCATGCAGTAGCGCAGGACCAGTTCGAGCGCGGGATCGCCGTCACGCACCTCGTACAGGGCCGCGAGGCCGTCGCGCCAGCCCCGCGGGGCAGGGCGGTGATCGCCGGACCAGACGTCCGGAAGGCTGTCCAGCAGGTCGAGCAGGGCACGCGTGCTGACCGGGGGCGGGATGTCCGCCAGCCGCCCCAGAAGGACGATCCGCTGCCGGGGGCTGAGCGTGTGCCCGGGCCCGGTCGCGAGCTCGCTCTGGGCGTCGACCCAGGTCCGCTCGGTGCCGGCCGTGCTGTCGTGCCGGTCGGCGTGATGACGGTCGTGCGCGTGGAACACCGCGTGGTAGTGATCGGCCCGCCGGTCCTCCGCACCGGCCGGGACCGGGAGGGTACGCAGCCGTTCGATGCCGACCGCCGTGCCGCCCTGTTCGCCCTCGATGCGTGACTTGAGGACGCCGACCACCTCACCCCGGGCCAGGTCGACCACCGGGCCGCCGGACATCCCGGCCTCCATCCAGTCACCGCCCAGCCGGATCTGCTGCCCGTCGTCGGCGGGCCCCCCGAACATGCCCTTCACCGCGCAGTCGCCGCTGACGGCGGCCGGCCTGCCGCCCCTCGGACCGGTCCAGCCCACGTAGTGGACCCTGCCGCCCGGGAGCATGGCGGCGGGCCTCTCCGTCACGTATACGCACGCGTGTTCGGCCGGTTCCAGCAGGCGGATCAGGGCCAGGTCGGGGGCCGGCCAGCCGGGTGCCCGCGGTCCGGTGCCCGGTCCGGTCTCGGGCAGCGTCGCGACGATCGTGCCCGCGACGGCGGTCTCCGCGGCGCTGTGCCGGTCGGGCCTGAAGACCACGTTCACCCCGCCCCCCTCCCCCTGAAGCACCACGTGGGCGCATGTGAGGACCCAGCTGGGTGCGATGAAGAAGCCGCTGCCGAGAAAGCCCGTGTCGGATCCGTCTGGGACATACCCGGGCCCCGGCCGATGGATGCGTACCGTCGCTTCCCTCACGAGGTCCATCAGGGCAAGGGTCGCCCGGTCCCGTCCGCCCTCTGCGCCCCCGCCGGCGGGCTGGGTCATGAACCGTCACCGCCGGGCGCCCCACCGCCGAGGGGATGCACCGGTGCGCCGGTGGAAGCCCCGGCGGACGGCTCGCCCGGCGGAGCGCCGACGGGCGGCGGGGTGGTGGTGGGAGGAGGAGGTGTGGCGGATGGCGGCGTGGCGGGAGGGGGCGTGGTGGGAGGAGGAGGTGTGGCGGTTGGCGGCGCGGCGGGAGGAGAGGTGGAGGGAGGGGACTCTCCGCCGGACCAGGTGAGAGTGACCTTGATCGCGCCCTTGGCCTCGCCGTCCGCGAGGAGTCCGACGACCTTGCCCGCCTTGGCCGTGAGCTCGATGCCGAATTCCACGCTGACCTCGTCCGGCCGTACCGCGCGCAAGGGCTCGGCCAACGAGCGGGCGACGCTCGTGACGACGTCGGCGAGGCTCTCCACCCTCGCCTGGATCCGGTCGGTCAGGTCCTCGTACCCGATGTCCGTGTAGGTCGGCCCCCCTGTGGGTTCCCCCAGCTCCTCAGCGCCGGATATCCGCGCCCAGACCGGTGTACCGTCCGGCATCTCGATGCGCGTGATCCGGGCCACACTGTCACCCATGACACCCCCCGTTCCCCAACTCGTCGCAGATTAGCGGGAGTCCGCAGGCGATGTGGGGCTCATGGAGCACGACGCCGTCCGCGGTACGCCTGTTCCGGGTGTTCTGCCCTGCGCGGCGGCGATGGGAACGCCATTACCCTGAGGGGACACCTACGTCCCCACCCGGAGCGAGCGCACGCATGTACTTCACGGACCGTGGCATCGAGGAACTGGAGAAGCGGCGCGGCGAGGAGGAGGTCACCTTCGAGTGGCTCGCCGAGCAACTCCGCACCTTCGTCGACCTCAATCCCGACTTCGAGGTCCCCGTCGAACGCCTCGCGACCTGGCTGGCCCGGCTGGACGACGAGGACGAGGACGAGTAGTCACCTCCCCCGACGTCCTCCCGCCGGGCTCCTGAGGCGGTTGTACGCGAGTCCCAGCACACCCTGCACGAGAAGGACCATGCCCGCCGTGACCCAGCCGCCGCTACGGCGGCCGGCACCCCACAGGGCGAGCGGGAGACCCACGACGACCTGGGCCGTGGCGGCGGCACGGGCCCGCGGACCGAGCATCCAGGGGCCGAGGCTTCCGCTCTCGACGGCGTCGAGTTCCACGCGAACGGCATCGCGCCAGCCGGCCCATTCGATCTGTTCCGCCTCCGGGAGGATCCCGGCCACCGAGCGCAGCCGGTCGGCGGGATCGCCCGGCGTGAGACCGGGCGGGAGATCCACCCCCGCGCGGGCGAGCACGACGAGCAGCCCCCGCAGCCGGGCATCGGCGTCCGCCTCCGGATCCGCCCGGGTGAGTTCCTCCAGCGCCTGGACGTCCTGGACGGGGTCGAGGCCGAGCCGGAGTGCGGACGTCCGCATGGCCTCCTCCTCGGCGGCGGGGGTGCCGTCGGCGAGCCAGGTGTAGCCGACCGGGCGGCGGAACCCCGAGGCTAGCGTGTAGCCGGACCGGTCCCCGTCCCACCACAGCGCGAGTACCGGCCACGTCGAACCCACCGCGAGGGCCGTGACCCAGCCGCCGACGACGCGGTCGACGGGCTCCACACCTCCGTCGGACGCGGTGCCCCCGCCTGCCGCCGCTCCCCCGCCCCCGTCCTGGCCGTCCTTCCGCCACGGCTTCCCCTCGGGGACGAGCACGCTCCAGCCGGCCCCGGCGGGCACGAGCAGCATGCGCTCCCGCAGGAGGTGGGCCACGGGCCGTACGGTCTCGGGGTCGGCCCGGCACAGCAGCAGGGCACCCACGGATGTCGCGGTCATGTCCCATACGCTAGGGCACTTTGCCCACTTGTGGACCCTTTGATGCACTCATCGACCACCCCTACACGCCCCTTCCGATTCACTCTTGACTTCCCCGATCCGCGATATATCGTGTTCTCAGGAGACGCGATATATTGCGTTACGCCAGCCAGTGGGAGGTCAGATCCATGCCCGAGACGACGTGGACCGTCGCCGAGCCCCTGAGGCTCGCCTTCGACGAGCCCGTGACAGCACTCAACGTGCGGCTCGTCGACGGCACGATCAATGTCGTCGGCACCGACGAGCCGGCCGCCAGGCTGGAGGTGTCCGCGATCGACGGGCCCCCGCTGATCGTGACCCTGCGGGACGGCACCCTCACCGTCACCTACGAGGACCTGCCGTGGCAGGGCCTCCTCTCGTGGCTCGACCGGCGGAGTCCGCGTCGCAGCGCCGTGGTGTCCCTGTCCGTGCCGACGAGGGCGGCGGTGGAGGTCGGAGCGGTCGGCGCCGAAGCGGTCGTCTCGGGAATCAGGGGGCGGACAGAGCTGAGGGGCATCTCCGGCGACAGCACCCTCGTGGGCCTCTCCGGAGCCGTCCGTGCCGAGACCGTGTCCGGCACCCTGGAGGCCCAGTCCGTCACGGGCGACCTCCACTTCACGTCGGTGTCGGGCGATCTGACGGTCGTCGAGAGTGCCGGCACCTCGGTCCACGCGGAATCCGTCACCGGCCACATGCTGCTCGATCTCGACACCTCACCGAAGCCGACCGACATCAGACTGACCTCGGTGTCCGGCGAGATCGCCGTCCGGCTGCCACATCCGGCGGACGCGAGGGTCGAGGCGAACACCGCCGGCGGCACCGTGTCCAGCGCCTTCGAAGACCTGCGCGTGGGCGGCCAGTGGGGCGCGAAGAAGATCACCGGCACCCTGGGAGCGGGCACGGGCAGGCTGAAGGCGACCACGGTGTCGGGTTCCATCGCCCTGCTGCGCCGCCCACCCGTCCAGGACCACGCGCACGATGCCGAGCCGACCGGAAAGGTGCTCTGACATGGCCCCCGTATTCGCCCACGGCCGTCTGCGCCTGTACCTGCTCAAACTGCTGGACGAGGCCCCCCGCCACGGGTACGAGGTGATCCGCCTCCTGGAGGAGCGCTTCCAGGGGCTGTACGCGCCGTCGGCCGGCACCGTCTATCCCCGGCTGGCCAAACTCGAGGCGGAAGGCCTGGTCACCCACGCCACCGAAGGCGGCCGCAAGGTCTACTCCATCACCGACGCCGGGCGCGCCGAGCTGGCCGGCCGAAGCGGCGAACTGGCCGATCTGGAGCTGGAGATCCGCGAGTCCGTCTCCGAGCTGGCCGCCGAGATCCGCGACGACGTACGGGGCGCGGCGGGCCAGCTCCGCAGCGAGATGCGCGCTGCGGCCTCCGAGTCCCGGCATGCCTCGGCCGGCGGCCGGAGCGGCTGGGACGCCGGTCTCGGGGACACGGATGCCTGGCGCACGGCGAAGGAAGAGCTCCGCAAGGCCAAGCAGGAATGGAAGGAACAGGCCCGCAGGGCGAAGGACGAGTCCCGTAAGGCCCGCGAGGACGCCGACCAGGCCCGCCGTCAGGCCCAGGAGGCGCACGAGAAGGCTCGGGAGCAGGTGCAGAACGCCGCACGCCAGGTCCAGGAGCACTTCGCGCGGGGCGACTGGCCCGCCGGGGTGCGGGACGGGCTCGCCGAGATCACCGGCCAGCTCGGCGGCTTCGCCAAGACCGGCACCTGGCCCTCGTACAGCCGTCCGGCACCCGAAGAACCGGACATCGAGTGGGCCGCCGACGCCACGAGCACCGGCGACGCCGCCCGGGACCTGGACCGCCTGCTGGACCGCTTCCGCGACGACATCCGCGACGCGGCCCGGGACCGCGGCGTCACCGAGGCACAGCTCGCGGAGGCGCGCCGTCACCTGGCCGGGGCGGCGACCCGCATCGACTCACTGCTGCGCGGTACGCCCGACGAGACGGCGGCGGGCCCCTCCGGCAGGTGACGAACCGCTCGTCGCCCGGCCGGACATCCTGGCCGGGCGACACCGCGGCCAGGCCGGCGTCGCGCCCCGTCGGCTTCACCCGGCCGGGCCGCCGGGCCGGGCCGCCGGTTCAGCTCGCGCGGGCCGGGTCGCCGGTTCAGCTCGCGCGGGCCGTGCCCTGGCCCGTGTCCCCGTACAGTGCCCGCTCCACCGTCGCGTAGGTGGCACCGTGTTCGGCGAGCACATCGGCCACGACACCGGGGCAAGCGGTCAGGGCGAGCAGCAAGTGCTCCTCACCGATGAAGCGGTCGCGGCGGCCGAGGGCGACACGCAGGGACTTCTCCAGGATGCGTTTGGCGCCGGCCGTGAAGGGCCGACGGCCGGTCCACCATCGGCGGTTCGCGCGCCCGCCCGCCAGAACCCCCTCACCGTGAGCCCCTTCGACCCGGGCCACGATCTCGGTGACATCGATACCGATTCCGGCGAGCGCCTCACTGTCGGCCCTGGTGAGCCCTCCGCGGCGGCGGGCATCGTCGAGTGCCGCCTCCACCGAGGCGCGGCGATCGCTGAGTCCGAGGGCAGCGAGGGCGAAGGAGACCCGGCTGCCTTGCTGGTCCAGCAAGGAGAGCAGCAGGTGCCCCTCGGTCACCGAGTCCGCGTCCGTACGCTCGGCATGGGTCACGGCGCCGGTCACGGTGGCCCGGGCACCCTTGGTGAATCGCTCGAACATCAATGCCTCCCGTACTTCTTGTGCACGGCCTGCCTGCTGACACCCAGCTCGGCAGCGATTTCCTGCCACGACCACCCCTGGACACGGGCACTTCTCACCTGGACGGCTTCGAGTTGCTCGAGCAGCCGCCGCAGTGCGGCGACGGCCCGCAGGCCGACTCGCGGGTCGTGATCACCGGCGCGGGCGGCGAGATCCGTTGCTTCGGTCATGACGTCAACTTACGTTGACATCGGACACCCGTCAACCATCGTTGACATCATCGGTGGAGAGGCGGGCGTGGCGCTCCACGTCGTACCGGACATCGCCGTAGCGGAGCCTCTGCCGTTCGATGCCCTCCGGGACGAAGCCGGCCCGCACGGCTACGGCACAGGAGGCCGGATTGTTCGTCCTGTGGCCGAGCTCCAGCCGGTGGAGACCCAGGTCGTCGAAGGCCCAGCGGGCCAGCGCCCGTACGCCCCCGAGGGCGACACCCGTCCCGCGGGCCCCTTCGACCGTCCAGTACGAGACCCAGCCGGTGTCGTGGACGTGGTTCACCGCCGCGACGGCCACGTGCCCCAGTGGGACCCCGTCCCGCACGACGGCCCAGCCGTAGGCCGTGCCGGCCGCCCGTTCGGCCTCCCGCTCCGCGACCCACTCCAGCGCCTCGGCACCGGTCGTGACGGGCCGGCCCGCCTGCCGCGCCATCTCCGGAGACGAGAAGGCACGGAGAAGTGCCGGAGCGTCCTCGGGCCGCCAGGCCCTCAGGCCGAGGCCGTCCGGTGCCCGCGGCTCCCCCTGGGCGCTCATCAGGTCGTGAGAACGATCTTTCCGAACAGGTCTCCGGCGGCCAGCCGCTCGAAGCCTTCGCGGGCCCGGTCGAGCGGCAGCGTCCCGTCGATGACGGGCCGCACACCGGTGGCCGCGCAGAACGACAGGAGGTCCTCCAGCTCGTCCTTGGAGCCCATCGTGGAGCCGACGACCTTGAGCTCCAGGAAGAAGATGCGGGTCAGCTCGGCGTGCGAGGGGCGGTCACCGCTGGTGGCGCCCGAGATGACCAGGGTGCCTCCGGGGCGCAGCGACTTGACCGAGTGGGACCAGGTCGCGGCACCGACGGTCTCGATGACCGCGTCGACACGCTGGGGCAGCCGGGCACCCGGCTCGCAGGCCTCGACGGCGCCCAGCTCGACGGCCCGCTTGCGCTTGGCCTCGTCACGGCTGGTGGCGAACATCCGGAGACCGGCGGCCCTGCCGAGCACGATCGCGGCGGTGGCCACACCTCCGCCGGCTCCCTGCACGAGGACGGAGTCACCGGGCCGCACCCCGGCGTTGGTGAACAGCATCCGGTACGCGGTCAGCCAGGCGGTCGGCAGACAGGCGGCCTGCTCGAAGGTGAGTTCCTTCGGCTTGGGCAGGACGTTCCAGCTGGGGACCGTGACCTGCTCGGCGAAGGTGCCCTGATAGCGCTCGGTGAGGATGGAGCGCGGCTCGTCCGGGCCGACGCCGTGGCCCGTCTGGCCGATGACGGAGTGCAGGACGACCTCGTTGCCGTCCTGGTCGACACCCGCGGCGTCGCAGCCGAGGATCATGGGCAGCTTGTCCTCACCGAGGCCGACGCCGCGCAGGGACCAGAGGTCGTGGTGGTTGAGCGAAGCGGCCTTCACCCTGACGGTGGTCCACCCGGGCCGCGCCTCGGGTGCCGGGCGTTCGCCCAGTTCGAGCCCGTCGAGGGGCCGGTCACGGTCGATGCGGGCTGCGTAGGCGGCGAACATGGCCACGACGATAGGCCGTGACGCGCCGTGACGTAACCGTTCGAAGGTGTGACACACGCCCCAGCTCACCGCGGGTGGAGCCCCCCGGGGAACGCGTCCGGGGCCGGGGGGGGGGCCGCGCCCGGGGGGGGGGGGGGGGGGGGGGGGGGGGGGGGGGGGGGGGGGGGGGGCGGCCGGGGGGCCCGGGGGGGGGGGGGGCGGGGGGCGGGGCGGGGGGGGGGGGCGCGCCGGGGCGGGGGGGGGGGGGGGGGGGGGGGGGGGCAGGG
>NZ_JBIWKR010000012.1:0-179465 GCF_044765765.1 Streptomyces sp. NPDC102402
GTTGATAGGCCAGATGTGGAAGCCCGGTAACGGGTGGAGCTGACTGGTACTAATAGGCCGAGGGCTTGTCCTCAGTTGCTCGCGTCCACTGTGTTGTTCCCAGGCCACGAACAGTCGTGCTGGTTGAACAGCTTCACTACTTAACTGAAAAGTGTGCTTGTTCGCTAAGTGCCGATCTCCGCTTATGTGGAGTGGTCGATAGTGTTTCGGTGGTCATTGCGTTAGGGAAACGCCCGGTTACATTCCGAACCCGGAAGCTAAGCCTTTCAGCGCCGATGGTACTGCAGGGGGGACCCTGTGGGAGAGTAGGACGCCGCCGAACAATCTTTCAGGGCCCTTGGTCCCAGCGTTCATGCTGGGGCCAAGGGTCCTTTTTTTGTTTTGTCGAAGCGCGTCGGATGGTCGACTGCGCGAGAATGTCTGTGGTACCCGATGACAGGAGTCACCCCCATGTCCACCAACTCTTCCGACGACCGTCCGGAGCGCGAGCCGCGTCGCCGGGACGGCGGTGACAGGGGCGGCTTCCGAGGCGGCCGTGACGATCGGGCCGGCGCGCCTCGACGTGACAACGACCGTGGTGGCTTCCGGCGTGATGACCGTGCCCCGCGTCGTGATGACGAGCGTGGTGGCTACCGCGGTGGCCAGCGCGACGACCGTGGTGGCCGTCCCAGTGGTGGTGGCTTCGAGCGGCGTGATGACCGTGGTGGCCGTCCGAGCGGTGGTGGCTTCGAGCGGCGTGACGACCGGCCGCGTGGTCCGCGTCGTGACGACGACCGTCCCGGTGGCTTCCGGCGTGACGACAGCCGCGGTGGCAGCACCGGCGGCGGTTTCCGCCGCGACGACCGGAGCAGTGACCGCGGTCCGCGCCGTGACGACGACCGGTCGAGCAACTTCCGGCGTGATGACCGTGCCCCGCGTCGTGATGACGAGCGTGGTGGCTACCGGGGTGGCCAGCGCGATGACCGCGGTGGCCGTCCGAGCGGTGGTGGCTTCGAGCGTCGTGACGACCGTGCCCCGCGTCGTGATGACGAGCGTGGTGGCTACCGGGGTGGCCAGCGCGATGACCGCGGTGGCCGTCCCAGTGGTGGTGGCTTCGAGCGGCGTGACGACCGGCCGCGTGGTCCGCGTCGTGACGACGACCGTCCCGGCGGTTTCCGGCGTGACGACAGCCGCGGTGGCAGCACCGGCGGCGGTTTCCGCCGCGACGACAGCCGGGGCGGCGATGGCGG
The DNA here is from genome assembly GCF_044765765.1 of Streptomyces sp. NPDC102402. Classification (NCBI taxonomy): domain Bacteria; kingdom Bacillati; phylum Actinomycetota; class Actinomycetes; order Kitasatosporales; family Streptomycetaceae; genus Streptomyces; species Streptomyces sp. NPDC102402. Next base: position 1,230 of record NZ_JBIWKR010000012.1, read on the forward strand.
TTTCCGTCGCGACGACCGCGACCGTGCCCCGCGTCGTGATGACGAGCGTGGTGGCTACCGCGGTGGCCAGCGTGACGACCGTGGTGGCCGTCCCAGTAGTGGTGGCTTCGAGCGGCGTGACGACCGGCCGCGTGGTCCGCGTCGTGACGACGACCGTCCCGGCGGTTTCCGCCGTGACGACAGCCGCGGTGGCAGCACCGGCGGCGGCTTCCGCCGCGACGACAGCCGGGGCGGCGACCGAGACCGCGGTCCGCGCCGTGACGACGACCGGTCGAGCAACTTCCGACGTGATGACCGTGCCCCGCGTCGTGATGACGAGCGTGGTGGCTACCGCGGTGGCCAGCGTGATGACCGTGGTGGCCGTCCGAGTGGTGGTGGCTTCGAGCGTCGTGATGACCGTGGTGGCCGTCCCAGTGGTGGTGGCTTCGAGCGTCGTGATGACCGTGGTGGCCGTCCCAGTGGTGGTGGCTTCGAGCGGCGTGACGACCGGCCGCGTGGTCCGCGTCGTGACGACGACCGTCCCGGTGGCTTCCGGCGTGACGACAGCCGCGGTGGCAGCACCGGCGGCGGCTTCCGCCGCGACGACAGCCGGGGCGGCGACCGCGACCGCGGTCCGCGCCGTGACAACGACCGGGGCAACGACCGCGGTGGTTACCGTGGTCGCGACGACCGTGGCGGTTACCAGGGCCGCGACGACCGGGACCGTGAGCCCATCAAGCGGCTTCCCATCCCCGACGACGTCACCGGCGACGAGATCGACAAGGACGTTCGCCAGGAGCTGTTGAGCCTGCCGAAGACCCTCGCTGAGGACGTCGCACGGAACCTCGTCATGGTCGCCCGCCTGATCGACGAGGACCCCGAGCAGGCCTACGCGTACTCGCGCATCGCTCTCCGGCTGGCGTCGAGGGTCGCCGCCGTGCGTGAGGCTGCGGGCTTCGCGGCGTATGCCACGCAGAAGTACGCCGAGGCTCTGGCCGAGTTCCGGGCGTCACGGCGGATGACCGGCTCGGTGGACCTGTGGCCCGTCATGGCCGACTGCGAGCGCGGACTGGGCCGTCCCGAGCGGGCGATGGCCATGGCCGGCGAGCCCGAGGTGCAGAAGCTGGACAAGGCCGGGCAGGTCGAGATGCGTCTGGTCGCCGCGGGAGCCCGCAGGGACATGGGCCAGATCGATGCCGCGATCGTCACCTTGCAGAGCCCCGAGCTCGCTTCCAGCGCGGTCCACTCGTGGACGCCGCGTCTGCGCTACGCCTACGCCGACGCGCTCCTGGAGGCAGGCCGGGAGGACGAGGCCCGTGAGTGGTTCGGCAAGGCCATGGAAGCCGACAAGGACGGCGCGACCGATGCGTCCGACCGGCTTGCCGAGCTCGACGGTGTCGAGTTCGTCGATGCGCTCGGTGAGGACGACGATCCTGCCGACACGCCGGTGGACACGAAGGAGCAGGACGACGAAGCGGGCGATGACTCGCTCAAGGACTCCGACGACGACTTCGACGAGGACGACGACTCCGACGAGGGCGACGACTTCGACGAGGGCGACGACTCCGACGAGGACGCGGACGCGGACTCCGACGAGCACTCGGACGGCCAGGGCGACGACGTGGACGGCTCCACGAAGGCCTGAGGCCTGATGGACACGGCATGAGGAGAGGGCGGCACCCGGCAGGGTGCCGCCCTCTCTGCGTTTCCGCCTCGTCGCACGGCCCCGGGGGAGGCCGGCCAGGTCTTCCGGCCCCGGCCCGCGGTGCCTCAGTCGATGTCCAGGCTGCGCAGGACCAGTCCCGTGGCCGGTTTGGGACCGAAGGAGGTCGACTTGCGGGGCATCGTGACGCCCTGCCTGGCCAGCTCCCGGACGGTTTCCTCGCGCACGGGATTCATCAGGACCGCCGTGGCGCCGTGCCGCTCCGCCTGCTCGACCGCCGCCGCGACGTCGTGGATGTAGGCGATGTGCTCCGGGGCGTCGGGGATCCCCCAGACGTCGTCGAGGAGAGCGGAGTGCAGCACGGTCGCGTCGAGCGCGCGCCAGGCGGCGGGCCGGTCGGTCCGGATGGTGCGGGCCAGCAGCCGCTCGTCGGGCCTGTCGGCCAGATGGAAACGGCCGTCGCCCGCGAGGAGGAACGCGTTGCCCTGTGCCGCGGCGCCGGCGAGTGCGTCGAGGGCCCTGGGCAGGGGCCCGTCGACGGGCCGGACCCGGAAGTGGCCGTCGAGGGCGCGGAGCGCGTCGGCGACCGGGAGCCGGTGCAGCAGCCGGTGGATGGCGCGCACCCGCAGGGGATAGCGGGCGGTGTCGACGAGCAGGACGAGCCCGAAGTCCCATGGGCCTGGGGCGGAGTGTTCCTTCTGGAGCCGGAGATAGGTGGCCCAGCGGTGGTGACCGTCGGCGATCAGGGCCTGGCGCCGGGACAGGTCCGACTCGATCTCCGCCCGCTCCGCGGGATCCGTGACGGCCCAGAGGCGGTGACCGAAGCCGTCCTCGGTCGTCGTGGTGAGCAACGGGAGCCGTGCCACCACGCGCTCGATGACGGCCGTCGCGCCGCTCGGCCCGCCGTCACCCGCGTAGCTGAGGAGCAGGGGTTCGAGGTGGGCGGCCGCCGTACGCATCAGATCGGCGCGGTCCTCCACCACGTCGGCCATGACGTCCTCGTGCGGCAGCACGATGCCCTCCGAGGCGGGGGAGAGCGCCAGAGCCCCGATCACACCGCGCTGAAGGACGTCACCGGCCCGCTGCTCGTAGACGTAGAGGACGGGCTCCGGGTCCGGGGCCAGGACGCCCTCCGTGAGCCAGCGCTGCAGGGTGTCGGCCGCCTGCCGGTGGCGCGCGGCTGCCGTGCCGGCCTGCGGAAGGATGAGCCGCACGATGTTGTGCGGGTCCGCGGACTCCAGGTGGTGCAGTCCGTCGGGCCGTACGACGACGTCGTACGGGGGTGAGGTCACCGCCGCCAGGCTGCCGACCTGCTCGGGGACGTACCGCAGTCCGCGGAAGGGGGTCAGCCGCAGTCCCCGGCCGGCGGCGGGCCCGGTTGTGTTCATTTGTGCATCGTATGTGCGCTCCCGGGATGCGCGATGATCGGGGGAGGAGCATGGAATGAGGAGCGCAGGCATATGAGTCAGCAGTACAGGTCCCGGCCGCTCGGAAGCGCCGTGGCGCTGAGCGAGGCGTACGACACGGCCCTGCTCGACCTCGACGGGGTGGTGTACGCGGGCGGGCATGCGATCGTTCACGCCGTCGGGTCGCTGGGCAGCGCCCGCGCGGGCGGCATGCACCTGGCGTACGTGACGAACAACGCGCTGCGGACGCCGGACGCGGTGGCCGAGCACCTGACGGAGCTCGGGGTGCCGGCCGATCCGGCTGATGTCATCACGTCGGCACAGGCCGTGGCCAGGCTGATGGCCGATCAGCTGCCGCCCGGGGCCAAGGTGCTCGTGGTCGGCGGGGAGGGGCTGCGGGTCGCGCTGCGCGAGCGCGGCCTCGTGCCGGTGGAGTCGGCGGACGACGATCCGGCCGCCGTGGCGCAGGGGTTCGGCGGGCCCGATCTCCCGTGGGGCCGGTTCGCGGAGGCGGCGTACGCGATCAGGCGTGGAGCGGTGTGGTTCGCCTCGAACACGGACCTGACGATTCCGGGCGCCCGCGGCATCGCGCCGGGCAACGGCGCGGCGGTGGAGGTCGTGCGGATCGCGACCGGCGCCGAGCCGCAGGTCGCGGGCAAGCCGCTGCCGCCGATGCACCGCGAGACCGTGCTGCGGACCGGGGCGAAGCGGCCATTGGTCGTCGGCGACCGGCTGGACACGGACATCGAGGGCGCCTTCAACGGTGGCGTGGACTCGCTGCTCGTCCTCACCGGGGTGACCGACGCGGCACAGCTGATCGCGGCCGAGCCCAAGTACCGCCCGACCTACGTGGACCGCGATCTGCGGGGGCTGCTCACCGGTCAGCCCGAGGTGTCGGAGGAGGACGGCGGGTTCCGCTGCGGCGGATGGACGGCCGCGGTGCGCGGGGACGCGCTCGTGCTGGAGGGCGAGGGCGACGCGATCGACGGGCTGCGAGCCCTGTGCGGGGCGGCGTGGACGCACGCCGGGGAGGGCGCGTGCGCGCTGGACGCCGCGAAGGCCGTGGCCGGACTGGACCTTTAGGGCACCGGACCGCGTACCGTACGGGGAAGTTGAGATGATACGAGGATAGGCTAACCTAACCACGTGTTGGTCGAGAGTCCCCCCGAATCGAGTTCCGGCCCCGAAGCCGCGCCGGACACACCTGCGCGCGCAGGACGCCACGCGGTACGTGCCGCGGGCCTGCTGGTCGCCGCGGGTGTGCTGGTGCTGGTCTGCCTCGCGAGTGTCGCGATCGGTGCCAAGGCCCTCCCGTTCTCCGAGGTGTGGCACGGGCTGTTCCACTACTCGGGCACCAACGGCGACGTCCTGGTGCGGGATGTGCGGGTTCCGCGCACCGTGCTGGGGCTGATCGTCGGGGCCGCCCTGGGGCTGGCCGGCGCGGTGATGCAGGCACTGACCCGCAACCCGCTCGCCGAGCCCGGTCTCCTGGGCGTCAACGCGGGCGCGGCGGCGGCCGTCGTCTCGGCCATCTCCTTCCTCGGCGTCACCTCGCTGACCGGGTACGTCTGGTTCGCCTTCGGCGGCGCCGCGATCGTGTCCGTTGCCGTGTACCTGCTCGGTGGCAGCCGGTCGGCGAACCCGGTAAGGCTGGCGCTCGCCGGCACGGCGGTCACCGCGGCGCTGTTCGGCTACGTCAACGCCGTACAGCTGCTGGACTCCGCGGCGCTGGACCGGCTGCGCTTCTGGACCGTGGGATCGCTGGCCTCCGCGACCCCGGAGACCGTCGGCAAGGTGTGGCCGTTCATCGCGCTCGGTGTGCTCCTGGCCCTGTTGATCGCCCGGCCGCTGAACGCGCTGGAGATGGGCGACGACACCGCCAAGGCGCTCGGCGCGCATCTGACGCGTACCCGGGTCCTCGCGATGGTGGCCGTCACCCTGCTGTGCGGCGCGGCGACCGCCGCATGCGGGCCGATCGTCTTCATCGGGCTGATGATCCCGCACCTGGTCCGCACGATCACCGGCCCGGACATGCGGTGGATCCTGCCCTACGCGGCCGTGCTCTCCCCTGTGCTGCTGCTCGGCGCCGACGTGGTGGGCAGGGTCGTCGCCCGCCCCTCCGAGCTGCAGGTGGGCATCGTCACCGCACTGCTGGGCGGGCCCGTCTTCATCCATCTCGTACGACGCAAGAGGATGGGCCGGCTGTGAAGACCCCGCAGGACACCACGAGGACGGTCCACGCCGTACGGACGGCCGGCGGGCTCTCCTTCCGTGTGGACGCACGGGCGTTCGCGGTGATCGCGCTGCTCGTCGCGGCGGCGGCCTTCGCCGCCGTGGTGCTGATCGGCAGCGGCGACTACTCCATGTCACCCGGGCAGGTCGTCACCACCCTCTTCGGCAACGGCACCTTCCAGCAGGAGTTCATCGTCACCGAACTGCGGCTGCCGAGGGTCCTGGTCGGGCTGCTCGTCGGCGCGGCGCTCGGTGTCGGCGGCGCCGTCTTCCAGAGCGTTTCCCGCAACCCGCTCGGAAGCCCGGACGTCCTCGGCTTCGGCCAGGGCTCCGCGGTCGGCGCCCTCATCGTGATCGTGCTCTTCCACGGCGGCCCCACGGAGGTCGCCGCGGGGGCCGTCGGCGGCGGACTGCTGACGGGTGTCGCCGTCTACCTGCTGGCCTGGAAGCGCGGGGTGCACGGCTACCGGCTCGTCCTCGTCGGCATCGGCGCCGCGGCGATGCTCACCGCGGTGACCCACTTCCTGATCACCAAGGCCGACCTCGTCGACGCCACCCGCGCCGTCGTCTGGATGACCGGCTCCCTCGACGGCCGGGACTGGGCACAGGTCTGGCCGCTCCTCGCGGTCTGCTGCGTCCTGATCCCCCTGATCCTCGGCCACGGGCGGGCGCTGCGCATGATCGAGATGGGCGACGACGCCGCCCACGCCCTGGGCGTACCCGTGGAGCGCACCCGGCTCGTCCTGCTGAGCTGCGCCGTGCTGCTCGTCGCCGTCGCCACCGCCGCCGCGGGGCCCATCGTCTTCGTCTCGCTCAGCGCCCCGCAGGTCGCCCGCCGGCTGACCCGCGCACCCGGCCCCAACCTGGCCGCCGCGGCCGCCACGGGAGCGGCCCTGCTCCTCGTCGCCGACTGGACCGCCATGAACGCCTTCGGGGACCGCCAGCTCCCGGTGGGCGTCGTGACCGGCGTGCTCGGCGGCTGCTACCTGCTGTGGCTCCTCGTGTCCGAGCGCCGGGCAGGACGCATATGAAGCCGGGCGGGCCCGACCCCTCGCAGACCGATCCCACCGACTCCGGGAGTACGACCATGCAGCGCCTCACCGCGGACTCGGTGACCCTCGGCTACGACCAGCGGGTCATCGCGGAGAACCTCTCGGTCGAGATACCCGACAACTCCTTCACCGTCATCGTCGGCCCCAACGCCTGCGGGAAGTCGACCCTGCTGCGCGCCCTCTCCCGGATGCTGAAGCCGAGCGCCGGCGACGTGCTGCTGGACGGGCAGTCCATCCACCGCATGCCCGCGAAGAAGGTCGCCAGGACGCTGGGTCTGCTGCCCCAGTCCTCCACGGCCCCGGACGGCATCACCGTCGCCGACCTCGTCGCGCGCGGCCGCTACCCGCACCAGGGGCTGCTGCGCCAGTGGTCGCCCGAGGACGAGCGGATCGTGATGGAGTCCATGGAGTCGACCGGTGTCGGCGCACTCGCCGACCGTTACGTCGACGAGCTCTCCGGCGGCCAGCGCCAGCGGGTCTGGATCGCCATGGCCCTCGCCCAGCAGACCCCGCTGCTCCTGCTCGACGAACCGACGACCTACCTCGACATCCAGCACCAGATCGAGGTGCTCGACCTCTGCGCCGAACTGCACGAGACGCAGGGCCGCACACTGGTCGCCGTGCTGCACGACCTCAACCACGCCGCCCGGTACGCCACGCACCTCATCGCCATGCGCGAGGGCGCGGTCATCGCCGAGGGGGCACCCGGCGACGTCGTCACCGCGCGGCTCGTGGAGGAGGTCTTCGGGATGCGTTGCCAGGTCATCGACGACCCCGAGACGGGAACTCCGCTCATCGTCCCCGCGGCCCGCAGGAAGCGCGCGGAGGCCTCCGCCTGAGGCCCCGGGTCACAGCAGTGACTTGAGCTTCAGGAGATCGCGGAAGCCCGCCTCCAGCCGCACCCGGCCCGAACCCCAGGCCTTCGCGAAGTTCAGCTCGCCGCCGACCATGGCCACCAGGTCGTCCCCGGTCATCGCGAGGCGGATCTCGGCCTTCTCGCGGGGCGGGCCGTCGTGCGTGTCCAGCACCCGGATCCGGCCGTTCGCCAGCCGTCCGGTGAACGTCACATCGAGATCCCTGATGTGGCAGCTCAGCGAGCGGTCGAGGGCGGCGGCGCCGCGCACGTCGCCGTCGGCCCCCGCCAGGTTGTCGGAAAGTGTGTCGAGTGCGCTGCGGCACTCCGCCATGGTCGCCATCGTCACCGACGGTACACCGGCCGTTCGGGGTAGCGTTCCCGCATGAGCGACTGGACGCCTGGGCCGGACACGGAGCAGCGGGGTGAGGCGGGCGGGACGGCCGCCGGGCAGCCCGCCGCGCCTCCCGCGCCCACCTTCGACCCCGCCCCGCCCGCACCCCTCGGTGTCGCACGCACCCTCACCGGGCACGCCGGTGTCGACGCGCGGCTGGAGCGCCTGGCCGACGCCGACCACCTCGCGGCGGACGGCCACACCGAGGTGTACGAGGATGTACACCGTGGGCTGCGCGACGAGCTGACCGCGCTGGACGCACGGCCCGCACCCGCACCGACGCCCACGCACGACAACAGGAGCTGAACGAGAAGTGGCAGGAGTGGCACGTCGCCGCCTCGACGCCGAGCTGGTACGCCGCAAGCTCGCCCGCTCGCGTGAGCACGCGAGCCAGCTGATCGCGGCCGGGCGGGTGACCGTCGGCGGGAACACCGCGACCAAGCCCGCCACCCAGGTCGAGACCAGCGCCGCCGTCGTCGTCGTCAAGGACGACAGCGACCCCGAGTACGTCTCGCGCGGCGGGCACAAACTCGCGGGCGCCCTCGCCGCCTTCACGCCCCTCGGGCTGAAGGTCGAGGGGCGGCGGGCGCTGGACGCCGGCGCCTCGACCGGCGGCTTCACCGATGTGCTGCTGCGGGCCGGAGCCGGCCACGTCGTGGCCGTGGACGTCGGCTACGGGCAGCTCGCCTGGTCCCTCCAGTCCGATGAACGCGTCACCGTCAAGGACCGTACCAACGTGCGTGAGCTGACGGTGGAACAGATCGACGGGAAGGAGGTGGACCTGGTGGTCGGCGACCTGTCGTTCATCCCGCTCGGTCTGGTCCTCCCCGCCCTGGCGCGCTGCGCCGCACCGGACGCCGACCTGGTGCTCATGGTGAAGCCGCAGTTCGAGGTGGGCAAGGAGCGCCTCGGCAGCGGAGGTGTGGTCCGCAGCCCCGAGCTGCGGGCCGAGGCGGTACGGGAGGTGGCGCGCCGGGCCGGTCTGCTGGGCCTGGGTGTCCAGGGGGTCACGGCGAGCCCGCTGCCCGGCCCGTCGGGAAATGTCGAGTACTTTCTGTGGCTGCGGGCCGGCGCACCGGAGCTGGATCCCGCGGATGTCGACCGTGCAGTGGCGGAGGGGCCCCGTTGACGACACATGCGGCACGACCTGGGAACGCGGAACGCACCGTCTTCCTGCTGGCGCACACCGGCCGCCCGGCCGCGATCCGCAGCGCCGAGCTCGTCGTCCAGGGCTTGTTGAAGAACGGCCTGGGGGTGCGGGTGCTGGCCGTGGAGGCGGAGGACCTGCCGCTGCCGCCGTCGGTGATGACGGTCACGGACGCCACACCCGCGGCCGTGGACGGCTGCGAGCTGCTGATCGTGCTCGGCGGGGACGGGACGCTGCTGCGCGGCGCCGAGATCTCCCGCGCCTCCGGTGTGCCGATGCTCGGCGTCAACCTCGGAAGGGTGGGATTCCTCGCCGAGGCCGAGCGTGACGACCTGGACAAGGTCGTCGACCGCGTCGTCACCCGCGCCTACCAGGTCGAGGAGCGGATGACGCTCGACGTCCTGGTGCACAGCAACGGTGAGGTCGTCCACTCCGACTGGGCGCTCAACGAGGCCGCCGTGCAGAAGGTCTCCCCCGAGCGGATGCTCGAGGTCGTGCTGGAGATCGACGGACGCCCGGTGACCGGGTTCGGCTGCGACGGGATCGTCTGCGCGACCCCGACCGGCTCGACCGCGTACGCCTTCTCGGCCGGCGGCCCCGTCGTCTGGCCGGAGGTCGAGGCGCTGCTGATGGTGCCGATCAGCGCCCACGCCCTGTTCGCGAAGCCGCTGGTGACCTCGCCCGACTCGGTGCTGGCCGTGGAGGTGCAGCCCCACACCCCGCACGGGGTGCTGTGGTGCGACGGCCGCCGGACGGTCGAGCTGCCCGCCGGGGCCAGGGTCGAGGTGCGGCGCGGGGCGGTGCCCGTACGCCTCGCACGCCTGCACCAGGCCTCCTTCACCGACCGCCTGGTGGCCAAGTTCGCGCTGCCCGTGCAGGGCTGGCGGGGTGCTCCGCACTGACTGCCCGGGGCGCTGCTCACACCCGCGTGAGTGAACCCGCCGCCGGGGCCCGTCACACACCGGGCTCCGGACCTCGTAAGGTCATGTCCGTGTTGGAGGAGATGCGGATACGGTCGCTCGGAGTCATCGACGACGCGGTGGTGGAGCTGTCACCCGGTTTCACCGCGGTGACGGGTGAGACCGGCGCGGGCAAGACCATGGTCGTCACGAGCCTCGGGCTGCTGCTCGGCGGGCGCGCGGACCCGGCCCTCGTACGGGTCGGTGCCAAGGCCGCGGTCGTCGAGGGGCGGATCACGGTGTCCCCGGGCGACGCGGCGGCGCTGCGCGCCGAGGAGGCGGGGGCCGAGATCGAGGACGGTGCGCTGCTCGTCAGCCGTACCGTCTCGGCGGAAGGGCGCTCCCGGGCCCATCTCGGGGGGAGATCCGTGCCCGTGGGAGTGCTCGCCGAGCTCGCCGACGAACTCGTCGCCGTGCACGGCCAGACCGACCAGCAGGGGCTCCTCAAGCCCGCCCGCCAGCGCCAGGCCCTCGACCGGTACGCGGGCGAGGGTGTCGCGGCACCCCACACCACGTACGCCGCCGCCTACCGGCGGCTGCGCGCGGTCGTCACCGAGCTCGACGAACTGACCACGCGGGCCAGGGACCGGGCACAGGAGGCCGATCTGCTGCGCTTCGGCCTCGACGAGGTCGCCGCCGTGGAGCCGCTGCCGGGGGAGGACACCGAGCTGGCCGCCGAAGCCGAGCGGCTCGGCCACGCCGAGGCGCTCGCTTCGGCGGCGGCCCTCGCCCACGCCGCGCTCGCGGGCGATCCGGAGGACCAGGAGGGCGTGGACGCCACCACGGTGGTCGCCGCCGCCGGACGGTCCCTGGACGCCGTACGGGCGCACGATCCGGCGCTGGCCGCGCTCGCCGACCGGATCGGGGAGATCTCGATCCTGCTCGGCGACGTGGGCGGCGAGCTCGCCGGATACGCCGACCAGCTGGACGCCGACCCGCTGCGGCTCGCCGCCGTGGAGGAGCGTCGTGCCGCGCTCACCGCGCTCACCCGCAAGTACGGCGAGGACATCTCCTCCGTGCTGGCCTGGGCGGAGGAGGGCGCCTCCCGGCTGACCGAGCTGGAGGGCGACGACGAGCGGATCGGAGAGCTGACGGCCGAACGCGACGCGCTGCGCGGAGAACTCTCCGTCCTCGGGCAGGCACTGACCGACGCCCGGACGGAGGCGGCGGCGCGCTTCGCCGCGGCCGTCACGGACGAGCTGGCGTCGCTCGCCATGCCGCACGCCCGGGTCTCCTTCGCCATCGGGCAGACCGAGGCGCCGGACGAGGCGTCCGGCATCGACATCGGCGGCCGGAGCGTGCTCTACGGGCCGTCCGGCGCCGACGAGGTGGAGCTCCTGCTGGCGCCGCACCCCGGTGCCCAGCCCCGGCCGATCGCCAAGGGCGCGTCGGGTGGTGAGCTGTCCCGGGTGATGCTCGCCGTCGAGGTGGTGTTCGCGGGGTCCGATCCCGTGCCGACGTACCTCTTCGACGAGGTCGACGCGGGAGTCGGCGGCAAGGCCGCCGTCGAGGTCGGCCGGCGGCTGGCGAAGCTCGCCCGGTCCGCGCAGGTCGTCGTGGTCACCCACCTGCCGCAGGTGGCGGCCTTCGCGGACCGGCAGCTGCTGGTCGAGAAGACCGTCGACGGATCGGTGACCAGGAGCGGGGTCACGGTCCTGGAGGGCGAGGACCGGGTGCGGGAGCTCTCCCGGATGCTCGCCGGACAGGAGGACTCGGAGACCGCGCGGGCGCACGCCGAGGAGCTGCTGGAGACCGCGAGGGCCGACGGATGACGATCGGCTGACGTCAATCTGGGGACCGATGCATCACTCGAAAGAGTGGGGTGAGGTGTCCTGCTCCCGGCGAGAGGACGGGAGCAACGTTTCATCGGTCCCGGAACGTGCGTACGGACTGGCATCCTTGGCGCTGTACCTACCACCGACTCGGGAGCCCCGGGAGCCGATCAACGTGTCACAGCTGCGTACGGTCCAAGTCCTGGGCGGCGGTGCCGGAAGCAGCGCTCATGTCCGCTCGCTCGCCGCGGGACTGGTCGCCCGGGGCGTGCAGGTCACCGTCTGTGCCCCGGCCGGTACGGGCCGCGCCCACGGCCTTCCGGTGGCCGGTGCCCGCTTCGTCGCGGTGCCCCGGCGCAGCGACCCCGCGGCCGTCGCCGCCCTCCGGACCGCCTGCACCGGAGCCGACATCGTCCACGCCCACGGGCTGCACGCCGCCGTACGCGCCGGGATCGCGCTCAGCGGCCGCGGCACCCCTCTGGTCGTGACCTGGCACACCCGGGTCCACGCCGAGGGCACCCGCGGACGGCTGCTGCGGCTGCTGGAGCGAAGGGCGGCCCGCGCGGCCGCCGTTGTCCTCGGCACCTCGTGGGAGCTGGTCGACCGCGCACGCCGCCGGGGTGCCAGGGACGCCCGGCTCGCCGCCGCGCCGATCCCCGCGAGCCGCTTCCCGGGCGCCCCCGACGACGGCAAGGCCCGTGCCGAACTGGGGGCGGTCGGCAGGCCGTTGCTCGTGTCCGTCGCCCAGGACGGCCAGGAGGCCCTGTTGGACGCCGCACGGACCTGGCGCTCACTGGACCCCGTGCCCCTGCTGGCCGTCGTGGGGGAGGGGCCCCGGCCGGGCGCCCTGCGGCGCCGGATCGCGGCCGAGGGCCTGCCCGTCGTCCTCGCCGGCGGCGCGGATGACATCGGGGATCTCCTCGCCGCCGCCGACATCGCCGTGCTCGCCGGCCGAGGGGAGGGCGGGCCGCTGCTCGCCCAGGAGGCCCTCCGCCTCGGGATCCCCCTGGTCGCGGCCCAAGCCGACGGTCTGCCCGAACTCGTCGGCGACGCCGCCGCGCTGGTCCCGTACGGCGACGCCGAGGCGCTGGCCGGCGCGGTAGCCGGGCTCCTCGGCGACCCCGTACGGCGGGAACGGCTCGCCGAGTCCGGGCGCGCCCGGGCAGCCCGCTGGCCGACCGAGGAGGACTCGATCGCCCATGTGCTCTCCGTCTACGACGAGTTGGCGCAGCCCCTGGCGGGGGACCGCGCCTGAGGGCCGTCCCGCCCGGATCGTGCCCGGTTCGCGAGCCCGGCGTACGGCGAGGTGCCGGGGGTCAGCGGGTGTGGCGGCGGGCCCTCAGGGCCAGGCTCAGGGCGAGCACCGACTGCGGGTCGTCGAGGTCCGTGCCGAGCACCTCGCCGATGCGGGCCAGCCGGTTGTAGAGCGTCTGGCGGTTCAGATGCAGGTCGCGTGCGGCCTCCGCCTTGCGGCCCGCGTGCGCGAGGTACGCCTCCAGGGTGGGCAGCAGCGCCGGACGGGAGGTCCGGTCGTGCTCACGCAGCGGCCCGATCGCCCGGTCCACGAAGGACTCCAGGTCCGGATGGTCCCGCAGCCGCCACAGCAGCAGGTCGATGTCCAGTCGGCGCGCGTCGTACCAGGGGCGTTCGTCCAGCCCCTGGGCGGCCGTCGCGGCGTCCGCCGCGTGCCGCAGCCCCGCGCCCGCCGTGGCCCAGCCGCCCTCGGCCCCGACCACCACGACGACCGGGGTACGGTCACCCGCCCGGTCGAGGCCCGCCCGCCCGGCTCCGGCCCGTAGCGCCGCCGCCACCCGGTCGGCCAGGGCCGTACGGGTCGTACCCGGTCGCAGAGCCAGCAGCAGGAGAACCCTGCCCTCCACCGGGCGCACCCCCACCAGCACCGGTGCTCCGACCGCCGCGAGTTCCTCCGTCACGATTCCGGCCGGCAGCGCCCAGCTCCCCGAGGGGGCGGACTCGGGGGCGAGCAGCATCACCACGGGCAGCAGCGGGTGCCCGCCCGGCCTGAACCCCAGAACCGCGGCCTGCGCCGGCGCGTCACCGGAGGAGATCCTGCCCTCGGCGAGATCCGTGAGGAAGTCACCGCGCCCCCGCGCCGCCACTTCGTCCTCCTGGCGGGCCTGCATCAGCACGACCGCCAGGATGCCCGCCGCCCGCTCGGCCGCCATCCGGTGCACCGCCGCCAGCGGCCCCGACACGGCCAGCAGCACCAGCCGGGCGCGCACGGAACCGGTGCCGGGCCCGCCACCCGGCACCTCGACCAGGACCGCTCCGGCCGGTGGCGCGTCCCGGGCCGCGCGTGCCCCGCGCAGCCCCTCCCAGACCTGCAGCGGATCGGCTCCCACCGGTCCCGTCCCGGTGCCCGCCGCGAACAGCAGCCGGCCGTCCGGGGTCTCCAGGAAGACCGGGTTGGCGGCGAAGTCCGCCAGGATCCCCAGGACCTGCGGCACCCCGCCGCCGCCGAGAACCGCCTGTGTGCACCGCCGGTGGACCTCCTCGGCCTGCTGGAGCAGGGCGTAGTGGCCGTTGACGATCTCGGTGTGGATCTCCTCGGTCACCGCCACGAACGGCACCTCGCGGTGCAGCTGGACGAGCGGCAGCCCCGCCGTCCTGGCCGCCTCCACGATCGCCGTGGGCAGCCTGCCGAAGCGCGGTCCGAGCTCCACGACCAGGGCGGCGATGCCGCGGTCGGCCAGCTTCCGGACGAAGGCGCGCTGGTCGGAGGGCCGGGCCCCGAGGCCGAGGCCCGTCGTGAGCAGCAGTTCCCCGCCCTTGAGGAGGGCGGGTATGTTCGGCGCCTCACCCGCGTGCACCCAGCGCACCCTGCGGTCCAGCCGGTCCTCGCAGGTCAGTACCTCCGGGAGCCCGCCGCGCAGCCCCGGCAGCTCCAGCGCCCGCCGCACGGTGATCCCACCCTCTGTCGCCACCGGCTCCGGCCTGCTTCCCGTCGTGCGCCCACGCGCTCGTGTCCCATGTCCAGGGGCGAGAACGCCCCGGTCAGGAAGGTACCGGCCTCCGCCGGGGCACGTCACACCGCGGCCACGGCAGGCTTGACGTTGTGGTTCAGGTGGAAGACGTTGTCGGGGTCGTAGCGGGCCTTGACCCGGGACAGCCGTTCGTAGGCGTCCTCCCCGAATCCGGCGACGACCCGCTCCTGGCCCTCGCGCCCGATGAAGTTGAGATAGACCGCGCCGCTCGCCCACGGAACGAGGTCGCCGCGGACCCGGCGCACCCACTGTCTGCCCTGTTCGTCGTCGGTCTCGTTCTCCCAGACACCGAAGGGATGCACGGCCCACGGCGAGGAGCGCCAGGGCAGCGGGTAGTCGGCGGGTCCGCGGGCCACCGCGCCGCCCATCGGGAACAGCACGTGCTGCGAACCGGAGGGGACGGGCATCGTCGCGGCGGCCGCGCAGAAGGCGGCCGCGGCCTCGTCGGGGAAGCCGCCCAGATACTCCGCCGACCAGTAGTTCCGCATGCCGGGCGGGTCGTCGAGCATGCACTGCAGGTCGGCGTAGGGGATGCCGTCGATCACCCCGGCCTCGCGCTCCAGCGCCAGCAGGGGAGCCGCCACCTCGCGCAGCTCCGCCTCCGTCCCGGCGTAGGTGACCAGGACCGCGCACACGAGGCGGCCCACCATGGCCTCGGGCACCCACTCCTCGGGCGGCCCGGTGATGTAGATACAGGCGCCGCCCGCCGCGTCCGGGGCGGACTCCATCACGTCCCGGTACGTACGGACCGCCTCGGGGCCGTTCTCCGGGCGGAACAGGAGCAGCGCCATGCTCATCGCCGGCAGGTCGTGCAGCCGCAGCGTCAGCGAGGTGACCACGCCGAAGTTGCCACCGCCGCCGTGCAGGGCCCAGAAGAGCTCCGGGTTCTCGTCCGCGCTCGCGCGGACGGAGCCGCCGTCAGCCGTCACCACATCGGCGGCCAGCAGGTTGTCGCAGGCCAGCCCGAACGCGCGCTCCAGCCACCCCGATCCGCCGCCGAGCGTGAAGCCGCCGACACCCGTGGTCGAGACCCGTCCGCCCGTGGTCGCCAGGGCGTCCGGCTGGGTGGCCCGGTCCAGGTCGCCCATGGTGGCGCCGCCGCCGACGCGGGCCGACCGGGCCTCGCGGTCGACGTCCACCGTCCGCATACGGCGCAGGTCGACCACCAGACCGCCCTCGCTGAGGGCCATGCCCGCGACGCTGTGACCGCCGCCGCGTACGGCGACCTCCAGCTCCTCGTCGCGTGCGAAGCGCAGGGCACGCACGACATCCGCCTCGGACGCGCACTGGGCCACCACCGCGGGTCTGCGGTCGATCATGCTGTTGAAGACGGTCCGGGCCTCGTCGTAGCCCGGGTCACCGGGGACATGGACCTCACCGGAGAAACCGGATCCGAGGCGGGCCGGAGCGGCGTCCGCCGCAGTGCGGGGCGTCATGTGGAGCCCCCTTCGCAGGGCGTGGCAAGACCCTTCCATCGTAGGCCCGGCCGTGGAGATCGGCCGCTCCCGCAGCAGGACGGCGACGAGCCGGACCCGGCGGCACGCCGGACGCCCACCCGTACCGGCCCGGCGCTCACCGGACTCCGGCCCTGTGCTCCCCGGTCCGTCCCGACCGGCCGCCGGACGTGCCGGACCGCCCCCGCCGTACACGTCGACGACGACCGGGGCGGTCCGGAACACAGCGGGGGGAACGGGATCCCGCGCCGGATCAGCCCACGTACGCCCCGCTGGCCGTCAGGCGCAGTGCCGTGTCGATCAGCGGCACGTGGCTGAACGCCTGCGGGAAGTTCCCCACCTGGCGCTGGAGGCCGGAGTCCCACTCCTCGGCCAGCAGGCCCAGGTCGTTACGGAGCGACAGCAGCTTCTCGAAGAGGCGGCGGGCCTCGTCGACCCGGCCGATCATCGCCAAGTCGTCCGCCAGCCAGAAGGAGCAGGCCAGGAACGCGCCCTCGTCGCCCTCCAGGCCGTCCACGCCCGCGTCATCACCCTCGGTGGGGTAGCGCAGGACGAAACCGTCCTCCGTGGACAGCTCCCGCTGGATCGCCTCGATCGTGCCGATGACCCGCTTGTCGTCGGGGGGCAGGAAACCCATCTGCGGGATCAGCAGGAGCGACGCGTCCAGTTCCTTCGACCCGTAGGACTGGGTGAACGTGTTGCGCTCCGGGTCGTAGCCCCGTTCGCACACGTCGCGGTGGATGTCGTCACGCAGCTGGTGCCACCGCTCCAGCGGCCCCTCGGCGTCCCCCGACTCGATCAGCTTGATCGTGCGGTCGACGGCGACCCAGGCCATCACCTTGGAGTGCACGAAGTGCCGGCGCGGCCCGCGCACCTCCCAGATGCCCTCGTCCGGCTCGTCCCAGTGCTTCTCCAGATAGCTGATCAGCTTGAGCTGGAGACCCATGGCGTAGTCGTTGCGGGTCAGCCCCGTCATGTGCGCCAGGTGCAGGGCCTCGGTGACCTCGCCGTACACGTCGAGCTGGAGTTGGTTCGCCGCGCCGTTGCCTACCCGGACCGGCCCGGAGTTCTCGTAACCGGGCAGCCAGTCCAGCTCCGCCTCGCCGAGCTCCCGCTCACCCGCGATGCCGTACATGATCTGCAGGTTCTCCGGGTCGCCCGCGACGGCCCGCAGCAGCCACTCGCGCCACGCGCGGGCCTCCTCGCGGTACCCCGTGCGGAGCAGGGAGGAGAGCGTGATCGCCGCGTCCCGCAGCCAGGTGTAGCGGTAGTCCCAGTTCCGCGAGCCGCCGATGTCCTCGGGCAGGGAGGTGGTCGGGGCGGCCACGATGCCGCCGGTCGGCGCGTAGGTGAGCGCCTTGAGCGTGATCAGCGAGCGGACGACGGCCTCCCGGTAGGGGCCGTGGTACGTGCACTGCTCGACCCATTCGCGCCAGAAGTTCTCGGTCGCCTCCAGGGACGACTCGGGCTCCGGCACACCGGGCGGCTCGTGGTGCGAGGGCTGCCAGCTGATCGTGAAGGCGATCCGGTCGCCGGGCGCCACGGTGAAGTCGGAGTACGTGGTCAGGTTCTGGCCGTACGTCTCCGCCTCGGTGTCCAGCCACACCGAGTCGGGGCCCGCGACGGCGACCGTGCGGTTGTCGACCTTGTGCACCCACGGGGTGACCCGTCCGTAACTGAAACGCATCCGCAGTTCGGAGCGCATCGGAACCCGGCCGCTCACGCCCTCCACGATGCGGATCAGCTGCGGCGCGCCGTCACGCGGCGGCATGAAGTCGGTCACGCGGACCGTGCCGCGGGGGGTGTCCCACTCCGATTCCAGGATGAGCGAGTCGCCGCGATAGCGGCGGCGGTCCGCCGCGGGAGCCTCCGCCCCCTCGGCGCGGGCGGGTCCCAGCCGCCAGAAGCCGTGCTCCTCGGTACCGAGAAGTCCGGCGAAAATCGCGTGTGAGTCGAAGCGGGGGAGGCACAGCCAGTCCGCTGTGCCGTCCCGGCAGACCAGGGCTGCGGTCTGCATGTCTCCGATGAGTGCGTAATCCTCGATGCGCCCGGCCACGTGCGTCTCCAGTCGAACGGCCATGTCGCCCCGCAGGGCGCTTACTGCTGGTCAAGGGGTCGTTGTAGTAGAACCGACGAGCTCTTGCGCGGGTGAGCGGGCTGGGGTGGTGCCGCTGGGCCGGCCGACTCGGCAGCGAGTGTCCGAGCAGGATACGACGCACCCGGGGGTTCCGCGCGACTGTCCGCAAGTTGTCCGCGGCCCGACCCGGGCGAATGGGTGGGACCTGAAACGGACGTGCCGATCTTGTGACCGCGCCGCCGCGGGCATGGCCGGAAGCACCCTCCCCTCGTCGCTGTTACCCTGGTAGCCCGTGGACCGGTGGTCGTCCCGACAGTGGACGAGGCCCCCGAACCGCAGCGACGGCGCCTCCGGAAATCTCCGTACGGCATGCCGGCACGCACCTCACGATCGCGACCACGGGAGCCCCCTTTGGCTATGCAGCCCACATCCACGACGACCAAGCACATCTTCGTCACCGGGGGTGTCGCCTCCTCCCTCGGCAAGGGTCTGACTGCCTCCAGCCTGGGTGCCCTGCTCAAGGCACGTGGCCTGCGGGTCACCATGCAGAAGCTCGACCCCTACCTCAACGTCGACCCCGGCACGATGAACCCCTTCCAGCACGGTGAGGTCTTCGTCACCAACGACGGCGCCGAGACCGACCTGGACATCGGCCACTACGAGCGCTTCCTCGACGTCGACCTCGACGGCTCGGCCAACGTCACGACCGGCCAGGTCTACAACACCGTGATCGCCAAGGAGCGGCGCGGCGAGTACCTCGGTGACACCGTCCAGGTCATCCCGCACATCACCAACGAGATCAAGCACCGCATCCGCCGCATGGCGACCGACGACGTCGACGTCGTCATCACCGAGGTCGGCGGCACGGTCGGCGACATCGAGTCGCTGCCCTTCCTGGAGACGGTCCGCCAGGTCCGCCACGAGGTCGGCCGCGACAACGTCTTCGTCGTGCACATCTCACTGCTGCCCTACATCGGCCCGTCCGGCGAGCTGAAGACCAAGCCCACCCAGCACTCGGTCGCCGCGCTGCGCAACATCGGTATCCAGCCGGACGCCATCGTGCTGCGCGCCGACCGCGACGTCCCGACCGCCATCAAGCGCAAGATCTCCCTGATGTGCGACGTCGACGAGACCGCCGTGGTGGCCTGCAAGGACGCCCGGTCGATCTACGACATCCCCAAGGTGCTGCACACCGAGGGCCTGGACGCCTACGTCGTCCGCAAGCTCGACCTGCCGTTCCGCGACGTCGACTGGACCACCTGGGACGACCTGCTGGACCGGGTCCACAACCCCGACCACGAGGTCACCGTCGCCCTGGTCGGCAAGTACATCGACCTGCCCGACGCCTACCTCTCGGTCACCGAGGCCATCCGGGCCGGCGGCTTCGCGAACAAGGCACGGGTCAAGGTCAAGTGGGTCGCCTCCGACGACTGCAAGACCCCGGCCGGCGCGCAGAAGCAGCTCGGTGACGTCGACGCGATCTGCATCCCCGGCGGCTTCGGCGAGCGCGGTGTGGTCGGCAAGGTCGGCGCCATCCAGTTCGCCCGCGAGAACAAGGTGCCGCTGCTCGGTCTCTGCCTCGGCCTCCAGTGCATCGTGATCGAGGCCGCGCGGAACCTCGCCGGGATCACCGACGCCAACTCCACCGAGTTCGACGCGGCCACGGCCCACCCCGTCATCTCGACGATGGAGGAGCAGCTCGCGTACGTCGAGGGCGCCGGCGACCTGGGCGGCACCATGCGGCTCGGGATGTACCCGGCGAAGCTCGCCGAGGGCTCCCTGGTCCGCGAGGCGTACGCCGGCGAGCCGTACGTCGAGGAGCGCCACCGCCACCGCTACGAGGTCAACAACGGCTACCGGGCGGAGCTGGAGAAGAAGGCCGGACTGGTCTTCTCCGGCACCTCCCCGGACAACAAGCTCGTCGAGTACGTCGAGTACCCGCGTGAGGTGCACCCCTACCTGGTCGCCACCCAGGCGCACCCGGAGCTGCGTTCCCGCCCGACGCGCCCCCACCCGCTCTTCGCCGGTCTGGTGAAGGCCGCGGTGGAGCGCAAGGTCGCGGCGCACGGGACGGGCGCCGACGCGTAAGGCGATACGGTTGACCGGGGTACGGATCCTTCACGGATGCGTACCCCGGTTTCTGTTTGTTCGTGGGAGGACGTACATGGGTTTCCAGGACACACCCGAGGAGTGGCAGGTCACCGCGACGGTGACCCCCTTCACCGGCAACAAGACCAGCGTCCGCACGGACGACGTCGTGATGCCCGACGGCAGCGTCCACAGCCGCGACTACCAGGTCCACCCCGGTTCCGTCGCCGTGCTCGCCCTCGACGCGGACGGCAGGGTCCTCGTCCTGCGGCAGTACCGGCACCCGGTGCGCCACAAGCTGTGGGAGATCCCGGCGGGGCTGCTCGACGTCCCCGGCGAGAACCCGCTGCACGCCGCGCAGCGCGAGCTGTACGAGGAGGCCCACGTCAAGGCCGAGGACTGGCGGGTGCTGACCGACGTCTACACCACGCCCGGCGGCTGCGACGAAGCCGTGCGCGTCTTCCTCGCCCGGGACCTCTCCGAGGCCGAGGGCGAGCGCTTCGAGGTCGCCGAGGAGGAGGCCGACATGGAGCAGGCCAGGGTGCCCCTGGAGGAGCTCGTACGGGGGGTCCTCGCCGGGGACCTGCACAACAACTGCCTGGTGGTGGGCGTCCTGTCGCTGACCGCGGTGCTGGCGGGCGACGGGGTGGACTCGCTGCGTCCCGCCCAGGCGCCCTGGCCGGCCCGCCCGTTCGAAGCCTGAGCCGTCCGGTCCGTTCCCGAGCCGCCCGGGTCCGTCCTTGAGCCTCCGTCCGTCCCTGAGCCGCCCGGTCCGTCCCTGTGGGGCGGGCCGGTACCGGGTCTGGGCCGATCGGGGGGTGATCGTACGAAAAGCTGATCCGATCGAGGGATGTGTCCGCCCCGCTCGGCCGTGATCGTCCGCACCGCTGAACTACGCTCGAAAGGCCCCGCCCGGAGTTCCGGCGGGCAACCGCGTGCAGCGAAGTGGAGCGTGGCCCGTGACCGATCAGGCGGTGGACACCAGCGGCCCGGCCTCAGTGGCGGGGACAGCGGGAGCCAAGGAACCGCCTGGCGCCGCTCCAGCCCAGTTCTTCGGCCGTGAACGCGAGTTGAAGGCCCTTCAGGAGGACGTCGAGGGGGCCGGCCTGGATACCCTGGCCGGCCGCAAGGCGGCACGCGCCCGGGTCCTGCTGATCGCCGGCCGGCCCGGATCCGGACGCAGCGCCCTCGCCGCCGAACTCGCCCGCCGGCTCGCGGAACCGGGCGACTACCCCGACGGGGTCTTCCGGGCCACGCTCACCGAGCCCGGGGGCGAGCGCGTCCCCCTGGAGCGCACCGCACGCGGACTCCTGGACCTCCTCTCCGTCACCGCCCCGCCCGGGACCGACGAGGACGAACTGGCCGAGATGGTCCGCGAGGCGTTCGCCGCGCGCCGCGCCCTGATCGTGCTCGACGACGCCGTGGACGCCGGACAGGTCGACCCCCTGCTGCCGGACAACCCCGACTGCCTGGTCGTCGCCACCGCGACCGGGCCCCTCACCGGAATCCCCGGCGTCCGCCCGTGCACCATCGGCGGCCTGGACGCGGGCTCGGCCGTGCAGTTGCTCGCCCGCACCATCGGGCAGGTCCGCATCACCGTCGATCCGCGCACCGCGGAGACGCTCACGGAGGAGTGCGGGGGGCAGCCCGCCGCACTCACCCTGGTCGCGGGCTGGCTCGCCGCCCGGCCGGGCGCGTCGGTCGCGGACGTCGCCAAGCAACTGCGGGAACAGCAGGACGATTCCGAACAGCCCTCCGCGACACGTCCGTTGCCCCGCGCGTTCCAGCTGGTCCACGACTCGCTGCCGTCGGCCGCCGCCCGGATACTGCGTCTGCTCGCCCTCGCCCCCGCCGGCCTGGCCGACGCCCACACCGCGTCCGCGCTGGCCGGGTGCTCGGTGTCGGCGGCGCAGGACACCCTGGACGACTTCGTCCGGTCCGGGCTGCTCCGGACCAACGGCGCGGAGCTCCCGCAGTACGAGGTGCCCGGCTGCCTCGCCCCGCTGGTGCGCGCCGCGCTGGAGGAGAGGGAGCGGCCCGCCGAGATCCAGCTGGCCCGGGCCCGGATGCTGGAGCGGACCGTCCGCCGGCTCCAGGCGTGCCGGGCGGTCACCGAACCCGAGGACTCCCCGGCCCGCCGCAGGCTGGCGGGGCTGCCGCGCTCCCTGCGCTTCCCCCATCCCGAGGCCGCCGCCGAGTGGCTGCGGATCCGGGAGCCCGCGCTGCTGGCGTCCGCCCGCGCCGCGGTGGGGGAAGGGGACCTGGACACCCTCGCCCGCCGGCTGGTGGCCGCGCTGGTCCGGGCCCTCGCCGCGCACCGGGGGACCGAGGACGCCGCCCCCGTGCTGTACGGGCTGCACGGCCTGGTCCTCGATGTGGCGGTCCGCCGCGACCTGCCCCGGGAGAGGGCCGCGGCCCTGCTCAATCTCGCCGATCTGGACGCCAGGACCGGCCGTACGCGGGAGGCACTGGCCCGCTACCGGGCCGCACTGGACGCCGGGCGCGCGGCGAACGACCTCTACGCGACCGGCCGCGCGATGGAATCCGCAGGCGGCGCGTACGCCGAGCTGGGCGACTACAACCGGGCCTCCGACTGGTACGGCCGGGCCCTCGCGCAGCGCCTGGGCCAGGGGGAGCGGGCCGACGCGGCGCGGCTCTACGGCCGGCTGGGAGCCGTCCACACGTACGCCGGGCGCTACGGCGAGGCGCTGCGCGACTGGCGGGCGGCGGCGGCGGGCCACCGCAGGCTCGGGGACCCGGCCGCCCAGGCGCGTGCGCTCAGCGAGGCCGCGCGGGTGCAGGAGTACGCGGGCAGGCCGCAGGAGTCGCTGCACACCTGCCGGGAAGCGGTCGATCTGGCGCGCAGGGCCGGTGACGTGCGGCTCCAGGCCGCGCTGGAGCTCAGGCTGGCGGACACCCTGGACCGTCTGGGGGACCCGGCGGCGGCCCGGCTGCACCGGGCAGCGGCCGACAGGCTGCTGGGAGAGGAAGGCTCTGCCTACGAAATCCGTAGTGCTTCCGTCGAAACTTAATGCTTTGTAAGGCTGGACAGCGGGAAGCCCTTCATTAATGATGGCTCTGCCGCACATCTCTGCGGTGTCTCCCCCTATGCTTGGTTCATGCGGGTACCTCCTGCTATGTCCGAGCACATCTCCGAGCCAAGGACCGTGATCGACGTGAAGGTCGGCATCCCCCGCGAAGTCAAGAACAACGAGTTCCGGGTGGCGATCACCCCTGCCGGAGTGCATGAGCTCGTCCGTCACGGCCACCAGGTGCTCGTCGAGCAGCACGCCGGTGAGGGTTCCTCCATCCCCGACGCGGAGTACGTCGCCGCCGGCGCGCGGATCCTGCCGACCGCCGACGAGGTCTGGGCCGCCGCCGACCTGCTGCTCAAGGTCAAGGAGCCGGTCGCCGAGGAGTACCACCGCCTCCGCAAGGACCAGACGCTCTTCACGTACCTGCACCTCGCCGCCTCCCGCGCGTGCACGGACGCGCTGATCGCGTCGGGCACGACCGCCATCGCCTACGAGACCGTCGAGACCGCGACCCGCGCCCTGCCGCTGCTCGCCCCGATGTCCGAGGTGGCCGGCCGCCTCGCCCCGCAGGTCGGCGCCTACCACCTGATGCGCTCGGTCGGCGGTCGCGGCGTGCTCCCCGGCGGTGTCCCCGGCACGGGGTCGGCCAGGGCCGTCGTCATCGGCGGCGGGGTCTCCGGCTGGAACGCCACCCAGATCGCCGTCGGGCTCGGCTTCCACGTGACACTGCTCGACAGGGACATCAACAAGCTGCGCGAGGCCGACAAGGTCTTCGGCACGAAGGTCCGGACGGTCGTCTCCAACGCGCTCGAGCTCGAGAAGGCCGTCGTCGAGGCCGACCTCGTCGTGGGCGCCGTCCTCATCCCCGGTGCGAAGGCGCCGAAGCTGGTCACCAACGAACTGGTCGCCAAGATGAAGCCCGGAAGTGTTCTTGTCGACATTGCGATCGACCAGGGCGGCTGCTTCGAGGACTCGCATCCGACCACGCACGCCGAGCCGACCTTCATGGTCCACAACTCGGTCTTCTACTGTGTCGCGAACATGCCGGGCGCCGTGCCGAACACCTCCACGTACGCCCTCACCAACGCCACGCTGCCCTACATCCTGGAGCTCGCGAACCGGGGCTGGGTCGGCGCCCTGCGTCGCGACGCCGCGCTCGCCAAGGGTCTCAACACCCATGACGGCCAGGTGGTTTACCGCGAGGTGGCCGAGGCTCACGGTCTCGACCACGTCGAACTGAGCACGCTCATCGGCTGAGCGGGTCAACCCCCTCCGTCAACCTCACACGTCCGGCCGGACCTTGCCCAGCAAGGTCCGGCCGGACGTGTGAGGGGGCCCGGCCCAACTCGCCGGAGACATAGCCCTCTACCCTTTTTGCACCCCCGCGAAAGGTGCGCCCCGGGCGCTCCGTGCTCTTGACAGAGGGGTGTTCGATTGCCGACACATCGGGCCGGGTCCGGCGGATTGTGTTGCTGCGAACCGGTGACACGCCATAGAGTCGCCAATCGTCGGCATGGTGCCACGCTGACCTATCGATAAGTTTCCTGGTCACATCCAAGGAGGTAAGACGACTTGTGAATGAGTCGACAATTACTCCCGGGGGTGGTCAACCAGGGATGCCTGCACGGGGTCTGAGCCCGATCGGGCTCGAAGCTGTCGGCTCCGTCGCTGTCCGCACCTTCGCCACCCACCAGCAGATGACGACAGCCCCCCAGATGATGGACGGCCTACACGTGAACGCCATGGCCGGCAACGAGAGTGGCCGGGAGACCGCCCACTTCGCCGACTTCGCCGAGGTGCCCGAGGGGCACTTCTACGACCCCGATGCCGAATACGAGCCCGATCCGGAGTACGCGGCCACGCTCGCGCCCGACGCCGCCCGCCAGCGCCGCGAGCGGATCGGCCCGACCGGCCGGCCGCTGCCGTACTTCCCGATTCCCGGTCCGCTGACCGATCACGGTCCCGCGAAGATCATCGCGATGTGCAACCAGAAGGGCGGTGTGGGCAAGACCACGTCGACCATCAACCTGGGTGCCGCACTCGCGGAGTACGGCCGGCGCGTCCTGCTCGTCGACTTCGACCCGCAGGGAGCCCTTTCCGTCGGCCTCGGGGTCAACCCGATGGAGCTCGACCTCACCGTCTACAACCTGCTCATGGAGCGGGGCATGGCGGCCGACGACGTCCTGCTGAAGACGGCCGTGCCCAACATGGACCTGCTCCCGAGCAACATCGACCTCTCGGCCGCCGAGGTGCAGCTGGTGAGCGAGGTGGCCCGGGAGTCGACGCTGCAGCGCGCCCTCAAGCCGCTGATGGCCGACTACGACTACATCGTGATCGACTGTCAGCCCTCGCTCGGCCTGCTCACCGTGAACGCCCTGACGGCGGCTCACAAGGTGATAGTCCCGCTGGAGTGCGAGTTCTTCGCGCTGCGCGGTGTGGCGCTCCTCACCGAGACCATCGAGAAGGTCCAGGAGAGGCTCAACCCCGAGCTGGAGCTGGACGGCATCCTCGCCACCATGTACGACTCCCGCACGGTGCACAGCCGCGAGGTGCTGGCACGTGTCGTCGAGGCCTTCGACGACCACGTCTACCACACCGTCATCGGGCGGACCGTGCGCTTCCCGGAGACCACGGTCGCCGGTGAGCCCATCACCACGTACGCGTCCAACTCCGTCGGTGCCGCCGCCTACCGCCAGCTCGCCAGGGAGGTGCTCGCCCGGTGTCACGCCGAGTGAGTCTGCCGGGGGCCGACGAGCTGTTCCGTACCACCGGGGGCATGGGTCTTCAGGCCTCGTCCCCCGCCGAGCGGAGACGCAAGGCGAACGGCGAGGCGCGGGTCCCCGCACCGGCCGGAGGAAGCGATCCGGCCGCGGAGGCAGGCCAGGGCGGCGCACCGGCGACCGGAGCCACACCCGCAGGGGCGTCCCGGGAGGAGCACTCCGCGGCGGACGCCGACGGCGGCGGCTCCCGCAGCCGTGCCGACGGGGAGGGGCAGGGAACGTCCGGCCCGCCCCGGGCCCGCACGGTGCCGCCCCAGGAGGCCGCTCCCACCGTCCAGGTCCAGCCGCAGCGCGGACGCGGGGGCGGGGGCGGACGAGGGGCGAACCGCCGGCCCAGCGGACGTGAGCGCCACGACGAGAAGATCACCGTCTACGTGTCGGCCGAGGAACTCATGGACCTCGAGCACGCGCGCCTCGTGCTGCGCGGTGAACACGGACTGGCCGTCGACCGCGGGCGCATCGTCCGGGAGGCGGTCGCGGTCGTGCTGGCGGACCTGGAGTCGCGCGGCGACGCGAGCATCCTCGTACGGCGGCTGCGGGGCCGCTGACCGGCGCCGCGCCGGTAGCCTGCCGGGGGAGGGACGCCGTACGGGCGGCCCCGCCCCCGGGGCCCACCGCCCGCCTCCCGCCGCACCCCTGGACCCCAGCACATGCCGACTGCCGACGACACGCCCCGCCGGACCCGCCGCGCCCTCGGCCGCGGGCCTGGGATACGGGCCGCGGCGTCCCCCGCGGAGCCTGAGGCCGCCCAGGAGGCCCTGTCGGCCCCGCCGGGCGACGGGGCGGCCCCGCAGGCCGCACAGGCCCCGCAGGCCGCACAGGCCCCGCAGGCCCCGCAGGCCGCACAGGCCCCGCAGGCCCCGCAGGCCCCGCAGGCCCCGCAGGCCGCCGTCGGCCCCGTCGAGGGCCTTCCGGGGGCCTTGTCGCCCGTGGAGGCGGCGGAAGCACGCGCCGACGCCCCCGAGGGGGCCGGCGAGCCGGCCGTCGAAGCCTCCGGCGACCGGCGGTTCACCGTGCGGCTGGTCAACTTCGAGGGCCCCTTCGACCTGCTCCTCCAGCTGATCTCCAAGCACAAGCTCGACGTGACCGAGGTCGCCCTGTCCAAGGTCACCGACGAGTTCATGGCGCACATCCGCGCCATGGGGCCGGACTGGGACCTCGACCAGACCACCGAGTTCCTCGTCGTCGCCGCGACCCTCCTCGACCTGAAGGCCGCGCGGCTCCTCCCCACGGCCGAGGTGGAGGACGAGGCGGACCTCGCCCTGCTGGAAGCGCGTGACCTGCTCTTCGCGCGGCTGCTGCAGTACCGCGCGTACAAGCGGATCGCGGAGATCTTCAGCGACCGGCTGGAGTCCGAGGCCCGCCGCTACCCCCGTACCGTCGGACTCGAGCCCCAGCACGCCGCACTGCTGCCCGAGGTCGTGATCAGCATCGGCCCCGAGGGGTTCGCCCGGCTCGCCGTGAAGGCGATGCAGCCGAAGCCGAAGCCGCAGGTGTACGTAGACCACATCCACGCGCCCCTGGTCAGCGTGCGTGAACAGGCCGAGATCGTCGTGGCCCGGCTGCGCGCGGAGGGGGAGATCAGCTTCCAGGCGCTCACCGAGGACGCGGAGGACACCCTCACGGTCGTCGCCCGCTTCCTGGCGCTCCTGGAGCTCTACCGGGAGAAGGCGGTCGCACTGGACCAGGAGGAGGCGCTCGGAGAGCTCCTGGTGCGCTGGGCGGGGGGCGAGGGGGCGGAACCGGTGGTCACGGACGAGTTCGACCAAGAGGTGCGCGAGCCACAGGAGGACGCACAGGCATGAGAACGGACGATGACGGGCAGGACGCCACGGTTGCCGGGCTCGACCTCAAGCCCGCCCTGGAGGCGGTCCTCATGGTCGTCGACGAGCCCGCCACCGAGGAGCACCTCGCCAAGGTCCTCCAGCGGCCCCGCAGGGCCGTCGCGGACGCCCTGCGGGAGCTGGCCGACGAGTACACCGTCCAGCGCCGCGGATTCGACCTCAGGCTCGTCGCCGGGGGCTGGCGCTTCTACACCCGCCCGGAGTACGCGGAGGCGGTCGAGGGCTTCGTCCTGGACGGCCAGCACGCCCGGCTCACCCAGGCGGCGCTGGAGACGCTCGCGGTGGTCGCGTACCGTCAGCCGGTCAGCCGGTCGAGGGTCTCGGCGGTACGCGGAGTGAACTGCGACGGCGTCATGAGGACCCTGCTCCAGAGGGGTCTCGTCGGGGAGGCGGGCGCGGAACCCGAAACAGGTGCGATCCTGTACAGGACGACGAACTACTTTCTGGAGCGCATGGGCCTGCGAGGCCTGGACGAGCTCCCGGAGCTCGCGCCCTTCCTCCCGGAGGCGGACGCGATCGAGGCTGAGACGCTAGAGGGTGTGCCGTCGTTCGATCCGGACGCACCGGACACCCCGGATACTCACGCACACGACAAGACGGATTTTTGATGCGAAGCAGTGGCAGGAACAGCGGAAGCGGCAACAGCGGCGGCGGCCGGAGCGGTGGCGGCGGCCGGAGCGCCAGGAACAACGCCGGCACCGGCAGGAACAGCAACCCGAACCCCCGGGTCTCCGGCTCCGGGCGTGACGACAAGCAGGAGCAGCGCCCCCGCCGGCCCCGCCCCGAGGAGCGCCGCTACGACGTGGGCTCCGACAAGCCGGGCGGCGACGGCGGCCCCCGCAAGGGCCGGGGCACGGCGGCGCGCGGCGGCGCCAAGGGCGGGCCGACGAAGCCCGCTCAGAACGTGAGCAAGGGCGGCCGGCGCCAGGGCGCGCCCGCCCGCCCCCGCGAGCTCGACGCCAAGATCGAGCAGCGCAACCGCGACCGGTACGCCGAGAAGCCCGAGATCAGGACGCCGAAGACGCACCCGGGCGCCGAGCAGGAGGGCGAGCGTCTGCAGAAGATCCTCGCCCGCGCCGGGATGGGCTCCCGCCGGGCGTGCGAGGAGCTGATCGAGCAGGCCAGGGTCGAGGTCAACGGCGAGATCGTCCTCGAGCAGGGCATGCGCGTCGACCCGCAGCACGACGAGATCAAGGTCGACGGCCTGACCGTCGCGACCCAGTCGTACCTCTTCTTCGCGCTGAACAAGCCGGCCGGCGTCGTCTCCACCATGGGTGACCCGGACGGTCGCCAGAACCTCGGCGACTACGTCACCAACCGCGAGACACGGCTGTTCCACGTCGGGCGGCTCGACACCGAGACCGAGGGCATCATCCTGCTCACCAACCACGGTGAGCTGGCCCACCGTCTGACGCACCCCAAGTACGGCGTGAAGAAGACCTACCTGGCCGCCATCCAGGGACCGCTCCCGCGCGACCTCGGCAAGCGGCTCAAGGACGGCATCCAGCTGGAGGACGGGTACGCCCGCGCCGACCACTTCCGGGTCGTCGAGAACACCGGCAAGAACTACCTGGTCGAGGTCACGCTCCACGAGGGCCGCAAGCACATCGTCCGCCGGATGCTGGCCGAGGCCGGCTTCCCGGTCGAGCGGCTGGTGCGCACGTCCTTCGGGCCGATTCCGCTGGGTGACCAGAAGTCCGGCTGGCTGCGACGCCTGACCAACACCGAGGTCGGCATGCTGATGCGCGAGGTCGGGCTGTAGCCCACCGCCCGGCACCGAACGGCCCGCGGCCGGTTCTCGTTCATCTTTTCGAACAGGAACCGGCCGCGGGCCTTTTGCCGCCGCCGTTTCTTCTTTATAGTCAGAGTGACCATTAAAGAAGGAGGCGGCGCGGTGACGCTCGCGGACATACTCGATCCCCTGCAGCAGCCCCTGGTGACGGTCCTGGACACCCCGGTCAGCTGGACCGAGGTGCTGGGTTTCGGCAGCGGTGCTCTGTGCGTCTGGCTCGTGGCCCGCCAGCACCTCGCCAACTGGCCGATCGGCATCGCCAACAACCTGTTCTTCATCCTGCTGTTCGCCCAGTCCGGTCTGTACGCCGACGCCGGCCTGCAGATCGTCTTCATCTCCCTCGCCGCGTACGGCTGGTGGACCTGGACCCACGGGGGTGGACCAGGTGCGACCGTCCTGCCGGTGCGGAGCACCACCCGCACCGAATGGACCTGGCTGCTCGCGGCGGGGGCGGCGGGCACCCTCGGCCTCACCCTGCTGCTGTCCCGGGCCACGGACTCGACCGTGCCCTTCTGGGACGCCCTGACGACATCGCTGTCCCTCATGGCGACGTACGGGCAGTGCCGCAAGCGCGTCGAGTCCTGGTGGCTGTGGATCGCCGCCGACGTGGTCTACATCCCGCTCTACGCGTACAAGGAGCTCTACCTGACCTCCCTGCTGTACGCCGGCTTCCTCACGCTCTGCCTCGTCGGGCTGCGCAACTGGAGCAGGGACCTCGCCGCCCACCGGCGCGCGGACGCGGTGGTGGCGGCGTGAAGCGCCACGGGCACGGTCTCGTCCTCGGCAAGTTCTACCCGCCGCACGCCGGCCACCACCACCTCGTCCGCACCGCGCGGGACCGCTGCGAACGGCTCACCGTCCTGGTCTGCGCCTCCTCCGTCGAATCCGTCCCGCTCGCCGACCGGGTCGCCTGGATGCGGGAGGCCCACCCCGGTGTACGGGTGGTGGGCGCGGTCGACGACACCCACATGGACCTCAATGACGCGGCGGTCTGGGACGCGCACATGGAGGTGTTCACCGCGGCCGTGCCCGAGCGGGTCGACGCCGTCTTCACATCGGAGACGTACGGCGAGGAACTCGCCCGCCGCTTCGGCGCGCAGTCCGTGCTCGTCGACCCCGGCCGCACCCTGTTCCCCGTATCGGGCACCGCGGTCCGCGCGGACCCGGCCGGCTGCTGGGACTACCTGGAGCCGCCCGTGCGCGCCGCGCTCGCCCGCCGGATCGTCGTGCTCGGTGCCGAGTCCACCGGCACCACGACCCTGGCCCGCGCCCTGGCGGCTCACTACCGCCGGCGCGGCGGCGTGTGGGCACGGACCGGCTATGTCGCCGAATACGGCCGGGAGTTCAGCGAGGCGAAGCTCGCTTCGCTGCGTGAGCGGTGGCCGGGTGTCCAGTGGGAGGACGTCACCTTCACCACCGAGGACTTCCCCCTCATCGCCGAGACCCAGAACGCCCGGGAGGAGGCCGCCGCGCGGGCCGGGTCCCCCGTGCTCTTCTGCGACACCGACTCCTTCGCCACCACGGTCTGGCACGAGCGCTACATCGGCGGACGCAACCCGCTCGTCGAGGAGACCGCCGACCGGGTCGCCCACCACCTCTGGCTGCTCACCGACCACGAGGGAGTCGCCTTCGAGGACGACGGGCTGCGTGACGGCGAGGAGCTGCGGCCCTGGATGACGGATCGCTTCCGCGCCGAACTCACCCGTACGGGGCGG
Source organism: Streptomyces sp. NPDC102402 (assembly GCF_044765765.1). Lineage (NCBI taxonomy): Bacteria > Bacillati > Actinomycetota > Actinomycetes > Kitasatosporales > Streptomycetaceae > Streptomyces > Streptomyces sp. NPDC102402. The sequence continues at coordinate 32,477 of NZ_JBIWKR010000012.1, forward strand.
AGGTTCATCGAGATCACCGGGGACCGCGACGAACGCCTCGCGGCGGCGGTCGCCGCCGTGGACGGCCTCCTCGACGCCGGCTGGCACTTCACCGCACCCCTGCCGGAGCACCGATGAGCACCGCCCCCGAGGGGTACGACCCCCACGCCTTCGTCCCCTTCGCCGTCACCGTCGACCTCGCCGTCTTCACCGTCCGCGAAGCGCGGCTCCACGTGCTGCTCGTGGAACGCGGCCAGGCGCCCTACGAGGGCCGGTGGGCCCTGCCCGGCGGATTCGTGCTCCCCCGGGAGTCCGCCGAGGAGGCGGCCCGCCGCGAGCTCGCCGAGGAGACGGGGCTGACGAAGAGGTCCGTGTGCGGCTTCCACCTCGAACAACTGCGCACCTACAGCGACCCGGACCGTGACCCCAGGATGCGGGTGGTCTCCGTCGCGTACGCCGCTCTCGTGCCCGACCTCCCCGAACCACGGGGCGGCGGGGACGCGGCACACGCGCAGTGGTGGGACGCGGACGGCACCGGGCCGCTCGCCTTCGACCACGACCGCATCCTGGCGGACGCGCACGACCGGATCGGCGCCAGGCTCGAGTACTCCTGCCTCGCCACCACGTTCTGCCCCGCCGAGTTCACCCTCGGCGAGCTCCAGCAGGTCTACGAGACCGTCTGGGGCGTCGCGCTCGACCGCCCCAACTTCAGGCGCAAGGTCCTCACCACGCCCGGCTTCGTCCAGGCCGTGGACGGCCCGCCGCGCCGCACCGGCGGACGGGGAAAGCCCGCCGCCCTCTACCGGGCGGGTGCCGCTACCGCCCTGCACCCACCCTTGCTGCGCCCGGAAGGACGCCCTGAAGGACGGACATCATGATCCCGACACGGATACTCACCAAGCAGGCTGCCACCGGCGCCCTGACCGGGCTCGCGCTCGGTGACGCGCTGGGCTTCCCCACCGAGTTCAACAACGTCCCCGCGATCCTCGCCAAGTGCGGGCCGTGGCGCGAGATGCGGCTGCCGAAGCCCGCGTTCGTCACCGACGACACCCAGATGACCCTCGCCCTGGGCCGTGGCATCCGCACCGCCATGGACGAGGGGCTGCTCACGCCGGAGCGGATGGTGGGCCCGGTCCGGGAGGAGTTCGTCCGGTGGAACCGCTCACCCGAGAACAACCGCGCTCCCGGCCGTACCTGCATCGAGGCGTGTGAACTGCTGGAGGGCGACCGGCCCTGGCAGGAGGCCAGCCGGACCGGCTCCAAGGGCTGCGGCGCCGACATGCGCGTCGCGCCCATCGGCCTCGTGCCCGGCCTCAGCGAGGAACAGCGTTCCGGCGCCGCCCAGCTCCAGGCCGCGCTCACCCACGGCCACCCCACGGCGCTGGCCGCCTCCGACCTGATGGCCCGCGCGGTGTTCCTCCTCGCCCAGGGGGCCGAACCGCTCGGCCTCGTCGGTCAGTTGCGCTCGTACGCGTACGAGAACCGTGGCCGCTACCTCAGCCGGTGGCTCGGTGACCTGTGGCGGCACACCCATGACGCCTCGCCCGAGGCGTACATCAGCCGGGGCTGGGACGAGTGCCTGACCGCGCTCGCGGCCGTCCAGGACGCCCTGCGCGATCCCTCCCCGGAGACCGACCCGTGCGAGCGGACCGGCGACGGCTGGATCGCCGAGGAAGCACTCGCCACCGCCCTGCACTGCTTCCTGCTCTTCCCCGAGGAGCCGGTCACCGCGCTGCGCCGGGCCGCCTGCACACGGGGCGACTCCGACTCCCTGGGCTGTCTGACGGGCGCGCTGGCCGGAGCGCACCTGGGGGCGGGGGCCTGGCCCAAGGAGTGGTCGGAACGGATCGAGTACCGCAGCGACCTGCTGTCCCTGGCCGCCCTCTGGGACGCTTGATCCATGCACAGCGACACGACACTCCCGCGGGGGGCCGGGCTGCCGGTCACCGACCTGACTCCGATACTCGCCGGGGAGCCCTTCCCGCTCCTTTTCGCCACGGTCTCGGGCGCCCACCTGTACGGCTTCCCCTCGCGGGACTCGGACGTGGACCTGCGGGGGGTCCACGTCCTGCCGGCGGAGGATCTCGTGGGCCTGCGGGAGCCGGAGGAGACGCGCTCGCGGATGTGGGACCACGACGGGACCGAGATGGACCTCGTCACCCACGACCTGCGCAAGTTCGTCCGGCTCATGCTGAAGCCCAACGGCTACGTGCTGGAGCAGCTGCTCTCGCCGCTCGTGGTGCACACCACGGAACTCCACGCGGAACTCGCCTCGCTGGCACCGGCGGTGGTGACCCGCAACCACGCCCACCACTACCGGGGCTTCGCCGGCACGCAGTGGCGGCTCCACGAGAGGACCGGCGAACTGAAGCCGCTCCTCTATACCTTCCGCGCCCTGCTCACCGGCATCCACCTGATGCGCACCGGCGAACTGGTGGCGCATCTGCCGACCCTGCTGGGAGAGGTGCGGGCGCCCGCCTTCCTCCCCGCGCTGATCGAGGCGAAGTCGGCCGCCGAGCACGGGGCCGCGGACCCGGCCGACTCCGCCGCCGCCGCACGTGACGTCGAGGCGCTGCACGTGGTCCTCGACGAGGCGCAGGCCGCGTCACGGCTCGCCGGCGCGCCTTCGGGGTTCGACGCCCTGCACGATCTCGTCGTCCGGACCCGGCTGGGGGAGCCCCTCCCGTCCTGACACCGCGGCGTCCGCCCCTCACCCACGCTCGCGCAGGTGGGAGCGGCGGCCGTCCCGGTCGAAGATGCCGAGGACCTCGGCCGGGCCGCCGACGGCGCCCAGCGCGTGCGGGAGCATCGTCGTGAACTCCGCCGCCTGTCCCTCCTCCACCCGCAGCCTCCGTTCGCCCAGCACCAGCATCACCGTGCCGGACAGCACCGTGAACCACTCGCGGCCGGGATGCGCCTTGAGCGCCGAGGGCCCTTCGGGGGGAGGTCCGGTGAGCCGTATGCGGGCCACCGTGACGCCGGGCTCACCGCGCATCGCCCACTGGGTCAGACCGTGCGCCGGGTTGTGCGTGGGGTTCGTGACCACGTCGTCCTCCGCCGCCTCGACGAGCTGGTCGAGCGAGGACCCCAGGGCCCGGGCGATCACGGTGAGCTGGTCGAGCGCGATCCTGCGGTGCCCGGTCTCGATCCGGCTGAGCGTGGAGGCGCTGAGGTGGCAGCGGGCGGCGAGGTCGTCGAGCGACCAGCCGTGCGCGGCCCGCAGGGCCCGGACCCGTTTGCGTACGAGGCCGTCGAGATCACTACCTTCTTGCGTCATGGGCAAGACGGTATGCGCAGAACGCAATCCTTCATAGGCTGGGTGGCATGACACGTTCCGCATCAGGCCCGCACGCCCACGAGCACGGCGCCCGCCCCCACGCGCACGACCACTCCCACGACCGCTCCCACGGGCACGACCACCACGCGGACGACGCGGTCCAGGACAGCGATCTCGCCGAGATGCTCGACCTCGACGCCGAGCTGTTCGCCCCCTACCTCGACGCCGTGACCGAGCGCATCGCGAGCCTCGCCGGTGAAGGCGTCCGGCACGTCGTCGACCTCGGATCGGGCACGGGCACGGGCACGTTCGCCCTGCTGGAACGTTTCCCCGAGGCCGAGGTGACCGCCGTCGACACCTCGCCCGCGATGCTGGCACGGCTCGTCGAGGCGGCCCGCGCCAGGGGCCTGGGCGACAGGGTGCGTCCCCTGGAGGCGGACGCCGCGGCGGGGCTCGCCTCCATCGAGGGCGCCGACCTCGTCTGGGCGTCCGCCTCCCTGCACCACGTCGACGATCCGGCCGCCGCGCTCACAGCGGCTCGTGCCGCGCTGCGTCCCGGCGGCCTGCTGGCCGTCGCCGAGCTGGACGGGCTGCCGCGCTTCCTGCCGGACGGTGCCGAGGCGGGCGGCCCCGGCCTGGAGGCCCGCTGCCGTGCGGCGCTGGACGTGCTCCACGGCGAGCAGGTACCGCACCTGGGCGCCGACTGGGCCGTACTGCTCGCGGCGGCCGGTCTCACCGTCGAGCACGAGAGCGCGGAACTGCTGGAGCTGCGCGCACCGCTGCCCGCCGGCGCCGGCCGCTACGCGCAGATCGTGTTCTCCCGCATCCGAGGCGCCCTCGACGGCAGGGCCGACGCCGCGGACCTCACCGAGCTCGGCACCCTGCTCGACGGCGGCCCGCGGGACGTCCGCCACCGCGACGACCTGGTCGTCCGCTCCACCCGTCAGCTCTGGGTGGCCCGCCGCCCGGTGGCCCCCGCCTGAGTCACCCGGCCGCCGAAGCCCGCCGGAGCCGGACCAGGAACGCCTCCACCCGCTCCCGGTCCGGCTCCGGCGGCAGCGGGGAGCGGACGGCCGCCTCGTCGTTCTCCTCGGCCAGGCGCGTCATCCGCCGCTCCACCTCGGACCACGGGACCTCGCCCCGCTTCACCGCCAGCAGGTCCTCCCGCGCGTCCTGGACGTCGATCGTCAGCAGGCCGGTCCGCAGCAGGTCCCGGCAGGACGCCAGCAGTCGCAGCAGGTGCATGGCGTGCTTCCAGCGCGGAGCGCCGTGCGTCCGGACATCGGCCTCCAGCTTCCGGCGCCGGCCCAGCGCGTAGCGTACGAACGTCCCGTGGGCCTGCCGGGAGAGGAAGGCGTCGCGCAGGCCGAGGAGCTCCTCGCCCCTGGCGTCGATCCGCTCCACGATCGGCGAGTGCAGGCACTCCAGCACATTGGGGTTGGCCCGCAGCGCCAGCTCGCAGAAGCGCTCCAGCTCCCAGGAGAACTGCTCGTCGGCCGGCCCCTCGACGTGGGAGGGCGGTTTCGTGAAGCCCCAGAAGAGCGGGGTCGGCGCGAGGAACACCCCGCGCCGGTCCGTGTCGCTGTCATCCGTGGCCAGCCCGAAGGCCCGGGAGCCCATCACGCACGAGTAGACGGTGTGCTCCCGCACGAGCCGCGCTTCGTCAGGGGTGATCATGCGCGCGAGGCTACGCTCCCCGCGTGAGCCGGATGCTGTCGCCCTCGACGGTGATCCGCTCGGCGGGCAGCGCGCGCGTGGCCGGGCCCTGTTCGACGGCCCCGTCCTCGATGCTGAACCTGCTCCCGTGGCAGGCGCAGTCGATGGTGCCGTCGGAGACCGAGGAGACGATGCAGCCCGCGTGGGTGCACACCGCGGAGAAGGCATTGAACTCCCCGGCGGCCGGCTGGGTCACCACGACCTTGCGGTCCTTGAAGATCTTCCCGCCCCCGGCCGGGATGTCGGCGGTCGTCGTCAGCTCCGCGTCCCCCGGGGCGGACGGGGAGCCGGAGGCGACCGGGGAGCTCTCCTCGGTCCCGCCCCCGTCCCCGTCCCCGGACGAGCCGCAGCCGGTCACCAGTGCGGCCGCTCCCGCGGTCAGGACCGTCCTTCGCCGTGCGTTCATGCTTCTCCTCGCAGGGTGATCGATGCTGGGGACGATGACAGGCGTCGTCACCCGCCCGGCGTCCCGGCCCCGCGACACGGCGGTGGATGCGCCCGACCGGGTGGGCCGCGGAGCGGTGCCGCCGCTGCGCCGTGTCTCACGGACAGAGCACGGTGACCGGCCCGTCCGCCGCCCCTCTAGGCTGAAAGGGCACACAGCACGAGGCAACGAGGGGTACGACGTGGCGGTACGAGCAGTCCGTGGAGCCGTCCAGCTGGAGCGGGACGAAGCCGGTCACATGGACGAGCGGGTGAGCGCACTCCTCACCGAGGTCCTGGAGCGCAACCAGATCGTCGCCGACGACCTGATCAGCGTGTGGTTCACCGCCACCCCCGACCTGCACAGCGATTTCCCGGCGGCCGCCGCCCGGGGCCTCGGCATCGTCGACGTACCGCTGATCTGCGCCCAGGAGCTGGACATCACCGGGGCCATGCCCCGCGTCGTCCGCATACTCGCCCACGTGGAGACGTATCTCTCCAAGGCCGAGATCAGCCATGTCTACCTCGGCGCCACCGGCGCCCTCCGCAAGGACATCGCCCAGTGAGAACAGCCCTCGTCATCGGAACGGGCCTGGTCGGCACCTCCGCGGCCCTCGCCCTCGCCGGCCGCGGCATCCAGGTGTACCTGACCGACCGCGACGCGTCCTCGGCACGGACCGCGGCCGCGCTCGGCGCCGGTACGGACGAGGCGCCCGAGGGGCCCGTCGACCTGGCGATCGTCGCCGTACCGCCCGCCCACACCGCCTCCGTGCTCGCCACCGCCATGCGGGACGGGATCGCCCGCGCCTACCTCGACGTCGCCAGCGTCAAGGGCGGCCCGCGCCGTGAGCTGGAGGTGCTCGGCGCCGACCTCACGCCGTACATCGGCACGCACCCCATGGCCGGCAAGGAGCGCTCCGGGCCCCTCGCGGCCACCGCCGACCTCTTCGAGGGCCGTCCCTGGGTCCTCACCCCGACCCGGGAGACGGACACCGAGGTCCTCAACCTCGCCCTGGAGCTGGTCGCGCTCTGCCGCGCCGTCCCGGTCGTCATGGACGCCGACGCCCACGACCGAGCCGTCGCCCTGGTGTCCCACACCCCGCAGCTGATCTCCTCGATGGTCGCCGCCCGGCTGGAGGAGGCCGACGAGACAGCCGTACGCCTCTGCGGCCAGGGGATCAGGGACGTGACCCGCATCGCGGCCTCCGACCCCCGGATGTGGGTGGAGATCCTCTCCGCCAACCCCGGCCCGGTCGCCGACGTACTGGCCGGCGTGGCCACCGACCTGGACGAGACGGTCCGGGCGCTGCGCGGCCTGCAGTCCGCCGACGAGGACGAGCGCCGCACGGGCACCGCCGGCATCCAGGACGTCCTGCGCCGCGGCAACGCGGGCCGCGTCAGGGTCCCCGGCAAGCACGGGGCCGCCCCGGCGTCGTACGAGGTCGTCGCCGTGCTCATCAGCGACCGGCCGGGCGAGCTCGCCGCGATCTTCGCCGACGCGGGGAAGGCCGGCGTCAACATCGAGGACGTCCGCATCGAGCACGCCACCGGCCAGCAGGCCGGACTCGTCCAGCTGATGGTCGAGCCGAGCGCGGCCCCCGCGCTGAGCGCGGCCCTCAGCGAGCGCGGCTGGTCGATCCGCCCGTAGGAGCCCTCCGGGACGGGCCCGGAGGCAGGGGTGCAAAGGCGCTTCGCGCACTCGGTAACCTTGTGGGGAGGGCGCCCCGGTCTGCCCTGCCCCGCTCCGCCCGCCCCCGTGTACCAGGAAGGTGTCCACCACCGTGGAAACCGTAAGCGCCGCCGCCCGGACCGCCCCGGCCGCAGTGATCGTCGCCATCGACGGCCCCTCCGGCACCGGCAAGTCGAGCACCTCCAAGGCCGTCGCCGCCCAGCTCGGCCTGAGCTACCTGGACACCGGCGCCCAGTACCGGGCGATCACGTGGTGGATGCTGAACAACGGCATCGACGTGCGGAACCCGGCCGAGATCGCCACGGCCGCCGCCAAGCCGGTCATCGTCTCGGGCACGGATCCGTCCGCCCCGACGATCACCGTCGACGGCGAGGACGCCTCGGGCCCGATCCGCACCCAGGAGGTCACCTCCCAGGTCAGCGCCGTCAGCGCCGTCCCCGAGGTGCGCGCCCTGATCACCGAGCTGCAGCGCTCGATCGCCGCGGAGGCCGAGCGCGGCATCGTCGTCGAGGGCCGCGACATCGGCACCACCGTGCTGCCCGACGCCGACATCAAGATCTTCCTGACCGCGTCCCCGGAGGCGCGCGCCGCACGCCGCAGCGGTGAGCTCAAGGGCTCCGACCTCGCCGCCACCCGGGAAGCACTGGTCAAGCGGGACGCGGCCGACTCCGGCCGCAAGACCTCGCCGCTGGCCAAGGCCGGCGACGCCGTCGAGGTGGACACCACCGAGCTGACCCTCGCGCAGGTCATCGAGTGCGTCGTCACCCTCGTCGGGGAGAAGCAGGCCGCGAAGTGACCGAAGCCACCGCCGCGCCGACGCTGCGCGGAGCGGCCATCGGGCGCGGCATCGGCATCGGGCTCATGTACGGGCTGTTCAGGCCCCGTGTGCTCGGCGCGTGGCGGGTCCCCACCACGGGACCCGTCATACTCGCGGTGAACCACGCGCACAATCTCGACGGACCGATGCTGATGGGCACCGCGCCCCGGCCCGTCCACTTCCTGATCAAGAAGGAGGCGTTCGTCGGCCCCCTCGACCCGTTCCTGCGCGGAATCGGGCAGCTGAAGGTGGACCGCACGACCGTCGACCGCACGGCCATCACGCAGGCACTCGGCGTGCTGGACGACGGAGGCGTCCTCGGGATCTTCCCCGAGGGCACCAGGGGCGAAGGCGACTTCGCCTCCCTGCGTGCGGGGCTCGCGTACTTCGCGGTGCGCGGCAGGGCACCCATCGTCCCCGTCGCGGTCCTGGGAAGCACGGAGGGCCGCGGACGGTTGACAAGGGCACTGCCTCCGCTGCGCAGCCGGGTCGACGTCGTCTTCGGCGACGCCTTCCAGGCCGGTGACGGCAGCGGGCGGCGCACGAGGAAGGCGCTGGACGAGGCCACGGTCCGGATCCAGGGCGAGCTGACCGCGCACCTGGAGAACGCCAGGCGCCTCACCGGGCGCACTGTTAAGACTTGAGTAGTGGGCCGCGCCATCGTGGCCCATCGATGATGATGCAAAGAGGAACGGACTTCATGAACGACCAGATTCACTCCGGCGGCTCGGACCACGAGCACGGAGCACTTGGCGATGCCGAGTACGCGGAGTTCATGGAGCTCGCCGCGCAGGAGGGGTTCGACCCCGAGGAGGTCGAGGGCGCGATCGGTGAGGCCGGTCACGGCCCGCTTCCCGCGCTCGCCGTCGTCGGCCGCCCGAACGTCGGCAAGTCGACCCTGGTGAACCGGATCATCGGCCGCCGCGAGGCCGTCGTCCAGGACAAGCCCGGCGTCACCCGTGACCGCGTCAGCTACGAGGCCGAGTGGGCGGGCCGCCGCTTCAAGGTCGTCGACACCGGCGGCTGGGAGCAGGACGTGCTGGGCCTCGACGCCTCCGTCGCCGCCCAGGCCGAATACGCCATCGAGACCGCCGACGCGGTCGTCTTCGTGGTCGACGCCACCGTCGGCGCCACCGACACCGACGAGGCCGTCGTCAAGCTGCTGCGCCGCGCCGGCAAGCCCGTCGTCCTGTGCGCCAACAAGGTCGACGGACAGAGCGGCGAGGCCGACGCCACCGCGCTCTGGTCGCTGGGCCTCGGTGAGCCGCACCCGGTCTCCTCCCTGCACGGCCGGGGCACCGGCGACATGCTGGACGCCGTCCTGGAGGCCCTGCCCGAGGCTCCCGCGCAGTCCTTCGGCACCGCGCTCGGCGGCCCCCGCCGCATCGCGCTCATCGGCCGCCCCAACGTCGGGAAGTCCTCGCTCCTCAACAAGGTGGCCAACGAGGACCGTGTCGTCGTCAACTCGCTCGCCGGCACCACCCGCGACCCGGTCGACGAGCTGATCGAGCTCGGCGGCGTCACCTGGAAGTTCATCGACACGGCCGGCATCCGCCGCAAGGTGCACCTCCAGGAGGGCGCGGACTACTACGCCTCGCTGCGCACCGCGGCCGCCGTGGAGAAGGCCGAGGTCGCCGTCATCCTGATCGACTCGAGCGAGTCGATCAGCGTCCAGGACCAGCGGATCGTCACGATGGCCGTGGAAGCGGGCCGTGCGATCGTGCTCGCCTTCAACAAGTGGGACACCCTCGACGAGGAGCGCCGCTACTACCTGGAGCGCGAGATCGAGACGGAGCTCGCGCAGGTCGCGTGGGCCCCCCGCGTCAACGTCTCGGCCGTCACGGGCCGCCACATGGAGAAGCTGGTCCCGGCGATCGAGACCGCGATCGAGGGCTGGGAGACCCGTATCCCCACCGGAAGGCTGAACGCCTTCCTCGGCGAGATCGTCGCCTCCCACCCGCACCCGGTACGCGGCGGCAAGCAGCCCCGCATCCTCTTCGGCACCCAGGCGGGCACCAAGCCGCCGAGGTTCGTGCTCTTCTCGTCAGGCTTCCTGGAGCACGGCTACCGCCGCTTCGTCGAGCGCCGTCTGCGCGAGGAGTTCGGCTTCGAGGGCACGCCGCTGCACATCTCGGTGCGGGTGCGCGAGAAGCGCGGCCGCAAGAAGTAGGCAGCCCCACGGCGAAGCCCCGGACCCCCGCACGGAGCGGGTGGTCCGGGGCTTCGCCGTATACGTCAGCCGCCCGTATACGTCACTCGCCCGTGCAGGGCAGCCGCCCGTACACGTCAGGCGCCCGTGTCGTCAGGCGCCCGTGTCGTCAGGCGTCCGTGGACCCGGGCGGCAGCGCCGCAGGCCGGGCGCGCCCGGCGTGACGTCCGACCCGCTGCCAGGAACCGGGGTTGCCCCCGCCCCCGCCGTGGCTTCCCTGGGCGTTCGCCGCCGTACGGGGGTTCAGCGGTGCACGGCTGCCGAACATCCCGATACCGAACGTTCTGAAGCCGAGATTCTCCTCACCCGTGCGGTCCCCGGGAAGCGCCCGGAACGATCGCCTGTACTCGGAGTACAGGGCGTCGTAGATCGGGGTGGGGGACTTGCCGCCCGAGGGGTCCTGCGACGGGCGCATGGCCGGGATCGGGGTCTGCTGCTGGCGAGGAGGGTCGTATGAGTGCACGTAGGTGCCAACGACCTCACCGCCCGTCGGATGCGGGCCGGAGGGAGAAAACGCTGTTCGGCGGGCAGAGGGGCGCGGCACGGGCACGCTCAGGTCCCGGCCAGCGGCATCGTCGCGGCGACCAGGAGGCCGTTGACCGCGGCCTTGTCCAGCGCGTCACGGAGCAGGTCCTCGCGCGGCTGCTGGCCGATGGAACCGGCGGGCGCGGCGAAGACCAGCACGCTCTGCGCCTTGTTCGCGGCCGTCCGCCAGCCCTCGGTGACCTGGAGCGGCTGGTGGGCCTGCCACCAGGCGACCGGGTTGCCACCGCCGGCGCCCGGCTGCAGCACGGCGTGCAGCTGGCCCATGGCGAGGAGGACGGACCAGCCGGGGAGCACCCCGGGCAGCCGGTTCAGGTGGGGCGTGGGCAGGAAGCCCTGCTCCAGCAGCAGTTGCAGGAACTGGTCGCCGCCGCTGCCGTCCGTGCCGGGCCGGGCGATCGGCCCCGTCGGCTCGACGACCAGAGCCGGGCGGAGGTCGTCCTCGATCAGGACGAGACCGCTGGTGATGCCGAGGACGGCCTGTTCGGGCATGAGGCCCTCCGGGTTCTGTGGCTCGCTGCCGGTGATGGACCGTACGGCGCCCTGGAGCTGGTCCTCCGCGACCTGGACGACCTGCGAGGGGATGCAGGTCGCGTGGGCGAAGGCGAGCACGGCGGTCTCGTCGCCCACGAAGAGCACCGTGCTGGTGCGCTCCTGGTCGGAATCGCCGGGGGTGCGGCACGAGGTGCAGTCGTAACTGCCTGGGGCACTGTCGCCGACGAGCAGCCGGTCGGCTTCGGCATCGCCGATCTCGGCGCGTACGTCCTCGCTGACGTCGAGCATGCGCGGCACGGGTGGCTCCTCGAACTCGGTGCGTGGGCCGGGCGGTTCCCGGCTCATGAAGAGACAACGGAAGACCCGGGGCCGGGGTCACGCGTGAATCGGGAGATTAAGCGCCGCGCCAGGTGGGCCGGGGGGCCCGAAGATCGGGCAAGTGAAGTGGAGGAGGAAATTCCGCGCCATGGCCCCTGTTGCACGCCCGTTCGTTCGAAACGTCACGGGTTTGTGCGACTCCTGTGCGAATGCTGTGCCGCCTTCTGACGGCACGTAAGGTCCGTTGCGGACCAGTCGAACAGGGGAAACGACTACGTAATGCACATTTCATTTCTGCTCCACAACGCGTACGGCATCGGGGGAACGATCCGTACCACCTTCACGCTCGCCGGAACCCTGGCGCAGCAGCACGACGTCGAGATCGTCTCCGTCTTCCGGCACCGCGACGACCCGAAGCTCGGGGCGCCGGCCGGTGTCCGGATGAGCCACCTCGTCGACCTGCGCAGGTCGAGCCCGGGATACGAGGGGGAGACCGCCGAACACGCCGTGCCCGCCTCGGTGTTCCCGCGGGGCGACACCAGGCACCGGCAGTACAGCAGGCTCACCGACAGCCGTATCGCGGCCCATCTGGGCGCGCTGGAGGCCGACGTCGTCGTGGGCACACGCCCCGGACTCAACGTCCACATCAGCCGGCAGGCGCGGCGCGGCCCGGTGAGGGTCGGCCAGGAGCACCTCACGCTCGAGAGCCATGGCTACCGGCTCCGCCGGGAGATAGGGCACCGGTACGCACTGCTCGACGCCGTCACGACCGTCACCGAGGCCGACGCCCGGGACTACCGCGCCAGGCTGCGGCTGCCGGGCGTGCGGATCGAGGTCATCCCGAACAGCGTGCCCGCCCCGGCCGGCCCGCCCGCCGGGTGCGACGCCAAGTACATTGTCGCGGCGGGCCGGCTGCACCGGGTCAAGCGCTACGACGTCCTGATCCGGGCCTTCGCCGAGGTCGCGGCGGTCCGCCCGGAGTGGCGGCTGCGGATCTACGGTGCCGGTGACGCGTCCGGCAACGAGCAGCGGCCGCTGCGCGCGCTCGTCGACGAGCTGGGCCTCCGGGAGCGGGTGCTCCTCATGGGGTCGGTCGACCCGATGGAGGCGGAGTGGCCCAAGAGCTCCATCGCCGCCGTCACCTCCGAGCGCGAGTCGTTCGGCATGACCATCGTGGAGGCGATGCGCTGTGGTGTGCCGGTGGTGGCGACCGACTGCCCCCACGGACCGGCCGAGATCATCGACGACGGCACGGACGGCCGGCTCGTGCCCCTCGGGGACACCGGCGCCTTCGCCAAGGCCCTGCTCGGCCTGATCGACGACGACGCCCTGCGGCGCCGGATGGGCCGTGCCGCGAGGATCTCCGCCGCGCGGTTCGATCCGGCACCGATCGCCGAGCGGCACGAGAGGCTCTTCGCGGAGCTGGCCGCGCGAGGCGGGGGGAAGGGCTCGCGGGGCGTACTGCGCGGCGCGGTCCACCGCTCACGGGGCAGCGTGCTCGACGGGGCGTATGCGCTGCGTGACAAGGCGGCGGGGGTGGTCCGCAGAGGGCGGGGCTGAGCCGGGGCGCCCGGACCGTGCGTCCGGGCGCCGTATCCCGGACCGTTGCATTCCGGATGGGGTGGCGGTGTCGGGGGCGCCGGGCCGGGGTTCCCCGGGTGGGGGCGGGGAAAGTAAGGCTCGCGTAAGTGCGGGTGAATTCCAGGTTGCGTACCCGTATATTCGCCTTTTCGGGCGGCCCCGGAAAAGGTGGATCCGGCCGATGTGCACGCGCCCGTAATTTCACTCGGGAGGGCCCTGGGCGGCCTTTTGCGGATAGTCACGCAATACGGGTCACCGGCCCTCCGGCAGCCCGTTCGGGTGAAGTGGCTCACGCGGGACTGCTGTGGTGATCCTGTGACACGAGCGTGACAGCGGAGGTACGGAGCACCGCCCCTGCTCCGCGGCGCCGCGGCTTCCGCCACGGCGCCCGGCGGCCTACGGTGAGACGTATGGCACCTGTACCGACTCCTTCCCTCCAGCCGGACGACACCCCCGACTCCTATGTCGGCCTCGATGCCGGGACCGCGGACCGGCAGGCCAGAGAGCGCGGCTGGAGCACCGTCCGGGCTCTCGCGCCGGGCACCGTCATCACCATGGAGTTCCGCGGCGGACGTATCAACTTCGAGGTGGACGACGAGACCGTGACCCGCTGCTGGGTCGGCTGAGGCCGGCCCCGACGGACGAGGGCCCCGACCGGAGTCGGGGCCCTCGTCGTGTGCGGGAGCGGCGATGCGATCCGTACCCGCAGGTGGAAGCGGCAGGTCAGGGGGCGACCGTCCCGCCCGCGACCGGGCGGGAGGGGCCCCCGCTGTTCCGCGGGGCGCGGTCCGCGTGCGGCGGGCGGCGCGAGACGCCCGGTGCCTGCGGCGTCCGCTCCGGGCGCGAGAGGTGCGCCTGGTGGGCCCTGGCCCGGCCGGCCGCACCCGGGTGACCCGCGGATCCCGCGGTCCCGGGCGCCGGGGCAGCGGCCTGCTGAGAGCTCTCGGCCGTCGCGGCCCCGCCGCTCAGCGCCTGCGGCAGCAGCACCGGCTCCGGCGCCACGGGGGCGGCCGGAACGGACGTCCGGTGCCGGCGACGGGCCCGCCACCGCTCGCGCAGCGAGAGGATCACGGCCTCGGCGCGTGTGATCAGCGGCTCGAACCAGGGCAGGGCCAGCAGGATCAGCAGACCGGCGGCCCAGCCCAGGAGGACGTCGCTGAGCCAGTGGGTGCCGATGTAGACGGTGGTGAGGCCCACGCCCAGCGAGACGAACGCGGAGAGGGCCGACAGATAGCGCCTGGCCCGTGGCGTGGTGGCCAGGTAGGCCAGGATTCCCCAGGTCACCACGGCGTTGGCGGTGTGTCCCGAAGGAAATATATCGCCGCCGGCGAAGAGCTCGGCCGAGCCGATCTGGGTGGCGTAGTGCGGGCCCAGCCGCCCCAGGCCGTACTTGACCGCGCCCACCGACACGTTGAGCAGCAGCAGGGAGGTGCCCAGCGTGAGCAGGGGCCGCAGCGTGTGCTGGCGCCAGGAGCGCCAGCCGAGCCAGGAAGCGACCATCACGGCCGTGGGGCCACGCTGGCCCAGCACGACGTAGTAGTCGAGGAAGGCGTGGAGTCCGGGCCACTGCTGGTAGGGCCGGAACAGCATGACCTTCCAGTCGAGGGTCACCAGCCAGGACGAGACGAGTACGGCAACGACGATGGCGAGATAGAACGCCAAAGTCCCGCCGAAGAGAGCGATGCGGTGACGGCTCATCCGCGGGGTCTCTATCTTCGGCGGTTCCGGCTCCCGGTCCAGACGGGCAAAGATGTCGGTACGCACGCAATGGACGTTACAGCGAGTGAGTGTGTGATCCGGCCGATCCCGCGTCTTTGTGATGACGATGTGATGTGGACTTTGTCTCAGCCAGGTATCCATTCGTGGTGTGCCGGGGAATGGTTTCGACCCGTCGGCTATTCGTTCCGGCCCTTATTCGTAGAAACGTTTGAGCGTCGACGAAATGGCGGAGGCGTGATCGCTCCGGGTGAGCGCGGGGCCATTCGGGTGACGCGCCGACCGGTGCGGGGCGGGGCGCCGAGGTACCGGCGTGGCGGTCCGGCCGTCACCCCGCGTACAGGGGGTGGAGTGGTGTACGCCACACCTGGTGGCCGGTGAACGTATGAACTGCACCACGCGTGACCACCAGGAACTCGCGTACTCTGACGGCTCACTCGCCCGTCGATGCCGGGCCCGGGGGGACACCGGCAGCCGGTTCCCCAGCGGGTCTGCCGAGCGCGAGGGACTCATTGTGGGAGGTACGTACATGACTGGGACGTCCACGGCCGTGAGCAGGCTGCGCGCAGCAGCCGACGATGCCAACCGCTGGGTCGTCCTGGTCGTCCTCTGCCTCAGTCTGCTGCTCGTCGCTCTCGACGCGACCGTGCTGCACGTCGCCGTTCCCGCCGTCACCGAGGACCTGCGGCCCAGCGCCGTCGGCCTGCTCTGGATCGTGGACGCCTATCCACTGGTCTGCGCCTCGCTGCTGATTCTCTTCGGCACGCTCGGTGACCGGATCGGCAGGCGGCGCGTCCTCCTCTTCGGCTACGCGCTCTTCGGGGTCGCCTCGGCGATCGCCGCGACGGCCGACTCGCCCGGCGTTCTGATCGCGGCACGGGCGATGCTCGGCGTCGGCGGCGCCATGATCATGCCGGCCACGCTGTCGATACTCCGCCAGGTCTTCCCCGACCGCCGCGAGCGGGCCATGGCCGTCGGCATCTGGACCGCGGTCGCCGCGGTCGGCGCCGCGACCGGTCCGGTCATCGGCGGCTTCCTCGTCGAGCACTACTGGTGGGGCTCGGTCTTCCTGATCAACATCCCGCTGATGGCGCTGATCCTCCCGCTCGCCCGATGGCTGCTGCCCGAGTCCCGCGGTGAGAACGACGGCCCCTGGGACGTCCTCGGCGCGCTGATGGCCGCCGCCGGTGTGCTCGGAGTCGTCCTCGGGATCAAGCGGATCGGCGGGGGAGAGGGGCTGCTGAACCCCGCCACGCTCGTTCCGCTGCTCGCCGGCGCCGCGCTGGTCACCCTCTTCGTGCGCAGGCAGAGGCGCCGCACACATCCGCTGATCGACATCGCCATGTTCTCCCGGCCCGCTTTCACCACCGCCGTCGGCTGCATCGTGCTGGCCATGCTGGCCCTGGTCGGCCTGGAGCTGATCGCGGTCCAGTACCTCCAGCTGGTCCTGGACCTGAGCCCGCTGGAGACGGGTCTGCGGCTGCTCCCGCTGACCTTCGCCGCGATGGCGGCCGGGGCCACCGGTTCGCACACGCTCAGCCGCGTCGGTCCGCGCCGGATGGTCGCCTGGGGCTTCGTGCTCACGGCGGCCTCCGTGCTCCTGCTGACCCTGATGGGCCAGCACGACCGCCCCGTACTGCTCACCTCCGGTTTCGTCCTGCTGGGCTTCGGGTTGCAGTCCACCCTGTTCGGGGCGTACGAGTCGATGCTGAGCGAGGCCCCCGCCGAGCGGGCGGGCGGCGCGGCGGCGATCGGCGAGACCTCCTACCAGCTGGGAGCCGGCCTGGGGATCGCGCTGCTCGGCAGTGTCATGAACGCCGCCTACGCACCTGGGCTCTCCCGGCTCCGGGAGGAGGGGGTGCCGGCCTCGGCGGGGTCCGCAGCGTCGCACTCCCTGGGCGAGGCCTACCAGGTGGCCGGCCGGCTGGGCGGCCCCATGGGTGATCTGCTGCGGAACACGGCCCGGCACGCCTTCGTCGACGGTCTGCACGTCACCCTGATGGTCAGTGCGGCCCTGCTGCTGCTCGGGGCGCTGGCGGCGCTGCGCCTGCCGCGCGTCATGGACTGTCCGCCGCTCAAGGGCGTCCGCGGTGAGCAGGAGGCCGCCGTGCCGGACCCCGCCGTACCCGCCTCCCGCCGCCGGTCCGGCTCATCGGACGCCCCCGGGCACCGGGTTCCTCTCCCCGCCCGCCGCGCACCCGCCGAGGCCGCCGGCTCTGGACGGGCCGCACGCTGAGCCGTAACGTCGGCACGGCGCCGTAACTACCACTGCTAGTTTTAGTACCGTGGCGCGTTTCTGTACCGTGCGAGCCGCCGGAGGCACTCATGTCCACCACCGAGTCCGCGAAGCCCTCGAAGCCGATGAGGGTGCC
This sequence comes from Streptomyces sp. NPDC102402, assembly GCF_044765765.1. Lineage (NCBI taxonomy): Bacteria > Bacillati > Actinomycetota > Actinomycetes > Kitasatosporales > Streptomycetaceae > Streptomyces > Streptomyces sp. NPDC102402. Next base: position 49,613 of record NZ_JBIWKR010000012.1, read on the forward strand.
GCCCTTCGATCCGGGTGACCCCCTCGGCATCGACGACCTCCTCGGCCCCGAGGACCTCGCGATCCGCGACACCGTGCGCACCTGGGCCGCCGACCGGGTCCTCCCGCACATCGCCGAGTGGTACGAGAACGGCGAGCTCCCCGGCATCCGCGAGCTGGCCCGGGAGCTGGGCTCACTCGGAGCGCTGGGCATGTCCCTGCAGGGGTACGGCTGCGCCGGGGCGAGTGCCGTCCAGTACGGCCTGGCCTGCCTGGAGCTGGAGGCCGCCGACTCGGGTATCCGCTCCCTGGTCTCCGTCCAGGGCTCCCTCGCGATGTACGCCATCCACCGCTTCGGATCCGAGGAGCAGAAGCAGCGCTGGCTGCCCGGCATGGCTGCCGGGGAGACCATCGGCTGCTTCGGCCTCACCGAGCCGGACCACGGCTCGGACCCCGCCGGGATGCGGACGTACGCCCAGCGGGACGGCGAGGACTGGGTCCTCAGCGGCCGCAAGATGTGGATCACCAACGGATCGGTGGCCGGGGTCGCCGTCGTCTGGGCGCAGACCGACCAGGAGGGCGGCGGATCGGGGATCCGCGGATTCGTCGTACCGACGGACAGTCCCGGTTTCTCCGCACCGGAGATCACCCACAAGTGGTCGCTGCGCGCCTCGGTCACCAGCGAGCTGGTCCTGGACGGCGTGCGGCTGCCCGCCGACGCGGTCCTGCCGGGCGCCACCGGGCTGCGCGGCCCGCTCAGCTGTCTCAGCCACGCCCGCTACGGCATCGTCTGGGGGGCCATGGGTGCCGCTCGGGCGAGCTTCGAGGCGGCTCTGGACTACGCCAGGTCACGCGAGCAGTTCGGCAGGCCGATCGGCGGTTTCCAGCTCACCCAGGCGAAGCTCGCGGACATGGCCCTGGAACTCCACAAGGGCATCCTGCTCGCCCACCATCTGGGCCGCCGGATGGACGCGGGAAGGATCCGCCCGGAGCAGGTCAGCTTCGGGAAGCTCAACAACGTGCGGGAGGCGATCGAGATCTGCCGCACCTCGCGCACGATCCTGGGCGCCAACGGGATCTCGCTGGAGTACCCGGTGATGCGGCACGCGACGAACCTGGAATCGGTGCTCACCTACGAGGGCACCGTGGAGATGCACCAGCTGGTGCTGGGCAAGGCGCTCACCGGCCTGGACGCATTCCGGTAGGACGTTCCGGCGAGCGCCTGCTCAGCTCTGGTTGAAGAAGCCGTCGGCCGGCCGGCCGACGGCTTCGCCGTTCACCACCTGGGTGTGGGCGGGGGTCAGCAGGAACACTCTGGTGGCCACGCGCTCGATGGAGCCCCGCAGCCCGAAGGTCAGTCCCGCGGCGAAGTCCACGACGCGCTTCGCGTCGGTGGGATCCATGGCGGTGAGGTTGACGATCACCGGGACGCCGTCCCGGAAGAGCTCTCCGATGCCGCGTGCGTCCCGGAAGCTGTCCGGGGTGACGGTGGCGATCCGACGGCCCTTGTCCTCGGCCTTCTCGGATGCCACCTGCACCCGGGGGTCGGTCACCCATGGCTGATGCGTGCCGGTCTCAGCATCCTCGGAGTACTCGTCGTCGTAGTACCGCTCGTCGTTGTCCTCCACGAGGCCCAGCCAGGCACTCGCCTTGCGCACCGATCCCATGGACGCCTCCTCTCACCGCGGTTCGTTGGTGTTCCGCATGTCTTTCCTATCCCTATGGTCGTCCATGATGCGGATACAGCGCCAAGGGGATAGTCGCCGCGCAGGCGATTCGTGACGCTACTGGTGCAGAACATGTGGCGATTCGTCAGGGTACCTACCTCGTAGGAGGGCTTGCGGAACGAAAATATGATTCTCCCGTCCGTACGGGTGATCTGAGGGGCGGACGGGTGAACGGATCGCTCGGTACGATGCTCGCCGCGTAAGTGCATGAGCCCGGCTCGTGCAGGTGAACGGCTCCCGGGGGATCGTCGTGTTCGGAATCGTGAGGCCCTGTACCCATCGGCTGTCCGAAGGGCTCAAGGCGGAGTGGATGGCTCATCTCTGCGGGCTCTGTCTCGCTCTTCGCGCGGACCACGGGCAGTTCGCTCGTGTCGTGACGAACTATGACGGCCTCATCGTCTCGGTCCTGACGGAGGCTCAGTCCGAGCGCTCCGCGGGACAGAGGCGCACCGCCGGCCCGTGCCCGCTGCGCTCGATGCGTACGGCCCCGGTCGCGCGGGGTGAGGGGGCCAGGCTCGCCGCCGCCGTGTCGCTCGTGCTGGCGTCCGCGAAGGTGCGCGACCATGTGGCCGACCGCGACGGTCTGTTGAAGCGGCGCCCGGTGGCCGCCGCCGCTCGCCGGGTCGCCGCGGGCTGGGACAGGGCGGGGGCGCGCACCGGCGCCGAGCTCGGCTTCGACACCGCGGTCCTGGTGGACGCCGTCGACCGGCAGACCGGCATCGAGTCACTCGCCGGGCCGGGGACCTCCCTGCTGACGGTCACCGAGCCGACCGAGACGGCGACCGCCGCGGCCTTCGCGCACACCGCCGTCCTCGCGGGCAGGCCGCGGAACGCCGAGCCGCTCGCCGAGGCGGGACGGCTCTTCGGCCGGCTCGCCCATCTGCTGGATGCCGTGGAGGACCTCGAAGCTGACGCGGCGTCGGGTGCCTGGAACCCGCTCACAGCGACCGGCACACCACTGGAGGAGGCCCGCCGCCTCTGCGACGACGCGCTGCACGGCGTGCGCCTCGCGATGCGCGACGCGGAGTTCGACGACGGCGCGCTGGCCCACGTGCTCCTCGTGCACGAGCTGCGGCGTTCCGTGGACAGGGCCTTCGGACCCGCCCCGTGCGCACACCGGCACGGCGGGCAGCCGTCGGGCTCCTTCGGCCCGGCGCCCGGCAACCCGTACGCGCCGACGCCGGGGGGACCCTCCGGTCCGCCGCTCCCGCCCGAGCCCCCGCGCAACCGGCGCGGCCTCATCGCCGGCTGCCTGGTCTGGGCCGGTCTCGCCTGCACCTGCCAGATGTGCTGCTCCGGCAGCTTCAACGACCCGTGGACCGGTCAGGAGCGCGAAGGCCTCTGCCACAAGTGCGACTGTGGGGACTGCTGCGAGGCCTGTGACTGCTGCGGCAACTGCTGCAGCTGCGGCGAGGGCTGCGACTGCGGGTGCGACTGCTGACCGGGCGCCGGCCGGACTCAGCCGATCTCGGGAGGTGAGATCCGCGACGTCTCGATCGCCGACTCGGACGTGCCCCACTTCTTCAGGATGCGGTCGTAGGTCCCGTCCTCCTTCAGGCCGTTGACCGCCGCCTGGAAAGCCGGTGCCAGGGGGGTGCCCTTCCTGAAGGCGAAGCCGACGTCGAGCCGCTTGTACTCGTTGAGGAAGCGCAGCCCCTCCTGCTGGGTCACGGCGTAGCGCAGTCCGTTGATCGTGGACATCAGGACGTCGCTGCGGCCCTGCTGGAGAGAGATCCAGACGGCGGCCTGGTCGGCGTACGTCTTGACCTCGTACGCCTTCCTGCCGGCGTCGGCGCACAGGTGCTTGTTCTCCTCAAGGGTCGCCTCGAAGGTGGTTCCGGCGCCGGTGCCGACGGTGAGGCCGCAGAGCTGGGTGAGATCGGTGACCTTCTCCAGGCCGCTGTCCTCCCGGACGGCGAAGCCCTGCCCGTCGTTGATGTACGTGACGAAGTCGATGGTCTTCCTGCGTTCGTCCGTCACCCCGAAGTTGCCCGTGCCCAGGTCGTACTTGCCGCTGCCGAGTGCCGGCAGGATCGCCTCGAAGGAGGCGACCTCCCGCTTCAGCTTCAGTCCGAGCTTCCTGGCGACCGCGTCCGCGAAGTCGATGTCGGCACCCGCGAGTGTCCTGCCGTCCTCCTGGTAGAACGCCCCGGGCGGAGCGCCGACGCTCGACGCGAGGGAAAGGGTGCCCGAGGCGCGCACCTGCCCCGGCAGCAGTTTCGCCGCGTCGTCACTCTTCCTCACCGACGAGACCACGTCGGTCGTCGGGGTGTTCCCCTTGCCCGCTGGTCCCGCCCCCGCCGGCGCTGCCGCGGGGTCACCCGATCCGCAGGCGGTGAGCGAGAGGGCGGCCACGGTGATCAGCGCGAAGGCAGCGGTCTGCCGGGTTCTGGGCATGGCGGAGTTTCTCCGGGTTCGTCGACCGCGCCCCGGTGCCTGGGCGGCACGGGGCGTCGGGGCGGGAGATCAGCTGTACGAGGGGAGGGCGGAGCGATGTCGTGTACGTGAAGGAACGCAGGGAAGGCCGCTCCAGCGCCGGCAGGGGCGCGAGCGGGAAGAACGGAGACGCAGGGGGGTCAGCTCAACAGGAACAGGACCACACGCGACCGAAGTCGATGTGGGAGCGGGTGACCAGCCACAGCTGCGAATACATGGCCCAAGTGGAGCAGGCATCCGGTTGTGCGTCAACCGGCATGAGACGTACGGCTCATACTGTGGACAAGCTTGACAACGTGACCGGGGTGGCGCTTTTCTCGGAGGCGGACCGGCGCTGAGGGGCCCGGTCCACGTTGTGTTACGCGCTGAAGGCACGCCCCGTGTTCGATCTCTGCATCCACGGAGCCTTCGCATGTCCGCGCAGACAGAAATTTCTTCCCCGCCCCTCTCGTCCCCGCCGGGCGGACATACCGGGGGGCCCGCCCCGCGCATCGTCCCCGTACGCCGAACCGGCCGGTGGGCGGCGGCAGTCGTCGTCCTCCTCCTCCTCGCCGGCGCCCTGGTCTCCGTCGTCCGCAACGACGCCTTCCAGTGGGACGTCGTGGGCCGGTACCTCACGACCGACTCCGTACTGAGGGGCCTCGGCCTCACCCTCTGGCTCACCGGCCTCGTCATGGCGCTCGGCTTCGCCCTCGGCGCACTGCTCGCGGTGTGCAGGCTCTCCGGCAACCCCGTTCTGCGGGCCGTGAGTTGGGGCTACATCTGGCTCTTCAGGTCCACACCGATCCTGGTCCAGCTGCTCTTCTGGTTCAACATCGGCGCCCTCTACCCGCAGATCCTGGGCGTCGACACGGTCAACCTCCTCGGCCCGGTCACCGTCGCAGTCATCGGACTCACGCTCCACGAGGCCGCGTACGCCGCCGAGGTGGTCCGCGGCGGCATCCTCTCCGTCGAGCGCGGCCAGCTGGAGGCCGCCCAGTCGCTCGGCCTCCGGCCCTGGCGCCGGCTCCGGCGGATCGTGCTGCCGCAGGCCATGCGCTCCATCATCCCGCCCGCCGGGAACATGCTGATCGGGACGCTCAAGGGCACCTCGATCGTCAGCATCATCGCCGTGCAGGACCTGCTGTACTCCGTGCAGCTCGTCTACCACCGCACCTACGAGGTCATCCCGCTGCTGCTGGTCGCCACCCTCTGGTACGTGGCGGTCACCTCGCTCCTGTCCATCGGCCAGTACTACGTCGAACGCCACTACGCACGCGGCACGGCGGGCGCGCGGTGAGCGCCGGACCGACGCTCGTCGTCATCGGGGCCGGACCGCGCGGCACCGGTGTCATCGAGCGAATAGCCGCCAACGCCGCCGAGCTGTACGGGGGCCGGCCCCTGGACATCCACCTCGTCGATCCGTACCCGCCGGGCGGCGGACGGATCTGGCGGGAGGACCAGTCCCCGTTGCTCTGGATGAACTCCATGGCCGAGGACGTCACCATGTTCACCGACGACACGGTCCTGCTGGACGGCCCGGTCCGCCCGGGCCCCGCCCTCCACACCTGGGCGGCGGACGTCCGTGAAGGGCGGACCGTCATCCGGACCGACCCCGGGATCCTGGCGGAGGTCCACGCCCTCGGAGGCCAGGACTTCCCCAGCCGGCGGCTGCAGAGCGCCTACCTGCGCTGGGTGTACGAGCGGACGCTCGCCGCCCTCCCGCCCGGCATCACCGTCCACGAGCACACCGGACACGCCCTGTGCGTCTCGGGACCTCCTGACGGCCGGCAGCGTGTCGGGATCCAGGGGCGCGCCGAACCGCTCGACGCCGACCTCGTCGTCCTCGCCGTCGGCCACCTCGACGCCGAACCGGACGCCGGCCAGCAGGAACTGGCGGCCTTCGCCGCGCGCCACGGGCTGGTCCACCTGCCGCCCGGCTTCACCGCCGACACCGACCTGACGGCCCTGCCCGCGGGAGAACCCGTCCTCGTGCGCGGCTTCGGCCTCGCCTTCATCGACCTGATGGTGCTGCTCACCGAAGGCCGCGGCGGGCGCTACGAGGACGGGGTCTACATCCCCTCCGGCAAGGAGCCCGTCCTGTATGTCGGGTCGCGGCGGGGCGTCCCGTACCACTCCAAGATCGGCTACTCCCTGGAGGGTGAACGGCCGCCCCTGCCACGGCACTTCGGAGCCGACCAGGCGGACGAGATCCTGGGCCGCCCTGGCCCCCCGGACTTCCGGCGCGACCTCTGGCCGCTGGTCGCCAAGGAGCTCGGCCACGCCCACTACCACCGGCTCCTCACCGCCCATCCCGAGCGCACCGCCGTGGACCTGAGCGACTTCGAGGAGGATTACGCCGTCGCCGCGCCCGGCAGCCCCGAGCTCGCGGCCCTCGTCGCCTCCGCCGTCCCCGACCCCGCGGACCGGCTCGACCTCGATGCCCTCGACCATCCACTCGACGGGGTGCGCCACGCCTCGTACGACTCGCTGCAGGACGGGCTGCGCGCCTACATCACCGCCGACCTCGAACGCCGGCACGACCCCCGGCACAGCCCTGACCTCGCCGTCTTCCTCGGGCTGCTCTCCGTCTACGGGCAGTTGACCCGCTTCGGCGACATCGGCGAGCGGTGGCACGGCTTCTTCAGCTACCTCGCATCCGGGCCGCCCGGGCCCCGGCTTCGCCAGCTCCTCGCCCTCTCGCGGGCCGGGGTCGTACGCTTCCTCGGCGCCGGAATGACCGTCGAGGCCGACGAGGAACACGGCGTCTTCCGTGCCCGCGGCACCACCGTCCCCGGCGCGTCCACCGAGGCCCGCGCCCTGGTCGAGGCCCGGCTGCCCGACCCCTCGCTGCGAACGACGCGCAGCCGGCTGCTGAGCGGGCTGTACGAGGACGGCGCGGCCGGCACCGGCACCGGGCTGCTCTCCGTCGACCCAGCCGACGGCCGGATCCTGGACCGCGAAGGACGCCCCCATCCGCGCCGCTTCGCCCTCGGCCCCTACACCACCGCGCGCTCCAGCGGGGCCTTCACCCGGCCGCGCACCGGTGGCCCGGCCTTCCGGCAGAACGACGCGACCGCCCGCACGGCGCTCGCGTTCCTGCGCGACCTCTCCTGTCGGGACCGCGTCACCGCCTGAGTGCGCCCCCGTCCGTGCCACTGCCCGAAGGAACCCCCGACATGTCGCTGACCAGCGATCCTCCCGTCCGTCCACCGGCCCGGCCCGCCCCCGGCGAGGAGCACGTCCTCCAGGAGTACGCGGCCCTGACCGTCGTCCCCGTACGCCACCCGTGGCGCTGGGTGGCCGTCGCGGCCACGGCCGTGCTGCTCGCCCAGTTCCTGAACGGCCTGATCACCAACCCCGGCTGGGAATGGGACGTCTTCGCCCGCTTCGTGACCACCGAGACCATCCTCCGGGCCGTATGGGTCACCCTGCAGCTGACCTTCTACGGCACGGTGATCGGCTTCGCGCTCGGCATCGTCCTCGCCTTCATGCGGCTGTCCGCGAGCCCGTTCCTCAGGGCGGTCTCGTACGCGTACATCTGGGCGTTCCGCTCGATACCGCTCATCGTCCAGCTGCTGTTCTGGTTCAACCTGGCGTACCTCTACAAGGAGCTCGAATTCGGCATCCCGTTCGGGCCCGGATTCGTCACCTTCGACACGATGGAGCTCGTCGGGGCCATGAGCGCCGCCGTCCTCGGGCTCGCCCTGCACCAGGCGGCGTACGCGGCGGAGATCGTCCGCGGCGGCGTACTGGCGGTGGACGGCGGCCAGTTGGAGGCGGCCGCCGCGCTGGGCATCCCGCGGCTGCGGCAGCTGCGGCGGATCGTGCTGCCGCAGGCGATGCGCTCCATCCTGCCGAACGCCGCCAACGAGATCATCTCCCTCTTCAAGGGCACCTCGATCGTCTCCGTGATGGCGATCGGCGAACTCTTCTACCAGGTCCAGGTCGTGTACGGGCGCAACGGGCGGGTGGTGCCCCTGCTCATGGTCGCCACGGTCTGGTACATCCTCCTGACCACCGCGCTCTCCGTCCTCCAGTACTACGTCGAACGTCACTACGCCAAGGGGGCCGTGCGATGAGCGCACCCACAGAAGAAGTCACCGGACCCGACGCCATGGTCGAGATCCGTTCCGTGCACAAGAGCTTCGGTCCGCTCGAAGTGCTCCGCGGCATCGACCTGTCAGTGCGCGCCGGAGAGGTGACCGTCGTCCTCGGCCCCTCCGGGTCCGGGAAGTCCACCCTGCTACGCACCATCAACCACCTGGAGAAGGTCGATCAGGGCTGGATCAGCGTCGACGGCACGCTGGTCGGCTACCGCAGGTCCGGCGACAAGCTGTACGAGCTCCGGGAACGCGAGGTCCTGCGCCAGCGCACCCGGATCGGCTTCGTCTTCCAGAACTTCAACCTCTTCCCCCATCTGACCGTCCTCGAGAACGTCATCGAGGCCCCGATCGCCGCCCTCGGCCGTCCCCGCAAGGACGCCGTCGCCGCGGCGGAGAAGCTCTTGGCCCGCGTCGGGCTCGCCGACAAGGCGGGGGCCTACCCCAAGCAGCTCTCCGGAGGCCAGCAGCAGCGTGTCGCGATCGCGCGCGCTCTCGCCCTGGAACCGAAACTGCTGCTCTTCGACGAGCCGACCTCCGCGCTCGACCCCGAGCTCGTCGGCGAGGTCCTCGACGTCATCAAGGACCTGGCCCGCGGAGGCACCACGATGATCGTCGTCACCCACGAGATCGGCTTCGCCCGCGAGGTCGCCGACACCGTCGTCTTCATGGACGAGGGACGGATCGTCGAGCGGGGCACGCCCGCCGACGTACTCGACCGCCCGGTCCAGGAACGCACCCGCGCCTTCCTCTCCAAGGTCCTCTGAGCCGTGTCCCCGCAATCAAGGAGCAGCCACGTGTCCGTCCGCCGCGCCCTCACCGTCGCCCTGGCCACGCTCACCGCCGCCGGGCTCCTCACCGCCTGCGGCAGCAGCGACGCGGCCGAGGACGTGATCCGCCCGAGGGGACAGAAGGACACGGGTATCAACATCGGCCCCCACCAGGACCGGATCAGGGGCAGGAAGGTGGACTCCATCGCCGCCGGGGTGCCGGCCGCCGTCCGCGAACGCGGCACGCTGCGGCTCGGCGCGAGCGCCGATGCCTCGCCACCGCTCGGCTTCTACGCGACCGACGACAGGACCCGGATCGGCAGCGAGATCGACCTCGCGACCTTGATCGCCGACACCCTGGGCCTGGAGCCGGAGTTCGAGGAGGTCTCCTGGGAGAACCTCTTCGTCGGTCTCGACAGCTCCAAGTTCGACGGGGTCCTCTCCAACGTCACCGTGACCGAGGAGCGCAAGGAGAAGTACGACTTCGCGACCTACCGGCTCGACAACATCGCCTTCGAGGCCGCGAAGGGATCCGGCTGGAAGGTGGACGGCCCCTCCGACGTGGCGGGGAAGACCATCTCGGTCTCGTCCGGCACCAACCAGGAGAAGATCCTCGTCGACTGGAGCGAGGAGAACGTCCGGGCGGGCCGCGAGCCGGTGGACATCAAGTACTTCCAGAAGGACACCGACTACTACCTGGCCCTCCGGTCCGGCCGCATCGACGCCCACCTCGGCCCGAGCCCCTCCGCCAACTACCACGTGGCCTCCGCCGGGCAGTCCGAGATCATCGGCACGCTCTCGGGGGGCGGTGACGGCGTTCAGGGGAAGATCGCCGCCACCACGAAGAAGGGCAGTGGTCTGGCGGAGGCGTACGGCGCCGCGATCGACCACATCATCCAGGACGGGTCGTACGCCAAGGTGCTGAAGCGCTGGGGCCTGTCCGACGAGGCCGTCGAGAGGTCGGAGATCAACCCGCCCGGCCTCCCCAAGACCGAGAACTGACCCCGAGAGGTCCCGCATGTCCGCCATCAGGCCACTCCACCTCGCCGCCGAGATCGGCGGCCCCCCGCGCTACGACGCGGCCTCCCACGTCGCGCTCGCCCGGCTTGCCGAAGGGGGTGCGCTCGACTACGTCACCCTGAACGACTCCTTCGCCCGCCCCGGCCCCGACGCCCTCGCCGTACTGGCCCGGGTCGCCCCGGCCACGACCCGGATCGGCCTCGTACCGACCGTCACCACCACCCACACCGAGCCCTTCCACGTCTCGTCCGCCGTCGCCACACTCGACTGGGTCAGCAAGGGCCGGGCCGGCTGGCACGCCGACGTGTCGACGACCGAGGCCGAGGCCCGGCTGTTCGGCCGCCGCGCCGCCGCACCCCCTGCCGCGCTGTGGCACGAGGCGGGGGAGGTGGCCGACGCGGGGGCACGGCTCTGGGACAGCTGGGAGGACGACGCCGAGATCCGGGACGTCGCCACCGGCCGCTTCGTCGACCGCGACAGACTCCACTACGTCGACTTCGAGGGCAGCACCTTCTCCGTCCGGGGCCCGGCCATCGTGCCCCGGCCGCCGCAGGGCCGGCCCGTCACCGTCATCGACGGCACGAGCGGACCGGCCAGGGAGCCCGCCGCGCGCCACGCCGACGTCGTCCACGTACGGGCCACCTCGCCCGAACAGGCGGCCGTGCTCGCGGACGAGCTGCGCCGCGGCGCAGCCGCCCACGGCCGGGACCCCGACAGCCTGCGGGTCCTGGTCTCCCTCACCGTCGACCTCGGGGACGCCGAGACGACGCCCGAACCGGGGCTGGAGAGCGGTCCGCAGCTCGCCGGGCGGGGAACCTACTTCCGCGGAGGCCCGGTCGACCTCGCCGAACTCATCACCCGGTGGCACCGGGGCGGCGCCGTCGACGGCTTCCACCTCACGCCCGTCACACCGGAGCGCGACCTCGAACGGATCGTCAACGGCACCGTGGCCCTGCTCCAGCACCGCAGCCTCTTCCGCACTTTCTACCCGGGCGGCACCCTTCGCGAGCACCTGGGCCTGAGCAGGCCGGCCAACCGTTACGCGTCCGCGAGGACAGCAGGGGGGACCTCATGAAGCAGATGCATCTCGCCGCCCACTTCCCAGGCGTCAACAGCACCACCGTGTGGACCGACCCCCGCTCCCGGAGCCAGATCGACTTCAGCTCCTTCGAACACCTCGCCAGGACCGCCGAACGCGGACGGTTCGACTTCTTCTTCCTCGCGGAAGGGCTCCGGCTGCGCGAGCACAACGGCCGGATCCACGACCTGGACGTCGTGGGCCGGCCCGAGTCCCTCACCGTGCTCAACGCCCTGGCCGCCGTCACCGAGCGCCTCGGGCTCGCCGCCACGGTCAACGCCACCTTCAACGAGCCCTACGAACTCGCCCGCCGCCTCGCCACGCTCGACCACCTCAGCGCGGGCCGTGCCGCATGGAACGTGGTGACCTCGTCGGACGCCTTCACCGGGGAGAACTTCCGCCGCGGCGGCTACCTCGACCGGGCCGACCGGTACACCCGGGCCGCAGAGTTCGTGGCAGCCGCCCGGGAGCTGTGGGACTCCTGGACGCCGGACGGCACGTCCCGGCCGTTCGCCCACTCCGGGCCGCAGTTCGACATCGCCGGGGAGTTCACCGTCCCCCGCTCACCTCAGGGGCACCCGGTCGTCATCCAGGCGGGGGACTCCGCGGAGGGCCGGGAGTTCGCCGCCTCCACCGCCGACGTCATCTTCACCCGGCACGGCACCCTGGAGGCCGGCCAGGAGTTCTACGCGGACGTCAAGGGGCGTCTGGCGAAGTACGGCAGGCAGCCCGACGACCTGAAGATCATGCCCGGTGTCACCGTCGTACTCGGCGACACCGACGCGGAGGCCCAGCAGAACGCCGCAGAGATCCGCACCCAGCAGGTCTCGCCGCAGAACGCCATCCTCGCGCTCGAACAGGTCTGGGGCCGCGACCTCTCCTCGTACGACCCCGACGGCCCCCTCCCCGACATCGATCCGGTCCCCGGGTCGAGCCTGGTCCAGGGCAGGGTGAGGGTCGCGGACCCCCTCTCCGTGGCCGCCGAGTGGCGTGCGCTCTCGGAGGCCAAGGGCCTCTCGATCCGCCGGACGGTCATCGAGTCCACAGCCCGGCAGTCCTTCATCGGGTCCCCGGAGACGGTCGCCGCCGAACTGGCGAGGTTCGTCGCCGTCGACGCGGCCGACGGCTTCATCCTCGTACCGCACCTGACCCCGGGCGGCCTCGACGGGTTCGTCGACCGGGTCGTCCCGCTGCTCCAGGAGCGTGGAGCCTTCCGCTCCGAATACACCGGGTCCACGCTGAGGTCGCACCTCGGCCTGGCCGAGCGGGTATGGAAGGGTTGACCGCATGAGCACGGACGCACAGCAGGACAGCGAGGATTTCCACGCCTGGCAGCGCTGGCACGAGGGGCGCATCGTCGCCGTCGCAGCGCCGCACGGCCCGCTCTCCCTCACCGGTACGCACTGGCTCGCCGACCATCCGGAGGGTCGAATTCCGGCCGTCCCCGGGCTGTGGCGGGAACAGGGCGACGAGGTGCTCCTCACCGCCGCCCCCGAGGACGGGCTGACCGTCGACGGGAAGCCCTTCACAGGAGAGATCCGGCTCGGCGCCGACCGCGGTCCCATCGACGCCTCCCGGGTGTCCCACGGGGAGCGCCGGCTGGTCGTGCTGAGCAGGGAAGGACTCTGGGCGGTAAGGGACTTCGACCCGGGGTCCCCGGCCCGGCACGCCTTCCGGACCATCGACGCCACCCCGTACGACCCGAAGTGGTCGCTGGAGGGCACCTTCCGCCCGTACGGCACCGACCGGACCGTCCGCGTCGGGAACGCCGACGGGCGCGAGCGTGGACTGGGGCTCTCCGGCGAGATCGCCTTCACCGTGGACGGGCGCGAGCACACCCTCCAGGTCGCCGTCGAACCCGACGCTTCGCTCTGGGCCGTCTTCGCCGACGCCACCAGCGGTGACAGCAGCTACCGGTTCCGCTTCCTGCGGCCGGCCGCACCCGACCGCGAGGGCAGGGTGCGGGTCGACCTGAACCGCGCCCTGCTGCCGCCGTGCGCCTTCGCCGACCATTTCATCTGCCCCTTCCCGCCACCGGGGAACACCCTGACGGTGGCCGTCCCGGCGGGGGAGCGGAACCGTATCGACGGCTGACCCGTCCCATCCGGGACACGAGGGCCGAGCACACCGGCCCCAGCAGCCCCAGGGCTGCCGGGGCCGGCTTCGGTGTGCGCGGAAACGGCCGAAAACGCTCCCTTGCGCGGCCGGTTGAGGCCCTCGATACTCCCGATCAGCGCTCGTCAGGAGCACGACGCATCCGGAATTCGACCGTCTTCCGGACCGCACCGGCGCCCCATGACCGCGCCTCACGGGTCCGGCCACCCCACAGTCGGGCCCCCGATTCCCCTCGGGAGGAACGTAAAGTGAGGATCAAGCGCACCAACCCCCGCACCGACAGCGCAGGAAGACGCAGGCGGATCACCGCCGTCTCCGCCGGTCTCGTCGCCGTCGCAGCCCTCGCGGTCCCGGCGGCCAACGCCGAGCAGTCCGGAACGTACAGCGCCGGCCAGCTCAGCGCGGCGGGAGAAGCCGTACTCGACGCCGACGTCGCCGGCACCGCCTGGAACGTCGACCCGGCGACCGGCCGGCTCGTCGTCACCGTCGACAGCACCGTCTCGCAGACGGAGATCAAGCAGATCAAGCAGTCCGCCGGAGCCAACGCGGGCGCCCTGCGCATCGAACGCACCCCCGGGAAACTCAGCAAGCTGATCTCGGGCGGTGACGCCATCTACGCATCGAGCTGGCGCTGCTCCCTCGGGTTCAACGTCCGCAGCGGCAGCACCTACTACTTCCTGACCGCCGGCCACTGCACCGACGGAGCCGGGACCTGGTGGTCGAACTCCGCCAGGACCACGGTCCTCGGCACCACGACGGGCTCCAGCTTCCCGACCAACGACTACGGCATCGTGCGCTACACCAACACCTCGGTCACCAAGTCCGGCACCGTCGGCAGCCAGGACATCACCAGTGCGGCCAACGCCACCGTCGGCATGTCCGTCACCCGCCGGGGCTCCACCACCGGCACCCACAGCGGCTCCGTCACCGGCCTCAACGCCACGGTCAACTACGGCGGCGGGGACATCGTCTACGGCATGATCCGCACCAACGTGTGCGCCGAACCCGGCGACTCCGGCGGCCCGCTCTACTCGGGCACCCGGGCGATCGGCCTCACCTCGGGCGGCAGCGGCAACTGCAGCTCCGGTGGGACGACGTTCTTCCAGCCGGTCACCGAGGCGCTGAGCGCGTACGGCGTCAGCGTGTTCTGACTCCGGCCGGTTCACCTCCGCACTCCTGTGAGCCCCCGCCGATCCCCGGCGGGGGCTCCCGTTCGGCCCATGGCTTTTGAGAGGATGTCGGAGACGGCCGGTCGCACAGGCACCACGGGGGGGCGGACGCTGTGCCCGTTCGGAGGCCTGCCTCCGGAAGCCCCCGCAGACACCAGGGGGTTCCAGTCCGTGAAACGCATCGGTGTGACCGGCCACCGCTCCATCCCCCAGGAGCTCCACGCGCACGTGCGGGAGGAGCTGAGGGCCGCTCTGTGCGGACACGCGGGCTCCCTGGAGGCGCTCTCCAGCCTGGCGGTGGGGGCCGACCAGCTGTTCGCCGACCTGGCCCTGGCCCACGGGGCGGAGCTGACCGTGGTCATCCCCAGCGGGGACTACGAGTCCGGTTTCGCCGACGAGTCCGAGCTCGCGGGCTACCGCGCGCTCAGGGCGCGGGCCGCACGCGAGGTCCGGCTCGACTTCCCGCACTCCACCGACGAGGCCTACTACGCGGCGGGCACCTACATCGCGGACCACTGCGACCGGCTGATCGCGGTCTGGGACGGCAGGCCCGCGCGGGGCCTCGGAGGCACCGGAGACATCGTGACGTACGCCCGCAGCCTCGGGCGGCCGGTCACCGTCATCTGGCGCGACGGTGTGGAGCGCGGCTAGCGCCTCGCTCGACGGCGTGGAGCGAGGCTTCCAGCCGGCACGCCCTCACATCCGGTGCCTGACGAGCCAGTCGGTGTGCTCGGGGGAGACGATCCGCTCGGTCTCGAAGACGGCCGCCGCCCACTGCCGCTCGGTGAGGGTCGTCTCCATCGCGGCCTGCATGCTCTCCAGGTCCTCCTCGACCAGCGAGTGCGCGGACACCAGGGGGTGACGCCGGCGCATCTCGTTCCAGGCCAGGCAGGCGGCCGCGGCGGCGGAGCACGTCCCCGTCAGCGCGAGGGACCCGGCGCCGCCGAAGGTCTGCAGCAGCGCGAGGACCAGCGCCGGCAGCGTCAGAGCGGCGATGGTGCTCGACCAGACGAGCGCCCCGCGCCGCGACACGAGTCTGCGCCTGCGGTACCAGCGCCGCTGCTCGATCAGCCGGTCCCGGACGTAGGTCTCCTTGCGTACGGTGAACGCCTTGTCCCGTAACTCCCGCATGGACGCGGTGATGAGGTTGCCGCCCGAGTCGGGCATCTGCTCCCGGGGGTCGTCCCAGCCGACCTTCCGCAGCTCCTGCAGCCCTTCCTCCAGCCGGCTGGCGAAGACGGCCTCGGGGTGCTGGACGGCCGAGTCGAACGGCGAGCCGTGGACGGCGTAGCGCCAGCAGTTCGATTTGATGAACTCCGCCGCGGAACGGTTGAGTTGCCAATGCGACTTCGCTTTGCGCCGGGATCCCAGGTAGGTCGTGATCAGGACACCGAGATACGCCGACACCGCAACGGCGTGCAGCAGTTGAACGCCGGCCCCCACCTCGGCGTGCCAGGGGAGTGCGGCGGGCACCGTGCCGAGGACGAGCAGGACCAGCTGGCAGCGGGTGGTGTTCACCGCCTCACGCTGGCGCGCGACGGCGACGGCGTCGGTGTGGTGGAAGAGTGCGGGCAGATCAGCGCTTCTGAAGACCATGCTCTGCAGCGGTCCTGGAATCGCCGTCATGATCACTCCTGTATTCGATGTGGTGGCCGTCCTGGTCAGCCGATGAATGGGTTCCTGCCCATTTGGAGTAGTCGTGCAAATCACTCGGGTTACTGCTGTACGAGTCGAGTTGCGCACCAGGGCCATGAGAGTAAAGTCGTGCCGCCGGACACTGCAATGGTGCAGGTGCCGGTGCTGTTTCCGTGTCCGGAACGAGCCCATCAAGGACGGCCGTGAAGACCTACGAATCAACCCCGAACTTCGCTGGCGCGAAGCGTCGTGTGCCGCTTGCGAAGATCGAAGCATCCAGCAGTGCAGCAGCCAGGAAGATGGGCAGGGTGCTCGCGACGGCAGGTGGACGCCCGACGGAGATCTCCACGTTCAACTCCTCGCTGTAGAAGCGCAAGGCCGCAGATGTCGTAAAGGCTGTCAGAATTCCACCCGTTCGGGCGATAGGCTGTTGTTGCCGTCGGCCGGATGTGTGCTGCGGCTGGACTAGAGTGGTGGAATGACAGGCCCCGCGGTCCCGTTCCGCGAAATCATTTTGAAGGTTCACAGCAGGTGTGACCTCGCCTGCGATCATTGCTATGTCTATGAACATGCGGATCAGAGCTGGAGAACCCGGCCCAAGACGGTTTCTGATCACGTCATCGCCAGGACTGCCCAGCGTCTGGCTGAGCACGCAAAGACACACGCACTGCCCTCCGTGTCAGTGATCCTGCACGGAGGGGAGCCTCTGCTTGCGGGCCCGGCCCGTCTGCGCCGCGTATGCGAGGAGTTCGGGTCCGCCCTGTCGGGTGTCGCCGACCTCGACCTCAGGATCCACACCAACGGCCTGCAGCTCAGCCCTCGTTATCTGGACCTCTTCGACGAGTTCGGTGTCAGGGTGGGCATCTCCCTGGACGGCGACCGTGCGGCCAACGACCGGCACCGACGCTTCGCGGACGGACGCAGCAGCCACCCCCTCGTGCTGAAGGGGGTCGAGCTGCTCCGTCAGGACCGCTACAGCCACCTCAATCTCGGGCTCCTGTGCACCGTGGACATCGAGAACGACCCGCACGCCGTGCTGGACGCCCTGATCGCGCTCGACCCACCGCTGATCGACTTCCTCCTCCCGCACGCCACATGGGACGAGCAGCCTCCCCGTCCCGACGGATCCGCCACGGCGTACGCCGAGTGGCTCCTCGCGGTCTTCGACCGCTGGCAGGAGGAGGGTGCCCCTGTGCCGGTGCGCCTGTTCTCCTCGGTGCTCTCCACGCTGAACGGCGGTCCGAGCCTGACCGAGTCCCTCGGGCTCGCCCCCACGGATCTGGTGGTGGTCGAGACGGACGGCCAGCTGGAGCAGGTCGACTCGCTCAAGAGCGCCTACGAGGGTGCGGCGGCCACCGGGTTCGACGTGTTCTCGCACTCCTTCGACGACGTCGCGGCCCATCCCGGAGTGCGCGCCCGACAGCTCGGCCTGGCGGGCGTCAGCGAGACGTGCCGCCGTTGCCCCGTCGTGCGGTCCTGCGGCGGAGGGCTCTACACGCACCGGTACAGCGCGGCGAACGACTTCGACAACCCGTCCGTCTACTGCGCGGACCTGGAGGCGCTGGTACGGGGGATCGAAGCGCGTACGAGCGCGGCGACCGTGTCCCCGGCGGTGGCTGAGCGCCACGCGCTGGTCGCGGAGCAGTACGACCTGACCCGGGTGCTCCTCGCCGGTCTCAACGAAGCGCTGGACGGCAGGGGCGGTGCGCGCTGGGAGGAGGCGTGGGGGCTCGCGGGAACGCTGGAGGCCTCCGAGGACGGGGCCGCCGGGCTCGACAGCGTCCTGGCCCACCCGTACACACGCACCTGGCTGCTGGACGTGATGGAAGGGCTGCACGCCGAACGGCCCGAGGCCGTGGGGCAGGCGCTGCGGCTGCCCGCCTACGTGGCGGCCGCGGCGGTGCGGTCCGGGCTGGACCTCGCGGTCTCCGTGGACTACCGCGACGGCAGGCTCTTCCTGCCCACACTCGGCGAGCTCTGTGTCGCCGGGCCCGGCGACACCGGCCGGGTCCGGGTGCGAGCCGCCGACGGCGGATTCTCGGTCCGGCAGGAGGGCGGCGGACGCCGGATCGTCGCGAGGGGGGCGGACAGCTCCGACTGGCTCCCCGTACGGCAGTTCACCGCAGGGGGTGTGCACGAGTTCGCCCTCGATGACCTGGATCCCTACCGCGACTGTTTCGACGCTCCGGCCGCGCCCCGCCTCGGGCGGGCGGACGCCGAGGCGTGGGCCGAGGGCGTCAGCCGGGCGTGGGAGCTGCTGGAGAGGGTGACGCCCGCACAGGCGGCGGACGCCGCGGAGGAGCTGACCACCGTGACACCGCTCGTCGCCGGCCGGAACGCCAGGCGGCCGCACGGCTACGGGGCTATCGGCCTGACGATGACCGAGGACAGCCAGGCTCTCGCCGTCCAGTTGCTGAGCGGTCTGCGGCGGGCCAGGTTGCGGGCGCTGCTGGACGTCACGGATCTTTTCGCGCTGGACGGGGCCTGGGAGTACCGGCTTCCCTGGGAGTGGAATCGGAAGGTCCCCTTTTCTCGCCTACTGGCCGACACCTATGAACGTGTGGGACTTTCCTTCCTCGTCCCCGGATTCATGGACGGGGTGCCCGAGGCGCTTGACATGATGGATGGGGCCGCAGAGCCGACTGTCGGAGGAATGCGGCTGCTGAGGTCGCTCCGGGATGAGGTGCGAGGTGCACATGGGGCAAGTGGGATGAACGGCCTCGTGAAACCCGCCGATCCCGAACCTGTTCGATGAATCCTGGGTATGGATGACTGAAAAGCGGCGTTGATTGACCGAACGCCATGGGGGTGGAGCACAGTCCGCTCCGGAATGATGAATTCGCTCGCACCCTCTCCATAGTCATGGGATGCGGGTGCTCACACAGGACGGGGGGTCGTGTGCACGCATGACGCAACAGCGAGCGGACCATCGGCCGTACTTCTTTCTGAGCTACGCGCATACACCGGGGTACGGCGGTGGATCGGACCCGGATATGTGGGTCGAACGGCTATTCCAAGATCTCTGCGGTCATGTGATGGCCATGACCAATCTTCCCGCAGGAGCGCCGGCCGGGTTCATGGACAGGGAGATACGCTCCGGCGAGGGCTGGTCCGAGCGGCTGGGCAATGTCCTGGCCAACTGCCGGGTCTTCGTCCCGTTGTTCTCGCCGCGCTATTTCGCCAGCGAGATGTGCGGCAAGGAGTGGTACGCCTTCGAACAGCGCGCGATCCATCATCGCGCCCGGTCGAATCAGCAGGCCGAGGCCATCGTGCCCGCCCTCTGGGTTCCGGTTCCGGCGACCCAGCTCCCGGGGCCGGCCGAGCGGTTACAGTTCAACCACCGCGACTTCGGTGACCGCTACGTCAGTGACGGCCTCTACGGGCTGATCAAACTGACCCTGTTCGCCCAGGACTACGAGCAGGCCGTCTACCAGTTGGCGAAGCGCATCGTCCACGTCGCCGACACCGTGCAGATCGGCTCGGGCAGGCCGCTCGACTTCCGTCTCGTCCCCAGCGCCTTCGGCGCCCCGGGCAGCGGAGCGGGGGCCCCCAGGCCCATGCGGATCACCATCGCCGCACCCACCCGCCACGACCTGCCGGAAGGCAGGAACCCGGAGTACTACGGCGACAATCCGCAGGAGTGGAATCCGTACCATCCGGCTGCTGCCAGACCACTGGCGTACGTCGCCGAGGAGCTCGTGCGCTCGCTCAACTACCAGGCCGTCGTCGCGTCGTTCGACGAGGAACCCGGGCAGCGGGAGGGGAAGCAGTCTCCCAGTGCGCCCGAAATCCTCCTGGTCGACCGCTGGGCCCTCCAGGACGAGGACCTGAGGCGGCGCCTCGCCGCCTTCGACGCCGAGAACCGGCCCTGGGTGACCATGGTCGTCCCCTGGTGCAGGGACGACCACCAGAGCAGAGCGGCCGAGGCCGAACTGACCGAGAAGCTCGAGCAGACGATGCCGGTCAAGATGCAGCAGGGGCGGGCCTTCTGCCGCGTCGCCGCCAAGGGGGTACCCAGCATGGAAGCGTTCGGCCAGATCCTGCCCCAAGTGGTCGAGGTGGCCGCCCAGCAGTATCTGAGACACGCGACGGTCTATCCACCGGCCGGCGGACGGCACAGTGAGCGGACGCGGCTGATGGGGCCCATGGGCAACACCCAGTTCATACCCGACATGCACGACCCTGCGACGGATGCGGAGGACGTATGACAGCCGGTCGTGACGGGCGCATCGTCACTTTCTACTCGTACAAGGGCGGCACGGGGCGGACCATGGCCCTGGCCAACACCGCCTGGATCCTCGCCGCCAACGGCAAGCGGGTGCTGGCCGTCGACTGGGACCTGGAAGCCCCGGGACTCCACCGGTTCTTCCACCCCTTCCTCGACCCGTCGACGCTCGGGGCCACCACCGGTGTGATCGACCTGATCACCGAATTCGCCTGGGCCGCGACCAACCCCGCCCAGCGTGCCGACGACTGGCACCGCGACTACGCCCGCATCCAACCGCACGCGGTCTCGCTCAACCCCGAGGCGCTCGGCTGGGAGTTCCCGCGCGGCGGCACCCTGGACTTCGTCTCCGCGGGACGGCAGAACCGGGAGTACTCGGCGACCGTCTCGACCTTCGACTGGGACAACTTCTACGACCGGCTCGGCGGCGGCCACTTCTTCGACGCCCTGCGGGACGACATGAAGGCCAACTACGACTACATCCTCATCGACAGCCGCACAGGTCTCAGCGACATCGCCGACATCTGCACCGTCCACCTCCCGGACGTGCTCGTCGACTGCTTCACCCTCAGCGACCAGTCCATCGACGGTGCGGCCTCCGTCGCCCGGCAGATCGCCGAGCGCTACACCGGCAGGCCCATCTCCATCTTCCCCGTCCCCATGCGGATCGACGAGGGCGAGAAGGAGAAGGCCGACGCCGGCCGGGCGCTGGCCCGGCTGAAGTTCGACCGGCTGCCCCGGGACCTCTCCGGTGACGAACTCACCGCCTACTGGGGCGCGGTGGAGATCCCCTACCGCCCTTACTACGCATACGAGGAGACCCTCGCCACCTTCGGCGACGAGACCGGGCTGAGCAACTCGCTCCTGTCCGCCTTCGAACGTCTCACCGCGGTCGTCACCCAGCACGAGATCACCTCGATGCCCCCGGTGGGTGAGGAGGTGCGGCTGCGCATCCGTGACGCCTTCACCCGGCGCAGGCCCGCGCTGCCCGCCGATCTCTTCCTCAGCTATGTGGCGGAGAACCGGATGTGGGCCGACTGGATCGAGTCGGTCCTGGCCCGGGCCGGGTTCCGGGTGGTCCCGCGTGACGTCTCCGCCGAACCGGTTCCGCCGGATGCCGTGCACACCGCGCCCGAGACCGTCGCCCGTACGGTCGTGCTCCTGTCCAGCGCCTATCTCAAGTCACAGCGAGCCGTGGAGCTGTGGGAGCGCGCGGTCGCCGAGGATCCGGCCGGCGGCCGCCGGCAGCTGCTACCGCTCAGGGTCAGCGACGTCCGGCTCTCCACGCCGTACATCGACCGCAACCCGGTCGACCTGTTCCGGCTGGACGAGGTGCACGCCACCACGGCCCTGATGCGCGCCCTGGACCGGCCGGTACAGCTCGGCGACGGTGTGTCGCCCGGCCCCCGCTTCCCCGGCACCGTGCCCAGGATCTGGAACGCCCCGCCCCGCAACCCCGGTTTCACCGGCCGCTCCCTGGTCCTGGAACGGATGCGCGACCAGCTGGGCGGCGGCATGGCCGTCGTGCTGCCGCAGCCGCAGGCCCTGTACGGCCTCGGCGGCGTCGGAAAGACCCAGGTGGCACTGGAGTACGTGCACCGCTTCATGGCCGACTACGACCTGGTGTGGTGGATTTCCTCCGAGCAGATCGACGACGTGGTGGCCAGCCTCGCCGAACTCGCCGTACGGCTCGGCGCCCAGGGCGGTGACGACATGGCTGCCGCGTCGCAGGAGGCCGTGGACCTGCTGCGACGAGGGGTGCCCTCGGAGCGCTGGCTCCTGGTCTTCGACAACGCCGACGATCCCGAACGCCTCAGCCGCTACTTCCCCCAGGGCGGCTCCGGCCACATCCTCGTCACGTCCAGGAACCAGACCTGGTCCCAGCACGGCGACGCGCTCCCCGTGGACGTGTTCCTGCGGGAGGAGTCGATCGAGCACCTCAAGCGCCGTGCGCCGGGGCTGAGCGACGAGGACGCCGCCCAGGTGGCCACGGCGGTCGGTGACCTGCCGCTCGCTGTCGAGCAGGCGGCGGCGTGGATCGCGGAGACCGCCACCCCCATCGAGACCTATCTGGAGCAACTGGCCAGCCAGGCACCCCAGGTCCTCGCCCTGAACCAGCCGGCCGGATATCCGGAGCCCGTGGCGGCCACCTGGAACATCTCCATAGCGCGTCTCAAGGAGCGCTCACCGGCCGCGGTGCGCCTGCTCCAGCTCTGCGCCTTCTTCGCCCCCGAGCCGATCTCCGCGAATCTCCTGTACAGCAAGGAGATGATCGAGGCGCTGAAGCCCTATGACGCCTCGCTCCAGGAGAAGCTGGTCCTGGGCCGGGTCATCCGTGAGATCGGCCGCTTCGCGCTGGCCAAGGTCGACCAGGTGTCGAACTCCATCCAGGTGCACCGGCTGGTGCAGGCGGTGATCAGGGCACAGCTCAGCGAGGAGGAGCAGCGTGAGGCCAGGCACGTCGTGCACCGCATCCTGGCGGGGGCCCGGCCCGACGACGACGAGCCGATCGACAACCCCGAGACCTGGCCGCGCTTCGGCACGATCTGGCCGCACCTCGGCCCGTCGGACGCCCGCTACTGCAGGGAGCCCGAGACGCGCAGGCTGATGATCGACCGGGTGCGCTACCTGTGGAAGCGGGGAGACGTCCGGACGGCGGGCCGGCTGGGGGACGAACTCCGCGAGGCCTGGGCGGAGATGCTGGGTGAGCGGGACCTGCAGTACCTCTACCTCTGCTTCCACCTCTCCAACATCATGCGTACCCGTGGCCGCTACGTGGAGGCCAAGGAACTCGACGAGTTCACTCTCAGCCGGCAGCGGGAGGTGCTGGGGGCGGAGCATCCGCACACGTACATGACCACCAGCAGCCTCGCCATCGACCTGGGGCTGCTCGGCGACTACGGGAAGGCGATCGAGCTGGCGACCGCGGCGCACGAGGGATTCAGCCAGATCTTCCACGACAGGCACCCGAGGACGCTCGCCGCAGCCAACAACCTGGCACTCAACCTGCGGAGTGTGGGCCAGTACGCGAGGGCGCGGGAGATCGACCAGGACGTCTACGACCTCCGTTCCGAGGTACTGGGCCCCGAGCATCCGTACAGCCTGTCCTCGGCCATGAGCCTCGCCCGCGACCTGCGTGAGGTCGGACGGTACGAGGACTCCGTCGGTCTGCTGAGCCGTACCTACGACAGCTACAAGGCGACGCTCGGCCGCAGCTACCCCACCACGCTCAGCGTCGCCAAGAGCCTGGCGGTCTCGCTGCGCAGGGCGGGTCAGCTCGAGGACGCGCGGAGGCTGACGGTGGCCACGAGAGCCAGGTACCGGGCCAAGTACACCTCCGCCAACCCCGAGTCGCTGGCCTGCGACCTCAACATGGCGGCCGACCTGTTCGCCGCGGGGGACGCCGCCGGGGCCAGGGACGCCGCGCAGGAGGTGGTCGACCAGTACATGAAGGTGCCCGGCGAGCATCACCCGTACACCCTGGCCGCGCAGAACAACCTCGGCGTCTACCTCTCGGGGACCGCCGCCACGGTCGATGCGGAGAGGCTGCTCACCCGGGTGGTCGCCTCGATGCGCGAAGTGTTCGGCCGCGAGCACCCGAACACGCTGTTCTGCGTCATGAACCTGGCCAACGCGACGGCCGGCCGAGGGGATCTCGAACTGGTCCTGGAGACGGAGCGCCGGCTGGTCGGACAGCTCAGGGAAGTCCTCGGTGCGCATCACGCGGAGACCCTGGCCATGACATCGAACCTCGCGGTCACGCTCGACGCGATGGAGCGCAACGACGAGGCGCTGAGGCTGAGGACCGAGACGGGTGAGGAACTCGCACGACAGCTCGGCGACGAGCATCCCCTGACCCGGATCGCGAGGGACGAACGGAGGTTCTGGCGCGAGCTGGAGCCGATGTCCGTGTGAGAAGGGGCTCCGGGCCGGGTGCGTCTTCGGCCCGGAGCCCCCGCAGCGGTCAGCAGGCCGCTGCCTCCCTGTCGTCGAGCAGCCAGTTGAGCACGGTGGGAAGCACGGACAGCGCGTCGAAGTGCGCCGCCGCGGGCTCCAGGACGGTGGTGGCGCCCGGGATCTGCCCGGCCAGCCAGCGGGAGTGCCCCACGGGCGAGAAGACGTCCTTCTCGCCGTGCCACAGCATCACGGGCCCCTTGATGTCCGCGGGGTCGAAGCCCCACGGCCGGCAGAACGCCAACGCGTCGTCGATCCAGCCGTACGCCGACGTGCGCAGCCCTTCCCGGAAGTTGGCGAGCAGCATCATGCGGATCCCGGCGTCGTTGACCACGACACGGTCGGAGTCGGTCAGCTCCCTGCGCAGGTCGTCCAGGAGCCGTGCCGGATCCTGGCGGATCACCGCGGAGCGGCTGATGAAGGACTCCGCCAGTCCGTCCGGGTCGGCCACCGCCCTGGAGTACGCGAGGACGTTGGACGCGGCCATGCCGTCGAACCAGTCGAGCCCCTCGGCGTCCCGGGGGGCCAGGCTGACCAGGGCGGCCGAGCGGGTCACCCGGTCCGGCATCAGCGCGGCACAGGCCAGGGCGTGCGGTGCGCCGCCCGAGCGGCCGACCACGGCGAAGCGCTCCAGGCCCAGTGAGTCGGCGATCGCCCGCACGTCCTCGACGACATCCCGCACCCGCCGTCCGGGCAGCCGGTCGGAGCCGCCGTACCCCGGCCGGTCGTAGGTGATCAGCTGCATCTTCCGCTGGTAGAGCACCATCCCGCGTGGAGCCGGGCCCAGACGGCTGCCCGGCATCCCGTGCAGGAGGAACACCGGTCTGCCCCGTGGATCCCCCTGACGCTCGACCATCAGATGCCGCCCGTCCGCCACGCGTACCCGGTTCCGCACCCGCTCCTCCGCTCGGTCGCCCCGCTCGGTCCGGGCAGCAACCACCCGGTATGTACTGCCTGTTCGATGATGGCCTATCGGACGCGATATCGGCACTCCCTGTCGGAACGCGCCGGTGGTGTTCGGGACGTCCGGGAGCATTCGGTGGTGTTCGGCTTCAGGAGTGCTCTGCGCGGCATCCGGACTCCAGGCGCTGTTTCAGGACAGGACTAGTCCTCACCCGCTGCCGACGGTCCCTTGCACCGGGTGTTCGCGATCGGGACCGACGTGGTGAGACACCTGGCTTGTGAACGGGGCGCGGGTGAACCGTTGTCGTCGTGTGTGCGTCCGGAAGTCGACCTTGTGTGCTATCGGCCGTATCGGAATAGTGGGCGCCCCATCCTCCGTGTTCCGGGCACCCCACTTGCCCGTTGCGCGGCCCCACAGGAGGTCGAAGTTGAAGCACCGACGCATATCCAGGAAGCGTGTGGCGATGGCCGGATCGGCCGTCCTCGCCCTGGTCGCAGCAGGAGTGACGTTCCAGACTGCGAACGCCAGTGACGACGTACCCCAGTTCACGGTGAAGACCCTCGACGCGCACGCGGCCGGAAGTCTCGCAGCCACCCTGGACAAGACCCTGGGCGGCGACACGGCGGGCGCGTACTACGAGGCCAAGAGCAAGAGCCTGGTCGTCAACGTCGTCGACGAGGCGGCGGCCGAGCAGGTCCGGCAGGCGGGCGGCAAGGCCAGACTGGTCCAGCACACGCTGGCCGAGCTGACGAACGCCCGGCAGACCCTCTCGGACAAGGCCGCCGTCCCCGGCACCTCCTGGGCCGTCGACCCGGTCAGCAACAAGGTGGTCGTCACGGCCGACCGCACGGTCGACGGCGCGGCCTGGGACAAGCTCAGCAAGGTGGTCGAAGGACTCGGCACCAAGGCCGAACTCACCAAGTCGGCTGGGGAGTTCAAGCCGCTGATCGCGGGCGGCGACGCGATCTGGGGCAACGGCGGACGCTGCTCGCTGGGCTTCAACGTCGTCAAGGGCGGCGAGCCGTACTTCCTGACCGCCGGCCACTGCACCGAGGGGATCACCAGCTGGTCCGACACGCAGGGCGGCGCGGAGATCGGCGCCAACGAGGGCTCCAGCTTCCCGGACAACGACTACGGCCTGGTCAAGTACACGTCCGACGTGGCGCACCCCAGCGAGGTGGACCTCTACAACGGCTCCACCCAGGCGATCACCAAGGCGGGTGACGCGACCGTCGGCATGTCGGTGACCCGCAGCGGCTCCACCACCCAGGTCCACGACGGTGAGGTCACCGCCCTGGATGCCACGGTCAACTACGGCAACGGCGACATCGTCAACGGCCTCATCCAGACCACGGTCTGCGCCGAGCCCGGCGACAGCGGTGGCTCGCTCTTCTCGGGCGACACCGCGATCGGCCTGACCTCGGGCGGCAGCGGCGACTGCTCCGCCGGCGGCGAGACCTTCTTCCAGCCGGTGCCCGAGGCGCTGGCGGCGTTCGGCGCCGAGATCGGCTGACGCCTGCTCGTCCGTACCGCGGCCCGCCCGCCCCGCACGGGGCGGGCGGGCCGTCGGGCGTTCCGGCCGGGGGCAGGACGTAGAGCTGGGCGCCGGCCTTGACGAGGTCACCCACGGTCGCCGTGGTGCGCGGATCCCCGGACATCACGCCCGGCTTCGACAAGGACCGGGCCATTTCCGTCAGCCGGCCGAGTCCGGTGACCAGCTCAGCCCATGAGGAGGCCAGTTCGTCCCACCGCAGCTTGCCATCACGCAGCGCGAAGCCGCTGACGTCTGGCGGATCACTGACGATGCACCCGATCTCCTGGGCCTCGATGCAGCCGAGGCGCCGGAGCTCGCTCGTCTCGACCAGGACGAACGGACCGTCCAGACCAGCATGGAAGCCGCTCCCCGTGGGCATCACCTGCACCTCCACACTGCACAAGGCGCCTACCTCAAGCAGGTGTTGCCACTGCTCCCGCATCACCTCGACACCACCGACCGGGTTCCGCAACGCCTCTTCCCCGATGATGAACGACAACTCCGCCATCGGGTCGCGCGTCAACAACCGCTGGCGCCCCAGCCGAGCTTCCGTGTGCTGGTCGACGATCCCCGCGCTGAACGGCGGGCAGTGGCCGGCGAACACCGCTCGTGCGGAGGCCTCCGTGTGCAACAGCCCCGGCACCAGCAGCGGGTCGTACGAGAAGCGGCTCAGCGCCTCCGCCTCGATGAGCGCGAAGTCACGGAAGAAGCGGGGCAGCTTCGCCCGGTCCACCTCGCCCTGGAGGACGTCCAGGACGTCGCCCGCCCCCAGTTGGCCGGCTGTGCGACGGCGACAGCCGGTTCCCGGGCCGTGCCGGTCCCCGGCGGGAACGGCGAGGCTAGCGCCGCAGCTGCTCGGGCGCCACCAGCCGCTGAGGCATCAGCGAGGCGCCGGGAGCCCGGTCGGCGGGGGCGCCGCTCAGTGCTCCGTCCATGTGCCTGACCAGCGCGGTGCCGATCGGGTCCGGCAGCGGCTTGCCGTCCTCGTCGAACCGCTCGTACTTCATCAGGTTGTAGCCGATCGCGGCCTGGCGACGCCCGTCCTCCGTGGACAGGGCCCAGGTCCCCGCTCCGAACACGCCGCCGTCGTGGCCCCAGTACCATCCGCCGCTGGGCATCCTGAGCGTGTACAGGCCGAGGCCGTAGCGCATCGCCACCTCCTGTCCCGGAGCCGGCTCGTACGCGGGAACCGTCGTCTTCATCTCCCGCAGCTCCGCCGCGCCGAGCAGCCTCCCGCCCAGGAGACGGCGGTAGAAGTCGTTGAGGTCGCTCATCGTGGAGACCATCGCACCGGCCGTCCCGGCCCAGGACATGTCGTAGACGCTGTAGTCGCGCGCCGGATCGATGGTCCCGTAGAAGGACTCGTACATCCTGGCGTGCGGCCCCGGTATGCGGGCGGAGCGCGGGAAGTACGTGTGCCGCAGTCCGGCCTTGCGGATGACGTTCCTGGTGATGTACGACTCGGCGTCCTGGCCAGTGACCTTCTCCAGCAGCAGCCCGGCGATGATGTAGTTGGTGTTCGCGTACGCGTGTGTGCCACGCGGTGCCTGCGGTTCGGCCGCCAGGCCGAGGCGGGCCAGCTCCTCGGGGACCATCCTGCGGAACCGGCCTTCGTCCAGGGCCTGTCCCGGGTCCGTCACCAGCTTCGGGAACGCGGGCAGTATGTAGTCACCGATGCCGCTCGTGTGGTTGAGCAGCATCCGCACCGTCACCTGCCGGCCACGCTCGCCAGGCACCAGCTGGGGAAGGTAGCCGCCGACCGGGGCGTCCAGGTCTATTCGGCCCTTGGCCACCTGCTGGAGGACGGCCACCGAGGTGAAGGTCTTGGTGATGCTGCCGACGCGGTGCTCGTAGTCCGGGCGCATCGGCCGTCCGGTGCCGATGTCGGCGACGCCCGCCGCCCCGCGCCACTGCGCGGAGCCGTCCCTGACCGATGAGTAGGCCCCGTACATCCCCGCCTGGTGGAACGCGTCGAGGGAGGCGTGCAGAGCCTTCCGGTCGAGGCCGGATGTGGTCGAGGCGGCGGACGTGGTGGCGGTGGCCGACTGCTGGGCGGCGGCCCCGGCCGGAACGGCGCCGGCCAGGAGCGACAGCAGGGCTGCCGATGCGACGGCGGCCAGGCGCACTCTCCTGCGGCCGGCGCGGGAGTTCGGTCGGGTGTGACGCATGGGGGATCCCGTCTCGTCAGGTTGCGTGGCGGAGCTCCCATCCTCTGCGCGTCACATCGGCCGTTCATCCTCCCTGGGAACGACGTTGCGCACAGGAAGAGATGACGTTTGTCAGGTGTCGGACCGTCCGGTGACACGCCGTGCAGCGGGCGACCCGGCCCGTACGACGGCCGTACGGCGCGCCGAGGTACGACGTGGTGCCCTGTTCCGAGAGAGGGGGTGACGCCACGGTGACCGTATGACACAGAGAAGCGTCGTCTCCGGACCCGGCTCCGGGCGGCCGGAGTTCGTCGTCCGTCTCAGCTTGCAACCGCAGGCCGCGGCCTTCTCCTCGTCGGCGCGTACGCGGACCGGTGGGGCTGCACGGTGAGAGACACCTGCACCAAGACGGTCTGGGCGGAAGTGGGAATCTGTGAATCCTGTGAACCTGTCAACGAGTGGCATGCTGGCCACGCATCTCCTGAGGGGGAGGTGCGCGCGGCAGGAGGGATGTGAGGGCCTGCCGGGTACCGCCGCTGACGGGGGAGTAGGGGCATGGGCTCGAACTGGGTGGGTCTGCTGGTAGCCGTCGTGGGCGTGGCGGGGACGTTGGGAGCCGCGCTCCTGACGCAGAACCGCGCGGACCGGACCAAGCGCATGGAGCTCGAGGCCGCCGCTCGGCAGAGGCGCGAGGAGCGCGATCACGCCTCGGATCTGCTGAAGGCGGAGCAGGCGGTACAGCGGCAGCGTGAGGGCCTTGAGAGGCGGCGCACCTGCTACATCAAGCTGAACATCGCCTCACGCCTGTACGTGACGGAGATGACCAACTATCTCCACGCACTGCGAAGCGGTCAGGACGTCGATGCCGCTCTGAGCAGTCTGGAGGCGGCCCGGCTTGCCCATCGGGAGAGCTATGCGGAGTCCCAGATGATCTCTCCTGATGTGGTCCTGCGCCCGTCCGGGGCGGCGAAGTCGGCTCTGAACGCCGCGTACGGCAAGCTCAGGACGTATGGGGCCGCACCCGCCACGTACGCCGAGGAGCTGGCGAATCTGGAGCGTGCGTTCCAGGCGGATGTCTGGCCCTACCTGGGTGCGTTGAGGAAGACGATGCGTGATGACCTGGGCATCGAGGGGTGACCGTATCGGGCGTCGTTCGTCCGGTGCTTCGCCGATACCGCGTCGCCCCGATCACCCAGGCGTCCTGGGGTGACGGAATGACGCTGCCCGCCGACCGGATCGCCCTCGGCCTGCTCGACGCCCATCTGGAGGGGCTCTGGGACGGAGCGGATCTCCCGCCGCTGCCCGAGGGGTTCGACGACCACGCCGTAGGCGAGGCCGGCGAGCTCGTCCGCTGGGCCCTTGACCGGCTCAAGGGCATCCCGCGGCAGCCGGTGGACGACTTCGTGCGAGAAGTCGGCGGTCTGCTGGAGGAGTTCCGTCTGCGGGTCTGTCCTTGGAACGCGGCGGCTGTCCGGCTGCTCGGTGACCCGTACGTCTTCGTGGCCACAGGGCCTCGCTCGCACGAGAACTGGACACACGACGTGCTGGCGGTACTGCACCGCTCGGTCCGTGACCCGCGCGGCTGGATCCGGCTGGATCCGGACCGCACCGACACCGCTCGCCACAGCGTGCCCGCGTACCCCTTCGACCCGCCTGCCGCACCGCAGCTGGCCCAGTGCCTGTACCCCCTGGAAGGGGAGGCGGCGGTTGCCGCGCTCGCCGTCATGACCGAGGAGTGGACGGGGGAGCCCGCCCCCGTGCGAACCCGCCCGGACCGGCGAACCGTCCTGGCGGACGCCCGGACGCTCCTCGACCGGTACGGGCCGGACGGGCGCTACTGGACCAACGCGACAGCTGCCGCGTCCGACCCGGCCCCGGACTTCCTCGCAGCGGGTCTGAAGGGCACCGGTTCTCATCGCTTCCTCACCGGCGAGTACGTCAACGGCCTCGATCTGTACGAGGACCTGGGCGTGATCGCGGTGAACCGCGACGAGGTCGGCGTCTTCTGGTCGATCGGCGCGTACTGACGAACGACCGGAGACCGATCCTCTCCGGCGCGGTGGGAATGTCGGCCCAGGACACAGAGGCGGTCCTTGTGCGCCGGGGACGGATGCCACCCGGCGCACACGGACCGCCGCGCACATGCCTCAGGCCCTGCGGGCAGGCTGCTCAGGAACCTGGTTCACACGGTGAGCGCCGGTGTGACCCTCCGGGGCGAGGTCGCGCCCGGTCCGGGAGCGGCCGTCAGGCGGCCTGGGGCTGTCCGGTGAGGGCACCCTTGGCCGGTGTGACGCCGAAGATGTCCACCGCGTGGTAGTACGTCCACGCCGTGCTGTTGCACGCGGTCAGCTGGGCGCCGGAGTAGGCGGCGCACACGCGTTTGAGGTCCGAGTAGAACGCGGAGTCGACGCGGGACTTGTTGGCGTCGAACGTGCCGGCCGCCTTGTAGTTCCGGTAGCCGAAGTCGTGGCGGGCGCACGCCGTCTGGAAGGGAAAGCCGAACGGGTTGTCCGGAGAGGTGCTGCAGTAGTCCGTCGACCAGTTGAAGCCGTACGCGGACCAGGCGCCCTGGTTGTTGCGTGCGGCGTTCCAGGCGTTGTAGCTGGAGGCGCTGGTCTGGGTCCAGGAGCTGAGGACCTGCGGCTTGTCCGAGGGGGCGGCCGCAGCGGATGCGGCAGGGATGAGGGCGAGCGGGAGCGATACGGCGACTGCGGCGAGCGGGACGGTGAATCTGCGACGCATGAACAACCTCCGGTGTGTGGCGCGGGGCTGAGCCTTCCGTGCTCCTCGCGGATCTCGCGAGGCCGTCCTCAGGATGACGTCATGTACCTGCCATGCCTAGTCACTTCGCTGACTGGTCGCCAGGAGTTCGATTACGCATCGAGCGGCGGCCGCCCGGGGCGCGGACCGGTCGTCGCACGTCCGGTCCGGCGGGCGAGGGAATCGTCCCGTCGTGTTCCACCGGGCGCAGCAGTGGTTCTCAGCTCACCGCTTGAGGCTTGACATCAAGTCACGCATGTCGCTGATCATGGCCGATCGGTACGGAGACAGATCGGGGATGTCGGGCCCCTCGCCGGCATCGACTTCGCCGTGGTCGTCGCTCATGTACTGGGTGAAGGCGGAGAGAGTCAGTGAGAGTACTGCTCCGCCCTCGACCACCCGTAGTTCCGCGTTGCTTTCGTCCCGGGTCAGCAGATACGCCTTGTCGCCGAGGTCCGGAACGGTCTCCAGCCTCGCTTCGGGGTCGAAGCCGACATCGGTCACCCGTCGTCGCGCCTCGAATTCGGCGCCGGGGTCGGTCTTCTTGTGCAGTGCAACCATGATTCCGACGGTGTACTCGATGGACCAGCCGCTCTCTGCCCGCTCCGTCCCCGCTCGGGACCGGAGCGGAAGAAGGCACTGGATCTGGTCGAGAGCGGCATGGTTCAACAGCCCTGAATCGACCTTGGTGGTGGGCTCTCTCGGTGCGAGTGCCACACCGATCGACTTCAGCTGCACGGCCGGGCAAGGGTCCTGGCCCAGCCGGTACCCGTGCAGATCCGGCTTCCGGTCGCCCACGTCGTACAGGAACAGCGAAGCCGCCCACAGGGCCGAGGCGGTCACGGCTCCGCCCAGCGCCCACAGCCACGGCCTTCGCGGTCGACGTACCCCGGCGGGCTCCCGGTCGAAGCCGCCCATCACCTCGTGGGTGTCGACCGTGCCGAACTCTCCCGCCATCTCCGGCTCGGAGATCATCCTGTTCCCCTTCGACCGCGCCCCCGGCCTTCGCCATGAAGGCCGCAGGGCTGACTCCGCCCCTGCGGAGCCTGCCGGACGATCCCGGGCGCGGTGGACCCTATGTGATCACAGCGCCGGGGCGCCGCGCATGCCCTTCGACCCGATCCGATCTGCGACGGACGGTGGACGAAGAGCGGTGCCCCTCGCTCGTCCACCGTGCCCCTCGTCCGCCGTGCCCCCTCGTCCGCCGTGTCCTCGGGCGTCCTGTCCGCGGATGCCCGGGCCTCTCAGCCCAGGTGCGAGCCTCCGCCGGGGGTGGTCGCCGTCTGCGGGGTCTCCTCCATGCCACCCCGGCGCCGCATCGACAGCAGCAGGGTGAGGGCCGTGCCCGCCACCGCCCAGGCGGAGAGCACCAGCAGCGGGCCGGTGACCGCGTTGCCGTCGAAGTACGCGATGGAGCGGGCGACCCATGTCCCCGCGCCCGGTGGCAGGGCGGGGCCGATCGCCCGCCAGAAGTCCGGCAGCATCGGCAGGGGGAAGGCGCCGCCCGCGCTCGGGTTGCCCGCGATGACGATCAGCAGGACGGCCAGGCCGATGCCGACGATGCCGGTGAGTGCCTCCAGGGCCAGCGTGATCATGCCGACCGCGAAGACGACCAGGGCGCCCAGGCCGGCCAGGGCCCACACGCTGCCCGGCAGCGCTCCGAGAACGGGCCCGATGATGACCGTGCCGCCGATCCCGCCCGCGATCGAGTACAGCGCCATCACCGCCGTGCGGATCACCGCGCGCTGCCGGTTGGCGGGCTTGGTGCCGGCGCTGATCGCCAGGATCGAGGCGCAGAGGTAGCCGCCGACGCACCAGCCCACGACCAGGTAGAACGACGAGAGCCCGTCGAAGTCGTCCGGGGACGCGGGGGCCACGTCCACGGTCCGCACCGCGCGCTTCCGGGGGCCTTCGGTCTCCTTGGCGATCGCGGCCAGTGAGGTGGCCAGTACGGTGCCGCCACCGGAGGCGACGAGCAGGGTGTCGGTCCTTCCGGTGGGGCTGACGATCAGGGCGCCGTCGATGTCGCGGTTCTCGACCTGCCGGCGGGCTTCGGCCGCGTCGGAGACCGCGCGTGGGTCCAGTGGTCCTCCCGGCAGGTCGCCGAGCTGGGTGACGAGCCGGCCGGACACCTGCTGCGGGGCGACGACCCCGAAGGGGACGTCCGTCGGATCGGGCCGGTGCAGCGCGCCGACGTAGGAGGCGATGAACAGCAGCTGCAGTGCCAGCACGCCGACGACCAGCAGCGCGGCCCGTGCGGTGACGGCGTTTTTCACCTCGTCAGCGAAAGTCATGCCCCCACGGTCGGGGGCCGGCGGTGTCCGTGCAGGTGGGGACGGGCCGAATGGCGGAGGGGGCACCGCGCCCTCGGTTATCGTACGAACGTTCGAAACTTGGTCTATGGTGGAGAGCGAGGGGGTGGATGAGCGGTACGGATCGGTCCAGGAGGTGCGGATGTCGGGGTTCACGCATCTGCATACCGTCTCCGGGTTCTCCCTGCGGTACGGGGCGTCGCACCCGGAGCGGCTGGCCGAGCGTGCCGCCGAGCGGGGGATGGACGCCCTCGCGCTGACCGACCGCGACAGCCTCGCCGGTGCGGTCCGCTTCGCCAGGGCGTGCGAGAAGGCCGGGATCCGGCCGCTCTTCGGGGCGGAGCTCGCGGTGGCACCGCAGCCGGGGGGACTCGTGGTGGCGCGGCAGCCGGGGGTGGAGGGGCTCACCCGAAAGCCGCGCACGCCGGTCCGCGGAGGTGCCTTTGTCGATGAATCCGCACCCCGGGTCACCTTCCTCGCCCGGGACGGCGCCCGGGGCTGGGCCGAGCTGTGCCGGCTGGTCACCGCCGCCCACGCCCCGGACGCGGACGCCCCGGACGCCGGGCAGCCCCTGGTCGGACGGGCCGCGCTGCCCGCCGAAGGACTCACCGTGCTGCTCGGCCCCGCGTCCGAGGTGGGCGCCGCGCTGGCCGTGGGCCGCCCGGACCGGGCCGCCGCCCTGCTCGCCCCCTGGCGGGAGATCTACGGCGACGCCCTGCGCCTCGAAGCCGTCCACCACGGCCGTGAGGGCACCGGCCCCGGATCGCTGCGGCTCGCCGCCCGTACCGTCGGTTTTGCCGCCGAGCAGGGGGTGCGGGCTGTGCTGACCAACGCCGTCCGGTACGCCGACCCCGGGCAGGGCCCCGTCGCCGACGTACTCGACTCGGCCCGCCGGCTCGTCCCCGTCGACCCGCGCCGTTCCCCCCTCGACAGCGGTGAGCGCTGGCTCAAGGACGCCCGGGCGATGCGGGAGACCGCCGAGCGGATCACCTCTGCCGCGGGACTCGGGCAGGGCGCGGGGGAGCGGCTGCTCGGGGAGACCCGGCGCACCGCCGACGCCTGCGCCGTCGACCCGGCGGACGACCTGGGGCTGGGCAGCGTCCACTTCCCCGAGCCGCGCCTCGTCGGGGCCGGGCGGCGCACCGCCCAGCGGGTGCTCGCCTCGCGCGCCGCCGCGGGCATGGTGCGGCACGGCTACGACCGCAGACGCGACTACTGGGAGCGGATGCACCACGAGCTGGACATCATCGCCCACCACGGATTCGCCACGTACTTCCTGACGGTCTCCCAGGTCGTCGAGGACGTGAAGGGGATGGGCATACGGGTCGCCGCACGCGGTTCCGGGGCGGGCTCCCTGGTCAACCACCTCCTCGGGATCGCCCACGCCGACCCGCTCGAACACGGGCTGCTCATGGAGCGTTTCCTCTCCAAGCGGCGCTTCGTGCTGCCCGACATCGACATCGACGTCGAGTCGGCCCGCCGCCTGGACGTCTACCGCGCGATCATCGGCCGCTTCGGCGCCGAGCGGGTCGCGACCGTCTCCATGCCCGAGACCTACCGGGTGCGCCACGCCATCCGCGACGTCGGTGCCGCGCTCTCCATGGACCCGGCCGAGACCGACCGGCTCGCCAAGGCCTTCCCGCACATCCGGGCCATGGACGCGCGCGCCGCGATGGAGGAGCTGCCCGAACTGCGGGCCGTGGCCGGACGGAAGGAGAGGTACGGCCGGCTCTGGGAGCTGGTGGAGTCGCTGGACGCGCTGCCGCGTGGCATCGCCATGCACCCGTGCGGGGTGCTCCTCTCGGACGACTCCCTGCTGCGGCGTACTCCGGTCATGCCCACCAGCGGCGAGGGCTTCCCGATGGCGCAGTTCGACAAGGACGACGTGGAGCACCTCGGGCTGCTCAAGCTCGACGTGCTCGGCGTACGGATGCAGTCGGCGATGGCGCACGCGGTGACCGAGGTGAAGCGCGCCTCGGGGCAGGAGGTCGACCTCGACGCCGTGCCGCAGGGCGACCCGGAGACGTACCGGCTGATCCGGACCGCCGAGACGCTGGGGTGCTTCCAGATCGAGTCGCCGGGCCAGCGCGACCTGGTCGGGCGGCTCCAGCCCGCCACCTTCCACGACCTGGTGGTCGACATCTCGCTGTTCCGGCCGGGTCCGGTCGCCGCCGACATGGTGCGGCCGTTCATCGAGGCCAGGCACGGCCGCGCGCCCGTGCGCTATCCGCACCCCGACCTGGAGGGGGCGCTGCGCGACACCTACGGGGTGGTCGTCTTCCACGAGCAGATCATCGAGATGGTGAACATCATGACCGGCTGCGGACGAGGCGAGGCCGACCGGGTGCGGCGCGGGCTCTCCGACCCCGGGTCGCAGGCCCGGATCAGGGTCTGGTTCGCGCAGCGGGCGGCGCGGCGGAAGTACGGCGCCGAGGTGATCGCCCGCGCCTGGGAGATCATCGAGGCGTTCGGGAGCTACGGCTTCTGCAAGGCGCACGCGGTCGCCTTCGCCGTGCCGACGTACCAGTCGGCCTGGCTCAAGGCGCACCACCCGGCGGCCTTCTACGCCGGGCTGCTCACGCACGACCCCGGGATGTACCCGAAGCGGCTGCTCCTCGCGGACGCGCGACGGCGCGGGGTACCGGTGCTGCCGCTGGACGTGAACCGGTCGGCGGCCACCCATCGGATCGAACTGGTGTCTGGCGAAAATGGTGAGAAGTGGGGATTGCGGCTGGCACTCTCGGACGTCCACGGCATCAGTGAGGCCGAGGTCGCCCGGATCGAGGCCGGGCAGCCCTTCACCTCGCTGCTGGATTTCTGGCAGCGGGCCAGGCCGGGGAAACCGGCGGCCGAACGGCTGGCCCAGGTCGGCGCGCTGGACGCCTTCGGCGCCAACCGCCGGGACCTGCTGCTGCACCTGTCCGAACTCCACCGCGCCCAGCGCGGCTCCGGCTCCGGTGCGGCGGGCGCCCAGCTCCCGCTCGGCGGCGGGCACAGGACCGGCACCGTCGGGCTGCCCGACCTCAACGACGCCGAACGCCTCAGCGCCGAACTCGGCGTCCTCAGCATGGACGTGTCCCGCCATCTGATGGGCGATCACCACGCCTTCCTGGAGGAGCTGGGCGCGGTCTCCGCCAAGCGGCTGCGGGAGGCGGCGCACGGGGAGACCGTGCTGGTCGCCGGTGCCAAGGTGGCCACCCAGACCCCGCCGGTCCGCTCCGGGCGCCGGGTCATCTTCACCACCCTGGACGACGGGACGGGCCTGGTCGACCTCGCCTTCTTCGACGACAGCCACGCCGCCTGCGCGCACACCGTCTTCCACTCCTGGCTGCTGCTGGTGCGCGGGGTGGTCCAGCGGCGGGGTGCGCGCAGCATGAGTGTGGTCGGCTCGGCGGCCTGGAACCTGGCGGAGCTGGCCGAACTCCGGCGCACCGGCGGCCTCGACGCGGTCGCGGCACGGCTGGCGGAGGTGCCCGCCGACGGGGAGGGTGCCTCCGGAGAGGAAGCGGATCCCGGGGCGGAGGCTCCCGGCCGCCGGATCCAGCTGCCGACCGGCTACGAGATGAATCCCTGGTCCGACCTCCAGCCGGCCGGTGAAGGGCCGCCCACCGGAAGGAAGCTGTGGCACCGGAGTCAGGGGAGCGCGGGATGAGCGACCAGCCGGCCGTCCTGTGCCTGCGGTTCCGCCGGATCGGCGGCGGACTGCCGGACAGCGCGGCCTACGAGGGGCTGCTCGCCCTTCTCGGGGCGTTCACCCCGGTCGTCGAGGCGGCCCCGCCCGGCGCCGCGCTCGCCGATGTGAGCGGCGCGCTGCGCTACTTCGGGCAGGACGCGGCAGGCCTGGCCTCCGTGATCCGGGTGCGCGCCCTCGCCCTGCACGGCGTGGACTGCGCGATCGGGGCGGCCGCCAACCCGATGCTGGCCAGGATGGCCGCGCGGCAGGCGACGGACGGAACCACCTTCGTGGTGCCCCCCGGTGAGCACGCCGGATTCCTCGCGTCCAGGCCCGCAGCCGCACTGGACGGTGTCGGAGCCGCGACCGCGCGCACCCTGTGCGGATACGGGCTCGACTCCATCGGCCGGATCGCCGCCGCGCCCCTCGCCACCCTGCAGCGGATCACCGGGGTGCGGACCGGGCGCGAGCTGTGGGAGCGGGCCAACGGCATCGACCGTACGCGGGTCGTGCCGAACGCGGCCGCCCGGTCGATCGCCGCCGAACGCTCCTTCCCCCGCGACGAACTGGACCCGGAGCAGCACCGCCGCGCGCTGCTCTCGCTCACCGAGGAGCTGGGGGCGAGGCTGCGCGGCGACGGGCAGGTGTGCCGCTCGCTCGCGGTCTCCGTGCGCTACGCCGACCGGACCGGCTACGCGACGCTGACCCGCAGCCGTACGCTCACGGAGCCCACCGCCCACTCGGTGGCGCTGACCTCGCTCGCGTACCGGATCCAGGACTCCTTCGCCCTGCAACGGGCGCGGGTGCGGGGGATCGGCCTGCGGGCGGAGGGGCTCCAGGACGCGGAACGCGCCGCCCGGCAGCTCACCTTCGATCCGGTGGACGAACGGGCCCGGCAGATCGAGGCCGTCTCCGACCGGCTGCGGGCCAGGTTCGGTCCGGGGGCCGTGAAGCCGGGGCGGCTCGCGGCCTGACCCGTCGGCGGCCCGGGATGTTTTTACCGACGCGTAACTTCCCCAGCGGCCCTACCGATGCGTAACTTGGCATGAGCACGTTGAAAATGTGAGATCCGCTGTGGTCCGGACCGCAGGGCGCACCGACATCGCAACTCCCTTGAGCCGCAAGGAGAACACCCGATGCTGCCCTGGACCCGTGCCCCGCGCACCCCACGCGCTCGCCGCACGCTTGCCGCGCTGCTCCTCACCCTCGCCGCGCTCGTCGCCCCCACGGCGACCGCGACCGCCGCTCCCGCCCAGGCCGCCGCTCCGTCCCGTGGATGGAACGACTACGCCTGCAAGCCCTCCGCAGCCCACCCCCGCCCGGTCGTCCTCGTCCACGGGACCTTCGGGAACTCGGTCGACAACTGGCTGGTCCTCGCGCCGTACCTCGTCAGCCGGGGCTACTGCGTCTTCTCGCTCGACTACGGACAGCTCCCGGGTGTGCCGTTCTTCAACGGACTCGGCCCGATCGACAAGTCGGCAGGACAGCTCGACGTCTTCGTCGACAAGGTGCTCGGGGCCACCGGCGCCCCGAAGGCCGACCTCGTCGGCCATTCCCAGGGCGGCATGATGCCCAACTACTACCTGAAGTTCCTCGGCGGCGCCGCGAAGGTGAACGCCCTCGTCGGGATCGCCCCCGACAACCACGGCACCACGCTCCTGGGCCTCACGAAGCTGCTGCCGTACTTCCCCGGGGTCGAGGACCTCCTCACCATGAACACCCCCGGCCTCGCCGACCAGGTCGCCGGCTCCGCCTTCATCACCAAGCTCAACGCGGGCGGCGACACCGTGCCCGGGGTCCGCTACACCGTCATCGCGACCCGGTACGACGAGGTCGTCACCCCGTACCGCACGCAGTACCTGAGTGGGCCGGACGTACGCAACGTCCTGCTCCAGGACCTGTGCCCGGTCGACCTGTCCGAGCACGTCGCGATCGGGACCATCGACAGGATCGCCTTCCACGAAGTGGCGAACGCCCTCGACCCGGCGCGCGCCACCCCGACCACCTGCGCCTCGGCCGTGAGCTGAGAACGCGCTGCCGGGCCCCCGGTGTGACGGGAGCCCGGCAGCCGCGTGATCAGGCGCGGTGCGCGCCGCCCGAGGACCGGCGCCGGACCGAGACGAACAGGGCGCTCGCACCGAGGGCCAGCGCGGCGGCTCCGCCCATCGCGAGGTACGAGGTGCTGCTGCCACCCGTCTCGGCCAGCACGTCGTCGGCGGGCACGGCGTCCGCCGGGGAGGCGGCGACGTTGTTCGGCTCGGGCGCGTTCGCTCCGGCGTCCTCGGCGTTGCCCGTGTCCCCGGCCGGGGCGGCCGCCTCGGTCACCTCCGCGCCGGTCGCCGCGTCGTCGTCACCGTGGCCGTGGTGCTCGACGGAGGACTTCTCCGCGCCCTCGTCGATCTCCTCCTCGGACGGGGCGGACGCGGCCGGGGCCGGGGCCGCCTCCGTGGTGTCCTCGCCTCCACCGGCGCTCCCGCCGCCGAAGACCACGTCGGAGCAGGCGTAGAAGGCCTCGGGGGAGTCCGACCGCTGCCAGACCGTGTAGATCAACTGCCGTCCGGACGCCTGCGGCACGGTTCCGTCGAAGACGTACGACCCGTTCACCAGCGTCGGGTCGGTGGCCGTGGCGAACGGCTTCTCCTGGAGGTCCGACCACTTCAGGGGCTGCGCCGGGTCGTAACCCGCCTTGGTGAGGTAGAGCTCGAACGTGCCCTTGTGCGGAGCGGTCGCCCGGAACTCGAAGGTGTGGCCGCCCGCCTTCATGGGCGTGGACGGCCAGTCGGCACGCGGCAGGTCGAGGCCCTTGAACTTGTCGTTGCCCGCGCTGCACAGCTTGCCGTCCGGGATGAGCTGACGGTGGTTGCCCGCCGCGTTGGCGATGTTCACGCCGTTCCAGTCGTACAGCGCCTGGGTCCCGCCGGACGCCACCGCGGCCTTGCAGGCCGCCGACCGCGGGTTCTCCGGCCCCTCCGCGAAGCAGGCCGAGACCCGGCTGACCGGATCGCTCAGCGAACCGTGGGCGGCGGCCGGCGCGGCGGCGAGCCCGGTCAGCGCGAGAGGCGCGACGCCCAGCGCGACGATGCTTCCGGCGACCCTGCGGCGGGCGGTGGTGATGACGGCCATGGTGGTGGTTCTCCTTCGGCGGCACGGCTGTTGACCAGGTGGTGATCAGCAAGCTAGCCGCCGCGGAGACGGGATCCGGGCACGAGAAGGCGCAGGTGGGGATCGTTATGGTGGGCTTAAGGGACGGTTAGGGGAGGGCTCAGGAAGCCCCGGTCGCGTACCTCCCGGGGGCGGCCCCTGACCCTCCGCGTGGAGGACCGGCGACGCCCCCGGCCGGGCTGTCCCTCCGGACGGCCCCGCCCGGCAGCCGGGACGGCGGGGCGTCAGACCTGCACACCCGGCGTGCCGTCCTCCACGACCACGCTCGCGCGCGTGCTGATGGTGGCGTCCGGCTTCGTCACGAAGGGCAGGACGCGGAAGTCGGTCGTCCACCGCTCGCGGTTCACCGTCACGCGGGCGTAACCGCGCTGGCTGTTGAAGAACTTCATGTGCGGGTTGGCCGCGAGGAACGTCTGGCCCTGGGCCGTCATGTCGGCGCCGTCGCCGCCGCTCGTGACCGAGGTGCCCACGAACTCCGAACCCACGGTCGCCGACTCCGGGTCGGCGTAGTCGCGCTTCAGGTCCCAGGCGTAGTTCTGGTGGCGGTCGCCCGTGATGACGACCAGGTTGCGCACACCGCGGGTGTCCGCCTCCGCCAGCAGCCGGTTGCGCTCGGCGACGTAGCCGTCCCAGGGGTCGGTCCAGACCGTCGTACCGGTGCCCGGGTCCTGGTCGGTCTGGCCCATCGGTGCCTGGTTGCCGAGGATCTGCCAGCGTGCCTGCGAGCGGCTGAAGCCGTTGAGCACCCAGTCCCGCTGCCGGGACCCGAGCAGGGTGCGGTTCTCGTCGAAGCGGTCGGCGCAGTCGGCCGTGGTGCCGTCGCCGCAGGCCTGGTCGTCACGGTACTGGCGGGTGTCGAGCATGGTGAAGTCGGCGAGCCGGCCGTAGGGGAGCCGGCGGTACATCTGCACGTCGGGGCCGTCGGGCAGCTGGGTGCGGCGCAGCGGTGCGTGCTCGTAGAGGGCCTGGAAGGCGGCGGCCCGGCGCAGCAGGAAGGTTTTCGGGTCCTCGTCGTTCTCGGAGGTCTCGTCCGCCCAGTTGTTCTCCACCTCGTGGTCGTCGAAGGTCATGATCCACGGGAAGTTGGCGTGTGCCTCGCGCAGCGGTGCCTCGGACTTGTAGAGGCCGTACTGCAGCCGGTAGCGCGCGAGGTCGAGGGTCTCCGTGTGGAACTTCGGGTCGGTGCTCACCCCGCGCTTGTTCGTCTTGACGCCGGACTCGTAGAGGTAGTCACCGAGGTGCACCACCAGGTCCAGGTCCTCCTGCGCCATGTGGTGGTACGCGGTGAAGTAGCCGTCCTGCCAGGCCTGGCAGGACGCGAAGGCGAACTTCAGCTCGCGCGGGGAGTGCCACGGGGCGGGCGTGGTGCGCGTGCGCCCCACGGGGGAGATCGAGGAGCCGGCCTTGAAGCGGAACCAGTACGTGCGGTCCGGTGCGAGCCCGTGCACCTCGGGGTGGACGGAGTGCGCGAGTTCGGGGGACGCGACGACGCTGCCGCGGCGCACGACGCGGCGGAACCGCTCGTCGAGGGCCACCTCGTACGCGACGCGGACGGGCTTCGCCGGCATACCGCCCATGCCGTCCGCGGCGAAGGGGTCGGGCGCCAGACGCGTCCACAGCACGAAGCCGTCGGACGCCGGGTCGCCGGAGGCGACGCCGAGGGTGAACGGGTCACCCTTCAGGGCGGGCGCGGCGAACGCGGACTCGGTCTCCCACGCCCCCGTCCCGAGCATCAGCGCTGCGGCTGCCGCCCCGCCGAATCCGAACATCTGCCTGCGGGACACGGAATACGCGACCACGGGTCCTCCTCGGTTGATCTGCGCCAACCTGGAACACGCTGCCGGTAGTTGATGTCATGCTCACACGCAGCGTATGGCCGGGGACCGAGCGATACATGAACAGGACAGCTATAGGGCGGGAGAGGCTCAGGACACCGCGCGGTAGCGCCGCTCGGGCCGGCCCGTCCCGCCGTACCGCAGTGACACCTCGGCCCGCCCCGTCACCGCGAAGTACTCCAGGTAGCGGCGCGCGCTGACCCGGGACAGGGAGCCGGCCTCGGCGCACTCGGAGGCCGAGAGGCCCGCGGGGTGCTCGCGCAGGACGCGTTCGACCAGGTCCGCGGTATGGGCCGCCAGCCCCTTGGGGAGTTCTCGGGAGCCCGGCGGGCGGGTGCCGAAGATGCGGTCCACGTCCTCCTGGCGGGCTTCCCGGCAGGCCTCGTCCAGCGCGTCCAGGCGGTTGCGCAGCGAGGCCACGTGCTGCAGCTGCTCCTGCAGGGCCGAGCGGTGGAAGGGCTTGATCAGGTAGTGGAGGGCGCCCGCCCGCAGGGCCGCCCTGACCACCCCGGCGTCGCGGGCCGCCGTGATGAAGAGGGCGTCCGTGCTGTGGGTGCCGCCCTCCCGCTCCTCGGCCGCGCGCAGTTCCCGCAGCACCTGGATCCCGTCCATGTCGGGGAGATAGATGTCGAGCAGGACCAGGTCGGGACGGAGCCGGCGGGCCGCGCGCAGGGCTTCGGTGCCCGTGTGGGCCACACCGACGACCGTAAAACCGTCCAATGCGGACACATACCGGCTGTGCAGCTTCGCGACCATGAAGTCGTCGTCCACCACCAGCACGTTCGTCACGCCGACACGGTAGGGCGCGACCACAACGACCACAACGTCCATTGATTCCGGAACGGCGACAGCGCGTCGACGCGCGGGCAACATGTGGGCCACCTCACACCCCTCCCCTACGGCTCGAAAGGCGGCACCCGGTGCGACCGCGCACACCACTCGCCCTGTTCGGGGCGGCGCTGCTGGTGGTCGTCGGGCCGCCCCTGCTCTCCTCCGGCAGCGGCTCCGACACCGGCACGCAGATCCCCGGACTGCGCTTCATGGTTCCCAACACACCCGGCGGCGGTTACGACATCACCGCGCGCACCGCGGCGAAGAACGCCGAGGACGCCGGACTCACCCACGGCATCGAGGTGTTCAACCTGCCCGGCGCGGGCGGCACCGTCGGAGTGACCCGGCTGGTCGCGGAGCGCGGCAACGGCAAGCTCGCCATGTCCATGGGCCTCGGCGTCGTCGGCGCCGTCCACACCAACAAGTCGCCCAAGACCCTCGCCGACACGACCCCGATCGCCCGGCTCACCGAGGAGCAGGACATCGTCGTCGTCGCGAAGGACTCCCCGTACCGGACGATCGGCGAGCTGCTCACCGCCTGGAGGAAGGACCCGGGGAAGATCCCGGTCGGCGGCGGGTCCTCGCCCGGCGGACCGGACCACCTGGCCCCCATGCTGATGGCGAAGGCCGCCGGGATCGCCCCGAAGGAGGTCAACTACGTCCCCTTCGACGGCGGCGGCGAACTCCTCGCCTCGATCCTCGGCGACAAGGTCGGCTTCGGCGTCTCGGGCGTCGGCGAGTACCTCGACCAGATCGAGGCCGGTGAGCTGCGGCTGCTCGCCGTCACCGGACCGAAGCGGGTCCCCGGCCTCGACGCGCCCACCCTCCGCGAGGCCGGACTCGACACCGACTTCACCAACTGGCGCGGCATCGTCGCCCCGCCGGGACTCTCCG
Organism: Streptomyces sp. NPDC102402; assembly: GCF_044765765.1. Lineage (NCBI taxonomy): Bacteria > Bacillati > Actinomycetota > Actinomycetes > Kitasatosporales > Streptomycetaceae > Streptomyces > Streptomyces sp. NPDC102402. The sequence goes on from NZ_JBIWKR010000012.1 coordinate 93,854, forward strand.
AGGCCGAACGCGACAAACTCGTCGGGCTGGTGAGCGAACTGCACGCCTCGAAGCAGTGGCGCGACTCCATGGAGAAGAACGGCTGGGACGACGCCTTCCTCACCGGCGACGACTTCGGCGACTTCCTGGACGGCCAGGACCGCCGGGTCGCCACCGTCCTCGAGGAGCTGGGACTGTGAGCGACGAGACGACCACCCCTTCCCGGCCCACCGGTGCGCGCACCTGGCTGCGCGAGCACTCCGAACTCGGCGTCTGCGTCCTGCTGCTCGTGCTGGGCGTCCTCGTCCTGACCGACGCCCTGACGATGAGCGTCGACATCACCCAGCGCGGACCCGTCGGCCCGAAGACCGTCCCCGTCGCCGTGGGCACCGGACTGCTCGCCGTCGCCGTGCTGCTGGCCGTCGACGTCCTGCGGGGCGGCCGCGGCGAGGCGGAGGCCGGCGAGGACGTCGACCTCGGCGAACCCGCCGACCGGCGCACCGTCGCCCTGCTCACCGGCGTCTTCCTGGCCTTCGCCGTCCTCATCGGCCCGCTCGGCTTCCCGATCTCCGGCGCCCTGCTCTTCTGGGGCTCCGCCTACGCGCTCGGCAGCCGCCACCTCGACCGCGATCCGCTCATCGCGGCCGGACTGTCCCTGGTGACCTACTTCGTCTTCGACAACCTGCTCGGGGTGCCCCTCCCGGGCGGCCCGCTGATGGGGGTGCTCTGACCGATGGATTCCCTCAACTCCCTCATCGACGGCTTCGGCACGGCGCTCACACCGGTCAACCTGCTCTGGGCGGCGCTCGGCGTCCTGCTCGGCACCGCGATCGGCGTACTCCCCGGGATCGGTCCCGCCATGGCCGTGGCGCTGCTGCTGCCGGTGACGTACGGCCTCGAACCGACCGGTGCCTTCATCATGTTCGCCGGGATCTACTACGGCGCGATGTTCGGCGGCTCCACCACCTCGATCCTCCTCAACACCCCGGGGGAGAGCGCGGCCGTCGTCGCGGCGATCGAGGGCAACCCGATGGCGAAGGCCGGGCGCGGCGCGCAGGCGCTCGCCGCGGCGGCCGTCGGCCACTTCGCCGGAGGCATGATCGGCACGATCCTGCTGGTCGTCCTCGCCCCGACCGTCGCCTCGCTGGCCGTCGACATCGGCGCCCCCGACTACTTCGCCCTCATGGTGCTGGCCTTCATCGCCGTCACCTCCGTCCTCGGCTCGTCCCGGATCCGCGGCCTCGCCTCGCTCCTCATCGGCCTCACCATCGGCCTCGTCGGACTGGACCAGATGACGGGGCAGCAGCGGCTGACCTTCGGCTCGCTCCAACTGGCCGACGGCATCGACGTGGTGATCGTGGCCGTCGGGCTCTTCGCCATCGGGGAAGCACTCTGGGTCGCCGCACACCTGCGCCGCACCAGCGGGAAGCCGATCCCCGTCGGCCGCCCCTGGCTGGGAGGGGACGACGTCCGGCGCACCTGGAAGTCCTGGCTGCGCGGACCCCTCATCGGCTTCCCGTTCGGGGCGATCCCGGCGGGTGGCGCGGAGATCCCCACCTTCCTCTCCTACGTCACGGAGAAGCGGCTCTCCAAGCACCCCGACGAATTCGGCAAGGGCGCCATCGAGGGCGTCGCCGGACCGGAGTCCGCGGCCTCCGCCTCCGCCGCCGGAACCCTGGTCTCCATGCTCACGCTCGGCCTGCCCACCACGGCCGTCGCCGCAGTCATGCTGGCCGCCTTCCAGCAGTACGGCATCCAGCCCGGCCCCCTGCTGTTCGAGCGTGAACCCGAGCTGGTCTGGGGACTGATCGCCTCGCTCTTCGTCGGCATGGTGCTGCTGCTCGCACTGAACCTGCCCCTCGCCCCGCTCTGGGCGAAGCTGCTGAAGATCCCGCGCCCCTACCTCTACGCGGGCATCCTCTTCTTCGCCGCGGTCGGCGCGTACGCCGTCGGCGGGGAGGCCGTCGACCTGGTGATCCTGCTGGTGATCGGGCTGATCGGCTTCGGAATGCGGCGCTACGGACTGCCGGTGCTGCCCGCGATCATCGCGGTCATCCTCGGCCCGTCCGCCGAACAGCAGCTGCGGCGCGCCCTGCAGATCAGCGACGGCAGCGTGACGGGACTGGTCAACACCCCGTTCTCCGTCACCGTGTACGCCGTCGTCGCGCTGATCCTCGCGTGGCCCCTGGCGCGGAAGGTGCTGGGACGGCTCCGGGCATGACGGACTGTCGGCGGCGGCTGAGAGGATGCCGGGTATGACCACGATCGACTGGGACGCCGCCGCCGACTCCTTCGACGAGGAGCCCGACCACGGTCTCCGCGACCCGGTGGTCCGCAGCGCGTGGGCCCAGCGGATGGAGACCTGGCTGCCCACCGCGCGCTCCGCGGTCCTCGACCTCGGGTGCGGTACGGGCAGCCTCTCCCTGCTCGTCGCCGGACAGGGACACCGGGTCACCGCCGTCGACCGGTCGCCGCGCATGGTGGAGCGGGCGCGGGCCAAGCTGGCGGGGACCGGCACCGAGGTGCTCGTCGGCGACGCGGGACACCCTCCGGTCGGCCCGCAGCGGTTCGACGTGATCCTCGCCCGGCACACGGTGTGGCTGCTGCCCGACCCCGCGGCCGCCCTGCGGCACTGGTTCTCGCTGCTGCGGCCGGGCGGCCGGCTGGTCCTGATCGAAGGCGTGTGGAACGGCACCGGCCTCTCCGCGGCCCGGCTCACCGCACTCCTCGCCGCGCACACGGAGCGCGTCCACCACGAGCCGCTCTCCGAGGACTCACGGCTCTGGGGCAAGGAGGTCGACGACGAGCGGTACGCCCTGGTGGCCCGGGCCGAGCCTCCCCTCCGGCACCGCGAGGTCGTCGACGTCCACCTGATCCTGCGCCGGGGCCCCGACGTCCTGCTCGCCCGGCGGTCCGGCACGGGATACGCGGACGGGCTGCTCCACGCCCCCTCAGGCCACACGGAGGACGGCGAGGACGTCCGGGCGGCCATGATCCGGGAGACCGCCGAGGAGATCGGCGTCGAGCTGGATCCGGAGGAGCTCCGGGTGGCGCTGGTCATGCAGCACCGCGGGCCTGGCGGGAACCCCCGGATCGGCTGGTTCTTCGAAGCTGCCTACGACCCAGCCCGCCCGCCCCGCAACGCGGAGCCGGACAAGTGCTCCGAGCTGGACTGGTTCCCCCTGGACGCGCTGCCCGACGACATGGTCGCGTACTGCCGTGCGGGCCTGGACGGTTACCGCGCCGAGCAGCGCTTCCTGATCCACTGGCACGAGGACGCCGACACCGTCGCCTACGCACCGCTGGGGACACGGCGCGCCGTCCCGCTGCCGGTGGCCGCCGCCCCCACCGGCCGTCTCCACCACGTCGCGCTGTGCGTGCCCGACCTCGCGCAGGCCGCCGCGGAATGGGGCTGGCTGCTCGGCCGGCTGGGCCATGTCCCGTACCAGAGCTGGGCGTACGGCCGGAGCTGGCGGCGGGGCGACAGCTATGTCGTGGTCGAGCACGCACCCGGCCTGCCCGAGAGCCCGGGTTCCGGTGCCGCCCGCCCGGCGTTCCACGTCCGGGACCGTACCGTGCTCGCCACCCTGCTGGCGCAGGCCCCGCACCACGGCTGGCGGCCGTGCACACCGGACCACCACGCGTACGCCGAGGACGCCGGCCCCGGCGTGGCCCGTCTGGTGAACACCGCCGGTCAGGAGGTGGAGTTGGTCGCACCCTTCCGGTCCGGTACGTGAGCTCAGCGCGGTGAGGCGGCCCCCACCGGTACGGCTGTGGTCCGCAGCAGTCTCGCGACGAGGTCCTCCTCATCGATCCGGGTGCTGCGCCCGTCGACGACGACGGCCTCGCCGGCCACCAGGACCGCTTCGACGGTCCGGCCTCCCGCGCAGGTCAGCAGGGTCGAGCCGGGATCCCGAACCGGGAGCACCGCGTAGTCGCGGGCGAAGCGGTGGAGCACGAGGTCGGCCTGCACGCCGGGTACGACGCCGAGCGGCCGGGACTCCAGACCCAGGGCGGCGTTCGCCCCGTCCGTGCCCATCGCGATCATCTGCTCGAAGCCCAGCAGATCGGCCTGCCGGCGGGCCGCACGCTGGAGGTAGGAACCGATCCGCAGCGCCTCCATGACGTCCTGCGTGTCGTTGCTCGCCGCCCCGTCGACCCCGATGCCGACGCGCAGCCCGGCCGCGAGGAAGTCGGGGACCGGGGCGATCCCGCTGCCGAGACGCATGTTGCTCAACGGGTTGTACGAGACGGCCACCCCGTGCGCGGCGAGGGTGCGCTGCCCGGCGGTGTCCAGCTCGACGCAGTGCACCGCGAGCAGCCGGTCCCAGAGGAAGCCGGCCTCCGCCAGGTACTCCACCGCACCGACCCCCGCGCGTTCCCTGCACATGACCTCGTCGGTCGGCGTCTCCAGCAGATGGATGGAGACGGGCATGCCGCGCTCCTCGGCGAACGCCCTCACCTCCCGCATGCCTTCGGGAGTCAGCGTCCGGGGGTTGGGGACCGCGAGACCGACCCCGACGCGACTGCCGAGCGCCGCCGCGCTCAGCGCGTCGGTGTGCGCGAACACCTCGTCCAGCGGCTCCATCAGCCGGGGGTCCATGCCCCACCGGCGGCTCGGGTCCGGCCGGTCGCAGACACCCCGGCCGAGCACGGCACGGATGCCCGAGTCCTTGAGCGCCCGCAGCACGGCTTCATGGACCTCGGTCGAGGGGTGGGGCCACATGTGCTCGACCAGGGTGGTGGTTCCGCTGCGCAGCGCCTCCAGCGCCGCCGCGGCCGCCGCCGTGTAGGCCTGCTCCGGGGTGAGAGCCACCGTCTCCTCGCCGACCAGGTGCAGCCACGCGAGCAGTGGCTGCCCCTCGCCGATCCCACGCATCCGCGCCTGGTGGAGATGGGTGTGCGTGTTCACGAGGCCCGGGATCAGATGGCCCCCCGAACCGTCCACGACATGCGCGCCCACCGGCACGGAGACGCGACCGGCGGGCTCGACGGAGACCACCCGGCCGTCCGCGATCCGTACGTCCTGGCCGGGGAGCCACGCACCCCGGCTCCACACGGTGACGTCGGTGACGAGGTCGACGAGCGTCATCGGACCCCCTCACCGCTGCGGTGGGCGGGACCTGCGGGGCGGGTGGCGCGTGGGACGAGGCAACCGTGTGCCATCGCTCCTCCTCGGTGAAAGGGAAGATGCCGACGGCTGGTTCGCGACGTCCTGCGGCGAGGTGCTCGCCGGAGCGGCGGCGCCCACCGGCCGTTGCAGCCATGACCGGTGTGGCCCCGACGGTAAACGGCCGATGTTTCCGTCCTGTTGCGCCGCCCGGACGCATGCCCGCCGCCGGATCGGAACACGGGCGTAACGCCCCGATACGCGGCCGCAACACGGTGCGGGCAGGCTCGTCCTATCGCGTACGGCCCAGGTCGTGCCAGCCGCGCCCCCGGATCCCGGCCCTCACGGCCCCGGCCGGCGCAGCCGCGTCCCGTACGGACCCGGGGAACGGGTTCCGTCCGGGGGATGCGGACGAGGAGCAGGGGCGGTGACTGCACCTCGCACCCACACCCGCGAGATGCGCACAGGGAGACACCGCGATGAGACAGCACGCCCAGGACACCGCCCTGCCGGAGGCCCCCCACGCCCCCACCGGCCCCACCGCCTCCATGGTCGAACTCGACCGGGAGTCCGCGATGGGAGGACCCGGTGAGGAGACCGCGCGGCGCGACATCCGGCGCGTCGATCTGACCGACTTCGAGGAGCGGCGCGCCGAGATCGGCGAACAGCTCTGGGAGGCCGCCACGGACATCGGCTTCTTCCAGATCACCGGACACGGGATCACCCCGGAGGAGACCGACGCGGCCTTCGCGGCCTCGGCCGCCTTCTTCGCCCTGCCCGCGGACGTCAAGCAGCGGTACGCCATGGAGCCGGGCACGAACGCGGGCTGGGAACACCGCAGCCAGGTCCGGCCCTCCGTCGGCACCCCCGACGAGAAGGAGTCCTACCAGCTCACCCGCCCGCGCATGGACGGCCTGTGGCCCTCGGACGAGGAGGCCGCGGGCTTCCGCGAGACCGTTCTCGCCTTCGAGTCGCACTGCCGTGACGTGGCCATGAGAGTGCTGTCCTGCTTCGCCGAGCGGCTCGGCATGGAAAGCGACTTCTTCGCCCGCGCCCACGATCCGCACAGTGCCGGACACCAGTCGACGCTGCGCCTGCTGCACTACTTCGAGGCGCCGAAGGCCCTGGCCGGTGCCGGGGTGTGGTGGCGCGCCGGCGCGCACACCGACTTCGACTGCCTCACGCTGCTCTTCCAGCGGGAGGGCCAGGGCGGGCTCCAGGTCTGCCCCGGTGCGGAGCGCGACGCGCAGGAGTGGACTCCGGTGCCCGCCACCGCCGACGCCATCACCTGCAACATCGGGGACATGCTGATGCGGTGGAGCGACGACCGGCTGCCGTCGAACTTCCACCGCGTCAAGGCGCCCGGTCCCGGCGACGACCACGGTGCCCGGCAGTCCATCGCCTACTTCGCGCAGGCCGACCGTGACGTGCTCATCGAGAGCCCGCGGGGTCTCTATCCGCCGATCACGGCCGGGGACTACATCAAGCAGCGCATCGCTGCGAACTTCGCCGGCGCCCCGCGCGGCTGACCCACCCGTATACGGCCCGGTGTGTGAGCGCCCCGCGGCACGTGGCCCCGGCCACGACCGCGGGGCGCTCGCGTGCCCGCTGCCGCCGGGCCGGACCTGTCCTCCGCGTGCACGCAGGAGACGACCGGACCGTCCCGCGCACACGGAGAAGCGGCCCGCACCCCCTCCGCGTGCACCTGGAAGGCACCCGGACCGGCCGCGCACGCGGAAGGGGCCCGCGCCATCGCTGTTCGCGCGGCGCGGGCCCCGGCGGGACGGAGAGGGGCCCGGTCAGCCGAGGCCGACGGTGTGGTCGGTGAAGGCATCCGTGAAGATGTCTCCGGGCTTGAGATCCTCCGGCACGGCCGAGCCCTTCTCGCGTATCACCGGGGCGAGTTCACCGGTGAACGAGGCGACGCGCTTCATGTCGTACGTCCCCAGGGAGCCGTCCGCCTCCTCGGCGATCAGCCCCTCGTCCTTGAGGAACGCGGCGCTGTAGTCGGCCTCGCCCTGTGTGTAGGGGGAGTAGGAGCTGTCCTGGGAGACCACGTCGACGATCGTCTCGTTGGTGTTCCTCGGGGCGCGGGCATAGGCGGCTCCCGCCTTCTGCACGAGGGGGACCAGCCTCTCCAGGCAGGGCGTCAGCTCCTTCAGCCGGTCCGCGCGGACGGTGAGGTTGGAGGCGTAGACGTCGTAGCCCGCGTCCTTCAGGAGCTGGAAGCCGACCTTCCTGCCCCAGGCGGGGGTCTCCTTCTCGTACGTGTAGGGCTCGGAGTTGGCGAACCCCTGCTGGACGACGTCGGGGTCGCCGACGAAGCGGGCCGGGTTGCCGTCGTAGCCGGTGTCGATCTGCTTCTTCTTCACCAGCCCCTTGGCGACCAGCCAGTCCGGGTAGAACTGGTCCTTCGACACCAGCACCGTCGCACCCGATCCGGCCAGGGAATCGAGGGTGAGCCCGGGATGCGCCGACGGATCCCACATCAGCATCGCCGGGCTGTACTTGAGCAGCGGGGTGACACCCACGACACGGCGGCCGCCCGAGGCGGCGATGAGCTGGTCGGAGTGGACGAGGCCGAAGTCCACGGATTCGTCGGCGTACATCTGGGACGGCACGGACTGGAAGCCGATGGCGGGCCCACCCGCCTTGAGGGTGAGCTTCACGCCGGTGTCCTTGCCGGCGGCGACGAGGGGGCCGGTCACGGACTTGTCCGAGGTGTCGACCCGATAGCCGGGGCCCAGCATCTCGAAGAGCGCGCCCATGTCGGACTGGGGCTGCCACTGGAGCTGGACGACGACGGTCGAGGGGCACGCCCCGTCGAGCCGCTGCGCTGCCGGGGCCGGTGCGATGTCCACGGACGCCGCGGCCGGACCCCCGCCGCCGCCTCCGCAGGCGGTGGCGGCGACGAGCGGGCCGAGAGTGAGGGCGAGGACGCCGAAGCGGCGGACGGTCATGGGCTTCATGCGTTTCTCCAGGGAGGGTCGCGCCGGGAGGGCGGGGTGCCGGATCTGCCGGATACGCGGGTTGCGCCGGGGACACGGCCGCGGCGGGGGAGCGGAGCGACCGTGTGCGTCGATGCGCCACTGTGACGGAGCTCTGTTACGACCCCATTACATGCAATCAGTCGTGGCGTATTTCTTGAGGAAGTTGATTGCATGTTCTGCGATGCAGGGGATCGATGGGGTCCCGCAACCTCAGGTCGCGGCGTATATGCGGTCCGGTAAGGCCCAAGTCGGCCCGTGTCACACGAAGTTAACGCCCATGTCCTTGTGTCGAGTTACATGCAGTTACAGACTTACGTGCATTCCGGCCCGGCACCCCCGCACTCCCGCCGACAGGGCCGGGCACCCGGGACCAGCAGAACGGAGAGCCCGTGCACCTCGTCGACACCCTGCAGGACGTGGACGCCAGCCATCTGATGAAGGGGGTCCGGGTTTCCTTCGACCACGTCGGTGTCCGCTACCCCACCGGCACCCAGGCCCTCGACGACGTCACCCTGGAGGTGCCGGCGGGTGAGTTCACCGCCATCGTCGGCCCTTCCGGCTGCGGCAAGTCGACTCTCCTGCGTCTCGCCGCCGGACTGGAGAAGCCCACCGGCGGCTCGGTCGCCCTGGACACCTCGTCAGTCGGATTCGTCTTCCAGGAGGCGACCCTCCTGCCCTGGTGCACGGTCCGGCGCAACATCGGTCTGCTGGCCCGCCTGGCCAAGGTGCCGAAGGCCGAACGCGAGGAACGCGTCGACGCGGTCATCGACGCCGTCGGCCTCACCGACTTCGCCGGACAGCTGCCCCGGGCCCTCTCCGGCGGCATGCGCATGCGGGTCTCGCTCGCCCGCGCCCTGGTGCTGCGTCCCGAGGTGATGCTCCTCGACGAGCCCTTCGGCGCGCTGGACGAACTCACCCGCCAGGACATGCAGGTCGAGCTCCTGCGCCTGTACGAACAGCGGGGCTTCACCGCGCTGTTCGTCACCCACTCCGTCGCGGAGGCCGTCCTGCTCGCCCGACGCGTCGTCGTCATGTCCCCGCGCCCCGGCAGGATCGCCGCTGTCGTCGACATCGACCTGCCGGCCGCGCGCGGCCCCGAACTCCGCTACGACCCGCGCTACGTCGAACACGTCGCGGCCGTCTCCGCACTGATCCAGGAGGTCCGATGACCCGCACCGCAGCCTCCCCCGCGCCCGCCGGCGCCGCCCCGCGACCGCCCCGAACGGATACTCCCGGAACAAAGCCGCCCGGCACCGACGCGCCCGGTACCGACGCGCCCGGCACCGAAGCGCCCGGCACCGAAGCGCCCGGCACCGAAGCGCCCGGTACCGAAGCGCCCGGCACCGAAGCGCCCGGCACCGAGCCGGGCCGCACCGAGCCGGGCGCCACCCGGGCCGCCCGCCCGGCTCCGGTCACGCCGGCCGGCGCGGTCCGCCGCCCGTCCGCCGCCCGGCGCGCCCTGTCCGCTGTCGCGGTGCCCGCCCTCGCCCTGGCCCTGGGGATCGGCGTCTGGTACGCCGTCAGCTATCTCCTGCTGGACCCCGCCCGGCGCTTCCTCCTCCCGCCCCCGCACCAGGTGGTCTCCCGGTCGCTCGCCGACCCCACCCACCTGGAACCCATGCTCCAGGCGCTCGGCGTGACGGCCCGGATCGCCGCCATCGGCTTCGTCCTCGCGGCGCTGATCGGAGTCGGTGCAGGCGCGACGATGAACCAGGCCCGCTGGATCGAGCGTCTCGTCTACCCGTACGCCGTCATGCTCCAGGTCATCCCGGTCCTCGCGATCGTCCCGCTCATCGGCCTCTGGTTCGGCTTCGGTACGGGCTCCCGGATCATCGTCTGCGTGATGATCGCGCTGTTCCCCGTGATCACCAACACCCACTTCGGCCTGCGCTCCGTCGACAAGGGCCTGCACGAACTGTTCACGCTCGGCCGGGCCTCCAGGCTGTCGCGCCTGGTACGCCTCGAACTGCCGGCCGCACTGCCGTCCGTCTTCACCGGGATGCGCATCGCCTCCGGGCAGGTCGTCATCGGGGCGATCCTCGGCGACATGTTCTTCGCCAAGGGCGAGCCCGGCATCGGCACCCTCCTCGACACCTACCGGGCGACACTGCGCTCGGAGGACCTCATCGCCGCCATCGCCCTGGCCTCGCTGTTCGGCATCGCGGTGTACACCCTCTTCACGCTGGCCTCGCAGGCCGTCGTGGGCCGTTGGCACAGCTCCGGCGAGCGGCGCTGAGGACACCGACCGGACCGCCGCCGACCGGACACACCGCTGCTCCCGCCCGGACCGCCGCCCCCGACCGCCGCAACTGCCACGGAGACCCGAATGGACACCTTCCACGTACCCGTCGTCGACATCGCCCCCTTCCTCGCACCCGGAGCAGGGGACAGCGCCGCCCGGGCCAGGACTGCCCGGGAGATCGACCGGGCCTGCCGTGAGGTCGGCTTCCTCCAGCTCGTCGGGCACGGCGTGCCGCGGTCGGTGACCGACGGCCTCGCCGACGCGCTCGACCAGTTCTTCGGACTGCCGCTCGCGGTCAAGAAGGACTACCGGCGGCCACCGGGTGACAACCGGGGCTACACCCCGCCGAAGACCGAGTCCCTGAGCATGAGCCTCGGTATCGCCCCCGCCGGAATGATGAACGACTTCTACGAGGCGCTGACCGTCGGGGCGGAGGCCTCCTGGTACCCCGGAATCGACCTGCCCACCGACGGCTACGCGGCCAACACCTGGCCCGACGCCGTGCCCGCCTTCCGGCCCGCCGTCGAGACGTACTTCGCCCACGTCGCCGGCCTGTCGAGGGTGCTCCTCGCCGCGATGTCCGAGGCGCTCGGCATCGCCCCCGGGACGTTCGACGACCTCACCGACCACTCCATCGACGCCCTGAAGATGAACCACTACACGCTGCCCGAGGGCGACATCGAGATCGCGGGCGAGCTCACCGGAATGGGCGCCCACACCGACTTCGGCATCCTCACCGTGCTCTGGGCCGACCAGGTCGCCGGTCTCCAGGTCCTCGGCCGCGACCACGTCTGGCACGATGTCCGGCCCGCCGACGGCGCGTTCCTCATCAACCTCGGGGACGCCATGGCCCGCTGGACCAATGACCGCTGGATGTCCACCCTGCACCGGGTGAACCCGCCGGTCGTCGACGGCAGGGTGGTCCGGCGGCGCAGCGCCGCCTTCTTCTTCGACGGAAACCACGACGCCGTCATCGAGGCGCTGCCCGGATGCGCGGAGGACGGTGCCCTGTACGAGCCGATCACCGTCGCCGAGCACATCGCCGCCAAGATCGCGGGGCTCAAGACCGGCACCGCCCCGACAGGGACCGCGCGCGAGGCCGCCCGGGTCCTCGCCGCGTCCACGCCCGGGGACTGAGAGCCCCACGCGGTCCGGTACGGGCGTGCGCGCCGCCCGGAGCGCGCCAGTCGTACGCCCCAGCCGGGGCACGCCACCGACCGGCCGGCCGGGCACACTATGCTCGGCCCGGAATGTGAGGGACGACCACCCCGCATGACCACCACCACAGCCACCGCGGTCCCGGCACCGGGACGCAGACCCGCACGACAGGCCGCCGGCCCGGCGGGCTCCGCGCCCAGGAGAACGATGACCATCGACAGCGGCGAACTCCTGGCCGACGCGGTGTACCAGCGTCTGCTCGACCGCATCTTCAGCGGCGATCTGGCCCCCGGAGCGCCACTCAGCGTCCCCGCCCTCGCCGCGGAGATGGACGTCAGCCGCAGCCCGGTGCGCGAATCGGTGCAGCGCCTCATCTACGACGGACTCGCCGTACACATCCCGCACGCCGGCGCGAAGGTCGCCCAGCTCGACCAGGAGTCCGTCTTCGCCGTCCTCCAGGTCCGCGAGGTGCTCGACGGCCTGGCCGCGAAGGAAGCCACCCTCCGCGCCTCGACCAGCGACATCGGCGCCCTCGAAGCCCTGGTCACCCGGCAGGAGGCGCTGCTCGGGGAGGCCCCCGACCCGGGGCGCGAGGCGGCCCTCGACCTGGAGTTCCACACCGCGATCCGGGCGCTCGCCGCCAACACCGCCCTTACCGACGCCCTGCACCGGCTCGACGCCCAGGCCCATCTCTACCGTTCGGCCCTCTGGTCCTCGCAGCACAACCGGGAACTCGCCCTGCGGGAGCACCGCACCATCCTCGCCGCCATCGACGCCGGGGACGCGCCCACCGCCCAGACCGCCGCGGCCGCCCACGTCGCCGCCCTCACCGTCCGGATGCGGCGGTGGCTGGCCGAGGAACACTGAGCGCGCGGGTCAGCGCAGCAGACCCGCGAGCCCCTCCGCGTACGCAAGACGCTCCAACTCGTCCAGTGCCCGGACCGCTGCCCCCGCGGCCAGGGGGTCGCGGCCGGCGAGGCCGCTCGCCTCGAACTCGTCCTCGTCCAGGCGCAGTACGGACGAACCGTCCGCGGACACCCACAGATCCAGGTCGAGGTCCTCGACCAGGAGCTCGGTGCCGCGCAGCACGGCGGGCCGGGTGATGTCGCAGTACCAGCCCTTCAGCTCCCCGCCGCCGGTGCGGACCTCCTTCACCGCGTACCACCGGTCGCGCCAGTAGTGCTCGGTGAAGACGTCGCCCGGCTCGAACCGCACGAAGCCGAAGTCCCGGACGCCGGGGGCCGCCCACGGGGCCCGGACGGTGATCCGGGTTCCGTCGTCGCCGACCGGCTCGGCCGGATAGCGGATCTTGGTGCGGCCTGCCTTGACCAGGGCCACCGTCAGGGTGGAACCGGGCTCAGCCGATGGTGTGGACATGACGTACCTCCGTGGCGTAGATCTCGTAACCGAACCAGTGATTGACCGCCGGCATCGGGCCGTTGGCCGCGTCGTTGCAGACGTAGGGATTGCAGAAGCCCTGCCCCGGCTTCGGGTTCTCGTGGGAGATGCCGACCTGCGCGGTCCCGATCACCTCGCCGTCCTCCTCGGAGGCCAGCAGCCGGTACCGCCGGTCGGGATGCGCGTCGGCGAGGCCGCTCAGGACCTGCTCAGGAGTCGTCACCATGTACGGCAGCGCCGCGCGCCGCACCTGTACCCAGGCCCCCGCGTCAGCAGGCAGGAAGTCACGCACGAGGACGGTCATGGGCGGACGCTAACGCGGCACCCGAACCCGCCGCCTCCGAATTTCGGGCGGTGGGCCGGGCGGTGCGGACCCCGGTGGGGGAGAATCCCCGCGTGACCCTGAAGATCGCCGTTGACCCGGACTCCGCCACCGCCCCGTACGAACAACTGCGTGCCCAGCTGTCCGAACAGGCCCGCTCCGGAGCCCTGCCGGTCGGCTACCGGCTCCCGACCGTGCGCGGCCTCGCCGGGGAACTGGGCCTCGCCGCCAACACCGTGGCCAAGGCCTACCGCGCGCTGGAGGCCGACGGCGTGATCGAGACCCGCGGCCGCAACGGGACGTTCGTCGCCGCCGCGGGCGACGCCGCGGCCCGTCACGCGGCGTCGGCCGCCCAGGAGTACGCCGAGCAGGCCCGGCGCCTCGGCCTCGCGCGGGCCGACGCGCTCGCACTGGCCGAGGACGCGGTGCGGGCGGCCTACGCGCGCTAGAGGTCCGACCAGGATCTTGGAGGGGCTGTCCGTCCGGAAGGCGGGCAGCCCGCCGGTCGGGGCCGGTCACACCGGCCGGCCATCGACGCGAAACCACAGCAGGGAGCTCTTTCCGATGCCCGCACCTCCTGTACATCCCGAGCGCACCGGTTCCGCGTCCGCCGCGGGCAGGGACGTTCCCTCGTTCAAGCCCTCTCTCGTCAGGGCCGTGTTCAGGGACGTCACCCCGCTGAACGTCTCGCGATCCGCCACCCGGGCCGCCGCGTCGGTGACGCGGACGGTGCTGACGGACATCATCGACGGCGCGCTGCGAGCGGCGGCGGAGGAGGACCGCGGGAAGCTGCTTCCCAAGGACCTCGTGACAGCCATCGACCGGGACGTCGAGCTGGAGGTGGGAGGCGCTTGGTACCACCACAGTCCTACGTTCAAGGGGCTGACCGGCGTCGTGCACGACGCCGGGGGTGCCGTCGTGCACGCTCCCAGGCGGAGCAGGTCACGCAAGCCGAGCGCCGTGGTGGGCGCGCACAGGTTCGAACCCGGGATCAGGAAGCTGCTGCGCGGCCGGGGTACGGCTGCCGTCCCGGCGATGGTCCGCGATCTGGACGGGCTCGCGAGCGTGTTCCTGACGGACCTCGCCCGGGACGCGGCCATGGTCGTCCGGGAGGGCGGGATCAAGCGGTTCGGCACGGTCAGCCTGACGATGCCGGGTGAACCGGCCGGCACGCGCCCGTCCGTGCCGGACCCGGTCCTGGCCCTGTCCACGCGCACGGGAGACCGGCGGACCATCGGCGGGGACGACGTCCTGGCGGCCACCATGATCCAGTTGTTCGGCGAGGTCGGACGACGAGCCCTTGCCGCGGCACGCGAAGCGACGGCGACCTGTCCGGACGGCTGAGCGGAGCCGCGGGGCTCGGAGGTGGGGCCCCGCGGCGTCCCGGGGGCGGCCGTTCGACGGGAGTGGGGCCGCGAACTCGGGGTGGGCTGCCGAAGGGGGCGTGGCCCGGTGCGCGGCAACGCGTGACCGGCCGGGCAGGCGGGCCCCGGCTCAGAGGTACAGTCCGGCGTCCGCCCCCGCGTCCTGCTTCGGCACGGACGCCGGACCGCTGCCACGCCTCAGGGCGTAGAGCTCCGCGAGTGTCGCGCCCTCGCGGCCGAGGCCTTCCTCCGTGCCCAGCCAGGACGCCGATTCGGCGCGGGTCAGCGAGCCCACCTCGATGCGGGCCAGGCAGCGGCCCGGCCGGACCACCGCAGGGTGCAAGCGCTCCAGGTCCTCGTTGGTCGTCACCCCCACCAGCACGTTGCGGCCCTGGCCCAGCAGCCCGTCCGTCAGGTTGAGGAGCCTGGAGAGCGCCTGACCTGCCGTGTGCTTCGCCTCGCCGCGGATCAGCTCGTCGCAGTCCTCCAGGAGCAGCAGCCGCCACCGGCCCTTCGCCGAACCGTCGTCCTCACCGATGGCGATGTCCATCAGATAGCCGACGTCGTTGAAGAGCCGCTCCGGGTCGAGGACGCAGTCGACCTGGCACCAGTCCCGCCAGGACCGGGCGAGGGTGCGCAGCGCGGAGGTCTTTCCGGTACCGGGAGGGCCGTGCAGCAGGAGCAGCCGGCCGGCGATGTCGTCAGGGGTGACCTTCATCAGCCGGTCCATCGCATCGGCCACCGGCGCCGTGTAGTTGGACCGGACCTCGTCCCAGGTGCCCGCGGCGATCTGCCGGGTGGTGCGGTGGGGGCCGCGGCGCGGCGAGACGTACCAGAAGCCCATCGTCACGTTCTCGGGCTGCGGCTCCGGCTCGTCCTGGGCTCCGTCGGTCGCCTCGGACAGGATCTTCTGGGCCAGTTCGGCGGTGGTGGCGGTGACCGTGACGTCGGCGCCCCGGTTCCACCGGGAGACCAGCAGCGTCCATCCGTCGCCCTCGGCGAGGGTCGCGCTGCGGTCGTCGTCACGGGCGGCCCTCAGGACCTCGGCCGCCTGCGGCAGCAGGGTCGCCCCCGACCTGACCCGGTCGAGGGAGGAACTGTGGGAAAACGGCTGCTCGCCCGTCGCGAAGCGGCCCAGGAACAACGCGTCCACGATGTCGGACGGCGAATCGCTGTCGTCGACGTTGAGCCGGATCGGCAGGGCGGACTCGGGGGAGGCAGACATGGCGCCCATGATCCGGCACACCGGCACACCGCGCACCCAGGTTTCGGGAGCTGCCCCCCGGGGTGGCGGCGGGGGCGCCCCCGGCCGGGGCGGGCCCCGGCATCGGCCCGGACCACCGGGCGGCCCGGACCGCCGGCATCGGCCCGGACCGCCCGATCCCGGGGCGCGCCCGGCTTACGGCGCGTACGAGGGGGAGGCCTTCGGTGAGCGCCCCGCCGGATGCAGGATGCCGGGCTTCTGCATGACGAGCCATCAAGAGCGGGTTCGTGGAAGTGCTGTCCACTCTTTTTGGCATGGACACTTCCGGAATTCGGGCCGGTGCTGCTTACTACGGAGTAGGCAGAGATCCTGCCCAAGGAGGTTCCATGAAAATGTCCAGACTCGTGGCGTTCTCGTCCTCTCTCCTGCTCGGTTCCGTCCTTGCTCTGGCCGGTGCCGGTGTGGCCCAGGCCCAGGCGCCCGCGCAGTCCGCCGCGGCCGTCGACTACGTCGCCCTGGGCGACTCGTACTCGTCAGGTGTCGGCGCCGGCAGCTACGACAGTGCGAGCGGTGGCTGCAAGCGCAGCACCCGCGCCTTCCCCGCCCTCTGGAAGGCGGCCAACAATCCCGCCTCGTTCGCCTTCACCGCGTGCTCGGGTGCCAGGACAGGGGATGTCACGGCCGGTCAGCTCGGGCCGCTCAGCTCCGCCACCGACCTCGTCTCCCTCTCGATCGGCGGCAACGACGCGGGCTTCGCCGACGTCATGACGACCTGTGTCCTGCAGTCCGAGACCACCTGCCTGAACCGGATCGCCACCGCCCGCGCCTACGTCGACTCGACCCTGCCCGGCAAACTGGACTCCGTGTACGGGGCGATCAGTGCGAAGGCCCCCGCGGCCCATGTCGTCGTCCTCGGCTATCCCCGCTTCTACAAGCTCGGCGGCGGCTGCATCGCCGGTCTGAGCGAGAAGGAACGCTCGGCCATCAACAGCGCCGCCGACTATCTCAACGCCGCCACGGCCAAGCGCGCGGCCGATCACGGCTTCACCTTCGGGGACGTCGCGTCGAGCTTCACCGGGCACGAGATCTGCTCGGGAAGCGCCTGGCTGCACAGCGTCAACTGGCTCAACATCGGCGAGTCCTACCACCCCAACGCCGCCGGGCAGTCGGGCGGCTATCTGCCGGTCCTCAGCTCGAAGGCCTGACCGCACCCTCGTAGCGCCTCCGGCCGGGTCCGGCCGGAGGCGGGTGAGGGGGCCCCGACCTGCGGTCCCCCTCACCTCCCTTTCCGTGGAAGACCGTGCCGTGAGGGCTTCGCGGCCCGGCGGGAGCCTCCGCGGCCCGGGGGCTTCGGCCTCCTGGGGACTCCGTGAGGCATGGGGTCGTGAGTCACGGGGATTCCGTGGCATCGGGCTGCGCGAGTTGCCGGTGTGTCACGGGGAGAAGGGGGCCGAGGTGCTCGGCGGGGCCTTCCCGTCGCTCCTGGAGTCGTCGTCGCTCGTGAGTGCCCAGGCGAGGCCCCCGGCGATGAGCAGCGCGACCGCCGCCCCGACGGCCACCAGGACGCCCGTGCGATCCGTACTCCCGGCGGGTTCCGGCCGGCCCTCGGGGCCGGACTCCGCGGCCGTCGCGCCGGCCTCACCCCCCGGGTGCGGCGGGCCGGCCGTCCCGACGCCGGGTGATCCGGTCCCGCCCGCGGCCAGGATCCTCAGCCGGCGCTCCGCCTCCGCGGCGTCGAGCCGCCCGGAGGGTTCCTTGTGCAGGAGTTCCTCGACGACAGGGCCGAGGGCCCCCGCCCGCCGCGGCGCCGGCGGCTCCTCGTCGACAGCGGCGCGCAGGGTGTCCGCCGGAGTGTCCCGCCGGAACGGTGACCTTCCTTCGGTGGCGGCGTACAGAAGCACTCCGAGTGACCAGAGGTCCGATTCGGGCCCCGGCGTGCGCCCCAGTGCGCGCTCAGGGGCGAGGTATTCCGGCGAGCCGACCGGTTCACCCGCCGCCGTGAGCGCGGTCGATTCCTCGGCCGTGGTGATGCCGAAATCCGTCAGCATCACCCGCCCGTCGTTGGCCAGCAGTACGTTGCCCGGCTTCACGTCGCGGTGCAGCACACCGGCCCCGTGGGCGCCGCGCAGCGCCGCGAGCACCTCCGCGCCGATCCGGGCCGCGCGGCGCGGGGACAGCGGACCGTCGGCGTCCAGCACTTCGGAGAGGGTGAGCCCGCGGACCAGCTCCATCACGATCCAGGGCCGGGAGTCCTGGGTGACCACGTCATGGACGGCCACGACGTTGCGGTGCGAGACGCGGGCCGCGGTCCGGGCCTCTCGCTCCAGGCGGGTGTGCAGCCGCTCGACGTCGGCGGCGGGCAGGCCCGCCGGTGACCGCACCTCCTTCACGGCCACCTCGCGCCCCAGCACCTCGTCACGGGCGCGCCACACGATGCCGGCCCCTCCCTCGCCCAGGGGGTCCAGGAGGCGGTAACGATCCGCGATCACACGTCCGGTGTCCGGGACTTCGCTCATCGGTGACCCTCCATCAGCAGCGTTGCGCAGTACGGACGAATCCCCTCCAAGCTAACTCAAGCCGCCCCGGAGTCGACAGGAGGCGGTAACGTCCCGTCAACCCCCGTATACAGGTGTGTAATCCTGCGGCCGGGATACACGCGTGTCATCGCGGGACGATAGGGTTAACCTGCCCGGGCCGGGTGCCCTCGTACGGGTGGGGAGTGACATGGAACAGATAACGGTGCGCAGCAGGCCGCGTGTGCCTGCCATTACATGTGGGAGCGGTGCGACCAGTTCGCGCCTCGACCGCCATCTCGCAGTGCTGGGCGGCCCCCCCGTTCCGCAGCGCGAGTCGGCGGAGGCGACGCTGCTGATGCTCGAACTCACCTCGCGCGACGCCGCGCACACCCGCAGGAGCAGGAGCGCGCGAGTCTCGCTCTTCGCCCCGCTGCGGCGGCTGCGGCGCTCGCTCTTCGGCAGCCGCCGCTGACCGACGGCCGCGCGACCCGGTCCGGTCCTCCGCCGAGGACCGCGTCCACGATCACTCCGTCCCGGCGCAGTGCTGCCGTCCGCCCGCCATCCCCAGGGCCCGCAGCGTTGCGTCGGTGCGTTCCCCAAGCGGTGTGTTCCCCAGCCGGTGTGTTCCCCAGCCGGTGTGTTCCCAGCGCCGGTGCGGCACCCGCGTCGCACATCGGCACCCGCGCCGCACATCGGCACCCGCGCCGCACATCGGCGTACGTCACCGCCCCGGCCAGGACGGCAACGGCACCCCGGCCCCCGGACCGCCCAAGGGTGCACGCCCTCTCACAACAGCGCGAACTGTCCCTCCGGGCCCTCCTCCTCGTGATCCAGCACGGAAGCCGGACGCCGGGCCGACGCGGCCGCGGGAAGCACTCCGGCCGTGTGCAGCTCCTCCCGTGTCAGGGCCGAGGCCCGTGCCAGCCTGTCCCGCAGTGCCCGCTGCCGGGGCGTCAGCGCGGCGAGCAGGGCCAGGACCGTGATCAGTTCCAGCAGCTCCGAGGTCCGCTCCCGCGGCCAGTCGCGCGGCCCCACCGAGGCCAGCCCCTCCGCCTCAGCCGTGCGGCGCTCGAACCAGAGTTCCAGCATCCGCACCCCGCCCACCCGGAAGTCCCAGGCCCCGGCGGGCACGGGGGAGACGCGTCCCTCGCCGAGGAGGACCGCCTCGTCCTGGGCGTCGTAGCGCAGTTCGTCCGGCCGGGGCGGGATCGCGGCCCGCACATACGGGCGCCGGCCGCCCGGCAGCCGCGGGCGCTCCCCGCCGCGTGCCCCGCGCAGGTGCAGGCGCAGCAGTTCCCGGCCCAGCTCCACGCCCTCGGCCCAGAGGGGGCCGTCGGCGGGCAGCGGGACGAGAGGCCCGGCGGGGGAGGGGAGGGCGGTGGCGAGAGACCAGGCCAGGACGTCCTCGGCGGAGACCGGGGCCCCGTACCGGGCGGTGAGCAGGGAGGGGAGGCCCGGTGCGAGGTTGGGCTCCTGTCCGCCCGGCCGCCGGTAGAGCGGCCGGATCCGGCCGGGCCGTCCCGCCGGAGAGTGCCCGTCGGGGAGCAGGGCGGTCGCCGACAGGGCGGGCCCGTCGTCCTGGGGGACGTACCCGTGCTCCACGGCGAACACCTGCTGTCCGTCGGCGACCCGCCACAGCTCGGGCCGGGCGGCGTCGAGCAGCCGCTGGTCGGGGATCAGCCACTGCTCGTCGAAGGGGCCGTGCAGGATCCGCACCGGTTCGGGATACGGCCCGGGGTCCCGGGCGAACGCGCTCGTCCCGGTGGGCCTGCCCGGCAGCGACGCGGCAGGGGTCAGCGGTGTACGGGAGCGGCTGGGCCGGAACAGCCTCTCCTGCTCGGCTCCTTCGGCCCGTGCCAGCAGGTCCCAGCGGGCCCGGAGCGAGGGGGCGTCGGGGGCCGTCACCCAGGGGCGGCCCGGTCTCAGGGGCCGCACCGACCAGGGCATGAGGTCGTCCAGCAGTGGGAGCGCGTCGCCCCCGCCGGTCCCGGCCGCCACCCGTGCTGCCACCGTGTCGTCCTCCCCGTCGCCACGTCCGCCGCCCCCGGCATCGTAACGACCGCGCGCCGCGGCCCCGCCGTCAGTGCGCGTCGACGGTCACGGAGAACGAGAAGCGGTCGCCCCGGTAGCGGATGCGCGCCACGTCCACCACGGTGCCGTCGTCGTCGTACGTCACGCCGGTGTAGTGCAGGATCGGGCTGAGCAGCGGGACCTGGAGCAGCTCCGCCGTGACGGGGTCCGCGAGGCGCGCCTCGACGGTGTCCGTGATCCGGGAGATCCGTACGCCGACGGCGTCGCGCAGGACCTTCGTCATCGGCCACCGCTCCAGATCGGCCACGTCGATCGCGGCGGCGATCTCCGGACGCACCGCGTTCTCCGCCCAGTTGGTGGGCTCGCCCGTCCCGTCGTCGCAGCGCAGCCGCCGGTAGCTGACCACGTCGGGGCAGCCCGGGAAGTACTCGGCGAGATCGCCGGGAACGGGTGTACGGCCGTGGCCGAGCACGGTCGTCAGCTCCCCCGACTGCTGGGCGACGATCGCGTCGATCGAACCCATCAGCCGGACCGGCGACACCCGCCTGGCGCGCGGCTCGATGAAGGTGCCGCGCCGCCGGTGCCTGCTGATCAGCCCCTCGCTCTCCAGCTCCTTCAGGGCCTGGCGCATGGTCAGGACGCTGACGCCGTAGTGCGTGGCGAGCTGCTCCTCGGTGGGGAGCCGCGTCGAGGCGTCCTGGGGCCGGCCCAGTATGGAGGCACGCAGGGACTGCGAGACCTGGTACCAGAGGGGCAGCTTCCGGTTCAGCACCAGGGAGTCGGGGGCGAAGCCGGGCCGGCTCGCCTCGTTCACCTGATCCATCCGGTTCACCCGATCTCTCTGCGGTGCGGCCGGCCGCGGGGTCTCACGGCCGGAAGTTGCGGCTCAGACCCTGCCACACGTCGTCGTATCCGCGCTGGAGATGTCCGGCGCCCGCGGCCTGTGCGGTCGCCGTGACCGGCCAGCGGGTCTCGAACATGAACGCAAGGCCGTCGTCGATCCGCTGCGGCTCCAGCTCGGCCGCGCTCGCCCGGTCGAAGGTCTCACGGTCCGGGCCGTGCGCGGACATCATGTTGTGCAGCGAGCCGCCGCCCGGGACGAACCCGCCCGCCTTCGCGTCGTACGCCCCCTCGATCAGGCCCATGTACTCGCTCATCACGTTGCGGTGGAAGTACGGCGGGCGGAAGGTGTCCTCCCCGACCAGCCAGCGCGGGGCGAAGACGACGAAGTCGACGCCCGCCAGCCCGGGGGTGTCGGACGGTGAGGTCAGCACGGTGAAGATCGACGGGTCCGGGTGGTCGTAGCTGATCGTGCCGAGGACGTTGAAGCGGCGCAGGTCGTAGACGTACGGGGTGTGGTTGCCGTGCCAGGCGACCACGTCGAGCGGAGAGTGCCCGTACGTCGCCGACCAGAGGTTCCCGCAGAACTTGTTGACCACCTCGACCGGGCCCTCGCGGTCCTCGAACGCGGCGACGGGCGCCAGGAAGTCCCGGGCGTTCGCCAGGCCGTTGGCGCCGATCGGCCCCAGGTCGGGCAGGACGAAGGGCTGGCCGTAGTTCTCGCAGACGTAGCCGCGGGCCGCGGTGTCCATGAGCTCGACACGGAAGCGGATCCCCCGGGGGATCAGCGCGACCTGGCCCGGACCGGCCGCGAGCATCCCCAGCTCGGTGCGGAGCAGGAGGCCTCCGCGCTCGGGGACGATCAGGAGCTCCCCGTCCGAGTCGCTGAACACCCGGTCGGTCATGGAGGCGTTCGCGCTGTACAGGTGCACGGCCATGCCGGTGCGCTGCGCGGCGTCTCCGTTGCCGCCCAGTGTCCACAGGCCGGTCAGGAAGTCCGTGCCGGGCCCGGGGTCGGGCAGCGGGTCCCAGCGCAGCCGGTTGGGGTCGGGGACCGTCTCGGTGAACGGCGCGGTGCGCAGACCGCCGTTGTCGACGCGGACGAAGGCGGGGTGGGCGGCCGAGGGGCGGATCCGGTAGAGCCAGGACCGGCGGTTGCGGGCCCGGGGTTCGGTGAAGGCCGAGCCGCTGAGCTGCTCCGCGTAGAGCCCGAGGGGTGCGCGCTGGGGCGAGTTCCGGCCGTGGGGCAACGCGCCCGGGACCGCCTCCGAGCTGTGCTCGTTGCCGAAGCCGGTTTGGTGGGCGAGGCTCTCCGCCGTCTTCCTCGCCTGCTCGATGCCGCTCATTCATGCGCTCCTGGTGGATGAGGAGTCCCGTGGATCCCCTGACGAAGAATCCTATGTACCACCGTAGGAATCGAATCATGGCCCGTCAACGGCATACGGGCATCATGGAGCCGTGTCCCACGCTCATACGAACCTCCGACGCGTCCCCGTCCAGCAGCGCAGCGCGGACCGGCTGGCCCGCATCCTCGACGCCGGTGCCTCCCTGCTCGACGAGACCGGCTACGAGCAGCTCTCCACCCGCGCGGTGGCCGACCGTGCCGGTGTGCCCATCGGCTCCGTCTACCGCTTCTTCCCCAACAAGAGGGCGCTGGTCGACGCCCTCGCCGAGCGCAACCTGCAGACCTACGCCGAGCGGATCGTCGCCAGACTCGAGGTGATCCCCGAGCGGGAGTGGCGCGCGGCCATCGACGCCGTGCTCGACGAGTACCTGGCGATGAAGCGTTCCGTCCCCGGGTTCGCCCTCGTCGACTTCGGCCCTCCCGTGCCCGCCGCCGGCCCCCTCGACGAGGAGGTGAACCGGCTCGTCGCGGGGCGCCTGGCCGAACTGCTCTCCGGCCACCTCGGCCGGGGGCACGACGGGGCCGCCTCCGACGACGGTCTGCTCCGCACGGTCCTGGTCTGCGTGCAGGCGGCCGACGCCCTGCTCCAACTCGCCTTCCGTGCCGACCCGGAGGGTGATCCCGGCCTGGTGGCGGAGACCCGGATCCTGCTGCGGGCGTATCTCGCGCACGTCCTGGAGTAGGGGACGGGGCGCGGCGGGTCCAACCGGCCGCCCCAGACCCTCGCCAGCATCCGTACCGGTCGGTATGCTCGGTGCGCCGGGAGCCCGCACCCGCCGAGCGTGCCGCGGGAGGCCCGATCACGCCCGCGCGCCACAGCCGCCCCGGGGAGGGCCCATGTCCCACGACTCCCGTACCGCTCTGCGTGTCTGCCCGCTCTGCGAGGCCACCTGCGGACTCACTCTCACCATCGAGGGCACCCGGGTCACCGGTGCCCGCGGTGACCGCGACGACATCTTCAGCCAGGGCTTCATCTGCCCCAAGGGCGCCTCCTTCGGGGGCCTGGACGCCGACCCGGACCGGCTGCGCACCCCGCTCGTCCGCACCGGCGGCGTCCTGCGGGAGGCGACCTGGAGCGAGGCCTTCGACCTGATCGCCGAGAGGATCCCGGCCCTGGTCCAGGAGCACGGCCCGCAGGCCGTCGGGGTCTTCCTCGGCAACCCCAACGTGCACACGACGGCGGGCGGGCTCTATCCCCCGCTGCTGCTCTCCGCGCTCGGCACCCGCAACGTCTTCACCGCCAGCACCCTGGACCAGATGCCCAAGCACGTCTCCAGCGGCCTGCTCTTCGGCGATGCCCACGCCATCCCCGTGCCGGACCTGGACCGCACCGCCCACCTGCTGCTGATCGGCGCCAACCCGCTGGAGTCCAACGGCAGCCTGTGCACCGCCCCCGACTTCCCCGGCAAGCTCAAGGCGCTCCGCAAGCGCGGCGGCACCCTCACCGTCATCGACCCGCGCCGCACCCGCACCGCACGCCTCGCCGACCGGCACGCCGCCATCAGGCCCGGCACCGACGCCCTGCTGCTCGCCGCGCTCACCCAGGTGCTCCTGGAGGAGAAGCTCGCCGACCCCGGTGCGCTCGCCGGACACCTGGACGGATACGACGAACTGGCCGAGGCGATGGCCGACTTCACACCCGAAGCGGTGTCGGCCGCCTGCGACCTCGACACGGACACCATCCGGGAGATCGCCCGCGAACTGGCCGCCGCACCGGCCGCGGCCGTCTACGGGCGCATCGGAAGCTGCACCGTCGAGCACGGCACCCTGGCCAGCTGGCTCGTGGACGTGCTCAACATCCTCACCGGCAACCTCGACCGCCCCGGCGGCGCGCTCTTCCCGCTCTCCGCCACCGCCCGCGCCCCGCGCGCGGCCGCGCCGGGGAAGGGCTTCTCCCTCGGCCGCTGGAGGAGCCGGGTCTCCGGACACCCCGAGGCCAAGGGCGAACTGCCCGTCGCCGCGCTCGCCGAGGAGATCGAGACGCCGGGGGAGGGCCGGATCCGGGCCCTGATCGTCGTCGCGGGCAACCCGGTGCTCTCCGCCCCCGACGGGAACCGCCTGGACCGCGCCCTCGCCGGGGGCCTCGACTTCATGGTCAGTGTCGATCCGTACCTCAACGAGACCGCCCGCCACGCGGACGTCGTGCTGCCCCCGCCGCCGCCCTCGCAGAGTGCCCACTTCGACTTCTCGCTCAACTCGCTGGCCGTCCGCAACCAGGTCCGCTACAGCCGCCCCGCCGTCCCGCTGGAGGAGGGACGCATGGACGAGAGCGAGATCCTCGCCCGGCTCGTCCTCGCGGTCGGCGGCAGGCACGGCACGCCGCCCGAGGCCGTCGACGACCTGGCCATCGCCACCGCGCTCACCAGGGCGGGGGCCCCCGAGGCGCTCGCCGCCGAGCTGACCGGCCGCACGGGCGCCGAGCGGCGCCTCGACCTGATGCTGCGCCTCGGCCCGTACGGCCTCATGCTCGAGCAACTGGTCGAGCAGCCCCACGGGATCGACCTCGGCCCGCTGAAGCCGCGCGTCCCGCAGGTGCTCAGGACCCGCAGCGGCCGCATCGAGCTGTTCCCGGCGCCGATCGCCGCCGACCTGCCACGGCTCCGCGCGTCGCTCGGGGCGCGTCCCGCCGGACTCGTCCTCGTCGGCCGGCGGCATCTGCGCTCCAACAACAGCTGGATGCACAACGTCGCCTCCCTGCGAGGCGGCTCGAACGTCTGCACCCTGCAGATCCACCCCGACGACGCGGCCAGGATCGGGCTCGCCGACGGCGACACGGCCCGGATCACCGCGGCCGGCGGCGAGGTCGAGGCTCCCGCCGAGGTCACCGACTCGGTGCGGTCCGGGGTCGTCAGCCTTCCGCACGGCTGGGGCCACAGCCGTCCCGGCACCCGTATGTCGGTCGCGGGGGCGGAGCCGGGCGTCAACGTGAACCAGCTCCTGGACGGCACCCTCCTGGACCCGCTGTCCGGCACCGCGGTGCTCAACGCCGTGCCGGTCTCCGTGGCACCAACACGTTGACCTGGGGTTTTGCTCGTATTGCTCACGGGTCGACCCCTTGTTGACGCCGCTTCACGGCACCTAACGTCATCCGGACCGCCGGCACCGGTGAGAGTTCAAAGGTGAACGTGAGGTATCCCCAATGCTGACCATTCTCGGCTTCGCCATGATCGCGACCTTCCTGGTCCTGATCATGATGAAGAAGATGTCGCCGATCGCGGCCCTGGTCCTGATCCCCGCCCTGTTCTGCGTGGCCGTGGGACAGGGCGCGCAACTCGGCGACTACGTCATCGAAGGGGTCGGCACCCTCGCGCCGACCGCCGCGATGCTGATGTTCGCCATCGTCTACTTCGGCGTGATGATCGACGTCGGCCTCTTCGACCCGATCGTCAGGGGCATCCTGCGCTTCTGCAGGGCCGACCCGATGCGGATCGTCGTCGGTACGGCGCTGCTCGCCGCGGTCGTCTCGCTGGACGGCGACGGCTCCACCACCTTCATGATCACCGTCTCGGCGATGTACCCGCTCTACAAGCGGCTGAAGATGAGCCTCGTGGTCATGACCGGTGTCGCGGCCACGGCCAACGGCGTCATGAACACCTTGCCCTGGGGCGGCCCCACCGCCCGAGCCGCCACGGCGCTCAAGGTGGACGCGGCCGACATCTTCGTCCCGATGATCCCGGCGCTCGCCGTCGGCCTCCTCGCCGTCATCCTCCTCGCCTGTGTCCTGGGCCGCCGCGAGCGCAGGCGCCTCGGCATGCTCACCCTCGACGAGGCACTGGTGACCGAGCCCGAGACCGTCCTCGTCGGCGCGGGCGGCGGCAACGACCGGCTCGCCAAGGCCCCGGAGGGGGCCGGCACCGGCGGTACGGGAACCGCGGACGGCGGTGAGGGTGGCGAGGCCGGCGAGGAGTTCAGGGGGCTCGACCCCCACAGGTCCACGCTGCGCCCCCGGCTCTACTGGTTCAACGCCGGCCTCACCGTCGCCCTGCTGGCCGCGATGATCCTGGAACTCATGCCGATCCCGGTGCTCTTCCTGCTCGGTGCGGCCCTCGCCCTCACCGTCAACTTCCCCCACATGCCGGACCAGCGGGCCAGGATCGCGGCCCACGCCGACAACGTCCTCAACGTCTCCGGCATGGTCTTCGCCGCGGCCGTCTTCACCGGCGTGCTCACGGGCACGGGCATGGTCGAACACATGGCGGACTGGCTCGTCGGGACGATCCCCGACGCCATGGGCCCGCACATGGCCGTCGTCACCGGTGTGCTGAGCCTCCCGCTCACCTACTTCATGTCCAACGACGGCTTCTACTTCGGAGTGCTTCCCGTGCTCGCCGAGGCCGGCGCCGCCCACGGCGTCTCCCCCCTGGAGGTCGCCCGCGCCTCCATCGTGGGACAGCCGCTGCACATGTCGTCGCCCCTCGTGCCCGCCGTCTACGTCCTGGTCGGCATGGCCAAGGTCGAGTTCGGCGACCACACCCGGTTCACGGTCAAGTGGGCCGTGCTCACCTCGCTGGTGGTCCTCGGCGCGGGCATCCTCTTCGGAATCATCTGATGCCTCCGGAACCACGGCCCGGCAGGGGCTGGCTGCTGCGCCTCGTCATCGCCTTCGCCTTCGCGCAGGGGGCGGTGTCGATGGCGCGGCCCGCCGTCTCCTACCGGGCCCTCTCGCTGGGCGCCGACGAGCGGGCGATCGGTGTCATCGCCGGTGTGTACGCGCTGCTGCCGCTCTTCGCCGCCGTACCGCTCGGCCGGAGGACCGACCACGGCCGCTGCGCCCCCCTTCTGCCCGCCGGGGTCGTCCTGATCGGCGGCGGCTGCGTGCTCAGCGGCACCGCGGGCTCCCTCACCGCGCTGGCGGTGTGGAGCGGGGTCATGGGCCTCGGCCACCTCTGCTTCGTGATCGGTGCCCAGTCGCTCGTCGCCCGGCAGTCCGCACCGGCCGAACAGGACCGCAACTTCGGTCACTTCACCATCGGCGCCTCCCTCGGTCAGCTCGTCGGGCCGATCGCCGCGGGCTGCCTGATCTCCGAGCGGGACGGCGCGATGGCCCGTACGAGCACCCTCGCCCTGCTCGTCTCGGCGGTCGTCGCCGCGGTGTCCTTCACCGCGCTGTGGCGCATCGAGCACCGGGGTGCGGCCGGCCCGCCCCGCCGATCCGCCGGGAAGGTGCCGGTGGGCGGCATCCTGCGCACCCGGGGCGTCCCGGCCGGCATCTTCGTCAGCCTCGCCGTGCTCTCCGCCACCGACATCCTCACCGCCTACCTGCCGGTCGTCGGCGAGCACCGGGGCATCGCGCCCGCCACCGTGGGCCTGCTGCTCAGCCTGCGGGCCGCCGCGACCATCGCCTGCCGCCTCGTCATGACGCCCCTGCTGCGCAGGACCGGCCGGGCCGCCCTGCTCTCCACGACCTGTCTGCTCGGCGGTCTCCTCTGCGCGGCCGTCGCCCTGCCCGTCCCCGTGTGGGTGCTCGCGGTGATGCTCGCCGCGCTGGGCTTCTGCCTGGGGGCCGGTCAGCCGCTCTCGATGACCACCGTCGTCCAGGCGGCCCCCGCGGCGGCCCGCTCCACCGCGCTCGCCCTCAGGCTCACCGGCAACCGGCTCGGCCAGGTCGCGGCCCCCGCCTCGGCCGGGCTGATCGCCGGGGTGGCGGGCACCGCCGCGCCGTTCGTGATGCTGGGCGCACTGCTGATCGGGGCGGCCGGGCTCGCTCTGCGGGGGGTCCGGACCGAGAGGGAGGGCCCTGCCCCCGCCGGTCCCTCCTCCCGCGTCGAGGACCCTGCCCCCGCCGGGCCCGCCTCCCGCATGGAGGACCCTGCCCCCGCCGGGCCCGCCCGCCGTGCCGACAAGCCCTGCACGAACCGGAACTCCGCCTGACACTTCCCGGAACCCATCAGTCCCGCACAAGACGTTCCCACGCCCCGCCCGGTGGGTTAGCTTCAGGCCACGCAGCCGCTCCCCACGCGAATCCCTCCCTCCTTCCCGGGCGGAACCATGTCTCGTACCATCTCCCTGCACAGTGTGAGCAAGACGTACGGACGCTCCTCGCGCGCCGTCGACCGGTTCTCGCTCTCGGTCGCCCCCGGCGAGTTCGTCGTGCTGCTGGGCCCCTCGGGCTGCGGCAAGTCGACCGTGCTCCGGATGATCGCGGGGCTGGAGGAGATCTCCGAGGGGGAACTGCTGCTCGACGGCGAGCCGGCGAACGAACTGTCGCCGCGCGAGCGCGGTATGGCCATGGTCTTCCAGAACTTCGCGCTCTATCCGAACATGACCAATCGGGGCAACATCGGCTTCCCGCTGAAGCTGGAGAACCCCCGCCGCGACAACACCGAGCGTGTGGAGTCCACCGCCAGGATGCTCGGCATCGAGGGCGTGCTGGACCGCTACCCCCGCCAGCTCTCCGGCGGCGAACGCCAGCGGGTCGCCATGGGCCGGGCCATCTCGCGGCGGCCGTCCGCCTTCCTCATGGACGAACCGCTCTCCAACCTCGACGCCAAACTGCGCAACCACCTGCGCGCCGAGATCGCCCAGCTCACCGCCGAGCTGGGCGTCACCACCGTGTACGTCACGCACGACCAGGCCGAGGCGATGTCGCTCGGCCACCGGGTGGCCGTGATGCGCGGCGGGGTCCTCCAGCAGGTCAGCACCCCGCGGGAGGTCTACGCGCTGCCTGACAACGTGTTCGTCGCCGCGTTCATCGGCACCCCGAGGATCAATCTCCTCCAGGCCGTCGTCCACGCCCCGCTGGAGGGGAGGATGTCGATCGACCTCGGCCGGCAGCGCCTCCCGCTGCCCGAACCGCTCAGCCCCGACCACCAGTTGCTCCGCATCCAGCAGGGCCGCCCGATCATCGTCGGCCTGCGCTCCGAGGCCGTCCGGATCGCCCCGCGCAGCCATGCCCGCCCCGGCGAGGTGGCGCTCAGCGGCATCGTCGAGCACGTCGAGTACCAGGGGCACGAGGCGCTCGTCCACCTCAACACCGGTTCGCGGCCTGCCGTGGTGCCCGACCTGGAGTCCGCCCGCCCGCAGACGCCCCAGCGCCGCCGTGCCGGAGGCGGCGGGGCCGGGGTGCTGGGACGCCTCAGACAGCGTGCCACCGGCTCCGTCGCCGTACTCGACCCCCCGGCCCCGGAGCCGTACGCCGTGCGCAGTCCCGACCGCCCGGCCGTCACGGCGAGCGACCTCGTGGTCCGCACCGGCCCCGACATGCGGCTTCGCACCGGTGGACAGGTGCCGCTCCTCGTCGACCTCGCCCACCTGTACGTCTTCGACCACTCCGGGCGCAGGATCTGTCCCCTGCCGAAGGACGTTCCGGGGCTCGACGTGTGACCGCCGGCCGGGATCCGTGCGTGATCTGTGTCTCCGGCCGTTCCCTGGCGCCGAAAAACTAACAGCGCTAGTTTGGAGCCGGGACGGCATCCGTCCGTACGACGCACGGCTTCGGCGGCAGGCACAGCGAGCCCGGGAGGAACAGCCATGAAGGCGCATGACGGGATGTACATCGGCGGGGAGTGGCGGCCCGCCTCGGGCCAGGACACGATCGCGGTCGTGAACCCGGCGGACGAGCAGGTCATCGGCCACGTCCCGGCGGGCACCGCCGAGGACGTCGACGCCGCGGTACGCGCCGCGCGCGCCGCGTTCCCCGGCTGGGCGGCCACCCCGCCCGCCGAGCGCGCGGCCCGGATCGCCGCCCTGCGCGACGTGCTCGCCGCCCGCAAGGACGAGATCGCCGAGACCGTCACCGCGGAGCTCGGCTCCCCGCTGCCG
Source organism: Streptomyces sp. NPDC102402 (assembly GCF_044765765.1). Classification (NCBI taxonomy): domain Bacteria; kingdom Bacillati; phylum Actinomycetota; class Actinomycetes; order Kitasatosporales; family Streptomycetaceae; genus Streptomyces; species Streptomyces sp. NPDC102402. The sequence continues at coordinate 124,174 of NZ_JBIWKR010000012.1, forward strand.
CTCTCCCAGATGGTGCACGCGGGCGTACCGGTGCTGGTGGCCGGTTCGTACGCCGAGCTGGCCGGCTCGTACGCCTTCGAGGAGAAGCTGGGCAACTCCACCGTCCTGCTCGAGCCCGTCGGCGTGGTCGGCGCGATCACGCCCTGGAACTACCCGCTGCACCAGATCGTCGCCAAGGTGGCCCCGGCCCTGGCCGCCGGCTGCACCGTCGTCCTGAAGCCCGCCGAGGACACCCCGCTCACCGCGCAGCTCTTCGCCGAGGCGACCCAGGAGGCGGGGCTGCCGGCCGGCGTCTTCAACCTGGTCACCGGCATCGGCGCGGTCGCCGGCCAGGCACTCGCCGAGCACGAGGGCGTGGACCTCGTCTCGTTCACCGGCTCCACGGCCGTCGGCAGGCAGATCGGGGCCACCGCGGGAGCGGCGGTCAAGCGGGTCGCCCTGGAGCTCGGCGGCAAGTCCGCCAACGTGATCCTTCCCGGCGCCGACCTCGCGAAGGCCGTCAACGTCGGTGTGGCCAACGTGATGTCCAACTCCGGCCAGACGTGCAGCGCGTGGACCCGGATGCTGGTCGACGCCGAGCGGTACGAGGAGGCCGTGGGCCTCGCCGCGGCGGCCGTGGCCAAGTATGTGCCGGGGGAGCGCGTCGGCCCCGTCGTCAACGCCAGGCAGCAGGCACGGGTGCGGGGTTACATCGAGAAGGGCATCGAGGAGGGCGCCCGGCTCGTCGCGGGCGGCCCCGACGCGCCCAGGGACCAGGGCTACTACGTCAGCCCCACCGTGTTCGCCGACGTGACGCCGGACATGACCATCGCGCAGGAGGAGATCTTCGGCCCGGTCCTCTCGATCCTGCGCTACGAGGACGTGGACGACGCCCTGCGGATCGCCAACGACACCGTGTACGGGCTGGCCGGCGCCGTCTGGGGCGCGGACGACGAGGAGGCCGTGGCCTTCGCCCGCCGCATGGACACCGGGCAGGTCGACATCAACGGAGGCCGCTTCAACCCCCTGGCGCCCTTCGGCGGCTACAAGCAGTCCGGGGTGGGCCGCGAGCTGGGCCCGCACGGCCTCTCCGAGTACCTCCAGACCAAGTCCCTCCAGTTCTGATCCCCCAGCCGATCCACCGAGGAGTCTGTTCGTGGTCCGCGCCGCTGTACTGCCCGCTGTCGGAGCTCCGCTGGAGATCACCGACATCGAACTCCCGGAGCCCGGCCCCGGCCAGGTGAGCATCAGCCTCGCCGCCGCCGGTGTCTGCCACTCCGACCTGTCCCTGACCAACGGCACCATGCGGTTGCCCGTCCCCGCCGTCCTGGGCCACGAGGGCGCCGGCACGGTGCTCGCCGTCGGCGAGGGTGTCACCCACGTCGGCGTGGGCGACCCGGTCGTCCTCAACTGGGCGCCGTCCTGCGGAGCGTGCTTCCACTGCGGGATCGGCGAGGTGTGGCTCTGCGCCGACGCGCTCAAGGGCGCGGCGAACATCCACGCCCGTACGGCCGACGGCACCGAGCTCCACCCCGGCCTGAACGTCGCGGCCTTCGCCCAGGAGACCGTCGTCGCCGCGAACTGTGTGCTGCCCGCGCCGGCCGGCGTCCCGCTCGACGACGCCGCCCTGCTCGGCTGCGCGGTCCTCACCGGATACGGGGCCGTCCATCACTCCGCCCGGGTGCGTGAGGGCGAGAGCGTCGTCGTCTTCGGGATCGGCGGGGTCGGCCTCGCCGTCCTGCAGGCCGCCCGTATCGCCGGCGCGTCGAAGATCATCGCCGTGGACGTGTCACCCGAGAAGGAGGAACTCGCCCGCCGGGCCGGTGCCACCGACTACGTCGTCGCCTCGGACACCACACCCCGTGCCGTCCGCAAGCTCACGGGCGGTCAGGGCGCGGACGTCGCCGTGGAGTGCGTGGGCCGCCCCGCCACCATCCGCGGGGCCTGGGAGTCGACCCGCCGGGGCGGCCGCACCACGGTCGTCGGCATCGGCGCCAAGGACCAGCAGGTGACCTTCAACGCCCTGGAGATCTTCCACTGGGGCCGCTCCCTCACCGGCTGCGTCTACGGGAACAGCGACCCGGCCCGCGACCTGCCGGTGATCGCCGAGCACATCCGGGCCGGACGGTTCGACCTCTCCATGCTGGTGACCGAGCGGATCTCGCTGGACGGCATCCCGGCGGCGTTCGAGAACATGATCGCGGGCAAGGGCGGGCGGGCGCTGGTCGTCTTCTAGGACGGCCGGCGCAGGCGGGCGGGGCCGTGCGGGCACGGCCCCGCCGTGAGCGGTCCGCCGCCCGTTCAGGCAGCCGTCCGGCGGATCACCTGGCTCAGCGGCCGGCGGGGCGAGGCCGGGGGCTGTTCGGTCGCGTACCCGAGCCTCAGCACCATCTGCGGGTACCCGTAGTGGGCGGCGCCTCCGGAGACGTCGGGCCGGAGTTCGGCGTCCTCGAGCGGCTGGTTGGCGAACGAGGCCGCGATGCCGTGTCCGGTGGCTTCGAGCAGCAGCCTCTGCAGCGCCTGGCCGGCGGCGATCCAGGATCCCGCGTCGTCGTCCGACGTCTCCAGGACGGCCAGGTCCGGGTGCGGCTCGAAGGCCGCACTCCCGCGTCCCGGCAGGTCGAGACCCACGGCCATGTCCCGTACCGGCGGATCGTCGGGACGACCGCCCCGGGGCACCGGGCCGAGGTTGCCGACCGGAATGGCTGGCTCTTCGGCACGCGGCGAGAGCCGTGCGTCCCGGTCCTCGCGGACGTCCTCGTCCTCGGTCCAGGTCGCGTGCCGTATCGAGGTCAGCATGCGCTGGTACTCCGGCTCCGCTTCCAGCAGCCGCAGCGTCGCCCCCTCGCGCCGGGCGGCGTCGTGCAGCAGCGCCAGCACGTCGGCGGGGACCCCCTCCGGGCGGAAGGGGTACCGGTTCGTACGCCGGCTGTCCACCCAGCGGTACAGCTCGTCCAGCACCGGGTCGGGGGCGGCGTCGGTCACCGCGATCCGCGCGACGAGCAGCGGGTCCCCGGCGTCGGGAAGCACCGACACCCGGGATCCGTGGCCCCGGCGCGCGAGGGACGCCCGGGCGTTGAACACCGCGGCACCGCACGACAGACGCACATCGCGGGCAGCGGACGCCGTCGGCATCCAGGCGTCGTGCGGATCGGCGTGCACCTCCATGCCGTCCTCCGTGAAGGTGAACGACCATGGCTGGGTGTTGAACACCGAGGGGGCGGCAGCCGCGGCGGCTGCCACGACGAGCTGTTCCGAAGCATTGAGCGTGACATGGCCGGTGTGCCGCATGTCTCGTGACCTCCCGCGGGTTCGGCCGTGCGGACGGGCCGGGCCGTCCACACGGGATGTGACGTATCTCCCAGCTTGCGGCTTCGGCGCGGCAGGCGTGAGGGACACAGGTCACCTGCGGGAAGGACTTCGGTCCCGTCTCCCGGCGCGGCTCAGGGCCGTTCGGCCGTCACCTGCCCGGCGTCCGTCGTCACCGGAGGCAGCGTGCCCCTGTTCCGCGTCCGGGTCCGGGAGACCGCCACACCCGCGAGGCAGAGCAGCCCGCCCGCGACGGTGAGCAGCGCGGGGACCTCGTCGAGCAGCAGCCAGGACATCAGCACCACCAGGGCGGGCACCGCGTACGTCGTCGCGCCCATCCGGCCCGCGGTGGTCCGCGCCAGTGCGTAGGCCCAGGTGGTGAAGGCCAGTGCCGTCGGGAACACCCCGAGATAGATCATGTTCAGCGTGGCCGGGAGCGGGGCGCCGGCCGCCTCGGAGACCAGTACGCCGGTGAACGGCAGGCAGGCGACCGTGCCGATCAGGCACCCGAACGTGGTGATCTGCAGAGCCGAACCGTGCCGGAGGGCCGGCTTCTGGCTGACCACCCCGCCGGCGTACGCCACCGCGGCCACCAGGCACAGCACGACGCCGAGCACCGACGAGCTCCCGTGCCCCGACATCGAGAGCCCGACCACGGCCGCGCCCCCGAACGAGACGGCCATGCCGGCCAGCAGCCGGCGGGGCAGGCCCTCGCCGAGGAGTCCGGCGCTCAGCAGTGCGATCAGGATCGGTCCGATGTTCACGACCATCGCCGCGGTGCCCGCGTCGACCTGCTGCTCACCCCAGTTGAGCACCACCATGTACAGCCCGAACCAGAGCAGTCCCGATGCCACGATCCCCGGCCATGCCGCCCGGGACGGCAGCCCCTCCCGGCGCACGAGCAGGAACGCACCGAGGGTCAGGGTGCCCGCGAGGAGCCGGCCGAGCGCCAGTGCCCCCGGTGAGTAGGCCTCCCCCGCGCTGCGGATGGAGACGAACGCCGAGGCCCACAGGATGACCGTGGTGCACGCGGCGGCCGGGGCGCGCCAGTCGCGTCCCGGGGTGGCAGGCGCGGCGGGGCGCGCTGTGGGTGTCGTCGTCATGGCCACGACGGTATGCGGGTGACGCTTCGGGGCCCACCGAATTGTCAGCTCGCGGTGAGGTCCGCCGGTTCGATGCCCAGGTGCTCGGAGAACGCGCCCAGCCCCACGGGCGTCACCCGGACGGCTCTGCCCGACCCGACGCGCTCGCACCATCCGGCGTCCAGCACGTGCCGGCACAGGGCGGCACCCGAGGTTCCGGCCAGGTGCGGGCGCCGCTCGGTCCAGTCCAGGCAGCCGCGGGCCAGAGGGCGCCGTGACGCCGTACCGAGCGGGACGGAGAGCGCGGCGAACCACTCCAGACCGTCCTCGGTGAGCGCGAAGCCGGTGTCCTGGCGCAGGAGTCCGCGTCCGGTCATCGCGTCGGTGACGAGGACCCCGAGCCGTCCTGCGAGATGGTCGTAGCAGGTACGCCCTCGCGCCAGCGCCTGCTGGAGGCCCGCCTCACGCAGGGTGCGCACGGGTGCCCGCGCGCCGGGCCGGGCGTGGGCGGCCAGCTCCTCGACCAGCTGGGCGGTCCGCCCGTCGGCGAGCCGCACATAGCGGTGGCGGCCCTGGCGTTCCTCCGCCAGCAGCCCGCCTGCGACGAGCTTGCCCAGATGCTCGCTGGCCGTGGAGGCGGCGACCCCGGCGGAGCGCGCCAGTTCGCCGGCGGTCCAGGCCCGGCCGTCGAGCAGGGCCAGACAGAAGGAGGCGCGGGTCTCGTCGGCGAGCAGGGACGCCAGCGCGGCGAGGCGCGGCGCTGCCGGATCGTGCGGTGTCGTACGGGCCATACGGACAGGATGCGTCAGGCACCGTTCGGCGCGTGCCGAACGGTGCGGCCGGCGGCCGCCTGCTCGTACTGGAGCGCCAGACCGTCCAGCAGGGCGCGCAGCCCCGTCTCGAAGGCGCCTTCGTCCACCTGCTGGCGGCGGTCGGCCAGCAGGTGGGCCTGGCCGAGGTGGGGGTAGTCGGCGGGGTCGTACGCCGTCTCGTCGTCGACGAATCCGCGCGCGAAGGAACCGAGCGCCGACCCGGTGATGAAGTAGCGCATCAGCGCGCCGATGTACGTCGCCTGGGCGGGCGGCCAGCCGGCCCTGACCATGGCCCCGAAGACCGCGTCGGCGACCCGGAGGCCTGCCGGACGGCGTCCGGGCCCCCGGGCGAGCACCGGGACGATGTGCGGGTGCTCGGCGAGCGCGGCGCGGTAGGAGACGGCCCAGTCGTGCAGCGCCGCGGGCCAGTCACGCGGATCGGACTCCTCGAACATCGACAGGTCGACCTGTGCGGACACCGCGTCGGCCACCGCGTCGAGGATCTCGTCCTTGTTCCGGAAGTGGTTGTAGAGCGAGGGCCCGCTGACTCCCAGCTCGGCCGCCAGACGCCGGGTCGAGACGGCGTCCAGCCCTTCGGCGTCCACGAGCGAGCTCGCCGCCCCGACGATGCGGTCTCTGCTGAGGAGGGGCTTGCGCGGTCGGGCCATGCGGCACATAGTAGGGCCTGCAACCATAAAACTAGCAGTGCTAATTAAAAGTTGGGGTGTCGCAGGATGAACCTGGAGCTGAGCGAGGAGCAGGACGCCGTCCGGAAGCTCGCCGAGGACTTCGTCGCGCGGGAGATCACCCCGCACGTCGTGGAGTGGGACCGCGCCGAGAGTGTCGACAAGTCGATCGTGAAGAAGCTGGGCGCCCTCGGCTTCCTCGGCCTGACGGTCTCGGAGGAGTACGGCGGCTCCGGCGGGGACCACCTCGCGTACTGCCTGGTGACCGAGGAGCTCGGCCGCGGTGACTCCTCGGTGCGCGGCATCGTGTCGGTGTCCCTCGGCCTGGTCGCCAAGACGATCGCGTCCTGGGGCAGTGAGGAGCAGAAGCGGCAGTGGCTGCCGAAGCTCACCGCGGGCGAGGCCGTCGGCTGCTTCGGCCTCACCGAGCCGGGCACGGGCTCCGACGCCGGGAACCTGACGACCAGGGCCGTGCGCGACGGCGACGACTACGTCATCAACGGCTCGAAGATGTTCATCACCAACGGCACCTGGGCCGATGTCGTGCTGCTGTTCGCCCGTACCGGCGACACCCCCGGTCACCGGGGCGTCTCCGCCTTCCTGGTGCCGGCCGACGCCCCCGGTCTGACCCGGCGCACCGTCCACGGCAAGCTCGGACTGCGCGGCCAGGCCACGGCCGAGCTGGTGCTGGAGGACGTGCGCGTCCCCGCCTCCACCCTCATGGGCCCCGAGGGCAAGGGCTTCTCCATCGCCATGTCGGCCCTGGCCAAGGGCCGCATGTCGGTCGCGGCCGGCTGCGTCGGCATCGCTCAGGCCGCCCTGGACGCGGCTGTCCGCTACGCCGGTGAGCGCGAGCAGTTCGGCAAGTCCATCGCGAGCTACCAGCTCGTCCAGGAGCTCATCAGCGACATCTCCGTGGACGTCGACGCCGCCCGCATGCTGACCTGGCGCGTCGCCGACCTCATCGACCGCGGCCAGGACTTCGCCACGGCGGCGTCCACGGCGAAGCTCTTCGCCTCCGAGGCCGCCGTCCGCGCAGCCAACAACGCCCTGCAGGTCTTCGGCGGCTACGGCTACATCGACGAGTACCCCGTCGGCAAGCTGGTCAGGGACGCCCGCGTGATGACCCTCTACGAAGGCACCAGCCAGATCCAGAAGCTGATCATCGGCCGGGCGCTGACCGGGGTCTCCGCCTTCTAGGGCCTTCCCGGCGGCTCTCGCCCGCCGAGGGGGCGGCACCGGCCGCGGTGGCTCGCGGCCGGCGGGCCGGACATTCCCGCGGCACGCGTGTCCCGTGGCCCGAACGCGCCGCCGTCTGAGTACCGGGTGAGTACGCCGACGGATACCGGCGTGCTCCGCCGCGCCGGATGCTGTGCGCATGAGTGACACGACATCGGTCAAGCAGCAGAGCACCGGCGCCTACCACGCCCAGGCCGTCCTCTCCTTCGGGCTGGCGCTGGGAGCGGTGGCCCTCGGCATCTTCTTCCTCGACGCCGACGCCTGGGTGCGGGCCTTCCTCGCCATCGGCGTCCTCTACCTCGTCACCTCGTGCTTCACCCTCGCCAAGGTCATCAGGGACCGGCAGGAGGAGGGCCGTATCGTCAGCCGGGTCGACCAGGCCAGACTGGAGAAGATCCTCGCCGAGCACGACCCCTTCCAGAAGCTCTGACGATCTCACCCACCGAGCGCTCTAAGCGCTTGCTCAGGTTCGCGATATGGTGTTCGTCCTGCATGCGAAAGGGGCACGTGGCGATGAGCACGGCGGAGGAGACCGACGGCGACAGCACGCCGTGGAGCGAGGTCACGCCCGAAGCGGCGAGGCGGCTGCTCATCGCGGCCGTCGAGGCGTTCGCCGAGCGCGGCTACCACGCGACCACCACGCGTGACATCGCCGGCCGGGCGGGGATGAGCCCGGCCGCGCTCTACATCCACTACAAGACCAAGGAAGAGCTGCTCCACCGGATCAGCAGGATCGGCCACGACCGGGCCCTGCGCCTCCTGGAGACGGCGGCCGGCCGGGACGGGACGGCCGCCGAGCGGCTCGCCGACGCGGTCCGCTCCTTCGTCAGCTGGCACGCCGAGCGGCACACCACCGCCCGTGTCGTGCAGTACGAGCTGGAGGCGCTCGGCGACGAGCACCGCACCGAGATCGTGGCGCTGCGCCGCCGGAGCGACGCCGTGGTCCGCCGCATCATCGGCGAGGGTGTCCGGGCCGGTGAGTTCGACGTCCCCGACGTCCCCGGCACCACGCTCGCCGTGCTGTCGCTCTGCATCGACGTGGCGCGCTGGTTCAACGCGCAGGGCAGCCGGACCCCCGAGGAGGTCGGCGACCTCTACGCGGACCTCGTCCTGCGCATGGTGGGCGCCCAGAAGTAGCGCGTGACGGAGCCGCGCGGTCCACCGGACCGCGCGGCTCCCGCGTGTGAGCGGCTCAGAAGTAGTAGCGCGACACCGACTCCGCGACACAGGCCGGCTTGTCGCCGCCCTCGCGCTCGATCGTCACGAGCGCGGTCACCTGTACGCCGCCGCCCGCCTCCTCGACGTTCTTGAGCACGGCCGTGGCGCGCAGCCGCGAACCCACCGGGACGGTCGAGGGGAAGCGGACCTTGTTGGTGCCGTAGTTGATGCCCATCTTCGCGCCCTCGACCCGCAGGATCTGCGGCACGAGCACCGGCAGCAGCGACAGGGTCAGATAGCCGTGCGCGATCGTCGTCCCGAAGGGACCGTTCGCGGCCCGCTCCGGGTCCACGTGGATCCACTGGTGGTCGCCCGTGGCCTCGGCGAACTGGTCGATCCTCTTCTGTTCGACCTCCAGCCAGTCGCTGTGCCCGAGCTCCTCGCCCACGCCGTCCCGGAGCTCCTGTGCGGACGTGAAGATCTTCGGCTCTGCCATGGTGCTGGTCCCTGCCTTCCGGCTGTCGGTCGCCCTCTCCGGGGCGGTGTCTAAGCGCTTGCTCAGCATGGTTGGGCCGCGCGTCCCTGTCAACGACGGCCGCCCGGGTTCTCGAAGTGGGGGCAGGGGCCGAGGTGCGGCCATTAGGGTTGGGGGAGTGCCGCAGATCCCGCAGACATACCAGGAACTCACCGTCGGTCAGCTCTCCGCCCGTAGTGGCGCGGCGGTCTCCGCCCTGCACTTCTACGAGTCCAAGGGCCTGATCAGCAGCAGCCGCACCAGCGGCAACCAGCGCCGTTACGCGAGGGACGCCCTGCGCCGGGTCGCCTTCGTGCGGGCGGCCCAGCGAGTGGGAATCCCGCTCGCCACCATCAGGGAGGCGCTGGCGGAGCTGCCGGAGGAGCGTACGCCGACCCATGAGGACTGGGCCCGGCTCTCCCGGGCGTGGCGATCGGAGCTGGACGAGCGCATCAAACAGCTCGGGCGCCTGCGCGACCACCTCACCGACTGCATCGGCTGCGGCTGCCTGTCGCTGGAGACCTGTGTGCTGTCCAACCCGGACGACGTCTTCGGCGACCGGATGACCGGCTCGCGCCTGATGCCCGAGCGGGGCGCGGCGAGTCCCTCCTGAGCGTCCGGGCAGAGTGCAGCGAGTCCCTCCTGAGCGTCCAGGCGGGGCGCGGTGGATTCATCCTGAGCGTCCGGCCAGGGCGCGGTGGATCCTTCCGGGTGCTCCAGCGGGGCGCGGCCCGGCGAGTCCGGGCGCGCCCCGGCTACGGGACGGCGGCCTGGGTGAAACCGATGAGGGCGGCGGCGAGTCCGGGCGCGCCCCGGCTACGGCCGGTTCCCCCGCGGCCCCGCGTCCCTCAGGCCGCCGAAGCCGCCAGACCCCTCGCCGGTACGCTCCTCGCCCTGGCCAGGGCGCCCGCCGTCAGGACCGGCCGGGGAACCACGATTCCGCACCCGGTGCAGACGGGGCCGGCCCAGGGTTCCCGGTCCAGGTCCTGGCGCCAGACGATCCCGGTCCCCGTGCAGACCGGGCACGCCGCGCCCGGCTTCCCGCCCAGGGCCGCGATCAGCCGTCCCAGCACCTCGGCGAGGGGGGCGCTGGGATGGACCCCGGGGTCCTCGCAGTGCGCGATCCCGTTGCCGCCCCAGGTCAGCCGGTGCCAGTCGTCGAATGTGCCGGGCCGGCGCAGCCCGTCGTGCTTCTCCCGGCGCCGCCGTTCGGCGAAGCCCGTCTCGTACGCGAGCCAGACGGCCCGCGCCTCCTCCAGTTCCTCCAGTGCGCGGATCAGGCGCACGGGGTCGGGAGCCCGGTCCTCGGGTTCGATCCCGTTCCGGGCGCACAGATGATCCCAGGTCGCCCGGTGACCGTACGGGGCGAACCTCTCCAGGCATTTGCGCAGCGAGTACCGCCGCAAAGCCAGATCGCCCCGTGGATCGCGGACCTGTCTCGCAAGACTCCGGAAACCGGCCATGGCACTGCCACCTCCGTCGCTCGTACTTCGGCGTCATGGGATGGACGTACGACTGCCCGATTCGGCTCCATCCAAGGGTGATTCGCGTCCACGGACCGAGATGGTCCATGTGAGGCCGCGTGCCGGAGTGTGGCGATTCGGAAAAAGTGACTGATGTTCATCTTACCGAGGGGGCGTACCGCCAGTAACCTCCGGCGCATCGGCCACCCGGAGGAGCACGCATGCCCCCACGCACCCGCACGCTCAGAGCCGCCACAGTCGCGGCCGTCCTCGCTCTCGGTACGTCCCTGCTCGCCTCGGCGCCCAGCGCCGGAGCGGCGGAGCCGGAGCCCCTCGCCGTCACCGACCACTGCGGCAACCAGTGCGCGGACATCCTGCCGCCCGGCGAGAACGGCAACGCCACGCTCGTCGAGATCCTCGGCAACAAGGCGTTCGGCACGCACCCCGCCCACAGCGACGATCAGCTCGACCGCTACAACGGCCTGGTCGCGGGCCACACGGGTCTCACCGACCAGAAGCTGACCGACTTCTTCAACGACGCCTCCTTCGGGGTCGCCGCCGACCAGGTCGAGTCCGTGACCAAGCCGCGCGAGGACGTCACGATCACGCGGGACAAGAAGAGCGGCGTGCCCCACATCAAAGGCACCACCCGCTACGGCACCGAGTTCGGCGCCGGGTTCGCCGCCGGGCAGGACCGGCTCTGGCTGATGGACCTGTTCCGGCACATCGGACGCGGCCAGCTGACCTCCTTCGCCGGCGGAGCCCTGGCCAACCAGGGCCTCGAGCAGCAGTTCTGGCCCCAGGCCCCGTACACCGAGGCGGACCTCGAGGCGCAGGTCGAGCGGATCAGGACCACCGAGGGCGCGCGCGGTGAGCAGGCGATGGCCGACGCGCAGGCCTACGTCGACGGCATCAACGCCTACCGGTCGAAGTCCAAGAAGGGCCGCTACTTCCCGGGCGAGTACGTCCTCACCGGGAAGATCGACGCCATCACCAACATCGGCGACATCCAGCCGTTCGAGCTGACGGACCTCATCTCGATCGCCTCGGTCGTCGGCGGCCAGTTCGGCGGGGGAGGCGGAGGCGAGGTCCAGGCCGCGCTCTCGCTGCTCGCCGCCCAGCAGAAGTACGGCGTCGAGGAGGGCACCCGCGTCTGGGAGTCCTTCCGCCAGCGCAACGACCCCGAGGCCGTGCTCACCGTCCACGACGGCACCTCGTTCCCCTACGCGACCAAGCCCGACGAGGCCCGTGGGACGGCCCTTCCCGACCCGGGCTCCGTCACCCCCGAGCCCTTGATCCACGACCGCACCGGTTCGGCGGGCACCGGCAGGAAGGCCCCGGTCGAGGCACCGGAGGCACTGAAACCGCTGCAGGGCATGTACGACGACGGAGTCATCCCCGAGGGCTCGCTGCCGGGATCCGGCGAGGGCGCCCAGAAGCGCGGCATGTCCAACGCCCTCCTGGTGTCCGGGAAGCACACCGCGAGCGGCAACCCGATCGCCGTCATGGGCCCCCAGACCGGCTACTTCGCGCCGCAGCTGATGATGCTCCAGGAGCTCCAGGGACCCGGCATCAGTGCCCGCGGGGTGTCCTTCGCCGGGGTCGGCATGTACATCCAGATGGGCCGGGGCCAGGACTACGCGTGGAGCGCCACCTCGGCGGCCCAGGACATCACCGACACCTACGCCGTCGAGCTCTGCGAACCCGACGGGTCCGCACCCACCAAGGACTCCACGCACTACCGCGACGACGGTGCCTGCACGGCCATGGAGAAGATGGAGCGCACCAACTCCTGGAAGCCGACCGTCGCCGACTCCACGGCCAAGGGCTCCTACCGGATGCAGGTGTGGCGCACGGACTACGGCATCGTCACCCACCGCGCCACGGTGGACGGCAAGCCCGTGGCCTACACCTCGCTGCGCACCACCTACCGGCACGAGGCCGACTCGATCATCGGCTTCCAGCTGCTCAACGACCCGGCGTACGTGACGGACGCGGCCTCCTTCCAGCAGGCGGCGAGCCACATCGACTACGCCTTCAACTGGTTCTACGCCGATTCGCGCACCGCGGCCTACTACAACAGCGGCATGAACCCGGTGCGCGCGGCCGGCGTGGACGCCGCGCTCCCGGTCAAGGCCGAGAAGGCGTACCTGTGGCGCGGCTACGACCCGGCGGCCAACACCACCGACTACACCCCGTTCGCCGAACACCCGCAGTCCACCGGCCAGGACTACTACATCTCCTGGAACAACCGCCAGGCCGAGGACTACTCCACCGCCGGGTTCGGCTTCGGCGCCGTGCACCGGGGCGATCTGCTCGACGACCGGGTGTCGGAGCTGGTCGACGAAGGCGGAGTGACCCGCGCCTCCCTCACCCGTGCCATGGCCGAGGCGGCCCTCACCGACCTGCGGGGCGAGCAGTTGCTGCCCGAGCTCCTGAAGGTGCTGCGGTCCCAGCCGGTCACCGACCCGGGGCTCGACACGGTGGTGCAGCAGCTGGACTCCTGGCGTTCCGCCGGTGCGCAGCGCAAGGAGACCGGCCCGGGAACGCACACGTACACCCACGCGGACGCGGTACGGATCATGGACGCGTGGTGGCCGAAGCTGATCGACGCGGAGTTCCGCCCCGGCCTGGGTGACAGCCTCTACACGGCGCTCACCGCGAGCCTGGCGACGGACGAGTCGCCTGCCGCGAGCCACGGGCCGAGCGGGGCGCACAGCGGGTCCGCGTTCCAGTACGGCTGGTGGGGCTTCGCCGACAAGGACCTGCGCCAGGTCCTCGGACAGCCCGTCAAGGGGCCGCTGGCGAAGACGTACTGCGGCAACGGTGACCTGAGCACCTGCCGGGCAGCTCTGCTCAGCACCCTGAAGGAGGCCGCCGCCGAGCCGGCTACCGAGGTCTACCCCGGCGACGACAGCTGCGCTGCCGGTGAGCAGTGGTGCACGGACTCGATCGTCCACCGCCCACTGGGCGGCATCTCGCAGAAGCCGGTCCACTGGCAGAACCGGCCGACCTACCAGCAGGTCGTGGAGTTCCCCTCGCACCGCTGAGCACGGGGCGGCCCCACTCCGTCCCCGGCCGTGGGGGGGGGGGGGGGGGCCGGGGGGGGGGGGGGCCGGGGGCCCCCCCCCCCCCCCGGCGCGCCCCCCCCCCCCCCCCCGGGCCGCGGCCGGCCGCCCCCCCCCCCCCCCCCCCCCCCCCCCGGCCGGGGCACACCACCGGTGCTACCGGTACAGCAGGTGCTCCCGGCGGATCTTCCGGAACGCGGCGAGGTCGGCCGACCAGGCGCCGACGACCTCGTCCGTGTCCGCCCCGGCGTCGATCATCGTGCGGACCCGGGTGTTGCCCGAGAGCCGGTCGATGGCGTTGTCGGCCCGCCACGCGAACCCGCTCCACGTCTTCCTGGCCGTCACCAGCAGCGCGATTCCCGTGCGTACGGGGTCGAACGACTCCCGGTCCTGGACGTGCACCTGCACCCCGCCCACCGTCTTCCCCTGGAACTTGGAGAACGTCGGAGCGAAATACGCCTCACGGAACGCGACCCCGGGCAGGTCCAGCGCGTTCGCCGCGGCCGCCCACCGGTGGTCGATGCCCTCGGCGCCCAGCAGCTCGAACGGCCGTGTCGTCCCACGCCCCTCGGAGAGGTTCGTCCCCTCGAACAGGCACGTCCCCGAGTAGACCACCGCCGTCTCCGGCGTCGGCATGTTGGGGCTCGGTGGCACCCACGGCAGGCCCGTGGCGTCGAAGAAGTCCGCGCGCCGCCATCCGGACATCTTCACGACGTCCAGCTCCACGGGCCGGTCGGCCAGGAACTCCTCGTTGAAGAGCAGCGCGAGCTCCGCCACCGTCATGCCGTGCGCCTGCGAGATCTCCCTGCGTCCCACGAAGGACGCGAAGGCCGGATCGAGCACGGGGCCCAGGGCCGCCCTGCCCGTCACCGGGTTCGGCCGGTCCAGCACCACGAACCGCTTGCCCGCGAGCGCGGCCGCCTCCATGCAGTCGTACAGCGTCCAGATGTACGTGTAGAAGCGGGCGCCCGCGTCCTGGATGTCGAAGACCACCGTGTCGACACCGGACGTCGTGAAGATGTCGGCGAGGGGCTGTCCGCTCTTCAGGTAGGTGTCGTAGACCGGCAGCCCGGTCGCAGGGTCGTCGTAGCGTCCCTCCGACCCGCCCGCCTGCGCCGTTCCCCGGAAGCCGTGCTCGGGACCGAAGACGGCGGTCAGGTCCACCCGGTCGTCGGGGTGCATCACGTCGACGATGTGCCGGACGTCGGAGGTGATCCCCGTCGGATTGGTCACGATGCCGACCTTCTGCCCGGCCAGCAGCCGGTAGCCGTCGGCGGCCAGCCGGTCGAACCCGGTACGGACACCGCCGTGTCCGGCCCCACGCTCCCGGTCGGCGGCCGAGGCCGTCCCCGGCCCGGCGGCGGTCGCCGCGAGGGCCCCCATCGCACTGCCGGCAGCCAGCAGACCACGCCTGGACAGGGTCATTCCGGTACCTCCATGATCGATTTACATGCCATGGCCACGCACGCTAGCGCGGGTGCGGGCCACACGGAACGGCCAGGACTGGGCAGATTCCCAGTCCTGCCCCGAACCCCTTCCCCGATCACATACCGACTGGTTAGTCTGCTGGAGGAAAACGGCTGAGAGAGGCGGGACCGATGAGTACGGTGCAGGGCGCTGGCGTAGTGGTGACCGGAGCCGGAGGCGGCATCGGAGCCGCCCTGGCCCGCAGATTCGCCGCGGAGGGCGCGCGGGTCGCCGTCAACGACCTCGACGCCGGCCGGGTCGAGGCCCTCGCCGAGGAGATCGGCGGCACGGTCGTGGCGGGCGACGCCTCCACCATCGTGGACGCCGCACGCGACGCGCTCGACGGCACCATCGACGTCTACTGCGCCAACGCGGGCCTCGCGTCGGGCGGCGACGCCTTCGCGGAGGAGGACGTCTGGGCCAGGGCCTGGGACGTCAACGTGATGGCGCACGTCCGCGCGGCCAAGGCGCTGCTGCCGGACTGGCTGGAGCGCGGCAGCGGCCGCTTCGTGTCCACCGCGTCGGCCGCCGGTCTGCTGACGATGATCGGCGCCGCCCCGTACAGCGTCACCAAGCACGGCGCCGTCGCCTTCGCCGAGTGGCTCTCGCTGACCTACCGGCACCGGGGGATCAAGGTCCACACGATCTGCCCCCAGGGCGTGCGCACGGACATGCTGACGTCGGCCGGCTCCGCGGGCGACCTCGTCCTCGCCCCCACCGCGATCGAGCCGGAGGCCGTCGCCGACGCCTTGTTCGACGCCATGGAGAAGGACCGCTTCATGGTCCTGCCGCACCCCGAGGTGGCCGGTTACTACAGCTCCCGGGCCCAGGACCCCGACCAGTGGATCGGCCACATGAACCGCCTTCAGCAGAAGTGGGAAGGGGCAGGCGCGTGAGCGAGTCGATCTACGCGGCGAAGCCCTGGACCGCGCTGCTCAGCGAGGCCCAGCTCGCCCCCGCCCATCCCGCCGAGACCGTGGTGCACGCCTTCCGCGAGGCCGTCGGGAGGGCTCCGGACCACACCGCGCTCGCCTACTTCGACGGACGTCTCAGCTACCGCGAGACCGACGGACTGTCCGACTCGGTGGCGGGACACCTCGCCGCCGAGGGCCTGGGGCGGGGCGACCGCGTCGCGATCATGCTGCAGAACACCCCGCACTTCGTGATCGCCCTCCTCGGAGCCTGGAAGGCCGGTGCCACCGTCGTCCCGCTCAACCCGATGTACAAGTCCGGCGAGGTCGGGCACGTGCTGAAGGACGCGGCGGTGACCGCTCTCATCTGCTCCGACCGGGCCTGGGAGTCCTATCTGCGGGAAACCGCCGAGGCCGCCCCGAGCGTGACGATCGCTCTCACGGCCTGCGAGCTCGATCTCCAGTCGGCCGACGACCCGCGTGTGCTCGGCTTCGAACGGCTCCCCGCGCCCGGCGCCGACGACTGGGCGTCGGACCTGGTGGCCGTCGCCCGCGAGGGCCACCAGACCCCCGCCGGCCGTGAGCTCACGGCCTCGGACACCGCCCTCATCAGCTACACCTCCGGGACGAGCGGCACCCCCAAGGGAGCCATGAACTCCCAGGGCAACATCATGATCAACGCCGAGCGCCAGCGGGCGGGCCACCCCATCGCCGAGGGCTCCGCCTACTTCGCGCTGGCCCCGCTCTTCCACATCACCGGGATGGTGTGCCAACTCGCCACCTGCGTCGCCAACGCGGGCACCCTGGTCCTCGCCTACCGCTTCGAGGCGAGCGTCGTCCTGGAGGCCTTCGCCGAGCACCGCCCCGCCTACACCGTGGGCCCTTCGACGGCCTTCATGGCGCTCGCCGCGCACCCCGGAGCCACCCGGGAGCACTTCGCCTCCTTCGAGGTGATCTCGTCGGGCGGCGCACCGCTCCCGCCCGCGCTCGTCGAGAAGTTCCGCGAGGGCTTCGGCCCGTACATCCGCAACGGCTACGGACTCACCGAGTGCACCGCGCCCTGCGCCGCCGTACCGCCGGAGCACGAGGCGCCCGTCGACCCCGTCTCGGGGACGCTCTCCGTCGGTGTGCCCGGACCCGACACCGTGGTGCGGATCATCGACGAGCAGGGTGACGACGTCCCCTTCGGTGAGCTGGGCGAGATCGCCGTACGGGGACCGCAGGTCGTCTCCGGCTACTGGAATCTCCCGGAAGCCACCGCCGCCGGCTTCCCGGACGGGGAGCTGCGCACCGGCGACATCGGCTTCATGGACACGGCGGGCTGGCTCTACGTCGTGGACCGCAAGAAGGACATGATCAACGCCTCCGGCTTCAAGGTCTGGCCCCGGGAGGTCGAGGACGTCCTCTACACCCATCCGGCGGTCCGCGAGGCGGCCGTCGTGGGCGTCCCCGACGCCTACCGGGGCGAGAGCGTCCGTGCCTACGTCAGCCTGCGCCCGGGAGCCGAGGTGGGCGACGGCGAGCTGGGCGCCTACTGCAAGGAGCGGCTGGCCGCGTACAAGTACCCGCGCGAAGTGGAGATCCTGGCCGAGCTCCCGAAGACGGCGAGTGGGAAGATCCTCAGGCGGGAACTGCGTTCCCCCCGTTAGAACAGTTCACGCACGGTACGAGAGGGCAGGTGGCGGCACATGGCCAAGGCGACGGACGGGAACGGGGCTCCCGTCCCCCAGAGGCTGCTGGCCGCCGCCACCCGGCTCTTCGCGGAGCAGGGCTACGACCGCACCTCGGTGCAGGAGATCGTCGAGGCGGCGGGCGTCACCAAGGGTGCGCTCTACCACTACTTCGGCTCCAAGGAGGACCTCCTCCAGGAGGTCTACGCCCGGGTGCTGCGGCTCCAGCAGGAGCGGCTCGACGCCTTCGCGAACGCCGAGGCGCCGATCGAGCGGCGGCTGCGCGACGCGGCGGCCGACGTGGTCGTCACGACCATCGACAACCTCGACGACGCCTCGATCTTCTTCCGCTCGATGCACCACCTGAGCCCGGAGAAGAACAAGCAGGTCAGATTGGAGAGACGCCGCTACCACGAGCGTTTCCGCTCCTTGATCGAGGAGGGGCAGCGGGCCGGGGTCTTCTCCTCGGCGACCCCGGCCGACCTGGTCGTCGACTACCACTTCGGCTCCATCCACCACCTGTCGACCTGGTACAGCCCCGAGGGCCAGCTCACCCAGCGGGAGGTCGCCGACCACCTGGCGGACCTGCTGCTGAAGGCGCTGCGCCCCTGACGGCCTGCGGGGCCGCAAGGCCGCCTCAGCTCCCCTCCGGCACTCCCAGCGCGGCGAGCAGCAGCGAGGCGATCTCCTCGGCGAAGACCGCCGAGCCGGTGAGCGCCCGGAGGGCACGCTCCTCGTCAGGCGACAGCCCGGCCGCGACCGCCCAGGCTGTCGC
Organism: Streptomyces sp. NPDC102402; assembly: GCF_044765765.1. Taxonomy (NCBI): domain Bacteria; kingdom Bacillati; phylum Actinomycetota; class Actinomycetes; order Kitasatosporales; family Streptomycetaceae; genus Streptomyces; species Streptomyces sp. NPDC102402. The sequence goes on from NZ_JBIWKR010000012.1 coordinate 142,307, forward strand.
CTCCCTCACGGCCCGCTCGACCGGGAAGTGTTCCAGCGGTATCCCGTACTCCTCGGCCGTCGCGCGGTTGAGCACGGCCTGCCAGGCTCCACTCCCCGGGGCTGCCGCCTCGACGAAGCCGACGTCACTGTCCAGGTAGGACACCAGGAGGGCCGGGGCGCCGGCTGCCCGTACGAGATCCGTCAGGCTGCGTCGGCCGCACTCCGCGAAGTCGGCCACCTGCCAGCCCTCGGCCGGTGACTCCCGCTCCTCGACCTCGGTGAAACCCGCCGACTCCATGAGGCCGCGCAGGCCGGCCACGGACCGGGTCGTCACTGATCCACCAGAATTCCCCATGCCCGGAACCTACGGGACGGCTCTGTCGGTCACCCGTGCGTCCGGCATCAGGAAACGGGCGGGCAGAGCACCAGCAGGCAGCTCCGGACCCGCACGTCGTCGATGACCGGGCCGCCGACCCCGGGACTGGTGCCGGCGAAGGTGAGGGTGACCGAGTTCTTCAGGAGGCTGGTGAAGACGGCGGTCTGCCGGGTCCAGCCCATGTTCCGGAAACCGCGGCCCGTGATGTCGAAGGCGAACGTCTTCACCGGGACGCCGTCGACTCTGAGCTCACCCGTCTTCAGGGCGGGAGCCCACGCGGGGTTGCCCGCCAGTTCGAAGCTGACCACGTACGACGTCAGGGGATGCGTCGGTATCTCCTGCGAGACGCTGCCGGACGAACTGCCGTTGAGGTCCAGCGACTGGCTGCCCTCGGCGGCGTCCCACAGTCGGTCGGAGGTCAGGTCGACACTGTGGCCGCCGACCGTCCAGGGGCCGACGGCCTGCCCGCCGAGGTGGCTGGTGAAGGGGGACGGAGACGGGACGACAGGCGTCTCGAAACCTCCGCCGGAGATCTCCGGCACGGTGGTGTGCGTCTGCGTGCCGTGCGTCTGCGTGTCGTGCGTCCGGGCGTCGTGCGCCCTCGTGCCGTGCGGGTGGGCCGACGCGGTGGCGGAGGCGGCGGCCAGCAGGAGGGCCGCGGTGGTCAGGGACGCGACGGACAGGCGGAGCGGGAGCATGGAGGACCTCTCGTTTCACGCTACGTGGACGTCATGGGCGGGGCTCCCGGCCGGCAGCCCCTTCGGAGTGTGCGGCCACCGGCACACCCCGCCAAGAGGCCGGACCACGGCGCGCGAATCGCTCTGAGCAGGCAGGACACCGCGAACGAGCGCCCCCGGCGCGTGTCCTGCCGTCAGGCGCTCCGGCACACGCGTGAGCAGCCTCCAGGAGATGCGGTGTCCGGTAAGCGAACACGGCTGTCCGGATTCCACCCTTGACGGTGCTCGGTCATCTACCCCAGCATCGGGTGCGCGCTTCCAGCCCCACCGCTCCAGGTCCAGGGCCGTGCACTGCCCTGGGACCCCCCGCACGTTCCGTCAGTCCCCGAACGGAATCCGGAGCCCCATATGAGAACCGTCCGACTCAGATCCCTGCCCGCCGCCGCACTCGCCGTCGCGGCCCTGCTGGCCACCGCCGCGCCGGCCGTCCAGGCCGCGCCCGCGAAGGTCGCGGCAGCCCCCGACATACCGCTCGCCAACGTCAAGGCGCACCTCACCCAGCTCCAGTCGATCGCCACCGCCAACGGCGGTAACAGGGCCCACGGAAGGGCCGGTTACAAGGCGTCCATCGACTACGTGAAGGCCAAGCTGGACGCCGCCGGATACACCACCGCGCTCCAGCAGTTCACCTCCGGCGGCGCCACCGGGTACAACCTGATCGCCGACTGGCCGGGCGGTGACCCGAACCAGGTCCTCATGGCCGGGTCCCACCTGGACTCGGTGACCTCGGGCGCGGGCATCAACGACAACGGCTCCGGATCGGCCGCCGTCCTGGAGACCGCCCTCGCGGTCTCGCGGGCGCAGCTCGCCCCGGACAAGCACCTGCGCTTCGCCTGGTGGGGAGCCGAGGAGCTGGGCCTCGTCGGCTCGAAGTACTACGTCAACAACCTGGCGTCCACGGAGCGTGCCAAGCTCGCGGGGTACCTCAACTTCGACATGATCGGCTCGCCCAACGCCGGCTACTTCGTCTACGACGACGACCCGGTCATCGAGCAGACCTTCAAGGACTACTTCGCGGGCCTGTCGGTACCCACCGAGATAGAGACCGAGGGTGACGGCCGCTCCGACCACGCCCCCTTCAAGAGTGCGGGCGTGCCCGTCGGAGGCCTGTTCACCGGGGCGAGCAACACCAAGTCCAGCGCCCAGGCGCAGAAGTGGGGCGGCACGGCGGGCCAGTCCTTCGACCGCTGCTACCACTCGTCGTGCGACACGACGTCGAACATCAACGACACGGCCCTGGACCGCAACAGCGACGCGGTCGCCCACGCCGTCTGGACCCTGTCCGCCGGGACGGTCACCCCGCCCACCGGGACCGTCTTCAGCAACGCCACCAACGTCAACGTGCCCGACAACAGCACCGCGGTGACCTCGTCGGTCGCGGTGACCGGACGCACGGGCAACGCCCCCTCCGCGCTCAAGGTGGGCGTCGACATCAAGCACACCTACCGCGGTGACCTCGTCGTCGACCTCCTCGCGCCCGACGGGACCGCCTACCGCCTGAAGAACTCCAGCAGCAGCGACTCCGCCGACAACGTGATCGCGACGTACACGGTCAACGCGTCGAGCGAGACCGCCAACGGCACCTGGAGGCTCCAGGTCAGGGATGTCGCCGCGCAGGACACCGGCTACATCGACAGCTGGCAGCTCACCTTCTGACCTGCATGAGGGACCCGCCGGGGAGGCGCCCTCAGGGCGCCTCCCCGCACCGGGGTCAGAGGTACTTCTTGATCTCGCGCCGGGCCAGCGACCGCTGGTGCACCTCGTCCGGCCCGTCCGCCAGACGCAGCGTCCGTGCCGACGACCAGAGTTCGGCCAGCGGGTAGTCCTGGCTCACACCGCCGGCACCGTACAGCTGCACCGCCTGGTCGAGGATGGAGACGACCGCGCGCGGGGTGGCGATCTTGATCGACTGGATCTCGGTGTGCGCCCCGCGGTTGCCGACCGTGTCCATCAGCCAGGCCGTCTTCAGGACCAGGAGCCGCAGCTGCTCCACCGTCACCCGGGCGTCCGCGATCCAGTTCTGGACCACGCCCTGCTGGGCCAGCGGCTTGCCGAAGGCCGTACGGGCCACGGCGCGGCGGCACATCAGCTCGATCGCACGCTCCGCCATCCCGATCAGCCGCATGCAGTGGTGGATCCGGCCCGGACCCAGCCGCGCCTGCGCGATGGCGAAGCCGCCGCCCTCCTCGCCGATCAGGTTCGCGGCGGGCACGCGCACGTTGGTGAAGACCACCTCGGCGTGGCCGCCGTGGGAGTGGTCCTCGTAGCCGTACACCCGCATCGCGCGGCGCACTTCGAGCCCTGGTGTGTCGCGGGGGACGAGGATCATGGACTGCTGGCGGCGGATGTCCTCGCTGTCCGGGTCCGTCTTGCCCATCACGATGAACACCGCGCAGTCCGGGTTCATCGCCCCGGAGATGTACCACTTGCGGCCGTTGATGACGTAGTCGTCGCCGTCCCGGGTGATCCGCGTCTCGATGTTCGTCGCGTCCGACGAGGCCACCTCGGGCTCCGTCATCGCGAACGCCGAGCGGATCTCGCCGGCGAGCAGCGGCTCCAGCCACTGCTTCCTCTGCTCGTCCGACCCGAACTGGAAGAGCACCTCCATGTTCCCGGTGTCCGGGGCGGCGCAGTTCAGGGCGGTCGGCGCCAGATGCGGACTGCGGCCGGTGATCTCGGCGAGCGGGGCGTACTGGAGGTTCGTCAGCCCGGCGCCGTACTCCGCGTCCGGGAGGAAGACGTTCCACAGCCCCTGCCTGCGCGCCTCGGCCTTGAGGTCCTCCACGATCTGCGGGGTGTCCCACGGCGACGCCAGAGCCGCGCGCTGCTCCTCGGCCACCTGCTCGGCCGGGTACACGTGCTCGTCCATGAAGGTGAGCAGCTTCGTGCGCAGCTCTTCGGTACGGGCGTCGAATGCGAAGTCCATAGGGGGGATCAGCCTTCCTTGAGGGTGGTGAGGCCGTGCGCGATGAAGACGGGCACCAGGTCGCCGATGCGGTCGAAGCCGGCGCCGACGGTCTGGCCCAGCGTGTAGCGGTAGTGGATGCCCTCGAGGATCACGGCGAGCTTGAACCACGCGAAGGCCGTGTACCAGGAGATGGCGGAGGTGTCGCGGCCGGAGCGGGCCGCGTAGCGCTCGATCAGCTCGGCGGGGCTGGGGTGGCCCGGAGCGCCGCTCGTGGTGGAGACCGGCGACGCGGGCAGGTCCAGGTCGGAGCTGTACATCACCAGCAGGCCGAGATCGGTCAGCGGGTCGCCGAGCGTGGACATCTCCCAGTCCAGCACCGCCTTGATCCGGTCGTCCTGACCGATCAGCACGTTGTCCAGGCGGTAGTCGCCGTGGACGACGGTGGGCGCGGGGGAGACGGGGAGCTCACGGCCCAGCGCCGAGTGCAGCTCGTCGATCCCGGCGAGCTCCCTGTTGCGGGAGGCGTCCAGCTGCTTGCCCCAGCGCCGCAGCTGCCGGTCCAGGAAACCTTCCGGCCGCCCGAAGTCGCCGAGGCCGACCGCTGCCGGATCCACGGCGTGCAGGTCCACCAGGGTGTCGACGAGCCCCAGCACGACGGCCCTGGTGCGTTCGGCGCCGAGCGGGGCGAGCTGCTCGGCGGTGCGGTACGGGGTTCCCTCGACGTACTCCATGACGTAGAAGGGCGAGCCGATGACGGTGTCGTCCTCGCAGAGCAGAAGGGTCTCCGGCACCGGGACCGCCGTCGGGTGCAGGGCGCTGATCACCCGGTGCTCGCGCTTCATGTCGTGCGCGGTGGCGAGCACATGGCCCAGGGGAGGCCTGCGCACGACCCACTGCCCGGTCCCGTCGGTGACGATGTAGGTGAGGTTCGACCGGCCGCCCTCGATCACCCGGGCGTCGAGCGGTCCCGTCACCAGCCCCGGCCGCTCGCGGTCGAGATGGCCGCGCAGCAGGTCGAGATCGAGACCTGGCGGGTGGACTGGGCTCATGGGGCGCACCTCCGGGGCGGTTGAACGGTCGGCACCATGATGCCGACCAGTCGGTATGTCGTCCAGTGTCCGCCCGGAATCCGAGAAGTGATCTCCGGCTCCTCCCCGGCACACGGCTCGTCGCCCGGCCGTACAGGGGGGAGACGACCCCAGCCCTCCTCATCGGGCTCCGGCACTCCGGTCACGACCCGCGCACGCCGCTGCCGGCCCACGACGTGGTCACGGCCTGAGTTGCGGGGACCCCGGGGCGCGCCGATCGTCGGAGGATGAAGGCGATCAGCTACAGCAGGTACGGCTCGGCCGACGTCCTGGAGTACGGCGAACGGCCCGACCCGAAGGTCGGCCCCGACTCGGTCCTGGTGAAGGTGCGGGCCGCCGCCGTCAATCCCGTCGACTGGAAGGCCCGTGAGGGCCATCTCCAGGCAGGGCTCGAAGCGGTGTTCCCCGTCATCCCCGGCTGGGACGTGGCCGGTGTCGTGGTCCAGCCCGGAGCCGCCGTGGACGAGTTCGCGGTGGGGGACGAGGTCATCGGCTACGTCCGCGAGGACTTCCTGTCGCGCGGGACCTTCGCCGAGTACGTCGCCGCACCCGTACGCACCCTCGCCCGCAAGCCCCTGAGCATCGGCTTCGAGGAGGCCGCGGGCCTCCCGCTGTGCGGCCTCACCGCCTACCAGGTGCTGCACCACACCCTGAAGATCCGGGAGGGCGAGACCGTCCTCGTCCACGCGGCCGCCGGCGGGGTCGGCTCGCTCGCCGTCCAGCTCGCCCGGCACGCGGGCTGCCGGGTCGTGGGCACCGCCGGGCCCCACAACCACGACTACGTGCGCCGGCTGGGCGGCGAACCGGTCGAGTACGGCGAGGGCCTGACCGCCCGGCTGCGGGAGCTCGCCCCCGACGGCTTCGACGCGGCGTTCGACACCGTCGGCGGGGAGGCGCTCCGGATCTCCGCCGAGACCCTCGCCCCCGGAGGCCGGCTCGCGTCCATCGCCGACGGCGAGGTCTTCTCCTACGGCGGGCGCTACGCCTTCGTACGGCCCGACGCCGCGGACCTCGCCCACCTCGCGGGCCTGGCCGAGCAGGGCATCGTCTCCGTCCACGTGGACCGGGTGTTCCCCCTGGAACAGGCCGCCGACGCCTACCGGCTCAACCAGGAGGGCCGCACCCGGGGCAAGATCGTCGTCTCCGTGGAGTGGGAGGACTGAGAGCCGCAGCCGGCCCGCCGGAGAGGTGGCCGGGTCAGAACAGCATCGCGGCGGCGAACACCGCGAGCGCCACGGTGCACGCGGCCGCTGCCAGCGCCCGGCGCGCCGACAGCGGGGCGGGCTCGGTGCTGCCCATGCCGGTCACCCTGCGGTGCGCCACCGCGAGGAAGCCCAGCCAGGCCAGCAGGCTCAGCGCCACCGCGATCATCCCCGCCATGGTCGCTCCGCCGTGCAGCGCCTGCCGCACCGCGAGCAGGGCCACCACCGTGCACGACAGGGTGGTGCGCCGCCAGGCCAACCGCGTCCGCTCGGGCTGGAGGCCGGGGTCGCGTTCCGCGGGGGTCACCGGCCCTCCCAGCCGAACAGGACCACCACCACCATCGCGAGCGCCACCACCGCGACCACCAGGCTGAGCAGCGCGGGGAAGCGTGACGCCGGCAGGTCCTCCCCGCGCCGCATCGCCCGCTCGCACCGGACCCAGTGGTTGACGGCCCGCAGAGAGCAGAGCACCCCCGCCGCCAGCAGTCCGAGAGCCAGCCCGGCGCGTACGCCCCAGCCGAGTCCGGGCAGGAACTGGTCGACGGCGAAGCCGCCCCCGATGAGGGCGAGGGCCGTCCTGATCCAGGCGAGGAAGGTGCGCTCGTTGGCGAGGGAGAAGCGGTAGTCGGGCGTGTCGCCCTCCTCGCGGATCCGCTCCGGCGCGAACCACAGCCGCAGACCCCGTACGAAGTCGTTCACGAGCCGGCACCCGCCCCGCCCGCCGCCCGGAACTCCCGCAGCCGGTGGTAGGTCTCCAGCCCGTCGGGCACCCACGTCCACGCGCCGAGACGTTCCTCCACCTCGGCGTCGGTCAGGAAGGCGTGCCAGGCGACCTCCTCCGCCTGGGGATCCACCGGCACCGGGCAGCGCACCTCGTACACGTACGACCACCAGCTGTGCGCCGGGCTCTCGTAGAGGAACTTGAACAGGGGCGTGGGGCGGGGGAGACCGGAGACCCCCAGCTCCTCCTCGGCCTCCCGCAGCGCGGCCTCGTCGTACGACTCGCCCGCGCCGACGACCCCGCCGACGAACATGTCGTGGTGCGAGGGGAAGACCAGCTTCGTGTCCGTCCTGCGGTGGACGAAGAGCCGGCCCTCCGGGTCCCTGGCCTCGATGAAGACGCAGCGGTGGCGCAGGCCGCGCGCGGTGGCCTCGCCGCGGGACGTCTGCCCGACCACCTCGTCGTTCTCGTCGACCATGTCCAGGATCTCGTCAGCCGGATTCATGGGGCCCATCCAACATCAACCGGTCCGCGGCGGTGGAACCGTGTCTGTCCTTGCCCTCCGGCATCGCCGGATGCAGGCCCAGCAGCACGATCCCGGCCACGATCGCCGCGAGCCCGGCGGCCTGCCAGGCCAGGGCGCCGGTGTCGGTGCGCACCTGGTCGCCGAGGAAGCCGATCCCGCAGAGGATCCCCGACAGCGGCTGCGCGGCGGTCAGCGCCGGCAGGGACATCCGCAGCGGCCCCGCCTCGAACGCGCTCTGGACCAGGAGCAGCCCGGTCACCCCCAGGACGAGGACCGCGTACGGGTACCAGCTCGTCAGCAGCGCGTCCCAGCCGTCGTCCGTCAGGCGCTCCCCGCTGAGCCGGGTCAGGGCGTCCTGCAGACCGTAGAGCAGACCCGCCGCCAGGCCGAGGAAGACCGGGGTGCCCCGCGTCCGGGGGTGTCTGGCGCAGGCGGTCAGGACCAGGGCCAGACCCGCCACCACCCCGATCACCAGCCACTGCCTCAGGGACGACGTCTCCGCCTCGCCGCCCTGCGGCTCGCCCGCCAGCAGGAACGCGGTGACGCCGCCCGCCAGCAGGCAGAGCCCTCCCCACCCCTGCCGCCCGAGGCTCTGGCCCGTGCGGTGGCGCGAGAGGGCCATCGCGAAGAGGAGATTGGTCGCCAGGAGGGGTTCCACGACGGACACCTCGCCCTGACCGAGGGCGAGGGCCCCGAGGACCATCCCGCAGACCATCAGGCCCAGCCCGGCCAGCCAGCTCGGCACCCGCATCAGGTCGAGCAGCAGCCGGGGCGAGAGGAAGTCGCTCAGGGGAGCACGGCGGGCGGCGTCCTGCTGGAGCACGAAGCCGAAGCCCAGGCAGCAGGCGGCGCCCACGGACAGCAGGATTACCAGCACCGACACGTTCCGACGATAGCCCGGCGGCCGCACAGGATCGGTGAGGGCGCCGCCGCCGGAAGGTTGACGTGGGCGCGGCCCGTACCGAAGATCTGACCCACAGGTAACTTCGCCCGCCCCGCCCGCGCTGCCCCGCACCGCCCCGAAGGATGGAACCCATGGCGTACGACGCTGACGTGATCGTGATCGGGGCAGGACTCGCGGGGCTGGTGGCCACCGCCGAACTCGTCGACGCGGGCCGCTCGGTGATCCTGCTCGACCAGGAACCCGAGCAGTCGGTCGGCGGCCAGGCGCACTGGTCCTTCGGCGGGCTCTTCCTCGTCGACTCGCCCGAGCAGCGCCGGTTCCGCATCAAGGACAGCCACGACCTGGCCCTCCAGGACTGGTACGGGACGGCCGGCTTCGACCGCGACGAGGACCACTGGCCGCGGAAGTGGGCGGAGGCGTACGTCGACTTCGCCGCCGGGGAGAAGCGGTCCTGGCTGCACGCCCAGGGGCTGCGGTTCTTCCCCGTCGTCGGCTGGGCCGAACGCGGAGGCTACGACGCCAACGGCCACGGCAACTCCGTCCCCCGCTTCCACATCACCTGGGGTACCGGGCCCGGCGTCGTCGCCCCGTTCGAACGGCGGGTCCGCGAAGGCATGGCCAAGGGTCTCGTCCGGGCGCGCTTCCGCCACCGGGTGACCGGCCTCGGCCGCTCGGCCGGAGCGGTCGACACGGTCACCGGCGAGATCCTCGAGGAGAGCGGAGCGGAGCGGGGCACCGCGAGCAGCCGCGAGGTCACCGGCACCTTCGAGCTCAGGGCCCAGGCCGTGATCGTGACCTCCGGGGGCATCGGCGGCAACCACGACCTCGTGCGCGCCCAGTGGCCCGAGCGGCTGGGCACCCCGCCGGAGAAGATGCTCTCCGGGGTCCCCGCCCATGTCGACGGGCTGATGCTGGGCATCGCGGAGAAGGCGGGCGGCCACCACATCAACCGCGACCGCATGTGGCACTACACCGAGGGCATCGAGAACTGGAGTCCGATCTGGGACAAGCACGGCATCCGGATCCTCCCCGGCCCGTCCTCCCTCTGGCTGGACGCCCGCGGCAAGCGGCTGCCCGTCCCGCTCTTCCCGGGCTTCGACACCCTGGGCACCCTCGAACACATCATGGGGTCCGGACACGGCTACACCTGGTTCGTCCTCGACCGGAGGATCATCGGCAAGGAGTTCGCGCTCTCCGGCTCCGAGCAGAACCCCGACCTGACCGGGAAGTCGGTGCGCGACGTGATCGGCAGGGCCCGCGCCGACGTCCCCGGGCCGGTGAAGGCGTTCATGGACAAGGGCGTCGACTTCGTCGTCGAGAAGGACCTCGGCGCCCTCGTGCGCGGAATGAACGCGCTCACCGGTGAAGGGCTCATCGACGAGGAGGACCTGCGCCGCGAGATCACGGCCCGGGACCGCGAGATCGCCAACCCCTTCACCAAGGACCTCCAGATCACGGCGATCAACGGCGCCCGCTCCTACCTCGGTGACAAGCTGATCCGCACGGCGAAGCCGCACCGCATCCTCGACCCGGCCGCGGGCCCGCTCATCGCCGTACGGCTGAACATCCTGACCCGCAAGTCCCTCGGAGGGCTGGAGACGGACCTGTCCTCCCGCGTCCTGACCGAGGACGGCACCCCGCTGCCCGGGGTCTACGCGGCGGGGGAGGCGGCGGGCTTCGGCGGCGGCGGGGTGCACGGCTACCGCTCCCTGGAGGGCACCTTCCTCGGCGGCTGCATCTTCTCGGGCCGTGCGGCGGGCCGGGCCGCGGCGAAGGCCATCGGCTGAAGGTCCCCCGACGGGCCGCCGGAGCGGAACGGGGCGTCCCGCTCCAGGTGCGAGGAGCCCGTGCGGACGCCCAGGCGCTCCCCGGACCCCGAGGTGCTGTTCGAGGAGCCCGTGCGGACGCTCAGGCGCTCCCCAAACCCTGAGGCGCTGTCAGGTGAGCCGCTCCACCACCCGGAACCGCTCCGCGACGATCATCGTCGAGTCGTCCACGGTGAACAGCGGGTCCCCGAGCGCCTCCCGCATCTCCTCGCTGTGCCAGAACTCCTCGTGCCCCGCCCGCCACTCGGCCACCGACGCGTGTCCCTCGCCCTCGTCGAGCGCGTGCCGCAGGTCCACCGACCCCAGCGGCAGTACCCGCACCTCCGTGAGCTCGACCACGGCGACCTCCCGTCCGGCGGAGTCGATGAGCGCGGACCGCTCGCCCACCGGCGGGAGCTCCTCGCGCTCCACCTCGTACTCCAGGAGCAGCCCGGACGTGGAGACCTTCTCGCCCGAGAGCACGGCGGCCACCAGCCGGTCGCGCAGAGGGCCGGGGAAGGCGAGGAGGAAGGGCTTGAGCGGTTCGCGGTTCTCCATGGCGGCAGTGTGGCACGCGTCACTCTTCCCTCAGGCGCCACTCCCGTAGCGCGTACGCGAACTGCGTGAATCGTGCGGGAAGCCCTCCGGGGCGGCCAACTGCCTGCAATGTGAACACAGTTGGGGCCGGGTGCCGCTTGACGGAGAGCCATGCCTACCGCTTTGCTGTGCGCGATCGTTTGCTCGCACAGGGCATCGAAATGTGCCGATCTCATGCCGAAGTCGAAAAGGAAGCCCGCGGATGTCTCCGCCTCCGCCGCCTCTGGGCCGTTCCCGCCGCAAGGGCGGTCGCTCGGACCACGCCTTCGACCCGGCTCTCGACGACACCGAACTCATCGACGTCCGCGACCAGTTCGCGCAGGGACGCTGGACCCGGGCCCGCTCCCTGCTCGTCGCGACGGGTGCGGACTGGGACCGGCGGGGGCATCGGGTCCTCGCGCTCGCCGCCGTCCCGTCCGCCGCGGGCTGGGCCCGCGACTGGCTGCTCGCCGAACCCGGAAGTCCCGACGCCACGACGCTCCTCGCCTGCGCCACCGTCGCGCGCGCCCAGCGCCCCAAGGCCGCCGCCGACGAGACCGGACCGGCCCGCGAGGCCTGCCTGGCCGCCGCCGCGCTGCACCCCGCCGACCCCACGCCCTGGCTCGGTCTGATGGCCCTGGAGCGCACGCACGGCACCCCCGAGGAGACCGCCAGGCACTTCGAGGAGATCCGGGCGCGCCACCCCGAGCACCACCACGCCCACCACCTCATGACGGCGGCGCTCGCCGAGGCCCGCCCCGAGAGCGATCCGCTGCACGAGGTCTACGACTTCGCCGCGTGGGCAGCCGAACAGGCCCCGGCGGACTCGCCGCTCGCCGTCCTCCCCGTCGTCGCCCACGCCGAGCGCTACCGCGTCCTGGCCGCCGCCGGCGCCGTGTCCGACGACCCGGCGGCCTCCGGCCACTGGTCGGGACGCCGGGCAAGACAGGTGATGAAGGCCGCCTTCGACTGGTGGCTCGAATGGGAACGCGAGGACCACCCCCGCCACCGGGCCGACCTCAACTTCCTCGCCCACGCCAAGACCTGCGAGGGCCGGCCCGCGGAGGCCGCCGCGCTGTTCCACCGCATCGGCTCCCACGCGACCGAGGCGCCGTGGTCGTACGCGGGCCGCGACCCCTACCCCGCATTCCTCGCCGCGCGCGGCCTCGCGCTCGGTGCCCCCTGACGCACGTTGTTATCGACGAAGGGACCATCCCCGCCATGTCGACGGGCAGAACAGATACGAGCGAGACCGGCACCACCGGGACGACCGGCGACACCGGCGGGATCCATACCTACAAGGGTGAGGAACGCGCCCTGCGCGCCGACCGGCTGGGCACCCCCGGACTGCTCCTCTCCGTCCTCGCGGCGAGCGCCCCCCTGATGGTCGTGGCAGGGGTGATGCCGACGGTCTTCGGCGTGATGGGCATCGTCGGGCAGCCGTTGCTCTACGTCATCCTCGGCGTCGTCCTCATGCTGTTCGGCGTGGGCTACGCGGAGATGAGCCGGCACGTCCACAACGCCGGGGCCTTCTACGCGTACATCGCACGCGGCCTCGGCGCCACGGCCGGCGCGGGCGCCTCGTTCGTCGCGCTGGTCGCCTACAGCGCCATGCAGGTCGGGATCTACGGCATCCTCGGATTCGAGGTCTCCGGCCTCTTCGCCACCTACCTCGACATCGACCTCCGGTGGTGGATCCCCGCCCTGTTCGCCGTGGCCGTCGTCGGCGCGCTGGGCTGGCTGAAGATCGACCTCAACGCCAAGGTCCTCGGCGTGCTGCTGGTCATCGAGTGCGCCCTGGTCGTGATCTTCGACATCGCCGCCGTCGGCAAGCCCGGCCCCGAAGGCCTGTCCTTCCACGCGTTCAACCCCGAGACCCTCACCGGGGCGGGCCTCGGCACCGCGCTCTGCTTCTGCATCGCCGCGTTCGTCGGTTTCGAGCAGGCCCCGGTGTACGCCGAGGAGACCAGCCGCCCGCAGGTCGTCGTGTCCCGCGTGATGTTCCTGGCCGTCGGCTACGCCGCGCTGTTCCTCGCCGTCAGCTCCTGGGCCCTGACGGTCGCGGCGGGCCCCTCCTCCATCGCCGACCTGTCGCTCAAGGAGGGGCCGGGCATGCTCTTCGGCCTCACCGAGGAGCGGCTCGGCGCCACCTTCACGGACGTCCTGCACGTCCTCTTCGTCACCGGCATGTTCGCGGCACTGCTCAGCTTCCACAACGTGGTCGCCCGCTACGCGTTCGCCATGGGCCGCGAAGGACTGCTGCCCGCGGCCTTCGGCCGCACCAACAAGGCGAGCGGCGCCCCCGCCACGGGCTCGATGCTCCAGTCCGCGCTGTCCGCCGTGATCGTGCTCGCCTTCGCCCTCACCGACGACAACCCGGCCGGCGACCCCACCGCGCCCGTCCTGCACCTGTTCACCTGGATGGGCAACGTCGGCGCGCTCGGGGTCATCGTGCTGATGGCCGCGGCCTCCTTCGCCGTCATCGCGTTCTTCGTGCGACGCGGCGCCGGGCGGGTCCAGGCGCCCCGCCTGGTGGCCTCCGGTCTCGCGGGCCTGGCGCTGCTGGCCATCGCCGTCCTCACCGTCCGGGACTTCGACGTCCTGGTCGGCTCGGGACCCGGATCCTCGCTGAACTGGCTGCTGCCCGGTGTCATCGTCCTGGCCCTCGCCGGCGGCCTGGCCTACGGGGCGGTGCTGCGCCGCACCAGGCCGGAGGTCCACGCGCGGATCGGTCTCGGCAACGAGGCGTTCCAGCTGGAGAAGGCCGCGGAGGGCACGACCGCGCCCCGCTGACGTCCCGATTCTTACCGAAGCATGACGCGCACCCGCGGCCCCTGGTGAAGGGCGGCCGCGGGTGTTCGAATGAGCGGGTGAACAGTCCCCCTCCCGGACCCCCTCCCGACGCCGGCGGCACGCCCGTCGGACGCCGTCTGGTCCTCACCATGCTCGGCCTCGGCGCCGCCGGCGTGGCGGCGGCCCCCCTCCTGCAGGGGGCGGTCGAGAGAGGCCTGGGCGCCGTCGCCGACAAGGACCCCACCGGGCTCAGCGGCCTGCTGCCCAACGGAGGAGGCTTCCGCTACTACTCCGTCACCTCCTCGGTGCCGCGCAGGACCTCCGCGGACTACGAGCTGACCGTGGACGGCCTGGTCGACCACCCGGCGAGGTACACACTGGACGGTCTGAAGGCGCTGCCGCAGACCCGCCTCGTACGGGACGTGCAGTGCGTCACCGGCTGGCGGGTGCCCGAGACCCCGTTCGAGGGCGTCCCGCTCTCGGCGCTGCTGGACGCGGCAGGGGTACGGCCCGGAGCGAAGGCGATCCGTTTCACCTGCTTCGACGGGGCCTACAGCGAGAGCCTCACCCTGGAACAGGCCCGCCGGCCCGACGTCCTGGTCGCCCTGCGCATGCAGGACAAGGACCTGGCCCACGCCCACGGCGGCCCGGTCCGGCTCTACGTCGCCCCCATGTACTTCTACAAGTCCGCGAAATGGCTTTCCGGGATCACCGTCACCGACTCCGTGCGCCCCGGCTATTGGGAGGAACTCGGCTATGACGTCGACGCCTGGGTGGGCCGTTCCAACGGACGGGACGACACCCCTACTGCCTGAACACGGACCGAGGGTCCGGCGCTTCACGGCCGCCGAACGCTGGGTGCACCGCACCACCGCCTGGCTGGTGCTGCTCTGCGTGGCCACGGCGGCCTGCCTGTACGTCCCCCAGCTCGCCGAACTCGTCGGCCGCCGCCACCTCGTGGTGACCGTGCACGAGTGGTCCGGGCTCCTGATCCCCGTACCGCTCCTGGCGGGGCTGGTCTCGCGGGCTCTGCGCGCCGACCTCTCGCGGCTCAACCGCTTCGGTCCGCACGACCGCCAGTGGCTGTGTGCCGCGCTGCGCCGCGACCGCACACCGGGCTCCCGGCCGGCCGGGAAGTTCAACGCGGGCCAGAAGGTCTACGCCGCGTGGATCGCGGGCGCCGTGCTCGTGATGCTGGGCACCGGACTGCTGATGTGGTTCACCGGGCTCGCCCCGCTGGCGTGGCGTACGGGAGCGACCTTCGTGCACGACTGGCTCGCGCTCGCGATCGGCATCGTCCTCGCCGGGCACATGGCGAAGGCGCTCGCCGACCCGGAGGCACGCCGTGGCATGCGCACCGGGTCGGTCGAGCGCCCCTGGGCCCGTTCCGAGCACCCGTTGTGGCGGGAGCCGGAGGAGTAGCCCCGCCTACAGCACCAGCGACAGCAGCAGGATGAAGCCCAGCGAGACGACGGAGATGATCGTCTCCATCACCGACCAGGTCTTGATCGTCTGCGGGACGTCCATGCCGAAGTACTCCTTCACCAGCCAGAACCCCGCGTCGTTGACGTGGCTGAAGAAGAGCGAGCCCGCACCGACCGCGAGGACGAGCAGCGCGACGTGCGAGGTCGACAGGTCGGCCGCCAGCGGGGCGACCAGACCGGCCGCCGAGATGGTGGCCACCGTCGCCGAGCCCGTCGCCAGGCGTATCGCGACGGCGATGAGCCAGCCGAGCAGCAGGGCGGGGATCGACCAGTTCTCGGAGAACTCCAGGATCATCTGGCCCACACCGGCGTCGATGAGGGTCTGCTTGAACCCGCCGCCGGCGCCCACGATCAGGAGGATGCCCGCGATCGGGGCGAGCGACTTCTCGACGGTGCCGGCGAGCCGGTCCTTGGTGAAGCCGGCCGCCCGGCCCAGGGTGAACATGCCGACGATCACGGCGGCGAGCAGGGCGATCAGGGGCGAGCCGATGACGTCGGTGACCCGCTGGACGTGGTTCTCCGGGTCGTCCACCACGATGTCGACGAGTGCCTTGATCAGCATCAGCACGACGGGCAGGAGGATCGTCGCCAGGGTCGCGCCGAAGCTGGGGCGGCGGTCCAGGTCCTCGGACGGGCGCTGCGGGATCATCTTCTCCGGCGCCTGGATGTCCACCCAGCGGGCGGCGTAGCGGGAGAAGACCGGACCCGCGATGATCACGGTCGGGATGGCCACCAGCACACCGAGGGCCAGCGTGACACCCAGGTTGGCGCCCAGCGCGTCGATCGCGACCAGCGGGCCGGGGTGCGGGGGGATCAGCCCGTGCATCACGGAGAGACCGGCGAGCGCGGGGATGCCGATCCTCATCAGCGAGTAGTTGCCGCGCTTGGCGACCAGCAGCACCACCGGAATCATCAGCACGATTCCGACCTCGAAGAACAGCGGGAGCCCGATGATCGAGGCGATCAGGACCATCGCCCACGGCATCGCACGCCCGCTCGCCTTCGCGAGGATCGTGTCGACGATCTGGTCGGCGCCGCCGGAATCGGCGAGCAACTTGCCCAGGATGGCGCCGAGGGCGATGAGGACACCGACACCCGCGACGGTCGAACCGAGGCCCGCGGTGAAGCTCGCGATGGTCTTCGCCGGGTTGGCCCCGGCGAAGGAGCCGAGCGCCAGCGAGCCGATGGTCAACGCGAGGAACGCGTGCATCTTGAACTTGGTGATGAGCAGGACGATGACGGCGATGCCCGCCAGGACGGCGATGCCCAGCTGTGCGTTACCGGCCGAAGTGATGGGTTCGACGGCGTCCGCTGCCAGCATCTCGACGCTGAGACCGGTCACGGTGGTGATCCTTAGTTCGCGAGCCGGCGCAGCGCGGCGACGGCCCGATCGGTGATTTCCTCGGGGGTGCCGGACACGTCGACGGCGACGCCCGCCTCGTCCTCCTGCAGCGGCTGCAGGGTGGCGAACTGGGAGTCGAGCAACGCGGTCGGCATGAAGTGGCCCTTACGGTCCGCCATGCGGCGTTCGATGAGGGACCGGTCGCCGGTCAGATGCAGGAAGACGGCACCGGGGGCCTCGGCCCGCAGCCGGTCGCGGTAGGCGCGCTTGAGAGCCGAGCTGCTGACGACGCCGCCGAGCCCCGCCCGGCCGTGTGCCCACTGCCCGATCGCGTCCAGCCAGGGCCAGCGGTCGTCGTCGTCCAGGGGCGTGCCGGCGGACATCTTCGCGATGTTGGCCGGCGGGTGGAAGTCGTCGCCCTCGGCGTAGGGGACGCCCAGGGCGTCGGCGAGCAGGGGGCCGATCGTGGTCTTGCCGGTCCCTGCTACGCCCATCACCACGACGACGTGGGGGGTGCTCATTGGTGCCTCGCTGTCTTCATCGACATCGGTCCGCGACATCGGTCCGTCGCGCTACTGAAACCCATTACATATGACTTATTCAAGGGGCTGTGACATAAACGTCGTACTTTTTGTTCCCCAAGGCCTCCCCGTAGGCTTGTGGGCATGACCACACCTGCCCAGGGCCTCCATACCCATGTGCTGGACACCCTGGGCCTGGAGATCGCCGCGGGGGAGTCCCCGCCCGGCCTGGTCCTGCGCACCGACGAGCTCGCCCAGCGCTTCGACGTGTCCCGCACCGTCGTACGCGAGGTGGTCCGCGTCCTGGAGTCCATGCACCTGGTCGAGTCCCGGCGCAGGGTCGGCGTGACCGTGCGGCCCACCGAGGAGTGGAACGTCTACGACCCCCAGGTCATCCGCTGGCGGCTCGCCGGCGCCGACAGGCCACGGCAGCTGCGCTCCCTGACCGTGCTGCGGTCCGCCGTCGAACCCGTCGCCGCACGACTCGCGGCCCGGCACGCCACGGCCGAGCAGTGCGCCGCGCTCACGGAATGCGCCCTCGGCATGGTGGCGACCTCGCGAGGCCAGCAGCTGGAGGGCTACCTCCGGCACGACATCGCCTTCCACCGCATCGTGCTCAACGCGTCGGGCAACGAGATGTTCGCGCGTCTCGGTGACGTCGTCGCCGAGGTCCTCGCCGGGCGCACCCACCACCAGGTGATGTTCGAGGACCCCGATCCCGCCGCCGTCACGCTCCACGTCCGGCTCGCCGAAGCCGTGCGCGAGGGGGACGCGGCGGGTGCGGAAAGACTGACGACGGAGATCGCGGTCGGCGCGCTGCACGAACTGGACGTGCTCGCGCCCTGACGGGCCCTCAGCGGCCGGCCGTACGCGGGCTCCGAGCCGCCCCGGCCGCCGCGTCGGCGCGGACTCCGAGCCGCCCCGGCCGCCGCGTCGCGCCCGGTGGCGCGTTCGCCTTCCTCCCTGACCGGCGCGTCCCCCGGCCGAAGCGCTCACCGCGTACCCGTCCGGCTCGGCGTACGCGAACCACCTGGACGACACCGGCGGCATCCGGGCCGGCCTGACACGGGTGGCCGCCGGGTGCAAGGGGACCTGGGCAACACGGCGTGCACGGCGGGGGGAGCCGCCACCCGTGGTGCGCCACCGCGGCCGCCCCGCACGGCGTACGGTTGTCGGTGATCGATCTCAGAGGAATGTCGGGAAAGGGAGTCCACGGGAATGCCGCAGCACGTACAAGGGGTCATCGCTCCGGGAAAGAACGAGCCGGTACGGGTCGAGACCATCGTGATTCCGGACCCCGGACCCGGCGAGGCCGTGGTCACGATCCAGGCGTGCGGCGTCTGCCACACCGACCTGCACTACAAGCAGGGCGGGATCAACGACGACTTCCCCTTCCTGCTCGGCCATGAGGCCGCCGGTGTCGTGGAGTCCGTCGGCGACGGCGTCACCGACGTCGCGCCGGGCGACTTCGTCGTCCTCAACTGGCGTGCGGTGTGCGGCCAGTGCCGTGCCTGTCTGCGCGGACGCCCGCAGTACTGCTTCGACACCCACAACGCGAAGCAGAAGATGACTCTGCTGGACGGCACCGAGCTCTCCCCGGCGCTCGGCATCGGCGCCTTCGCCGAGAAGACCCTCGTCGCCGCCGGCCAGTGCACCAAGGTCGACCCCGAGGTCTCCCCGGCCGTCGCCGGGCTGCTCGGCTGCGGAGTCATGGCGGGCATCGGTGCCGCCATCAACACCGGCCAGGTCGGCCGCGGCGACTCCGTCGCCGTCATCGGCTGCGGCGGCGTCGGCGACGCGGCGATCGCCGGTGCCCGGCTCGCGGGAGCGGCGAAGATCATCGCGGTCGACATCGACGACCGCAAGCTGGAGACGGCGAAGAAGATGGGCGCCACCCACACCGTCAACTCCCGCTCGGACGACCCCGTCGAGGCGATCCGCGCGCTGACCGACGGCAACGGCGCCGACGTCGTCATCGAGGCGGTCGGCCACCCGGAGACGTACAAGCAGGCCTTCTACGCCCGCGACCTCGCCGGCACCGTCGTCCTCGTCGGCGTCCCCACACCGGAGATGCGGCTCGAACTCCCGCTGCTCGACGTGTTCGGCCGCGGCGGTTCGCTCAAGTCCTCCTGGTACGGCGACTGCCTGCCCTCGCGCGACTTCCCGATGCTGGTCGATCTGCACCAGCAGGGCCGCCTCGACCTGGGCGCCTTCGTCACCGAGACCATCCGGCTCGGCGAGATCGAGCAGGCCTTCGCCCGGATGCACGACGGCGACGTCCTGCGCTCGGTGGTGGTCTTCTGATGGCCGCCCGCATCGACCACCTGGTCACCTCCGGCACCTTCGCCCTCGACGGCGGCGAGTGGGACGTCGACAACAACGTCTGGATCGTCGGCGACGACACCGAGGCGGTCGTCATCGACGCCGCGCACGACGCCGCCGCGATCGAGGCGGCACTCGGCGGCCGTACGCTGCGCGCGATCATCTGCACCCACGCGCACAACGACCACATCGACGCGGCCCCCGCCCTCGCCGAGGCGACCGGCGCGCCGATCCTGCTGCACCCGGACGACCTGCCGCTCTGGAAGCAGACCCACCCCCACCGGGCCCCCGACGCCGAACTGGCCGACGGCCAGGAGATCGAGGTCGCCGGGACACGTCTGACGGTGCTGCACACCCCGGGCCACGCGCCCGGAGCCGTCTGCCTCTACGCCCCGGAGCTGGGTACCGTCTTCACCGGCGACACCCTCTTCCAGGGTGGCCCCGGTGCCACGGGACGGTCGTTCTCCCACTTCCCGACGATCATCGACTCGATCAGGGACCGGCTGCTGGCGCTCCCGCCGGAGACCACCGCCCGTACCGGTCACGGGGACTCCACCACCATCGGCGCGGAGGCCCCGCAGCTGGAGGACTGGATCAACCGCGGCCACTGACCTCGGAGGGGCTCACCGGTCCGGCCACGCGGAGAGCCGCAGCCCGCTCTCGAAGCGGTGCGGCTCACCCGTGACCGGATCGGTGAACTCCAGGACCTTCGCGAGCAGTTGCAACGGCCGCCGGTGGTCCGCGTGCTCCGGCTCGGGCTCCACCACCGGATAGACCGGATCGTTCACCAACGGCAGCCCCAGCGTGTTCATGTGGACCCGCAGCTGATGGGTCCGGCCGGTGGCGGGCGACAGCCGGTAGCGGCCCGTGCCGCCGCGGTGCTCCAGCAGCTCGATCCGGCTCTCGCTGTTCGCGGTCCCCGCCTCCTCGCGCGCGGCGATGACCCCGCGCTCCTTCACGATCCTGCTCCGCACGGTGCGCGGGAGCGTGAGCTCCGGATCGTACGGAGCGACCGCCTCGTACTCCTTGTGCACCAGCCGGTCCCGGAACAGCGTCTGGTAGGCGCCGCGGTCCCCGGCCCGTACGACACAGAGCACCAGGCCCGCCGTCAGCCGGTCCAGCCGGTGCGCGGGCTGCAGTTCGGGCAGGTCCAGCTCCCTGCGCAGCCGGGCCGCCACGGTCTCGGTGATGTGCCTGCCGCGCGGAGTCGTCGCGAGGAAGTGCGGCTTGTCCGCGATCACGAGGTGCTCGTCCCGGTACACCACACCGACCGGGAACGGCACCGGCTCCTCCGGCGCGAAATCCCGGTGGAACCAGAGGTGGCGCCCGGCCGTGTACGGCTCGTCCGCCCGCACGGCGCCGCCGTCCGCCCCGACGAACCTGCCCTCCGCCAGCATGGTGCCCACCCGCGCGGCGCCGACCGCCCCGGCGAACCGGTCCAGCAGATGGTCCCCGACGGTCGCCCACACCCCCTCCGGGTCCGCCGGGAGCCGCACTCGCACCGGGTCGACGCCCGCGCGCTGGGGGAGCGGGGCGGCGGGAGGCTTCGCCCGTCCTCTCATCGCGTCGGTCCTTGTCGCCGGAGGGGCCCGGAAAGGACGGGCAGGGCCCTCCATCATCCCATCGCGTAGGCCCCCAGCAGACGCTCGTACTCCTCCTGCGTGACCGGGAGCACCGACCCGTGCCGGGCGCCCGGCGGGAGCTCGTACTCCGCCGACACCGTCCACTTCCCCGAGCCGAGGTCGTCGGTCTCGAACAGCACGTAGCCCCGGCCGCCGAACTCGTCGATGAGGAGATACCACTTCTCCTCTGTGTCGGAACGGAAGACCGCCGGGCCCTCGCCGCGGTCGACCGAGCCCTTGCCCACGCAGTCGGCGACGAACTCGTACGAGGGGGACGTGAGGTCCCGCGAGCAGAGGGCCGAAGGCTCTTCCGGTGAGGTGCGGGCGCATGACTCTCCCCAGCGGCTCGTTCGAAATGCCGGGCTGCGTTCGTGGAATCGGACCGACGCTAGGGCTGCCGACGACCCCCGTCAAGGGGTGCGGAGAAAGACGTCCGCCCCGTAGAAAGCGCTTGCGGGAACGCGTATGGTCTGGCCCCGCTGAATCCATTCAACCCGGGAGACCCGCCATGCGCCGAGCCGGATCCGTACTGCTGGCCGCCTGCACCGCCGCCGCGGCCCTGACCACCCTGGCGGCCGCTCCCGCCGGAGCCGAGGGCCGCGTCGCGGCCGGGCCGGACCACTGCACCGGTACCGCCCCCGTCGTCTGCCACTTCGACGTCGCCCCCGGCACCTACCGTGTCCGGGCCGTCCTCGGGGGCGGTGCGGAGGCCGGCTCCACGGCGGTCACCGCGGAGTCCCGCAGATCCGTGCTCGCCGAGACCCCGAACGCCCCCGGCGGGACCGTCCGCCGCACCTTCACCGTGGACGTGCGCGACCCCGAGGGCGAGCCCACCGGTGCCACCGGCAGCCCGGGACTCGACCTCACCTTCGGTGGCGCCGCCCCGCAGCTCGCCTCGCTGCACATCGAGCGTGCCCGGGTGCCGCAGATCCTGCTCGCCGGCGACTCCACCGTCTGCGACCAGCCGGGTGACCCCTACTCGGGCTGGGGTCAGCAGCTTCCGCAATACCTCACCGACCGGCTCTCCGTCGCCAACTACGCCGACTCCGGGGAGAGCTCGCAGACCTTCCGGGACGACCCGGCCCTGTTCCCCGCCCTCCGGGCCCGTATCCACCGCGGCGACCTCGTCCTCATCCAGCTCGCCCACAACGACAAGCAGACCGACCGCGACACCTACCGGGCCAACCTCACCGCGATGATCGAGGACGTGCGCGCCGAGGGCGGGCGCCCCGTGCTCGTCACCCCGGTCGTCCGCCGCTGGTTCAATGCCGACGGCACGCTCGACAACGGCACCGCACTGATCGTCAACGGTCTGGGCGTGGACCTGCCCGCCGAGATGCGCGGCCTCGCCGCCGAGCAGGACACCCCGGTCGTCGACCTCACCGCCCTCACCAGGGCACGGGTCGAGGAGCTCGGCCCCGAGGGGTCCAAGGCTCTCTACCTCTACGACGAGAAGCGCGACAACACCCACACCTCGGCACGCGGCGCGGACGAGTACGCCGCGCTCGTCCTCGGCGAACTGCGGGCGCAGGGGCTGGTCCCGGCGCGCGCGGTCCGGTGAGTCCCGCTTCACGCCGGACTCACCGCTGAAAGCGGTACTCATGCGTCGAGCCGAAGTGCCCAGCCGCAGGACCGTGCTGAGGGGCCCCGGCCGCAACTCCTTCACCGTCGCCGAGGACGGGCGTGCCGACGTGCTCGTCCACCACGCCCGGCCGTACGAGGAGATCACCGGCGATCCGCCGCACGACCCGACCGCCGCACCCGCGTCCAGCCGTTCGGCCGGCGAGCGGACGGCACTCCCGGCCTCGGAGCCCCCGTGCACCCGTGAGGGCGCGTACCGGCCGGTCCGGGCACAGGTAAGGAGTAAGGCCTGAACAAGCGAAAACCCCCAGGGTGGGTGACCTGGGGGTTTTCCGCTGTGTCCGAGGGGGGACTTGAACCCCCACGCCCGATAAAGGGCACTAGCACCTCAAGCTAGCGCGTCTGCCATTCCGCCACCCGGACCGGGTGTCTGTCGTCTGGGCCCTGCCCGTTCCGACGTGGAAAACCATAGCAAACATTCGGGGGTGCTCGATCACGCCCCCGGTCCGGCCGCCCGGCCGGCCGGACATGTGAAAGGCGCATGACGGGTACGGGCGGTCTTGGGTGCGCGGGGGCGGGCGCGCGAGGATGAGGGGGAGCACCACCGCGTCAGTGGAAGGAAGCAGCGTGAGCGAGACCAACACGGCCCGGGCCGGCATCGGCGGGACCGCCGAGAACGAGGTCGTGGACCTCTGTCGTGACCTGATCCGGATCGACACCAGCAATTACGGCGACCACTCGGGGCCGGGGGAGCGGGCCGCGGCCGAGTACATCGCCGAGAAGCTCGCCGAGGTCGGGCTGGAGCCGCAGATCATCGAGTCCCACAAGGGGCGCGCCTCCACCGTGGCCCGGATCGAGGGCGAGGACCCCTCCAAGCCGGCGCTCCTGATCCACGGGCACACCGACGTCGTCCCGGCCAACGCGGCGGACTGGACGCACGACCCGTTCTCCGGGGAGATCGCGGACGGCTGCGTATGGGGACGCGGCGCGGTCGACATGAAGGACATGGACGCGATGACCCTCGCGGTCGTGCGCGACCGCATGCGCAGCGGCCGCAAACCGCCGCGCGACATCGTGCTGGCCTTCCTCGCCGACGAGGAGGCGGGCGGCACCTACGGGGCACGTCACCTCGTCGACAACCACCGGGACCTCTTCGACGGCGTCACCGAGGCGATCGGGGAGGTCGGCGGCTTCTCCTTCACGGTCAACGAGAACCTGCGCCTCTATCTGGTGGAGACCGCGGAGAAGGGCATGCACTGGATGCGGCTCACCGTGGACGGCACCGCCGGGCACGGCTCCATGACCAACACCGACAACGCCATCACCGAGCTCTGCGAGGCCGTGGGCAGGCTGGGACGCCACCAGTGGCCGGTCAGGGTGACCAAGACCGTACGGTCCTTCCTCGACGAGCTCTCCGACGCGCTCGGCACCCCGCTCGACCCCGAGGACATGGAAGCGACGCTCGCCAAGCTCGGCGGGATCGCCAAGATGATCGGCGCGACCCTGCGCAACTCCGCCGCCCCCACGATGCTCGGCGCCGGCTACAAGGTGAACGTGATTCCGGGGCAGGCCACCGCCCATGTGGACGGCCGTTTCCTGCCGGGCTTCGAGGACGAGTTCCTGACCGATCTGGACCGGATCCTCGGCCCGCGGGTCAAGCGCGAGGACGTGCACGGGGACAAGGCCCTGGAGACCAGCTTCGACGGGTCCCTCGTGGACGCGATGCAGCTCGCGCTGAAGGCGGAGGACCCCATCGCGCGAGCCGTGCCCTACATGCTCTCCGGCGGCACCGACGCGAAGTCCTTCGACGACCTCGGCATCCGCTGCTTCGGCTTCGCCCCGTTGAAGCTGCCGCCGGAGCTGGACTTCGCCGGCATGTTCCACGGCGTGGACGAGCGGGTGCCGGTGGACGGCCTGAAGTTCGGGGCCCGGGTGCTCGACCGGTTCATCGATCACTCCTGACCCCACGCACGGCCGGAATCGCCAGCCTGTACGGACCTCACCGGAAAGGGTGAAAGCGATCACGCACTCGTAGCCCCGGCACTCCCTCCTCGTTACAGGTGATGCGGTCCGCGGCTGGGACCGCACTTTCCAACCAGGAGGAATAATGATCAAGAAGGTCGTCGCAATCGCGGCTGCTACCGGTGGTCTCGTGCTCGCGGGTGCGGGTATGGCTTCCGCCGACGCCGGTGCCCAGGGTGCCGCCATCGGCAGCCCCGGCGTGCTCTCGGGCAACGTCATCCAGGTTCCGGTCCACGTTCCGGTGAACGTGTGCGGCAACACGATCTCCGTGATCGGGCTGCTGAACCCCGCCTTCGGCAACGCCTGCGTCAACGACTGACGTTGAGCACCAACCCGTAAGGGTGTGAGTCCGGTCGGCCCCGGAGTGCGCGCCATGCACTCCGGGGCCTCTGGGCATTCGGCCCCCTCACCGCTGTGTCCGGGGCATTTCGGTATGCAGAAGGCAGGAAGACAACCTATGCGACAGGTCACACGTAAAGGCCTGATCACCATGGCAGCGGCGGGCGGAGTGCTCGCGCTCGGTAGCGGCTACGCGCACGCCGACGCGGGCGCGGCCGGCGCCGCGTCGGGTTCACCGGGCGTGGTCTCGGGGAACTCGATCCAGGTCCCGATCGATGTACCCGTCAACGTGTGCGGAAACTCCGTGGACGTTGCCGGTCTGCTCAACCCCACGAGCGGAAACGACTGCGGAAACGGATCTTCGGACTCCGGCCGAGGACACACCTCGGACGACCGCTCCTCGTCCGGGCACGACTCCGGCCGTGAGGAGTCCGGCCGCGGGCACGGCGGTCACGGGTCCGGGCACGACGGATCGGGCAGCCACGCGTCCGGGCACGACGGCGGGCGTGACGGCGGGGCGGGGACGGGCAGGCACCGCGCCTCAGGCACCTCGGCCCAGGCGGAGACCACCGGTTCCCCCGGGATCCTCTCCGGCAACCAGGTGCAGGTCCCGGTGGAGATCGCCCTGAACCTCTGCGGCAACAGCGTCACCGTCGGCGGACTGCTCAACCCGGTCTTCGGCAACTCCTGCGAGAACGACACGGAGACAGCCCCGCCGCCCGTCGTGCCGCAGACGCCGCACACCCCCGAGCGGCCGGTCACCCCGGACGCGCCCCCCGCTCCCGAGACCCAGCTCGTGCCGGGCGAGCAGCTCGCGCAGACCGGTGGGGGCGGCCTCGGCCTGCTCATTCCGGCGAGCGCGGGCCTGATGCTCGCAGGTGCGGGCACGGTCCTGTACCGGCGTTCGCGCGGCGCCGCATAGCGGCACGACGGCATCGGCACGGCGCCATCGGCACGACGAGCGGGTTCCGCGCGCGCGGAACCCGCTCCGTCCTACCAGGTGGGCCGGAGCTGGCGGATGATGCGGCGGCGCAGCCGCACCCGGCGGCTGCCGTCACGGCGCAGCGTCAGCCGGTCCAACTCCCAGTGCCCGTACTCGGCATGGTCGGTCAGCAGGCGGGCCGCCTCCTTGCGGGACACCCCGCGCGGCACGTACACGTCGATGAATTCGTATTCCGGCATCGCATCTATTGTGCGGGCAGACCCCTGGTACGGATAGCGTCTGTCCCATGTCTGATGCTGCGCAGCCCACCGCTGCCGAGGTACGCGCCGCCGCCGATGCAGTCAAAACCGCGCTCGACCGCCACCTCCAGGCAGTCGAACGCCGTACCGGGGACGACGACCCCGCTGTCTACGACGCGTTCAACGCACTGGCCGCCGCGGCCGAGGTCTACGACGAGCTGCTCTACGACCGCTACGACGAGGTCACACCCTTCGAGATCCCCAGTGCGGAGGACTCCCTGCCGCCCTACGCGGGCCCCGACGAACCGCATGCCGTGAGCGTCCTGATCAGGCGCGACTACGCGGTGGCGGAGCCCGCGCGGCTGATCGCCCAGGCACAGCGGCTCGCCGAGCTCGATCCGGACGGCCAGGACGCCGGTGTTCCGGCGGTCGCCGACGCGGGTGTGCACGCCGCGCTGGGCGTGGTGTTCGGCGAGTACGAGGCGGACGAAATCGCGTCCCGTCACAAGGAGTTCGGCCTGGAGGAGGGGGACTCCACCCTCTGGGTCTCCGCCGTGGACGAGCTTCCCGAGCCCGGGGAGTGGCTCGGGGCGCCGTTCGAGGAGGCCGACCCCGCGCTGGTGGTCTGCCGGTTCGACGCCAGCGCGGTCTTCGACGAGGAGGACGAGCTGGAGGAGGACCCCGACGGCAGCGTCCCGCAACGCTCCTGAGCCCACCGCCCGACGCTCCTGAGCCCACCGCCCGACGGCCCCGGCACGGAACAGCGTGCCGGGGCCGTCGGTGTGCTCCGGCCGGGACGGAGCACGTGGCTACGGGGCGTCCGGAGTGGGGAGCGCCTCCAGCAGAGGGCGCAGTCGGGTCGTCCGCTCCTGGGCCGGGACCTCGGCCACCGCGCGGGGCAGAGCCTGGTCCACGCCGTGCACCACGGACAGGTGCCGCTCCCCGCGGCTGAAGGCCGTGTAGACCCAGGGCCGGCTGAGCCCCTGCGCCGCGTCGCCCGGCAGCACCACCACGACCGCGGGCCAGCGCATCCCGGCCGCCTGGTGGGCGCTGAGCGCCCAGCTGTGGCGTACGGAGGCCTCCACCCGGTCCGGCGCCACGACGACGGCTGTGCCCGCGCAGTCCAGGTGCAGTCCCTCCGCGTCGGCCGAGACCACCGCACCGGGCACGGCCCTGCCGGGCGCGGGGATGTGGACGACCCGGTCGCCCGGGTCGAATCCGCCGAAGCGGCCCGGCCCCGGATTGAGCCGCTGCTTGAGCGCCGCGTTGAGTGCGGTGGTGCCGGCCGAGCCACCGTGCCCGACAGTGATCACCTGGGTGTCGGACGAGGGCACGCCGAGGGCGCGAGGCACCGAGTCCGCCACCAGCTGCACCGTACGGTGGACGGCCTCACCCGCGTCGTGGACGGGAACGATCACCACTTCCCTGCCGGGGGCCTCGACCTGGGCGAGCTCACCGATGCCGATGCCGGAGACCAGTTCACCGATCGGGCCGGGGTCGGGTGTGCGCGAGACGACGTGGGGGCAGGCGCGCGCAGCGATCACATCGGCGAACACCCGGCCCGCACCGGCCGAGCCGAGCACCCCCGGATCACCGCTCAGGACCAGCCGCGTCCCGTCCGCCAGGGACTCCACCAGCATCGCCGCCGTCTCCACGTCGAGCTGCGGGGCGTCCAGCACCACCAGCACGTCGAGCGCGAAGGCGCCGTCCGCGTCCCGGCCCGGACCGGCCTCGCCCGAGAGCAGGGCGGACAGGGTGACGGCGGACCGCGGATCTCCGACCGCGTCGGCCAGCCTGCGCTGCCCGTCGGCGCTGTGCGCGGTGCCCAGGGCCCGCAGCCCGAGGCCTTGGGCTGCGGCGATCAGGGCGGCGGGTTCCGTCCGGGCGCTCTCGCCGCCGCTGTGGGCGACCAGACCCGCCGTCGCCGCGGCCCGGATCAGTTCGCCCGCCGAGGCGGACGGGGCCGAGGCGGCGGCCTCCGTCCAGTCGGCGCCCTTCTCGCACGAGTTGACCAGCCTGCCCAGACCGTCGGCGAGGCTCTCCTCGGCGAGGGCGTAGCGGTCGAGGCCGAGCAGGACCCGCACCGGCTCCTCGTCGTCCCGCGTCCCGTCCCCGTCCCCGTCCGCGCTCCCGTCCGCCCCGGCGTCCTCCTCCGGCTCCCCGGCACCCGTGGCGTCCACGCCGTCCTGGAAGACCAGTACGACGCCCTCCGCGACGGCGTGCTGGACGGCCTCCTGGGGATCGGTGACCCCGAACCCCGCCAGCGCCGTCCGCGCCTCGCCGGCGTCGAGCGCGGTGTGGCCCCGCAGCGCGGCCCGCTCCAGCAGCCAGCCCACCAGGGCCGCCGTCCGTCGCTGGTCGTCGGGTCCGCACTCCGCGCCCAGCAGGGCCCGCGCGAAGGCGTCC
Source organism: Streptomyces sp. NPDC102402 (assembly GCF_044765765.1). NCBI lineage: Bacteria > Bacillati > Actinomycetota > Actinomycetes > Kitasatosporales > Streptomycetaceae > Streptomyces > Streptomyces sp. NPDC102402. The sequence continues at coordinate 170,745 of NZ_JBIWKR010000012.1, forward strand.
GCCTGCTCCGGCCTGACACCGGGCACGGACAGCAGCTGCCACGGGTCCTCCCGGAGGACCCCGGCCGCCCCTTCGCCGAGCGTCGCCGCCGCAGGGCCCGCGAGGGCCTCGGGAGCCCCGCCTCCGGCCAGTACCGTCGCGACCGAGGCCGCGGCCTCGGGGGACGCCGCCCGCGGTGCCGGCCGCTCGGGGACGGGAGCGGGAGCGGGCCGTGCGGGTGCGGCGGGCGCGGCGCGGCGTGGCGCGGGCGCCGACGCGGGTGAGTCGAAGAACGCGGTGCCCGGCTTCTCGCCGCTCTCCACCGCCCGCACGGCGGCGAGCAGATCCGCGGCGGGGCCGCTCAGCTTCGTCCCGGCCGCGATGGGACTGTCCCTCTCGGCCTTGCGCTGTTCGATCCGCAGGCGCAGCTCGCGCTGCGCGGCCAGCTCGGCCTCGGCCTCCGACAACGCGGGTGCGGCGGACGCTCCCGGGGGCTGCTCAGGCTCCTGGGCACCCTCCGCACTGCCCTCCGCTTCGTGCGCCTCTTCTGCGCCCCTTGCGCCTTCGTGCGCCCCTTCCGCGCTCCCCGCTCCGTCCTCGTCGGGTGTGCCGGGCGTCTCGGCGGGCCGGACGACGGCGTCCTCGCCGGCCTGGTGGTCCTCGGCCGCGGGGTCCGGGGATTCTCCCCGGGGATGCGCAGTCACAGCGTGCTCCAGTCCTGGTCGGGGTAGCGGTGCACGGGCGCCGACACGTCGTCGAGCGCCTGGCAGATCTCGTCAGGAAGACTAAGCGCCTCCACTGACAAAGCCTCGGCCAGCTGCCGCGCGTTGCGCGCGCCGACGACCGGGGCCACCACCCCCGGCCTGTCCCGCACCCAGGCGAGCGCGACCTGGAGCGGCGTCGTGGCGAGGCCGTCGGCGGCCGTGGCCACCGCGTCCACGATCCTGCCCGCCGCCTCGTCGAGATACGGCTCGACGAACGGGGCGAGCCGCTCGGAGGCACCGCGCGAATCGGACGGCGTGCCCGTGCGGTACTTGCCGGTGAGCACCCCCCGGCCGAGCGGGGACGACGGCAGCAACCCCACGCCGAGGTCCAGCGCCGCCGGCAGCACCTCGCGCTCCACGCCCCGCTGCAGCAGCGAGTACTCCATCTGCGTACAGGCGAGGCGGGTGCGCAGCCCCGGCGCGGCCAGCTGCCAGGTGGCCGCCTTGGCCAGCTGCCACCCACTGAAGCCGGACACCCCGGCGTACCGGACACGCCCCGACGACACGGCCAGGTCGAGCGCCTGCAGGGTCTCCTCCAGCGGGGTCACGGGATCGAAGGCGTGGATCTGCCACAGATCGACGTAATCCGTCCCGAGCCGCCGCAGGGACGCGTCCAGGGCGGCGAGCAGGTGACCGCGCGATCCGTCGAACCGGCGGTAGGGGTCGGCGACGCTGCCCGCCTTGGTCGCGATGACCAGATCCCGCCGCGGGACCAGGTTGTCCAGGAGACGCCCCAGCAGGTGTTCGGCCTCGCCGCCGCCGTACACGTCGGCGGTGTCGACGAGGGTGCCGCCCACGTCCCAGAACGCTTTGAGCTGGTCGGCGGCGTCGTGTTCGTCGGTGTCCCGGCCCCAGGTGAGAGTGCCCAGCCCGATCCGGGACACACGAAGGCCGGTACGGCCGAGATGCCTCTGCTCCATGGGCGCTGAGATTACTGGCCAAGGCCCCACGGGGTGGAAGCCTGTGGACAACCGGCGGTCCCGGGCGAGCCTGCCGGATTCCGGCGCCCCGCGCTAGAGTCCCGGGCACAGGAACGTTACTGATCAGTAGAGGGAGCGTGGGTATGCGGCTCGGCATCAATCTCGGTTACTGGGGTGCGGGGATGGACGGCGACAACCTCGCCGTCGCCCAGGAGGCCGACCGCCTCGGCTACGACGTCTGCTGGGCGGCCGAGGCCTACGGCTCCGACGTGCCGACGGTGCTCGCCTGGGTGGCGGCCCGGACCGAGTCCATCGACGTGGGCTCCGCCATCATGCAGATCCCGGCACGTCAGCCCGCCATGACGGCCATGACCGCGGCCACCCTCGACTCGCTCTCCGGCGGCCGCTTCCGCCTCGGCCTCGGCGTCTCGGGACCGCAGGTCTCCGAGGGCTGGTACGGCGTCAAGTTCGACAAGCCGCTGGCCCGCACCCGCGAGTACGTCGAGATCGTGCGCCGTGCGATGTCCCGGGAGCGGCTGTCCTACGAGGGCGAGCACTGGACGCTGCCGCTGCCCGACGGCCCCGGCAAGCCGATCAAGCTGACCGTCCACCCGCAGCGCGAGCACATCCCCCTCTACATCGCTGCGATCGGCCCGAAGAACCTCGAGCAGACCGGCGAGATCGCCGACGGCGCCCTGCTGATCTTCCCGTCCGCCGACCACATCGAGGAGACCGCGGTGCGGCACCTGCGGGCCGGCCGGGAGAAGGCGGGCAAGACGATGGAGGGCTTCGACGTCTGCCCGACCCTGCCGCTGGCGATCGGCGACGACATCAACGGCCTCGCCGACATGTTCCGCCCGTACACCGCGCTCTACGTCGGCGGGATGGGCAGCCGCAAGCAGAACTTCTACAACCAGCTCGCCCAGCGCATGGGATACGAGAAGGAGGCCGCCGAGATCCAGGACAAGTACCTGTCCGGCGACAAGGCGGGCGCGGCGGCGGCCGTGCCCCACCAGCTCATCGACCAGACCACACTGCTCGGCTCCGTGGACCGGATCGCCGACCGGATGCAGGCCTACGCGGCCGCGGGAGTCACGACCCTGACCCTCGCCCCGGCCGGCTTCACGCTCGACGAGCGGCTCGCGGCCCTGCGCGCCGGCACCGACGCCCTGGAGCGCTCCGGCCTCGCCGCGTGAGCCGGTAGCGGCTGATCCGGCGCAGCACTACGGCCGTGGTGGGGGCTCGGGGGTCCTCCCCGCCACGGCCGTCGTACGGAACAACGCGCCGGACCGCTCGCGGGTTACGCCCCGTACCCCTCCCGGCACGCCCGGGCAGGTCCGGCCGCCGTGAGGCGCCCGTTCGGCCCTGCGCGGTCCCGCTCGTGTTGCCTACCGACGCGTACCGAATTTGACTGTGCCTCTGCGGACACCGGTGCGAAAGGTGGCAGTGATGCTCTCGGCAAAGAGCCTGTTCCAGGAGATCCTCGACAACGACGAGTCGTTCCGCCTCTTCTGCTCGATCGCTGCCGGCGGCGAGTCGCAGGGCGGGTGGGAGAACGGGCGCATCGCCGCACTCGTCCCCCCGGGGCTGAGCGCGCTCGCACCCAAGGTCGCCCGGCACGGCGCTGACGAGGACAAGCACGGCAGGATCTTCAACGCCCTGCTGAAGCAGCGCGGACTCCAGCCCGTGGCGGTGCCGTACGAGACGGACTACACCCTCCTGCTGGAGCGCCACGGCATCGGCCTCGCCCACGACAGGCTCAGCGGCGAGGAGCCGCTCACCGAGCGGGAGATCATCGTCTACCTGGCTCACAGCAGGGTCACCGAGCAGCGGGCCTCCGAGCAGATGCGGCTCCTGCACAAGCACTTCGCCGGTCACCCCGTCCTGGGCCGCGCAGTGAAGATGATCTCGCGGGACGAGGACAACCACCTCGCGTACTGCCACGAGGAGCTCCTGCGCCTCGCCCGCGCCGGCCACGGCAGGACGATCCAGTCCGTCCTCCGGGAGTGCGCCGAGGCCGAGATCCGCGTGTACCGCGACGTCAGCCTCGCCGTGATGAGCTGCATGGGCGCCGTGCTGCGCTGGCCCCGCGCCAAGGCCGCCGTGCTGGCCGCCGGTATCCACGCGATGTACGCATACGAGCGGCTGGTGGGCTGGCGCCGGATGGTGAGCCTCGAACAGCCGGCCGTGCGTGACGCGCTGGGCGGCCCGGCCGTCCCCGAGACCGAGTACGCCTGAGACCGGCGCCCGCCCTACATCCACTCGCGGCGCTTGAAGAAGCGGTACAGCCCGGCGACCGCGACGCCCATCAGCACGATCACCGCCGGATAGGTCCACGCCTCGTCGAGCTCGGGCATGTGCTCGAAGTTCATCCCGTAGACCCCGGCCACCATGGTCGGTACGGCGGCCATGGCGGCCCATGCCGAGATCTTCCGCATGTCGTCGTTCTGCCGCACGCCCACCTGGGCCAGATGCGCCGACAGGATGTCCGAGAGCAGCCGGTCGAGCCCCTCCACGTGCTCGACGGCACGCGTCAGGTGGTCGTTCACGTCCCGGAAGAAGGGCTGCGACTCCGAGTCGACGAAGGGCACGCCCGCGCTCGACAGCCGTGCCATCGGGGCCCCCAGCGGATTGGTGGCACGGCGGAATTCGAGCACCTGCCGCTTGAAGTTGTAGATGCTCGCTGCGGTGTTCGTGGTGTCCCTGGACCCGGTCGGGGCGAAGACCTGGGCCTCCAGCTCCTCCAGGTCGACCTGGAGCTCCGCCGCGACCTCGATGTAGTGGTCCACCACCGCGTCGCTCACCGCGTAGAGCACCGAGGTCGGCCCGTGCCTGAGGACCTCGGGCTCGGCCTCCAGCCGGCTCCGCACCGCCGCGAGGGGGGCGCCCTCGCCGTGCCGCACCGTCACCACGAACGAGTCGCCTATGAACAGCATCAGCTCACCGGCGCTCACGGTGTCGCTCTCCGGCTCGTAGACCACGGGTTTGATGACCACGAAGAGCGAGTCGTCGTAGATCTCCAGCTTCGGACGCTGGTGCGCGCGCAGGGCGTCCTCCACCGCCAGCGGATGCAGGGAGAACTCACTGGTGACGAGGTCGAACTCCTTCTCCGTCGGCTCGTGCAGCCCGATCCAGACGAAGGCGTCCCCGGATGCCCGCGCCTCGTCGAGGGCATCGGAGAAGTCGGCGGGGCCTTCGGTCCGGCGCCCGTCCCGGTAAATTCCGCAGTCCACGATCACCCGCGCATTCTTCCCTGCCGCGAAGCCTTCACGCACCTCTACGCTGGCAGGCATGCCCACGCTCATCCTTGTACGTCACGGACGCTCGACCGCCAACACCGCCGGAGTGCTCGCGGGCCGGACCCCGGGGGTCTCCCTCGACGAACGCGGCGCCGGACAGGCCGCCGCGCTGCCCGGCCGGCTGTCCGCCCTCGACTTCGTCGCCGCCGTCAGCAGCCCGCTGCAGCGCTGCCGCGAGACGCTCCAGCCGCTCCTCGACGCCCGCCCCGGCCTCTCGCTGCACACCGAGGACCGGATCAGTGAGTGCGACTACGGGGACTGGTCCGGGCGCAAGCTCGCCGAACTCTCCGACGAGCCCCTGATGAAGGTCGTCCAGCAGCACCCCTCGGCCGCCGAGTTCCCCGGCGGCGAGTCCATGCGGGCCATGCAGGCACGCGCGGTCGACGCCGTACGGGACTGGAACGCCCGCGTCGAGGAGGAGCACGGCGAGGACGCCACGTACGTGATGTGCTCCCACGGCGACATCATCAAGGCCCTCGTCGCCGACGCCCTCGGCATGCATCTCGACCTCTTCCAGCGCATCCACGCAGACCCGTGCTCCGTCACCGCGATCCGCTACACACGGCTGCGCCCTTTCCTTCTCCGCCTCGGCGACACCGGCGACTTCGCGTCCCTGGCGCCCCGTGAACAGGCCGTCGGGGCCGACGCGGCGGGGGACCCGGCGGCGGACGCGGCCGTCGGGGGCGGCGCTGGGGCGCCGTGATCGCTCCGCGCAGTAGGGTGGACGCGCCGTAGAGGCCTCGCGGGACGTCCCCGCAGGGCCCCGGGGCCGCCCCCATCCGCCATCACGATCTCAAGGGAGACAGGACGTGTCCCGTCAGGTGTTCCTCTACGACCCACCGGACCGCTTCGTGGCCGGCACGGTCGGGCTGCCTGGCCGCCGTACGTTTTTCCTGCAGGCATCCTCGCGAGGCCGGGTCACGAGTGTGGCCCTGGAGAAGACCCAGGTCGCCGCGCTGGCCGAACGGATCGACGAACTCCTCGACGAGGTCGTCCGACGGACCGGCGGCAATTCACCGGTGCCCGCCGTGGCACCCATGGACGTCAGCGACACCGCGCCGCTCGACGCCCCCGTCGAGGAGGAGTTCAGGGTCGGCACGATGGCCCTCGCCTGGGACGGCGAGGAGCAGCGCATGATCGTCGAGGCTCAGGCCCTCGTCGAGCTGGACGCCGACTCCGACGACGACCTCGCCGAGGCCGAGGAAAGGCTTCTGCAGGACGAGGAGAACGGCCCGCCGATGCTGCGCGTCCGGCTGAGCGGTGCCCAGGCACGGGCGTTCGCCAAACGCGCGCTGGACGTCGTGAACGCCGGCCGCCCGCCCTGCCCGCTGTGCAGCCTCCCCCTCGACCCGGAAGGACACGTATGCCCGCGCCAGAACGGATACCGTCGCGGGGCCTGACGGAGGCCGGGATGCGCACCCTGCTCGCCGAGGGGGAGCTCACCGTCCTCGGCCGGGTCCGGGGAGCGTCGAACGCGGTGCTGTACTGCACGGTCGCCCACGAGGGCGAGGAACGCCCCTGCGTCTACAAGCCGGTCGCCGGCGAACAGCCGCTCTGGGACTTCCCCGACGGCACCCTCGCCCAGCGCGAGGTCGCGGCGTACGAGATCTCCGAGGCCACCGGCTGGGGCCTCGTGCCGCCGACGGTGCTGCGGGAGGGCCCGTACGGCGAGGGGATGTGCCAGCTGTGGATCGAGGCGGACGAGGAGGCGGCGCCCGCCGACGGGCTGCCGCCCCTGCTCGCGCTCGTCGACGGCGAGGAGCCGGGGGAAGGCTGGAAGGCCGTCGGCCTCGCCGAGGTGGGGGAGGGGAAGACCGCTCTGCTGGTCCATGCCGACGATCCCCGGCTGCGCAGGCTCGCGGTCCTGGACGCGGTCATCAACAACGGCGACCGAAAGGGCGGGCACCTGCTGTCCGCACCGGACGGACGGCTCTACGGGATCGACCACGGCGTCACACTCAACGCGGACGACAAGCTGCGGACGCTGTTCTGGGGGTGGGCGGGCGAGCCGCTGACGGCGGAGGCCACGGAGGTGCTCGAACGGCTTGCCGCCGGTCTGGAGCCCGGTGCGGCGCTCGCCACCCGATTGGGGGAACTCATCACCGCGGCGGAGGCGGACGCGCTGCGCGACCGTGTGGCGAGCCTCCGGAAGTCCGGCCTGCACCCGCAGCCGAGCGGCGACTGGCCGCCGATCCCGTGGCCACCCGTCTGAGGACCCGGGCCCGCTGACGGCACGGGTTCCGCGTCGGCCCGCCCCGGACGCGCCCCGGGCCCGTCCGGAGGCCGGGGACGCCCGGACCGGGCCGGGGCCGGGCCTCCGGGGGCGGTCAAGGGGTAAGACCGGTCCGCGCGCAAGACCGCCTCTTCGGCCACGATCTGCCATCCGGTTCGTATCCGGAAGCATCGTCCGGTTACGCTCGTGACATGCATGCCTGGCCCGCTTCTGAGGTCCCCGCCCTTCCTGGCAAGGGCCGCGACCTTCGGATCCACGACACCGCGACCGGCGGACGGATCACCCTTGACCCCGGTCCCGTCGCCCGCATCTACGTCTGCGGCATCACGCCGTACGACGCGACCCACATGGGTCATGCGGCGACCTACAACGCGTTCGACCTCGTCCAGCGCGTGTGGCTCGACACCAAGCGGCAGGTTCACTACGTCCAGAACGTGACCGACGTGGATGATCCGCTGCTGGAGCGGGCCGTGCGCGACGGCGAGGACTGGACCGAGCTCGCCGAGCGCGAGACCGCCCTCTTCAGGGAGGACATGACCGCCCTGCGCATGCTTCCCCCGAAGCACTACATCGGGGCGGTGGAGGCGATACCCGGCATCGTCCCGCTCGTGGAGCGCCTCCGTGACGCCGGCGCGGCCTACGAACTCGACGGTGACGTGTACTTCTCCGTCGACTGCGACCCGCACTTCGGCGAGGTCTCGGGCCTCGACGCCGACGCCATGCGGCTGCTCTCCGCCGAGCGCGGCGGAGACCCGGAGCGCCCCGGCAAGAAGAACCCGCTCGACCCGATGCTGTGGATGGCCGCCCGTGAGGGCGAGCCGAGCTGGGACGGCGGCACCCTCGGCCGCGGCCGGCCCGGCTGGCACATCGAGTGCGTCGCCATCGCGCTGGACCACCTGGGCATGACCTTCGACGTCCAGGGCGGCGGCTCCGACCTCGCCTTCCCGCACCACGAGATGGGCGCCTCGCACGCCCAGGTGCTGACCGGCGAGCACCCCTTCGCCCGCGCCTACGTGCACGCCGGCATGGTCGCCCTCGACGGCGAGAAGATGTCGAAGTCCAAGGGCAACCTCGTCTTCGTCTCGGCGCTGCGCCGGGACGACGTGGACCCCGCCGCGATCAGGCTCGCCCTGCTCGCGCACCACTACCGGTCCGACTGGGAGTGGACCGACCAGGTCCTCGCCGACGCCGTCGAGCGCCTCGCCCGCTGGCGCGCGGCCGTCTCCCGGCCCGACGGGATCTCCGCCGACGCCCTGGTCGATGAGGTCCGGGAGGCCCTGGCCGACGACCTGGACGCCCCGGCCGCACTCGCCGCCGTGGACCGCTGGGCCGAGCGGCAGAGCGCGGGCGGAGGCACGGACGAGGGCGCACCCGGTCTCGTCTCGCGCACGGTCGACGCCCTGCTGGGTGTCGCACTGTAGACCGACCCCGGGGGGGGGGGGGGGGGGGGGCGGGGGGGGCGGGGGCGGGGGGGGGGGGGGGGGGGGGGGGGGGGGGGGGGGGGGGGGGGGGCGACGGGGGGCGGG
>NZ_JBIWKR010000012.1:179475-190269 GCF_044765765.1 Streptomyces sp. NPDC102402
GGCTGGCACGGGGGCGCCCGCGGACGCGTCCGGCGCCGGGGCGCCGCCGGGGGGGGTGCCCCCCTTTAGCCCCCCCCGCCCGACATGCCGGACGGCCCCGGACCACGCGAGAGATCGCGTGGTCCGGGGCCGTCCGGCATGTCGGCGGCGGGCCCTCTCAGCCGTCCGAGGAGTCCTCGTCCGGCCCGGCGGGAGGCGGGTCCTCGGGCGTCGTGCCCCCGTCACCCTCCTTCGGCCGCCCCTTCTCGGGGCGCGGCGGCTTCGGCGGCCTCGTGCGGCCACTGGAGGTGTCCCGCAGATAGGGCACGTCACCGCTCTCCGTGGCGTGGCCGCCCGGCGCCTGTCCGGGACCGCCGATGTCCCTGCGCCGCAGATAGCGCTCGAACTCCCGGGCGATCGCCTCGCCGGAGGCCTCGGGCAGCTCCGCGGTGTCCCGTGCCTCCTCCAGCGTCTGCACGTACTCCGCGACCTCGCTGTCCTCGGCGGCCAGCTGGTCGACCCCGAGCTGCCAGGCACGGGCGTCCTCGGGCAGTTCGCCCAGCGGGATCCGCATGCCGAGCAGGTCCTCGAGACGGTTCAGCAGTGCCAGCGTGGCCTTCGGGTTCGGCGGTTGCGACACGTAGTGCGGCACCGCCGCCCACAGGCTCACCGCGGGCACCCCGGCGTGCGTACAGGCCTCCTGGAGAATGCCCACGATGCCGGTCGGGCCCTCGTACCGGGTCTCCTCCAGGTCCATGGTCCTGGCCAGGTCGGGATCCGAGGTGACGCCGCTGACGGGTACCGGCCTGGTGTGCGGGGTGTCGCCGAGCAGCGCCCCCAGGATGACGACCATCTCCACGCCCAGCTCATGGGCGAAGCCGAGGATCTCGTTGCAGTACGAACGCCAGCGCATGGAGGGTTCGATGCCGCGGATCAGCACCAGGTCACGGGGCTTGTCGCCACCCACCCGGACCACGGAGAGCCGCGTGGTGGGCCAGGTGATCTTGCGCGTCCCACCGTCCATCCACACCGTGGGCCGGTTGACCTGGAAGTCGTAGTAGTCCTCGGCGTCGAGCGCCGCGAAGACCTCGCCCTTCCACTCCCGGTCCAGATGCGCGACCGCTGTGGAGGCGGCGTCACCGGCGTCGTTCCAGCCCTCGAACGCGGCCACCATGACCGGGTCGATCAGCTCGGGTACCCCCTCGAGCTCGATCACCCAGGCCTCCTTCCGAAGTTCCCTTGTGTACGGACCAACCTTACGGCTTCCGGCCTGTTCCGCCGCAGCCCGTTTGCGTGCGGCGGTGAAGCGTGCCACCCCATGAATCATCCGAGCTGTATCGGACGAAACTGATCAATCTCCGTCCTGGCCCTGGACTGTGGGGCCCTCGGGGAGTTATACATCGGATGACCATTGAGAGATCCGATGTTATTCCCCTGGGGGCGCACATGAGTCTGACCGTCACGGATCTCGAGGTCGAGGACATCAGGTTTCCCACCTCGGAGCTGCTGGACGGCTCGGACGCCATGAATCCCGACCCCGACTACTCCGCCGCCTACGTCGTGCTGCGCACGGAGGGCGGCGAGGGGCACGGTCTCTGCTTCACCATCGGCCGTGGCAACGATGTCATGGCCGCCGCCATCGAGGCGCTCCGAGGCCATGTGGTGGGCCGGCCCGCTCCGCGCACCGCCGCGGACCTCGCAGCGCTCCACCGCACCCTCACGCACGACTCGCAGCTGCGCTGGCTCGGCCCCGAGAAGGGGGTGATGCACATGGCCGCCGGAGCCGTCGTCAACGCGGCCTGGGACCTCGCGGCGAGACTGGCGGGCAAGCCCGTCTGGCGGTTCCTCGCGGAGATGACCCCGGAGGAGCTCGTCTCCCTCGTCGACTTCCGCTACCTCACCGACGCACTCACCCCCGAGGAGGCGCTCGGCATCCTCCGAGCGGCGGAGCCGGGCCGGGCCGCGCGCACCGAGCGGCTGCTCGCCGAGGGGTACCCGGCGTACACGACGTCGCCCGGCTGGCTCGGATACGACGACGACAAGCTCGTACGTCTCGCCGAGGAGGCCGTCGCCGAAGGCTTCACCCAGATCAAGCTGAAGGTCGGGGCCGATCTGGACGACGACATCCGCAGGCTCTCGCTCGCCCGCCGCGCCGTCGGCCCCGGCATCCGGATCGCAGTCGACGCCAACCAGCGCTGGGACGTGGCCGGCGCGGTGGAGTGGATGAACGCGCTCGCCCCGTACGACCCGTACTGGATCGAGGAACCGACCAGCCCCGACGACGTGCTCGGCCACGCCGCCGTGCGCGCCGGGCAGCCCGTCAAGGTCGCCACCGGCGAGCACGTCGCCAACCGGGTCGTGTTCAAGCAGCTGCTCCAGGCGGGGGCCGTCGACTTCGTGCAGATCGACGCCGCACGCGTCGCCGGCGTCAACGAGAACCTCGCGGTGCTGCTGCTCGCCGCGAAGTACGGCGTCCCGGTCTGCCCGCACGCCGGAGGCGTCGGACTGTGCGAACTGGTGCAGCACCTCGCGATGTTCGACTACGTGGCCGTCTCCGGCAGCTGGGAGAACCGGGTCATCGAGTACGTCGACCATCTCCACGAGCACTTCGCCGACCCGGCCGTCGTCAAGGGCGGCCGCTACGTCACCCCGCGCACACCGGGCTTCTCGGCCCGGATGCTTCCCGCCTCGATCGCCGGACACCGTTACCCGCAGGGCCCCGTCTGGCAGGCCCGCCGCACACCCGAGGAGACCGCCCGATGACCGGTACGCAGGATTTCGACGGACTGTCCGCCCTGGTGACGGGCGGCGCGTCCGGCATCGGGGCCGCCGTGGCTGCCCTGCTGCTCTCCCGCGGGGCCCGCGTCGCGGTCCTCGACCTCGATCCGGAAGGCGCTCCGGAAGGGGCGCTCGCGCTCGCGGCGGACGTGACGGACGACGACGCCGTACGGCGCGCGGTCGACCGGGCCGCCGAGGAACTGGGCGGTCTGCACACCCTGGTGTCCAACGCCGGGATCGGCGCGGTCGGCACCGTGGAGGACAACGGCGACGCGGAGTGGACCCGCGTACTGGACGTGAACGTGCTCGGCATGGTCCGCACCGCCCGGCACGCCCTGCCGCATCTGCGCCGTGCCGCCGCCGGGCGCCCGGGAGCCGTGTCGGTCACCCAGACCTGCTCCATCGCGGCGACCGCGGGCCTGCCGCAGCGGGCGCTCTACAGCGCGAGCAAGGGGGCCGTCCTCTCCCTCACCCTCGCCATGGCCGCCGACCACGTCCGGGAAGGGATCAGGGTCAACTGCGTCAACCCCGGTACGGCGGACACCCCCTGGGTCGGCCGCCTGCTCGACCACGCCGAGGACCCGGCCGCGGAGCGCGCCGCGCTCGAAGCCCGTCAGCCCCTGGGGCGGCTGGTGTCCGCCGACGAGGTCGCCGCCGCCGTCGTCTACCTGGCGAGCCCGGCGGCGGCCTCCGTGACCGGTACCGCGCTCGCGGTCGACGGGGGGATGCAGGGGCTGCGGCCGCGCCCCGCCCAGGCACGGGGCTGACCGCGGCTCACAGGGTCGAGCGCAGCCACTGCTCCACGCTCGCCACGTGCACCGTCGCCCAGGACCGGGCCGCCTCCGCGTCCCGGTCCCGCAGCGCGGCGAGGATCGCCCGGTGCTCGTGGAGGGTCCGGCTGACCGCGTCCTCCTGGGTCAGCCCCCGCCACACCCTGGCCCGTGTGGTGGGGCCGGACAGGCCGTCCAGCAGGGAGCAGAGCACCGAATTGCCCGAGTGGCGGACGATGCCGCGGTGGAACTCCAGGTCGCCCGCGACGAGCGCCTCCACCGAGGGATCCGGGCCCAGAGCGTCCAACTGGGCGCTCAGCGCGTCGATTTCCTCCTCCTCGATGCGCAGCGCCGCCATCGCCGTGGCCGCGGGCTCCAGGATCCGGCGGACCGCGAAGAACTCCAGCACCGTGTCGTCGCGGTGGAAGTCCACCACGAAGCTGAGCGCCTCCAGGAGGAGCTGCGGGTCCAGGCTGGTCACGTAGGTGCCGTCACCCTGACGGACGTCGAGGATCCGTATCAGCGACAGGGCGCGCACCGCCTCGCGCAGCGAGTTGCGGGACAGCCCCAGATCGGCCGCGAGGTCGCTCTCCTTGGGAAGCCGGTCGCCCGGGGCCAGCGCACCCGAGACGATCATTCCCTTGATCTTCTCGATCGCTTCGTCGGTGACGGCCATGTGGGGCCTCCTCGCGCACAAGACATCCGATGTATCGCCTCATTATGCGGCCGAGTACGGCTGCCCGTGCAGGCGGTCCCCGGGCCGGCCCGCCAGGGGCGGACCACCCCATGCCTCAGGGGCGGCCCCCACGTCCGGGAGGCCGCCCCTGAGGCCTGGGTGAGGCGCCGTCAGCGGCCGTCGGCCAGCATGTCCTCGACCCTGCCCCTGATGTCGTCCGTGGCCAGACCCCGGATCGTCAGCGTCGTCCGCCGGCGCAGCACGTCGTCCGCCGTCTCCGCCCACTCGCGGTCGCGCGCGTACGCCACCTGTGCCCAGATCTCCGGGGCGTCCGGGTGGATGCGCTCGGCGAGCGCCGGGTTCTCGTCGGCCAGCCGCGCGATGTCGAAGGAGAGCGAGCCGTAATGGGTCGCGAGGTGCCGGGCCGTGTCTGCCGACATCCGCGGTCCCGGCGTGCCGCCGTCCGCCAGCAGCCGGTGCGCCACCGCGTTCGGGTTCGCGATGCCGGGCAGCGGCACCTTCCTCGGCAGTCGAGCCATCGGTTCCATGTCCTCGGCGAGAGGACGCCCGGGCAGTTCGGCCAGCTTGTTCATCACCGTACGGCCGATGTGGCGGAACGTCGTCCACTTGCCGCCGGCGACCGACAGCATCCCGCCGCGTCCCTCGGTCACGACCGTCTCGCGCTTGGCCTTGGACGTGCCGCCCGGGCCGCCGGGCAGCACCCGGAGCCCCGCGAAGGAGTACGTGATCAGATCGCGGGACAGCTGCTGGTCCCGCACGGAGAAAGCCGCCTCGTCGAGGATCTGCGCGGTGTCCTTCTCGGTGACCGAGACATCGGCCGGGTCGCCCTCGTACTCCTCGTCGGTCGTGCCGAGCAGCAGCATGTCCTCCCACGGAAGCGCGAAGGTGATGCGGTACTTGTCGATCGGCGTCGCCAGCGCCGCCTTCCAGGGGCGGGTGCGCTTGAGGACCAGGTGCGCACCCTTGGACAGACGTATGGAGGGCGCCGCGTTCGGGTCCTCCAGCTTGCGCAGGTGGTCGACCCACGGGCCCGTGGCGTTCAGTACGAGGCGGGCGTCGACGCCGAACTCGGTGCCGTCCTGCCGGTCCTCCAGCTCGGCGCCCGTGACCCGGCCCTGGGTGAAACGCAGTCCGGTGACCGAGGCGTGGTTGAGGACGACGGCGCCCGCGTCGACGGCCGCGCGGACCGTCATCAGCGCCATCCGGGCGTCGTTCATCTGGTCGTCGCCGTAGACCGCGACGGCCTTCAGGTTGTCCGTGCGCAGCTCCGGGACGTCACGCCGTGCCTTGGCCGGGCTGATCACGTGGCCGACGCCGTCACCGAACGCGGACAGGGCCGAGTAGGCGAAGACACCGGCGCCGAGCTTGGCGGCGCCGTGCGGGCCGCCCTTGTAGACGGGCAGGTAGAAGGTGAGCGGGTTCGCCAGGTGCGGGGCGACCTGACGGGACACCGCGCGCCGCTCGAAGTGGTTCTCCGCGACCAGCTTCACCGCGCCGGTCTGGAGGTAGCGCAGACCGCCGTGGAGGAGCTTGGAGGAGGCGGAGGACGTGGCGCCGGCGAAGTCGCCGGCGTCCACCAGGGCCACCCGCAGCCCGGACTGCGCGGCATGCCAGGCGGTGGAGATGCCCAGGATGCCGCCGCCGATCACCAGGAGGTCGTACGTCGCCTTGGAAAGCCGCTCCCGGGTCTCGGCGCGGCTCGGGAGGGAGCCGGAGGCCGGATGCGTCCCGAGGGCGGGGACGCTCTGCAGGGTGGTCATGTCGATTGCTCCTCAGCTCTCGTCGTCGTCGATCCAGCCCATGGTCCGTTCGACGGCCTTGAGCCAGCTCTTGTACTCGCGGTCACGGGTGGCCGCGTCCATGCGGGGGGTCCACTCGGCGGCGCGGCGCCAGTTGGCGCGCAGCGCGTCGGTGTCCGGCCAGAAGCCGACGGCGAGGCCGGCGGCGTAGGCCGCGCCGAGGCAGGTGGTCTCGGCGACCATCGGACGCACCACGGGAGCGTCCAGGAAGTCGGAGAGCGTCTGCATCAGCAGGTTGTTGGAGGTCATGCCGCCGTCGACCTTGAGCGCGGTCAGCTCGACGCCGGAGTCCTTGGTCATGGCGTCACTGATCTCACGGGTCTGCCAGGCGGTGGCCTCGAGCACGGCCCGCGCGATGTGCGCCTTGGTCACGTAACGGGTGAGGCCGGCGATGACACCACGTGCGTCGGGGCGCCAGTACGGGGCGAACAGACCGGAGAACGCCGGTACGAAGTAGGCGCCGCCGTTGTCCTCGACGGAGGACGCGAGTGTCTCGATCTCGGCCGCGGACTTGATCAGGCCCATCTGGTCGCGCATCCACTGGACGAGCGAGCCGGTGACCGCGATGGACCCCTCCAGCGCGTACACCGCCTTCTGGTCGCCGATCCGGTATCCGACCGTCGTCAGCAGCCCGTTGTACGAGTTGACGGGGGTCTCACCGGTGTTGATCAGCATGAACGTACCGGTGCCGTACGTGGACTTCGCCTCGCCCTCGGCGAAGCACGTCTGGCCGAACAGCGCCGCCTGCTGGTCGCCCAGCGCGGAGGCCACCGGGACGCCGTCGAGCACGCCGCCCTTGGCGGTGCCGTAGACCTCGGCGGAGGACCGGATCTCCGGCAGTACGGCGGACGGGATGTTGATCGAACCGAGGATCTTCTGGTCCCACTGCATCGAGTGCAGGTTCATCAGGAGGGTGCGCGAGGCGTTGGTGACGTCGGTGACGTGGACGCCGCCCTCGGTGCCGCCGGTCAGATTCCAGATGACCCAGGAGTCCATCGTGCCGAAGAGGATGTCGCCGCGCTCGGCGCGCTCGCGCAGACCCTCCACGTTGTCCAGCAGCCACCGGATCTTGGGGGCCGCGAAGTACGAGGCGAGGGGCAGCCCGGTCTCACGGCGGAAGCGGTCCTGGCCGACGTTGCGTCCGAGCTCCTTGCAGAGGGCGTCGGTGCGGGTGTCCTGCCAGACGAGGGCGTTGTGAACCGGCTCACCGGTGTGCCTGTCCCACAGCAGGGTGGTCTCGCGCTGGTTGGTGATGCCGATCGCCTTGACGTCGGCGGCGGTGATGCCGGCCTTGACGACCGCTCCGGCGACGACCTCCTGGACGTTCTCCCAGATCTCCTTGGCGTCGTGCTCGACCCACCCCGGCTTGGGGAAGATCTGCTCGTGTTCCTTCTGGTCGACGGAGACGATCCGGCCGTCCTTGTCGAAGACGATGCAGCGGCTGGACGTGGTGCCCTGGTCGATGGCCGCGATGAACGGGCCTGTGGTGTGTGCGTCGGTCACGGTTGGCTCCCGGAAGTCTGTGTGGTGTGGAGGGTGTGGCTCAGGCGAAGGCGAGGTTGTAGAGCCCGCCGGCCAGTGCGGCCCCGATGAGCGGTCCTACCACCGGTACCCATGCGTAGCCCCAGTCCGACCCGCCCTTGTTCGGGAGCGGCAGCAGTGCGTGCACGATGCGCGGTCCGAGGTCGCGCACCGGGTTGATCGCGTAGCCGGTCGGGCCGCCGAGCGACAGGCCGATGCTGACGACCACCAGAGCGGTGATCAGGGCACCGAGCGCGCCGAGGCCGTTGCCCTCGTCGTTGAGGCCCTGCGTGAGGATCGCCAGGACCAGGACGAAGGTCGCGATGACCTCCGTGACCACGTTCTGCACCGCGTTCCGGATCTCCGGACCCGTGGTGAAGATGCCGAGCACCGGGCCGGCCTTCGGCGCCGACGCGCGGTCGACCAGGCCTTCCTCGGCCTGCAGGTCCTTCACGATCTCGGGATCGGTCAGGTGCGCGTGGAACTGTCCGTAGTAGACGGCCCACACGAGCACGGCGCCGATCAGCGAGCCGAGGAGTTCGGAGGCGAGATACAGGGGCACATCGCTCCAGGCGGTGCCGCCCTGGATCGCGAGGCCGATGGTGACTGCCGGATTGAGGTGCGCACCGGACACGCCGGAGGCGATGTAGGCACCGGTCAGTACGGCGAAGCCCCACCCGAAGGTGATGGCCAGCCAGCCGGCGTTCTGCGCTTTGGAGCGCTTGAGCGTGACGGCGGCACAGACACCGCCGCCAAGCAGGATGAGTATGGCGGTACCGATGGTCTCGCCGATGAAGATGTCGGAGCTGGACACCCGCGACTCCTTTGTCCTTCGTCCAGGGGAAGGCGAAACACCGGGTCCCTCCGGTGGATCGCGCCCTAGGTGGGTACCCGTGAGGAGCAGGGCACGTCACCTGTGTAGGGCTTGACCGGCCCTCGGCACTGTCACACCCTAACGCGTATTGCCGTTAGGTGTTCGGCAATGCCGACCGGTGAGCGGCAATGTTTCTCCTCGAAGGTGTGTGCGTCAAGGGGTGTGTGACGCGCGACTCGATCGTTACGGCGTCGCGGGGGTGGGCTCAGAAGCGTCCGGCGCCCAGATCCCGGGAGACGGCACGGGCGCAGTCCCGCACGGCGGCGACGAGCTCGGGCCGCAGTTCGCCGCCGGCGCAGACGCGCTCCACGGCACCCGTCACGGCCACGGCGCCGACCGGCATCCTGCGCCGGTCGTGGACGGGGGCGGCCACCGCCGCCACTCCGTCCCAGGTCTCCTCGACGTCGGCCGCCCAGCCCCGCGCCCGGATCAGGTCGAGCAGTGACTCGAACTCCTCCTCACCCGTGACGGTGCGCGGGGTGAAGGAGCGCCGCTCCATCTCGGTGACCTCGCTGTGTGCGACCGGGTCGTAGGCGGCGAGCACCTTGCCCAGGGCCGTGGAGTGCAGGGGCTGCATGGCGCCGACCTCGAGCACCTGCCTGCTGTCGTCGGGCCGGAAGACGTGGTGGACGATCAGGACGCCGTGCTGGTGCAGCACGCCCAGGTGGACGCTCTCGCCGCTGGAGCGGGCCAGGTCGTCGGTCCACACCAGCGCGCGGGCCCGGAGCTCGTGCACGTCGAGATAGCTGTTGCCCAGGCGCAGCAGCTCCGCGCCGAGCTGGTAGCGCCCGGACGTGGTGTCCTGCTCGACGAAGCCCTCGTGCTGGAGAGTACGCAGGATGCCGTGCGCGGTACCTTTGGCCAGACCGAGCGACGACGAGATGTCGGACAGGCCGAGCCGACGCTCGCCGCCCGCCAGCAGACGCAGCATCGCCGCTGCCCGCTCGAGCGACTGGATGTTCTTCGCCATCGCGCCGTACTCCTCCACCTCGGTTCGACAATGCTGAACACTATCGGTCGATGCCGACCTCTGTCCGGTGGCGGGAAAATTATGCGCCACCCCGCGACCGGGCCCGTTCCCCGCACAGCATGCAGTCCGCCCCGTGGGACGCGATGACCGGCCCGGGCGCCTCCCGGCTAGGCTGGCGGCGTGCCCTCCTCCACAGAAGGGCGCAAAGCCGACAGCCGTCGCATCCCAGGGAGAACATCCATGGCCTCGTTGCCGACCCCCTCAGCTGACAGCCGGACCCGAGCCGCAGCGCTCCGTGAGGCGCTGGCCACCCGGGTGGTGGTGGCCGACGGTGCGATGGGCACCATGCTCCAGGCCCAGGACCCCACCCTGGAGGATTTCGAGAATCTCGAGGGCTGCAACGAGATCCTGAACGTCACCCGGCCGGACATCGTCCGGTCGGTGCACGAGGAGTACTTCGCGGTCGGTGTGGACTGCGTGGAGACGAACACCTTCGGCGCGAACCACTCGGCGGCGAACGAGTACGAGATCGCTGACCGGATCGTCGAGCTGTCGGAGTCGGGTGCCCGTATCGCCCGGGAGGTCGCCGACGAGTTCACCGCGAAGGACGGCCGTCAGCGGTGGGTGCTGGGCTCGATCGGTCCTGGCACCAAGCTGCCCTCGCTCGGCCACATCGCGTACGACGTGCTCCGGGACGGCTACCAGCAGAACGCGGAAGGCCTGCTCGCCGGTGGTGCGGACGCCCTGATCGTGGAGACCACGCAGGACCTGCTGCAGACCAAGTCCAGCCTCATCGGCGCGCGCCGGGCGATGGACGCCTTGGGTTTCGACGTGCCGCTGATCTGCTCGCTCGCCTTCGAGACGACCGGCGTGATGCTGCTCGGCTCGGAGATCGGTGCCGCGCTGACGGCTCTGGAGCCGCTGGGCATCGATCTGATCGGGCTGAACTGCTCGACGGGCCCGGACGAGATGAGCGAGCACCTGCGCTATCTGGCCAAGCACTCGCGCACACCGCTGATGTGCATGCCGAACGCCGGCCTGCCCGTGCTGACCAAGGACGGCGCGCACTTCCCGCTCGGCCCGGAGGGGCTGGCCGACGCCCAGGAATCCTTCGTGACCGACTATGGCCTCTCCCTGATCGGCGGCTGCTGCGGAACGACGCCCGAGCACCTGCGCCAGGTCGTCGAGCGGGCCCGCGCCCTGACCCCCGCGGTCCGCGAGCCGCGCCCCGAGCCCGGCGCCGCCTCGCTCTACCAGACGGTGCCGTTCCGTCAGGACACCTCGTACCTGGCGATCGGTGAGCGGACGAATGCCAACGGGTCCAAGAAGTTCCGCGAGGCCATGCTGGAGGCCCGCTGGGACGACTGTGTGGAGATGGCCCGCGACCAGATCCGTGAGGGCGCGCA
>NZ_JBIWKR010000013.1:0-181722 GCF_044765765.1 Streptomyces sp. NPDC102402
CGCCCGGTTACATTCCGAACCCGGAAGCTAAGCCTTTCAGCGCCGATGGTACTGCAGGGGGGACCCTGTGGGAGAGTAGGACGCCGCCGAACAATTATTCCGGGAAAGCCCCGTGCCCTTGTGGCACGGGGCTTTTCTGCGTTCCAGGCCAGTTCTCCGAGCGGCCGGCTCGACCGGCCAGGACCGTACCCAGCGAAAGACGGCCGCTCGATGGCGACATCATGACCAGTTGACCGCGTGGGCCGGCCCTTGGCCGTGCCATGCGAGAGCCTCACCGCAGTCACGTCACCGCCCCGGAGCTTCTCCGCCAGGGGACGGTCCCGTAACTGCTGGTCACAGGCGGGTTGGCCCCGTTCACGAAAAGGCGGCCGCATGTTCCTCTCCGCTGCCTACGATGTGGGCATGCCATCGCCTGGGATCGCTCCGGAAAGCCGTCACGGGGTAAGTGGGGCCACTGGGCCGGCGCCTGCACGCGTGGATCGGATCCTCAGAGCACTGTCGTGGTGGTGGGCGTCGGCGCCTATCCTTCTGTTCGCCCCGGCGATCGCTCATGCGATGGGGTCGGACGTGCGGCGGGAGATCGGCTGGGTGCTCGGCCTGATGGCGCTGTTCACTGCCGCGCTCGCGCCGACAGCGGGCCTGGTGGTAGCTCAGGTCGGGGGCCGGCGAGAGGCGCGTGGACGATTCCTGGTCATGGCTGCGGTGTCCAGTGTGCCGATTCTCTTCTTCTTGTTCTTCGGAGTGCTGTTCCCTGAGTGCCCGGATGGTTACCACTGCTAAGGGCTGCCCTTTAGCTGCTGGTCATAGGCGTGATGATGTTGCCGGGTCTGGTGTGATCACGGCGTCAGGGCCGTCCTGGACAACCCCGTTCACTGGTCTGAACCCGCGCTGTCTGGAAGCTCGTGGCCGTACTGCGGCGCGAGGGTGCGGATGCGGTGCGCAAGGTCGGCCATGGAGCCTGCCGCTGGAAGGCCGGGCACTGCTGGTCGCGGCCTACTGGCGAACGAACTTCACGTTGCGCCAGCCCGCTCCGCCTTTCGGGGTGGTCCAAGTCGACAGCGGACCGCATCATCGACCACCTCGGGCTGACTTTCGTGCTCCAGCCCCGCAAACAGTTCGCCAAGGGCACCCTGCGCATCGTGGACGGGACCCTCGTCACCGGGGACCACGCGGTGGAGGAGCAGTCCAAGAACTACCGGTGCTGCACCAACCAGCAAGTCGTCATCGACGCCGAGACCCGGCTCGTCGTCGTGGTTGGTCGAGCGCTGCCGTCTTCGCCCTTGCGCCTGCGATGGGGCAAGGCGAGTCCCGTGCCGGGACAGCCGCCGTCTCCATTCGTGAGTGTTCTGTCGACGGCGGCCTTGGCGCCGGATTCCTCTGACGCCTTGCAGTCGTCCCGGTTCCCGGGGTCCGCGCCCGCCCGTGTCGAGCACGTCTTCGCCCGGATGAAGACCTGGAAGATCCTCCGCGACCGCAGCCTCAGGCGACGGTGTCCACCACGCCATGCCCGGTACGGCCCGCATGCACAACCTCACCCTCGCCGGTTGGGCGGGCGGATTGCACTGCGGCCGACCCTGCTCCCGGCAATTCGAAGGTCATTTACGGGAAAGCCCTTAGCCGGACGACCCCGCGGAGGACCTTTGCATCGGTGGCTCTGCTGACGCGGCCCGATGGAGCCACCCTGGCCCGACCTGACGGCGGATTCCCGACGACGGCCCATGAGGAGCATCCTCGGAATCGCCAGCGGGTCGGTCCAAGCGCGAGGCCATCGCTGCCTGGCCTTTGCACCGGCTCCCCCTACAGGCGGCCGGCTGCCTTCAGAGCGAGGTAGGCATCGGCCAGCGCGGGTGCGAGTTCGTTCGGCCCCGCATCGACGACGGTGACTCCGTGACGTCGGAGCAGGTCCGCGGTACGGCGGCGCTGAAGCTGTGTCTGCGTGCCGGCCGCAGCCTCGTAAGCAGCGTCGGCTGTGCCCCGCGCGCGGGCCATCGTGTCGACATGGGGGTCGGCGACGGCGGCCAGCAGCACCGTGTGGCGCTGGATGAGCCGGGGGAGCATGGGCAACAGGCCTTCCTCGACGGGAGCGGCCTCCAGACTCGTGAGCAGGACGATCAGAGAGCCCAGAGGAGCGTTTGCCATCGCTGCTGTGGCGAGACCGTGGGCGTCGGTCTCCACGAGTTCGGGCTCCAGCGTGGCCAATGCGCCGACCAGGGCCGGCAGCACGTCCCCCCGTGCAGTCCTGCCCTGAACCTGGGCGCGGACGCGGCGGTCGTAGGCGAGGAGGTTCACACGGTCGCCAGCGCGGGTGGCAAGGGCTGTGAGGAGCAGGGTCGCGTCCATGGCGGCGTCCAGCCGCGGCACGTCGCCCACCCTGCCCGCCGATGTGCGGCCGGTGTCGAGCACGACGAGGATGTGGCGGTCGCGCTCGGGACGCCAGGTGCGGACAGCGACCGCGGACTGGCGTGCGGTGGCCCGCCAGTCGATGGAGCGGGTGTCGTCCCCCGGTACGTAGGCGCGCAGGCTGTCGAACTCCGTGCCCTCTCCGCGGGTGAGCACACTGGTCCGGCCGTCGAGTTCACGCAGCCTGGCGAGTCGCGAAGGCAGATGTTTGCGGCTCGTGAAGGGAGGCAGGACCCGGACCGTCCAGGGCACACGGTGGTACCCCTGGCGGGCGGCGAGACCGAGCGGGCCGAACGACCGGACGGAGACGCGATCGGCCTGGCGGTCTCCTCGGCGGGACGGACGCAGCAGGGTGGCGAGACGGCGCCGCTCACCGGCCGGAACGGTGAATACGTGCCGGGACGCGACCTGTTCGGCTTCCGAGGACCAACTGCTGGGAGGCCAGGCGTCGCGGAGGTGGGCACGGAACCGGCGCCGGGACGGATTGGTTACGGTGAGTTGCACTGTCGCAGTGTCGCCGAGTCGAACGGATGTGTCACCGGATCGGGTGAACTGGAGCGTGCGTACTGGCGCGGCCAGGGCGTAGTCGCACAGAATTGCCAGTGAGAGCGGGACATTGACCGCGAGCATGCCCGTCCAGCTCGGGGCCAGGATGCCTACGGGGAGTGACCCCAATGCCGCCACCAGGGCGGCCCTACCGGTGAGGGCCATGGTCACCGCCTCACCGGGGGACGGGGACGTGGGCGAGGACAGTGGTGATGACGGAGTCGGCGGTGACTCCTTCCATCTCCGCTTCCGGCCGCAGCTGTATGCGATGACGGAGCGTGGGCAGTGCGAGGGCCTTCACGTCGTCCGGGGTGACGTAGTCCCGGCCGGTGAGCCAGGCCCATGCCCGCGCGGTGGAGAGCAGTGCGGTGGCACCTCGGGGGGAGGCGCCGAGGGTGAGCGAGGGGGATTCACGCGTGGCACGGCAGATATCCACGACATAGGCGGCGATCTCGGGTGAGACCGAGGTCTTGGCGACGGCGGTGCGGGCCGCTTCGAGCTCGGCCGGACCGGCCACGGGCTGTATACCCGCTGCCTTGAGGTCGCGGGGGTTGAATCCGTCCGCATGGCGGGTGAGCACGTTGATCTCGTCCTCGCGCGAGGGGAGAGGGACGGTCAGTTTGAGGAGGAAGCGGTCGAGTTGGGCCTCGGGCAGTGGATAGGTGCCCTCGTACTCGACGGGGTTCTGGGTGGCTGCGACCAGGAAGGGGTCGGGCAGGGGCCGGGGAGAGCCGTCGACGGTGACCTGACGTTCCTCCATGGCCTCCAGGAGGGAGGACTGGGTCTTGGGCGGGGTGCGGTTGATCTCGTCGGCGAGCAGGAGATTGGTGAACACCGGTCCCGGCTGGAAGGAGAACTCGGCGGTGCGGGCGTCGTAGACGAGTGAGCCCGTGACATCGCTCGGCATCAGATCGGGGGTGAACTGGACACGCTTGGTGTCGAGTGCGAGCGAGGCGGCCAGTGCGCGTACCAAGAGGGTTTTCGCGACTCCTGGTACGCCTTCGAGAAGGACATGGCCCCGGCAGAGGAGAGCGACGACCAGACCGGTGACGGCTGGATCCTGGCCGACCACTGCCTTGGCGATCTCGGAACGCAGGGCTTCCAGGGATGCGCGGGCGCTGTCGGAGTTCACCGGGACCACGGGGGTCCCTGCGACTGCCGCAGTCGCGGCCGCCTCCGGGATCGGGGCGCTCATGACGTGCGTACCTCTCTTTCGAGGGCGTCGAGTTGTTCGGTCAGGAGGACAAGTGCGGCGTCGTCGGCCGGTGCCGGGCCGAAGAGGAGAGTGCCGAAGTCGCCGCCGGGGGCGCCCAGGCGTGCGCTGACGGCAGGCAGCAGGACCGCGGGGGAGTCGGTGTCACGCGGGGACACTCCCAGGAGCGGAGAGATGCGGTTCCGCGTGGCGGAGCGCAGCGCGGATGCGGCACGGTCACGGGCGTCGGCCTTGCGGTAGAGGCGGGCTCGCCCTTCGGTGGATTCGGAGGCACGGATGGCCACCGGAAGCCGCTCGGTCACCAGCGGACCGAGACGGCGACCGCGCCAGACGGCGGCGAGGACGGCTGCGAGGGCGAGTTGGAGGGTGGCCCAGAGCCACCCGGAGGGGATGAGGCCGATGAAGTCGCTCTCGGTTCCGGCGTCATCGTCACCGCTGTCGTCCCGGTCTGCCGTACCCGTGCCGCCTCCGGCGGCGGAGGGATCATCGAGCGAGGGGAGGTACCAGACGAGATGCGGGTGGGAACCGAGCAGTTGAAGGCCCAGGGAGGCGTTGCCCTGCTGGTCGAGACGGTCGTTGTAGAGGATGTCGGGAGAGCCGAGCAGCACGGTGTCGCCGGCCGCGTGACCCGGCAGCACGAGGAGGGACGCGAGCCCGTCGGCCGGGTAGCAGGCGATGGCTTCGCGCTCGTCTGCCGCGTAGTGGATTCCGCCCATGTCGGTGGTTCCCGCGGCGCGGGCCGCGGGAAGTGCGCAGTGTGGGGGGCGGGCGGTCACGGGGCCGCGCGACTCCGGGCGTACGCCTGGGGCGAGCCGTCCCAGGGAGGGCTCGCCGGGGGCGATGAGGACGGTGCGGCCCGCCGAGCCGGCGGCTGTGGTGTGGAGGCGGCGCTGCTGGTGGGCCGTGAGCATGTCGGGACCCGTGACGAGCAGGGTGGTGTCGTGCCCGGTCGCGGCCGCGGCCTCGCCGAGGGTGGTGACGACGTCGACGGAAACGCCGCGGTCCTTGAGCAGTTCGGCGACTGCCCGGCTGCCTTGGGGGTCGGCGGAGCGGGGATCGAGCCGGCCGTGCCGGCCGTCGGAGCGGACAGCGGCGAACGCCACCCCGGCGACGAGGAGGACGAGGACGGCGAGCAGCAGGCCCCGGACGCGCACCCAGACCTGGTGGGGCGTGCGGGCCTCGGACGTGGTGGGAACGTCCGCGGTGACGGTCATCCGGTGGCTCCCCGGGCCG
The DNA here is from genome assembly GCF_044765765.1 of Streptomyces sp. NPDC102402. Classification (NCBI taxonomy): domain Bacteria; kingdom Bacillati; phylum Actinomycetota; class Actinomycetes; order Kitasatosporales; family Streptomycetaceae; genus Streptomyces; species Streptomyces sp. NPDC102402. The sequence continues at coordinate 5,393 of NZ_JBIWKR010000013.1, forward strand.
CGACGGTGGTCAGCAGGGGCTTGGCGGCCTGGAGATCCAGGTCGAGTGTGCACAGAGTCGTGTATGCGGCCTCGTCGGCGGTGCGGCCGCCGTATGTGACGTCGTCGAAGAGCCGGGCCGCTGTGCGGAGGCGGTCGGCGTGCGCGGGCATCAGCCGGCCTGCTTCGGAGGCCGCCTCGTCCGCGGTGCGGCCGGGGCGTGGGTCGAGGACCGCCCGGTCCTCCAGCGAGCGTACGAGGGCCCGCATCCGTTCCTGGACCGCTTCCGTCCAGCGTCGGTGTTCCGCGTGTGCGGCGGCCGCGGCGCGATGGTCTTCCGCGCTTCGGGTGGTGCTGTCGAAGAGCGTCTCCGGCGAGCGGGCCGTGCGCCGCGGTGTGCCGAGCCTCCACCACAGCGCGGCGCCCAGGGCCGCGAGGACCAGGACGAGTACGACGAGCCCGAGCGGCCCGCCGGGGGCGGCACCGGAGGCACCTGCGAAGAGGTCGCCGATCCACTCCCAGAAGCGGTCGAGGCCGCGCTCGAGGAGGTTCGGATCGTGCTCGTGGTACATCGGGTCGGACAGTTCGTCCCGTGCCGCCTCACGGGCGGGGAGGCGTGGAACGTCCACGGGTATGTCCTCCCCCGCCCGGATGAGTAGTCCTGCGGTGGTGCCCCCCGCCCCCGTCACCGCATCAGCTCCTGGGGGTGTCGTAGCCGGGCACGCCCGCGGCCCTGGCGAGGTCGAGGTCGAGCGCCTCGCGGCGGATGCGCTGGTCGATGTAGAGCAGAGCCATCACCCCGGCGGTGAAGGGGTAGGCGAGCGTCGAGATGATCACTTCGCCGATGCCCGTGATGATGAGGAAGGGCCAGCCGAACTCTGTCGAGCTGCTGTTCAGGAACTCGCTCAGACCGTCGCTGCCCACGGTCATGGCGATGATGCCGAAGGGGATGGCGATGATCAAGGTCAGGATGATGACCAGCAGGTAGGTGAGCGCCAGGATGCCGAACGTACGCCACCAGGCGCCCCTGACCAGCTTGGCGGACCGGCGCAGTGCGGTGAGTACGGACTGCCGCTCCAGCATCAGTGCGGGCGCCGCCAGCGTGAAGCGGATCATCAGCCAGAGCACGACGGCGCAGGACGCGATGAAGCCGAGGAAGGTCAGAAGGAGCCCGCCTGCCCCGTCACCCAGGGCCAGGCCCGGAAGCAGGCCCACCGCCATGATGGCGGCGCTCATCAGACTCAGCAGGAGGGTCAGTCCGAGCAGGGGGAGGAGCCGGGGACGTGCTTCGGACCAGGCGTCGGAGAGTGTCACGGTGCGGCCCAGCACGGAGCGGCTGATCACCACGGTGAGCACCGAGGTGGTGAACAGCGTGGCGATCATCGCGATGAGGGTGCTCGGGGCGCTGTTGACCAGCTGCGACTGGGCCGAGTCGGTCGCCTGGCGCAGAGCCTCCGCGCCTGTCGCGTTCGGATCGATCGACTTCTGCTCGGGCAGGAGGTAGCGCTGCACCAGGATCATCACGGTCTCGGCGATCACGGCGACGGTGAGGCTGATGCCGAGAACCGTGCGCCACTGGGAGCGCATGGTGGACACCGCGCCGTCGAGGATCTCGCCGACGCCCAAGGGGCGGAGCGGGATGACGCCGGGTTTCGCCGCCATGGGCGCGCGGCCCCATCCCTGTCCCTGCGGCGTGCCGCCCCAGCCAGGCGCAGGCGGGGGCGTGCCCGCGCCGTTGCCCGGGGCGCTCGGAGGGGACCACTGACCCGGAGGAGGCTGTGCGGGAGACCACTGTCCGGCGGGGCCGCTCCCGTCCACGGGCGAGGAGGGTTTGGGGATCCCCGTCTCCTGGCCGTCCGAGGGGGCGGATCCGGGCGAAGCCCAGCCCGGAGAGTCGTTCATCGTCGCTCCTTCACAGTCCTGTCCGCTCATCGGGGCGGCAGGTTGCCAGCCATCGTGCCACGCGCCGGTCCGGCGCGGGCCTGGCCCTGTATCTCGTTCTTGTCTTCGTGCCCCGGCGATTCAGCGGGCAGACTGGGCAGATGGCTGATCAGGACGCGCGCACGCCCGTTGATGCCGGGCCTCCGGCTCTCTCCGTACTCCGCTGGGAGGAGCCCCCGGAAGGACCCGCGGTGGTGCTCCTCGACCAGACGCGGCTGCCCGCCGAGGAGGCCGAGCTGGTCTGTTCCGACGTGCCTGCCCTGGTCCGGGCGATCCAGGCGCTGGCGGTGCGGGGTGCGCCCCTGCTGGGCATCGCCGGAGGCTACGGGGTGGCGCTGGCCGCCGCCCGGGGCGAGGACGTGGCCCGGGCAGCGGAGCTGCTGGAGCAGGCGCGCCCCACCGCCGTCAATCTCGGGTACGGGGCGCGGCGGGTGGCGCGGGGGTACCGGGCGGCCGTCGAGGGCGGCTCCGGTCCGGAGGCAGCCGCCGCGGCTGCCCTCTCCGAGGCGCGGGCTCTCCACGAGGAGGACGCGGCGGCCAGCGGCCGCATGGCGCAGTACGGTCTGGACCTGCTGGCGGAACTCCTGCCGGGAGGCGGGCACCGGCTGCTCACCCACTGCAACACCGGGGCGCTCGTGTCCGGTGGCGCGGGAACGGCGTTCGCGGTGGCTCTGAGGGCGCACCGGGAAGGCAGCCTGCGGCACCTGTGGGTGGACGAGACCCGGCCACTCCTCCAGGGCGCCCGGCTGACGGCGTACGAGGCGGGGCGGAACGGGATGCCGCACAGCTTGCTCACGGACAGCGCGGCGGGTTCGCTGTTCGCGGCGGGGGAGGTGGATGCCGTGCTCATCGGGGCGGACCGCATCGCGGCGGACGGCTCGGTGGCCAACAAGGTGGGGAGCTATCCGCTGGCGGTGCTCGCGAAGTACCACCACGTGCCGTTCGTCGTCGTGGCTCCGACGACGACGGTCGATCTGGAGACGCCGGACGGCACATCGATCGTCGTGGAGCAGCGCTCCGCGGCAGAAGTGACGGAGATCACATCCGTGTCGGCTGCTCCGGCCGGAGGTGCGGGGGGCGGGGCGGCCGTCGCACCCCCGGGAACCAAGGCGTACAACCCCGCATTCGACATCACGCCGCCCGAACTGGTCACGGCGATCGTCACGGAGGAGGGTGTCATTTCCCCGGTCACGGGGGTCGGACTGGCAGAACTGTGTGCCAGGTCATCGCAGGTAACGATTAGCTAATGGGATGATGTCGTTTATGAAAGGACGCGTCCTTGTCGTCGACGACGACACCGCACTGGCCGAGATGCTCGGCATCGTGTTGCGTGGAGAAGGTTTCGAGCCGTCGTTCGTAGCGGACGGCGACAAGGCACTGGCCGCATTTCGTGAGGCCAAGCCGGACCTGGTGCTGCTGGACCTCATGCTGCCCGGACGGGACGGCATCGAGGTCTGCCGGCTGATCAGGGCCGAGTCAGGTGTGCCGATCGTCATGCTCACTGCCAAGAGCGACACGGTGGATGTGGTGGTGGGCCTGGAGTCCGGGGCCGACGACTACATCGTCAAGCCGTTCAAACCGAAGGAGTTGGTTGCCCGGATCAGGGCGCGTTTGCGGAGGTCCGAAGAGCCCGCGCCGGAGCAGCTGGCGATCGGTGACCTGGTCATCGACGTGGCCGGCCACTCGGTGAAGCGGGAGGGGCAGTCCATCGCCCTCACTCCGCTGGAGTTCGACCTGCTGGTCGCTCTCGCCCGTAAGCCGTGGCAGGTGTTCACCCGTGAGGTGCTGCTCGAGCAGGTGTGGGGCTACCGTCACGCCGCCGACACCCGTCTGGTGAACGTCCACGTCCAGCGGCTGCGCTCGAAGGTGGAGAAGGACCCGGAACGGCCGGAGATCGTCGTGACCGTCCGTGGTGTCGGTTACAAGGCCGGACCGAGCTGATATGACCCTGGGCAGCGCTGCTCCGCCACCCGGGGAGCCCGGGACCCGTGCGGAGCGGGCTGCCGGTCAGGCTCGGAGGACCCCTCGTTTCGGCCGTGTGCCGCTGGGCGGCCGGTTGTTCAACGACCGGACGCCCGGCGGCCCCGTGCCGCGCCTGTTGATGCGGTGGATTCGCGGGCCGCTGCTCCCGGCCGTCCGGCTGTGGCGGCGGAACCTGCAGCTGCGCGTCGTCGCGGGAACCCTGCTGATGTCGATCGCCGTGGTGCTGCTCCTGGGCTTCGTCGTGATCGGGCAGGTCCGCAACGGTCTGCTCGAAGCGAAGAGCACGGCCGCGCAGACACAGGCGGCAGGCGGCTTCGCGGCCGCCCAGGCGAACGCGAACGCGCCGCTGGTCCCCGGGGACCAGAGCGAGGAGGGCGCCGACGGCGTGACGGCCAACACCTCCTGGCGCACCGAGCTCGTCGACCAGCTCGCCAGCGGCGGCACGAACGCCTTCAACGTGGTGGCCCTCAGTGCCGACTCCGTCGGACAGGGCACCAGCCGCGCCCCGCGCGGCTCGGGCAGCGTCGAGGCCTCGAGCATTCCGCAGCAGTTGCGGGACGACGTGGGCAACGGTGCCGGTGCCTTCCAGACGTACTCCTTGATCCGGTACTCGTACGGCAAGGACCCGGAGCCCGGCCTGGTCGTGGGCAAGCGGCTCTACGACGTCGACCACAATCCCTACGAGCTCTACTACCTCTTCCCGCTCACGCAGGAGGAGAAGTCACTGACCCTGGTCACGACGACACTGGCCACGGCAGGACTGTTCGTGGTCGTGCTGCTCGGTGCCATCGCCTGGTTCGTGGTGCGGCAGGTCGTCACCCCCGTGCGGATGGCGGCGGGGATCGCCGAGAGACTTTCCGCGGGCAGGCTCCAGGAGCGGATGAAGGTCACCGGTGAGGACGACATCGCCCGACTCGGTGAAGCCTTCAACAAGATGGCGCAGAGCCTGCAGCTGAAGATCCAGCAGCTGGAGGAGCTCTCCCGCATGCAGCGGCGTTTCGTCTCGGACGTCAGCCATGAGCTGCGTACCCCGCTGACGACCGTACGGATGGCCGCCGACGTCATCCACGAGGCACGTGTCGACTTCGACCCGGTCACGGCCCGGTCCGCGGAACTGCTGGGGGACCAGCTCGACCGCTTCGAGTCGCTGCTGTCCGACCTGCTGGAGATCAGCAGGTTCGACGCGGGTGCCGCGGCCCTGGAGGCCGAACCCATAGATCTCCGCGCGGTCGTCCGGCGGGTGATCGGCGGGGCCGAGCCGCTGGCGGAGCGCAAGGGCACCCGGATCCGGGTGGTCGGCGACGAACAGCCCGTGGTCGCGGAGGCCGACGCGCGCCGTGTCGAACGGGTCCTGCGCAATCTCGTCGTCAACGCCGTCGAGCACGGCGAGGGCCGGGACGTCATCGTGCACCTGGGCGTGGCCCAGGGCGCCGTGGCCGTGGCGGTCAGGGACTACGGCGTGGGGCTGAAGCCGGGCGAGGCGACCCGGGTCTTCAACCGCTTCTGGCGGGCGGACCCGGCGCGCGCCCGCACCACCGGCGGCACCGGCCTGGGGCTGTCGATCGCCGTCGAGGACGCCCGGCTGCACGGCGGCTGGCTGCAGGCCTGGGGCGAGCCCGGTGGCGGGTCGCAGTTCCGGCTGACCCTGCCGCGTACGGCGGACGAACCGCTGCGCGGGTCGCCGATACCGCTGGAGCCGGAGGACTCCCGCCGCAACCGGGAGGACCGCGAGCGTGCGGAGGCCGTGCCCGCGCCGGTGGCGGCCGACCACCGGCGGACATCGGTGCCGAGCCAGGGCGGTTCCACGGCCCGCTCGCACCTGAACGTGCCCGCCCACGGCCAGGCCGCGCCGCGTACGCCGGCATCGGTCCATCCGGCGGCCCTGCCGGGCAACGGCGCGCGTGTGGTGTCACGGCCGGCCGGGGGCACCGACCCGGAGACACAGGATCCCCAGCAGGAGGACACGACTCGTGGACACTGACCGCCGTCGGGGCGGCCACGGCCGGGCGGTGCGGTTGTCCGCGCTGCTCGGCTGCGGCGTCGTGGTGCTCGCCGGGTGCGGAGCGATGCCGGTCACCGGCGACGTGAAGGCGGTCGACGCCTCGCAGCCCGGCGACTCCCAGGTCCAGGTGTACGCCGTCCCGCCGAGGGAGGGTGCCGCGCCCATCGAGGTCGTCGACGGCTTCCTGGAGTCCATGACCAGCGACGACCCCGACTTCCGGACGACCCGGAAGTATCTGACGGCGGAGGCCGCCGACACCTGGCAGCCGAGCGAGGGCACCACGGTGCTCTCCAAGGCACCCAACCGCAACGGGCCCACGCTCCACGACAAGGCACGCAGGGCCGGCGAGACCACCTACACGCTGACCGGGGAGCAGGTGGCGGCGGTCGACGCCCAGAGTTCCTACCGGCCGCTGGCCCCGTCGGAGTACTCCCAGATGCTTCATCTGGTCCTGGAGAAGGGGGCGGACGGCAAGCAGGAGTGGCGCATCGACATCGTGCCCGACGGGCTGGTGCTCGGGCAGTCCGACTTCAAGCGCCTCTACCGGTCCGTGAACAAGTACTACTTCGCCGCCGGGCGCGCGGACGACGCGGCCCCACTGGTCGCCGACCCCGTCTACGTACGGAACCGTACGGATCCCGTGACCCGTATGGACACGGCGACCCAGACGGTACGGACGCTGCTGGAAGGGCCGTCGGACTGGCTGCGGCCGGTGGTCGACTCGAGCTTCCCCGCCGGAACGGCACTGGAGCGCGGGGTCACCTCGCTGGCGCCGGACGACCAGAACGTCCTGAAGGTGCCGCTGAACAAGAAGGCGGACAGGGTCGGGCAGGGGGCCTGCCGGATGATGGCGGCCCAGGTGCTCTTCACGCTGCGGGACCTGACGTCCGCCCGGGTGGGGCAGGTGGAGCTGCAGGGCGCGCGTGGGCCGCTGTGCTCCCTGGGTGCGGACGAGGCCGAGGAATTCGCCTCGGACAGCGGTTCCGACGGCCCCGACAGCCAGTACTTCGTCGATGAGAAGGGGCATGTGCGGCGCATCCCCGGGAGCAGCAAGGGCAGCGGAGAGCCGGAACCGGTGATCGGTCCGCTGGGCAGCGGGACGGTGGCCATGAGCGCCGTCGGAGTGGCCCGGGACGAGCAGCAGGCCGCCGCCGTCTCGGCGAACCAACAGCATCTGTACGTGTCCTCCCTCACCGAGGAGAGCGAGCCGGCCGCTCCCGTGGTGACGAGCCGGGCGAAGAAGGGCGCGGACCGGTTGTCCGCACCGAGCTGGGACGGCAGGGGCGATCTGTGGGTCGCCGACCGGAATCCTGCGGATCCCAGGCTGCTGCGGCTGGTGGACGGTACGGGCGAACCCCAGGAGGTCTCGGTGCCCGGCCTGAACGGCGGCCGGATCGAGGGGCTGCGGATGTCCGCGGACGGGGTGCGTATCGCCCTGCAGGTGTCGAGGGACGGGCACACGACGCTGAACATCGGCCGGGTCGAGCGCCATGGCTCGGGCGAGGCCGAGCAGGTCTCGGTGGAGGACCTGCGCCAGGCCGCGCCGCAGCTGGCCGACGTGACGGCTGTCTCCTGGTCCGGCCGCAGCCGCCTCGTGGTGGTCGGCAAGGAGGAGGGCGGTGTGCAGCAGGTGCGCTACGTGCAGGCCGACGGTTCGACGTCGTCCTCCGGAGTCCTGCCGGGCGTCAACCAGGTGACGACGATCGCGGCGGCCGACGACGAGCAGCTGCCCCTGATGGCGGACACCGAGGGCGACGGGATAGTGAAGCTGTCTCCGGGGGACAACTGGCAGACGGTGCTCAAGGAGGGCTCCTCGCTGGTCTACCCGGGCTGAGGCGGGCCCGCCGCGCGCCGGGAGCGCTGCCCGGGCCGTCACGCGCCGAGTGAACCCGGGCCGTCACGCGCGATGTGAACCCGGGCCGTCACGCGCCATGTGAACCCGCGCCGTCCACGGCGGGTTGTCCACAGGGCGTTCTCTCCGCTCTCCGGGTTTTCCACAGGGGTGGCCGGGTGTCCGGCGCACGAGCACAGTGGAACCGTGCGGGATTGGTGGCGGGAGATCGCGGGACTGGTGCTGCCGGTGGCCTGTGGGGGCTGCGGCAGGCCGCGCAGTGAGTTGTGCGAGGAGTGTGCCGCCGCGTTGGCGGCCGTGCCGCGCAGGGTGAGACCGGCACCCGAGCCGGCCGGGCTCCCCGTGGTCCACGCGGCGGCACCGTACGAGAACGCCGTACGCGCGATGCTGCTGGCCCACAAGGAGCGAGGGGTACTCGGCCTGGCCGGAGTGCTCGGCGGGGCGCTGGCGGCCTCAGTGCGGGCCGGAGCGGGGCATGCGGGGGACGAGGGGCCGCTGTTGCTGGTGCCCGTCCCGTCCGCACGGCGTGCCACGGCAGGGCGTGGTCACGATCCGGCGCGCAGGATCGCGCTCGCGGCGACGGCCGAGTTGAGGCGTGGGGGTGCCGGGGCCCGGGTGCTCGCGGTGCTGAGGCAGCGGCGTGCGGTGGCCGACCAGTCGGGGCTGGGGGCCAGGCAGCGTCACGCGAATCTGGCGGGCGCGCTGGCCGTGGCGGACGGCGGACGGAAGCTCCTCGACGGCGGCCGGGTCGTGCTGGTGGACGACCTGCTGACGACCGGCTCCTCGCTGGCGGAGGCGGCGCGCGCGGTCCGCGCGGCCGGCTGTGGAGGCGGTGCGGCGGAAGGCCTGCGGGCCGCGGTTGTCGCAGCTTCTCCGTCTGCTTTCGAATTAAACCGGAACTGACAGAAAACTTGCATCGTTGCAGGTAGTGAGTGGGCAAAGGAGCTCGATCGGAGGTACGCGTGAGTAGCGGGTGCCGACTGGGTGGTGGGCAGGCTATGTTCGGTTGTGAGGGACGGTGAATTCCTTACCTCGACGAATGCGCCACCAGGTTTCGGGCAGGTAACTCACCGGTACGCCAGAAGCATGGAAGTCGGTGGGGTGGAAACCCCGCCGACGGGGGAGGAGGAGGTGACAGCCACCGAGTCCGCGGCTCCGGCGATCACCGGGGCCTGGTGCAAAAGGGAGATGCTCCGCCACCGAAGCGGAGCGATCCGGGAACGGAGTTCTGCGTGGACATCGTCGTCAAGGGCCGCAAGACCGAGGTGCCCGAGCGGTTCCGCAAGCACGTGGCCGAGAAGCTGAAGCTGGACAAGATCCAGAAGTTCGACGGCAAGGTGATCAGCCTCGACGTCGAGGTGTCCAAGGAGCCGAATCCCCGTCAGGCCGACCGTGCGGCAAGGGTGGAGATCACGCTCCGCTCGCGTGGGCCGGTCATCCGGGCGGAAGCGGCGGCAGGCGACCCGTACGCAGCGCTGGACCTGGCCACCGACAAGCTCGACACGCAGCTGCGCAAGGAGCACGACAAGCGCTACAGCAGGCGTGGCAGCGGCAGGCTGTCCGCGGCCGAGGTCGGAGAGGTCGTGCCGGACGCGGCCTCGTTCAACGGGGACGGCGAACTCATCCCCGACGAGCCCGCGCCCGCTGTGCCCACCACGAAGATGGGCTCGCTCGAGGTGCAGGGCGAAGGACCGCTCGTGATGCGCGAGAAGACGCACGTCGCGGCACCCATGACACTCGACCAGGCGCTCTACGAGATGGAGCTGGTCGGACACGACTTCTATCTGTTCGTCGACTCCGAGACCAAGGAGCCCAGTGTCGTCTACCGGCGGCACGCGTACGACTACGGCGTCATCCACCTGAGGACCGACCCGCTGGCCTCCGACGAGGCGGGCGGCGCGGGCGGTGCGCTCGGGGGCTGACGACCACTGCTCACAGCCGGAACGCGGTGCCCCTGGAAGCGCCTGAAGCGCACCCAGGGGCATCACGTGCGACCGCGGGGGGACCGCCTCGGCGGCCGGGCATGAAAGCATGGCGTCCCAGGCCAATCAGTGCTCTGTGCGCTGCCGTTGGCGGACAGCCTGTGACCTCAGGCAGTGGCCTTCAGGGGGAGGAACGATGGCGGACACCTTCGGTCCCGTGCGCGGGACGAACGATGCCGACAGCGCTGCCGGTGCGGATTCCGTCGCGGACGACGGCAGTTCCCGCAAAGAGCCCATCAGGGTTCTCGTGGTGGACGACCATGCGCTCTTCCGTAGAGGCCTGGAGATCGTCCTTGCCCAGGAGGAGGACATCCAGGTCGTCGGGGAGGCCGGGGACGGGGCGGAGGCGGTCGACAAGGCCGCGGACCTGCTGCCCGACATCGTGCTGATGGACGTGCGGATGCCCAAGCGCGGGGGCATCGAGGCCTGCACCTCCATCAAGGAGGTGGCCCCCAGCGCGAAGATCATCATGCTGACGATCAGCGACGAGGAGGCCGACCTCTACGAGGCGATCAAGGCGGGCGCCACCGGTTACCTGCTCAAGGAGATCTCGACGGACGAGGTGGCCACCGCCATTCGCGCGGTCGCGGACGGCCAGTCACAGATCAGCCCGTCCATGGCCTCCAAGCTGCTCACCGAGTTCAAGTCGATGATCCAGCGCACCGACGAGCGCCGGCTCGTCCCCGCGCCGCGTCTCACCGAGCGGGAGCTGGAAGTGCTCAAACTCGTGGCGACGGGCATGAACAACCGCGATATCGCCAAGGAATTGTTCATCTCCGAGAACACGGTGAAGAACCACGTCCGCAATATCCTGGAGAAGCTCCAGCTGCACTCCCGGATGGAAGCCGTGGTCTATGCCATGCGGGAGAAGATCCTCGAGATCCGATAGCGGGGCACGAGGTCCGGCGCCCCGCCGGTGGACGCGGGGCCGGCGGCGACGGCCGCGTCCAGCGGCGAGGCGCGCGTGCCCACAGGATGGCGCGTGCCCGTGCCCGCACGGCGGCGTGTGCCCGCACGGGATCGGGCCTGGGCTCCGTCCCCGGCCGGGCCTCGCCCCGGGCAGGGGACATGAGGCCGGCCGCCGCCGGAACGGAACGCGGGGCCTCAGGCCAGGGCGCGGGCCACCTCCGCCATGAGGGGCTCGCGCAGCTCCGGGGCGTCCACGCGCTCCAGCCGCACATCGGTGCAGCCGACCCAGGAGGCCGCTTCCACGAGGGCGCCGGCCATCGGCACCACCGACGTCGCGCCGACCAGGGACACCTGGCGGGCGACCAGGGTGCTCCCCTCCCTGGCCGGATCGACCCGGCCCCGCAGCCTCCCGCCCGCCAGCAGCGGCATCGCGAAGTAGCCGTGGATCCGCTTCGGCTTGGGCACGTACGCCTCCAGGCGGTGGGTGAAGCCGAAGATCCGCTCCGTGCGCGCCCGCTCCCAGATCAGTGAGTCGAACGGCGAGAGCAGTGTCGTGCGGTGCCGCCCGCGCGGCTCCGAGGCCAGGGCCTCGGGGTCGGCCCAGGCCTGTTTCGCCCAGCCCCGCACGGAGACCGGGACCAGCCCGGAGTCCGCCACGACCGCGTCGAACTGCTCGGCCTTGAGCCGGTGGTAGTCGGCGATGTCCGTCCGGGTGCCGACCCCCAGCGACCTCCCCGCGAGGGCCACCAGACGGCGCAGGCACTCCGCGTCGTCCATGTCGTCGTGGAGCACGGCATCCGGGATCGCGCGCTCGGCCAGGTCGTAGACCCGCTTCCAGCCGCGCCGCTCGGTGCAGACCACTTCGCCGTACATCAGGGCCCGCTCGACGGCGACCTTGGAGGCCGACCAGTCCCACCACTCGCCGCCGTTCTTCGCGCCGCCGAGCTCCGTCGCCGTCAGCGGGCCCTCGGCCCGCAGCTGGGCGATCACCTTCTCGTACGCCCCGTCGGGCAGGTCGTGGTGCCAGTGCGGCCGGGAACGGTAGGCACGGCGGCGGAAGGCGAAGTGCGGCCACTCCTCGACCGGCAGGATGCACGCCGCGTGCGACCAGTACTCGAACGAGCGGCCCCCCGACCAGTAGGCCTCGTCGACCGTGCGGCGGCCGAGTGCGCCGAGGCGGGCGTACGGCACGAGCTCGTGGGACCGGGCCAGGACCGAGATGGTGTCGAGCTGGACCGCTCCGAGACGGCGCAGCACCCCGCGGACTCCGCCCCGGCGGTCCGGGGCGCCCAGGAGGCCCTGGGCGCGCAGGGCGATCCGGCGTGCCTGGTCGGCGGAGAGTTCCAGAACGGGCGGCGGCACAGACGTCATGCGTCGAACCCTAGAGGCCGCCACTGACACCGGGGGCCGGCCGATGGGGGTGGGTGCCGGGCAGGCCCAGATCGGCGGGGAGCAGCGCGCCGGTCCAGGTGTCACGCCGTATCCCCTTGTTGAACAGGGCCGACCGCTGATCACCCTCCATGCGGAAGCCGGCACGCAGGGCGACCGCCCGGGACGGCGTGTTACCGATCTCGGCACGCCACTCCAGGCGGTCCGCGGCGAGGGCGGTGAAGGCCCAGCGGGCGGCCGCGAGCAGCGCTTCCGTGGTGAAACCGGCGCCGCGGTGCTCCTTCCCGACCCAGTAACCCACCTCGTAGGTGCCCGGAGGGGCGCACCGGTTGACGCCGAGCGCACCGACGAGCGGCCCGCCGTCGCGCAGCAGCAACGCGTAGTTGTACATCGTGTCGTCCTGCCAGCCCGAGGGCGAGAGCTTCCGGGTGAAGAGCTCCGCGTCGGCACGGGTGTACGGGGACGGGACAACTGTCCAGCGCTGGATCTCGGGATCCTGGCAGGCTGTGTGCACCGCTTCGGCGTCCTCGGGCGCGAAGGGCCGCATGAGCAGGCGTTCAGTGGTCAGGGTGGTCGGCTCCATAGAGGGATTCTGGTGACGTGGAGCGCGGGATGCGAGCACTTTTCGGTGCTTCCCGGCACCTTCCGTCCCCTCCGGCCGTTGTCCTGGAAGGGTGCGGAGGGGAGAACGCGGCGACAGCCCTCCCGGCGTGGCGGGGTCCTCGCTTACGATGGCCGTTGCGGTGGGGCCCACCTGCCGTGCCCGCGCCAGAGTCCATCACACGACCCAGTGCCAGGCCCGACCGGCAAGGAGACCAGCCTCAGTGTCCGTCTTCAACAAGCTCATGCGTGCAGGCGAAGGCAAGATCCTGCGCAAACTGCACCGCATCGCGGACCAGGTCAGCTCCATCGAAGAGGACTTCGTCAACCTCTCCGACGCCGAGCTGCGGGCGCTCACCGACGAGTACAAGGAACGGTACGCGGACGGCGAGAGCCTGGACGACCTGCTTCCCGAAGCATTCGCGACCGTCCGTGAGGCGGCCAAGCGCGTCCTCGGACAGCGCCACTACGACGTCCAGATGATGGGCGGTGCCGCCCTGCACCTCGGCTATGTGGCCGAGATGAAGACCGGTGAGGGCAAGACCCTCGTCGGTACCCTGCCCGCGTATCTCAACGCGCTCTCCGGCAAGGGTGTGCACCTGATCACGGTCAACGACTACCTGGCCGAGCGCGACTCCGAGATGATGGGCCGGGTGCACAAGTTCCTCGGCCTCGAGGTCGGCTGCATCATCGCCAACATGACTCCGGCCCAGCGCCGTGAGCAGTACGCCTGCGACATCACGTACGGCACGAACAACGAGTTCGGGTTCGACTACCTCCGCGACAACATGGCGTGGTCCCAGGACGAGCTCGTCCAGCGCGGCCACAACTTCGCCATCGTCGACGAGGTCGACTCGATCCTCGTCGACGAGGCCCGCACGCCGCTGATCATCTCCGGCCCGGCGGACCAGGCCACCAAGTGGTACGGCGACTTCGCCAAGCTGGTCACGCGCCTCACCAGGGGTGAGGCGGGCAACCCGCTGAAGGGCATCGAGGAGACCGGCGACTACGAGGTCGACGAGAAGAAGCGGACCGTGGCCATCCACGAGCCCGGTGTCTCCAAGGTCGAGGACTGGCTCGGGATCGACAACCTCTACGAGTCGGTGAACACCCCGCTCGTCGGTTACCTGAACAACGCGATCAAGGCCAAGGAACTCTTCAAGAAGGACAAGGACTACGTCGTCATCGACGGCGAAGTCATGATCGTCGACGAGCACACCGGCCGTATCCTCGCCGGCCGCCGTTACAACGAGGGCATGCACCAGGCCATCGAGGCGAAGGAAGGGGTGGACATCAAGGACGAGAACCAGACGCTCGCCACGATCACCCTGCAGAACTTCTTCCGCCTGTACGGCAAGCTCTCCGGCATGACCGGTACGGCGATGACCGAGGCGGCGGAGTTCCACCAGATCTACAAGCTCGGTGTGGTGCCGATCCCGACCAACCGGCCCATGGTCCGGGCCGACCAGTCGGACCTGATCTACCGCACCGAGGTCGCGAAGTTCGCCGCGGTCGTCGACGACATCGCCGAGAAGCACGAGAAGGGGCAGCCGATCCTGGTCGGCACGACCTCCGTCGAGAAGTCCGAGTACCTCTCGCAGCAGCTCTCCAAGCGCGGTGTCCAGCACGAGGTCCTCAACGCCAAGCAGCACGACCGTGAGGCGACGATCGTCGCCCAGGCCGGACGCAAGGGTGCGGTCACGGTCGCCACGAACATGGCCGGCCGAGGCACGGACATCAAGCTCGGCGGCAACCCGGACGACCTCGCCGAGGCGGAGCTCCGCCAGCAGGGCCTCGACCCCGTGGAGCACGTCGAGCAGTGGGCGGCCGCCCTCCCCGCCGCGCTGGAGAAGGCCGAGCAGGCCGTCAAGGCGGAGTTCGAAGAGGTCAAGGACCTCGGCGGGCTCTACGTGCTGGGCACGGAGCGGCACGAGTCGCGCCGTATCGACAACCAGCTCCGCGGTCGTTCCGGCCGCCAGGGTGACCCGGGCGAGTCCCGGTTCTACCTGTCGCTGGGTGACGACCTGATGCGTCTGTTCAAGGCACAGATGGTCGAGCGCGTCATGTCGATGGCCAACGTCCCCGACGACGTCCCCATCGAGAACAAGATGGTGACCCGGGCGATCGCCTCCGCGCAGTCGCAGGTGGAGCAGCAGAACTTCGAGACGCGTAAGAACGTCCTGAAGTACGACGAGGTGCTCAACCGGCAGCGCGAGGTCATCTACGGCGAGCGCCGCCGCGTCCTGGAAGGGGAGGATCTGCAGGACCAGATCCGCCACTTCATGGACGACACGATCGACGACTACATCCGCCAGGAGACGGCGGAGGGCTTCGCCGAGGAGTGGGACCTCGACCGGCTGTGGGGCGCGTTCAAGCAGCTCTACCCGGTGAAGGTCACGGTCGAGGAGCTCGAGGAGGCCGCGGGCGACCTGGCCGGTGTGACCGCGGACTTCATCGCCGAATCGGTCAAGGACGACATCCACGAGCAGTACGCGGAGCGGGAGAAGACGCTCGGTTCGGACATCATGCGTGAGCTGGAGCGGCGCGTGGTGCTGTCCGTCCTGGACCGCAAGTGGCGTGAGCACCTCTACGAGATGGACTACCTCCAGGAGGGCATCGGCCTCCGTGCCATGGCGCAGAAGGACCCGCTGGTCGAGTACCAGCGCGAGGGCTTCGACATGTTCAACGCCATGATGGAGGGCATCAAGGAGGAGTCCGTCGGCTACCTGTTCAACCTGGAGGTCCAGGTCGAGCAGCAGGTCGAGGAGGTTCCGGTGCAGGAGGGCACCTCGCTCGAGAAGCAGGACGCACCGGTCGCCGCCGGCACGGGCCGCCCCGAGATCCGGGCCAAGGGCCTGGACGCGCCGCAGCGGCCGGACCGGCTGCACTTCTCCGCTCCCACGGTGGACGGTGAGGGCGGCGTCGTCGAGGGAGACTTCTCCAACGGTGACGGCGACGGCGCGCGGTCCGAGGGCGACGGGATGACGCGTGCGGAGCGCCGCAAGGCGCAGAAGAGCACGGGTGGCCGCCGCCGTAAGAAGTAGCGCGCGGAACGCTTGAGAAACGGCCTGGGCCGGACACCGCTCGGTGTCCGGCCCAGGCCGTTCGCGTGGGCCTCTCCCGGCCCTGGCCGGGCCGTGGGCCCGGGAGGGGCCCGTCGGGGCGCTGGGGCCGCCTGTGCGGCCTTGGCGGGTGCCGCCCTCGGCTGCTGGACGGGCAGGTTCCGCGCCCGCCCCGTCGTGCCGCGCCATCGGACGCTCCGGTGACGGCGACGAGGTGTGGCGCGCGGCGTACGAGGCGATCGCACCCGGCCTGGTCGCGTAGCAGCGGGACGTCATCGAGGCGTACACCACCACCCGGCTCAGCTGACCCGCCTCGCCCGGTCCAGATGCCGGGCGAGGTGCTGCTCCTTTCCGCGAACACCGGCCCAGCCCTGAACGAGTGCCTGCCGACGGGCACGAGCTGGACAACCGCTGCCGGTACCGGTGAACGAGGCCACGTGCGCTGTGGCCGTCCGGACGGTCTGTCCAGGGGCCCGCTGTGCGGGTGGTCCCGGGGCCGTCGCCGGCCCGTCCGGCTATCTGACGGCCGGGAGGCGTTCGCCGCCCAGGTCGATCGCCGCGCAGCGCCAGCGCAGGTCCTGACCTTGTTCCAGCCGGAAGGCCATGGCGCGGACCTGCTCGCCCGTGGCGATGCTGGCGAAGGCCTCGACCACGCCGGTGGCCGGCTGGCTGCCGTGACAGGTGCGTACGACCGGCCGCCTGGAGCCCGCGCCGAGGGGGGCGTCGGGGGCGAGTTCGGCGAGCTGGTCGTAGGCCTCGCCGATCGTGTGGCCGAGCATCCAGTGCACCGGGCGCTGGCCGCTGAGGACCGCCAGCAGGCGTTCCGCGAACCACTGGTGCGGCCGCAGGGGCCTCCGGGGCCGTTGCGTCGGTACGGTGCCCGGCCTGCTGCGGTCCCGTCGTCCGGCCGGCCTCGTCCTGTCCGTGCTCATGCTGATAGCCCCCGTGGCTGCTGTCGGAGCCCGGGCGAATACCGGGCGGTAACTTCTGCTGGGGATCTTCTACGGGGCCGGTCGCCGGGCCCGCAAGCGGCGAGGGGGCCGGGCGGGGTGCCGGGCGAGATCACCTATCCGGGTGGCAGGGCAGGTGCCGCAAGGGAAGGGCGAGGGTGACGGCCCTCGCGCGGTGGACGCCGGGGGGTGGATCGGCGACCCCGATGGGGGACGTCGCACGTATCCTGAGGGCGTCATCGACTACGAAAGCGGTCAGCCATGCGTGTGTACGTCCCCCTGACCCTCTCCGGTCTTGCCGCGGTGCACAAGGCGGGCGAGGTCGGCCCCGGGCCGCTGACCGCCTACGCCGTGACGCCCGGTCTGCGTGAGTGGTACGTCTCCGACGACATCGAGGAGCTGGAGTACGCGGCGCTCAACCGGGCCGCCTCCGCCTCACTGCGGCTGATCGCGGGCAGGCCGGACGAGGTCCGGCGCCGGGTCGTCGTCGCCCTCGACGTGCCGGACGGGGCCGCGGTCTCCGATCCCGGCCACATCCTGGACGCCTCCTCCCTCGGGGAGGTGCGGATCGCGGACCCGGTGGCGCTGGCGAAGGCCGCCGCCGTGCATGTGGACGCGGACGACGCCGAGAAGGACGTCGCCGCGGCGGCCACGGCGCTGGGGGCGGCGGACCAGGGCGACGACGACGCCCGGTTCACCGTGGACGGCGCGGAGGACCACGAGCTCCTGTGGTTCGGGATCCAGGAGATCCCCGGCCTGATCGGCTGAGTGCCTCGCCCGGGTGACTGTCGTACCCGGCGGGTATTTTTCTCCTCATGGCGACATCGGGGAAGCACCGCACACATCTGGTCTGGGACTGGAACGGCACACTGCTCGACGACATCTCCGCGGTCCTCGGTGCGACGAACGCAGCCTTCGCGGAGGTCGACCTGGCACCGCTCACGCTGGAGCAGTACCGCGAGACGTACTGCGTGCCGATACCCAAGTTCTACGAGCGGCTCATGGGCCGGCTGCCCACGCCCGCCGAGTGGGAGCGGATGGACGGTCTCTTCCACCGGCACTACACCGAGCAGCGGGTGACCTGCGAGCTGACCGAGGGCGTCGAGGAACTGCTGGTCCGGTGGAGCGCCGGCGGTCGCAGCCACTCGCTGCTGAGCATGTACGGCCATGAGCACCTGGTCCCGGTGGTGCGTGGATACGGCATCGAGCGTCATTTCCTGCGCGTCGACGGCCGCACCGGCCCCTCCGGCGGCAGCAAGGCGCAGCACATGGCGCGGCACTTCGAGGTCCTCGGGGGCATCGCCCCGGAATCCGCCGTGGTCATCGGTGACGCGGTGGACGACGCCGTGGCGGCGGCCCACGTGGGTGCGCGCGCGGTGCTCTACACCGGCGGTTCGCACAGTCGCGGCAGCCTGGAGGCGGCGGGGGTGCCCGTGGTCGACACCCTGGCCGAAGCCGTCGCACTCGCCGAACTCATGGCTGACTGAGGCGCCGGCCGGGCTCATGGCACGGCCCGGCGGTGAACGGGGCCGCGGAGCGGGCGCCGGGGACGGGCCGGAGGCCGGGCGGTCTGCGCAGATGCGCGTCCTCACGCGCGGGCGACCCCGTGCCTGCGCGTCCTCACGCGCGGGCGATCCCGTGCCTGGGCGTCCTTACGCGCGGGCGCGATCCCGTGCGATGTCCAGAGTGTCAAAGTTCGGGGGCTTCTTTTGTACATATGCGGCTCATGACGGTTGTGGGTGCAGGAGGGATAGCCTGGTGCGGTGATCAGCGCGATACGCCTCGGGGGCAGCGAAGCCCCCGGCCTGCGCCCGGAGTGCGACAGCACCCGGGCGATGCGTGATCTCCGCATCCCGGGCCGACTGCCGAAAATGGCCGATACGGTCCCGGGCATCTCCCCAGGCGGCATAGCGTCGACCCAGACCGGAAACCCCGCGTCGTGGCGTTACGTCGTCGTCTACACCTACGTCACGCAACGGCGCGCGACAGGAGCCAGAGGACATGCAGACCAAGCTGGACGAAGCCAAGGCCGAGCTGCTCGCACGGGCGGCCCGGGTAGCTGACAACAGTCCGGGCGGTGGTGTCGGCGGCCCGGGAGGCGGCCTCCGGGTACACCTTGCCGAAGGCACCGGAGCAGAGGACGGCACCGAGGCCGGCGGCGAAGAGCGGCCGGGCGGGGGCACCCTGCTCGCCTATCTCCAGCGCTACTACCTGCACACCGCTCCGGAGGACGTGAAGGACCGCGACCCGGTCGACGTCTTCGGGGCTGCCTCCTCCCACTACCGGCTGGCGGAGAACCGGCCGCAGGGCACCGCGAACGTCCGGGTGCACACCCCGACCGTGGAGGAGAACGGCTGGACGAGCAGCCACTCCGTCGTCGAGGTCGTCACCGACGACATGCCCTTCCTGGTCGATTCGGTCACGAACGAGCTGTCCCGGCAGGGCCGCGGCATCCATCTCGTGATCCACCCGCAGGTCATCGTCCGCCGTGACGTCGCCGGCAAGCTGATCGAGGTGTTCGGCGACGACCCGGCCAGGGGCGGCGGGAAGCGGTCCAAGGGCCGCAAGGAAGCCGTGGCCGAGCTGCCGCACGACGCGCTCGTCGAGTCGTGGATCCACGTCGAGATCGACCGGGAGACGGACCGCGCGGACCTGAAGCAGATCACCGCCGATCTGCTCCGTGTCCTGTCCGACGTCCGGGAGACCGTCGAGGACTGGGACAAGATGCGCGACGCCGCCCTGCGGATCGCCGACGACCTTCCCGCGGAGCCGCTCGACGAGCTGGCCGACGAGGAGGTCGGGGAGGCCCGTGAGCTGCTGCGCTGGCTCGCCGCCGACCACTTCACCTTCCTCGGCTACCGGGAGTACGAGCTCCGGGACTCCGACGCGCTGACGGCCGTCCCCGGCACCGGTCTCGGCATCCTGCGCTCCGACCCGAAGCACAGCGAGGACGAGGCGCACCCGGTGAGCCCCTCCTTCGACCGGCTGCCCGCGGATGCCCGGGCCAAGGCCAGGGAGCACAAGCTCCTCGTCCTGACGAAGGCGAACAGCAGGGCGACCGTGCACCGCCCCAGCTACCTGGACTACATCGGGGTGAAGAAGTTCGACGCCGAGGGCAATGTCGTCGGTGAGCGCCGCTTCCTCGGCCTGTTCTCCTCCGCCGCGTACACCGAGTCGGTGCGCCGGGTGCCCGTGGTGCGCCGCAAGGTCGCCGAGGTGCTGGAGGGCGCGGGCTTCACGCCCAACAGCCACGACGGCCGCGACCTGCTCCAGATCCTGGAGACGTACCCGCGCGACGAGCTCTTCCAGACGCCCGTCGACCAGCTGCGCTCGATCGTCACCTCGGTGCTGTACCTCCAGGAGCGCCGCCGGCTGCGGCTCTACCTGCGCCAGGACGAGTACGGGCGCTACTACTCCGCCCTCGTCTACCTGCCGCGCGACCGCTACACCACCGGCGTGAGGCTCCGCCTGATCGACATCCTCAAGGAGGAACTGGGCGGTACCAGCGTCGACTTCACGGCCTGGAACACCGAGTCGATCCTCTCCCGTCTCCACTTCGTCGTCAGGGTCCCGCCGGGCACCGAGCTGTCGCACCTCACCGACGCGGACGCGGACCGCATCGAGGCGCGCCTCGTCGAGGCCGCCCGCTCCTGGGCCGACGGCTTCCAGGAGGCGCTGAACGCCGAATGCGGCGAGGAGCGTGCCGCCGAGCTGCTGCGCCGTTACGGGCAGTCGTTCACCGAGGGCTACAAGGCCGACCACTCGCCGCGCGCCGCCGTGGCCGACCTGGTCCACCTCGAGGCGCTCAAGAGCGAGCGCAAGGACTTCGCGCTCAGCCTGTACGAGCCGGTCGGCGCCGCTCCCGACGAGCGTCGTTTCAAGATCTACCGGACCGGCGAGCAGGTCTCGCTCTCCGCGGTCCTTCCCGCACTCCAGCGTCTCGGGGTGGAGGTGGTCGACGAACGTCCGTACGAGCTGCGTTGCGCCGACCGCACGCACGCCTGGATCTACGACTTCGGACTGCGCCTGCCGAAGAGGGCCACCGGCAACGGGGACTACCTCGCCGACGACGCCAGGGACCGCTTCCAGGAGGCGTTCGCCGCCATCTGGACCGGCGAGGCGGAGAACGACGGCTTCAACTCCCTGGTCCTGGGCGCCGGACTCGACTGGCGTCAGGCGATGGTGCTGCGCGCGTACGCGAAGTACCTGCGCCAGGCGGGTTCGACCTTCAGCCAGGACTACATGGAGGACACCCTCCGCAACAACGTCCACACCACCCGGCTCCTGGTCTCCCTCTTCGAGGCCCGGATGTCCCCGACGCGTCAGAAGGCCGGCACGGAGCTGACGGACGGGCTGCTGGAGGAGCTGGACGGGGCTCTCGACCAGGTCGCCTCGCTGGACGAGGACCGGATCCTGCGGTCCTTCCTCACGGTCATCAAGGCCACGCTGCGGACCAACTACTTCCAGCTGGCCGACGACCACGAGCCGCACAACTACGTCTCGATGAAGTTCGACCCGCAGGCCATCCCGGACCTGCCCGCACCGCGGCCCGCGTACGAGATCTGGGTCTACTCGCCGCGCGTCGAGGGCGTCCACCTGCGCTTCGGCAAGGTCGCCCGCGGCGGTCTGCGCTGGTCGGACCGGCGG
This sequence comes from Streptomyces sp. NPDC102402, assembly GCF_044765765.1. Taxonomy (NCBI): domain Bacteria; kingdom Bacillati; phylum Actinomycetota; class Actinomycetes; order Kitasatosporales; family Streptomycetaceae; genus Streptomyces; species Streptomyces sp. NPDC102402. The sequence goes on from NZ_JBIWKR010000013.1 coordinate 26,688, forward strand.
GAGGACTTCCGTACGGAGATCCTCGGCCTGGTCAAGGCGCAGATGGTCAAGAACACCGTGATCGTGCCGGTGGGCGCCAAGGGCGGCTTCGTCGCCAAGCAGCTGCCGGACCCGGCGGTGGACCGTGACGCCTGGCTCGCCGAGGGCATCGCCTGCTACAGGATCTTCATCTCGGCGCTGCTCGACATCACCGACAACATGGTGACCGGCGAGGTCGTGCACCCCGCCGAGGTCGTGCGCCACGACGAGGACGACACCTACCTCGTCGTCGCCGCCGACAAGGGGACCGCGAGCTTCTCCGACATCGCCAACGACGTCGCCGTGGCGTACGGCTTCTGGCTCGGCGACGCCTTCGCCTCCGGAGGCTCGGCCGGTTACGACCACAAGGGCATGGGCATCACCGCCCGCGGTGCCTGGGAGTCCGTGAAGCGGCACTTCCGCGAGCTGGGCCACGACACCCAGACCGAGGACTTCACCGTCGTCGGCGTCGGCGACATGTCCGGTGACGTGTTCGGCAACGGCATGCTGCTCTCCGAGCACATCCGGCTGGTCGCGGCCTTCGACCACCGGCACATCTTCATCGACCCGAACCCGGACGCCGCCACCTCGTACGCGGAGCGGCGCCGGCTCTTCGACCTGCCGCGCAGCTCCTGGGCGGACTACGACAAGGAGCTGCTGTCCGCGGGCGGTGGCATCCACCCGCGGTCGGCCAAGTCGATCCCGGTCAACGCGCACATCCGCGCGGCGCTCGGCATCGACTCCAAGGTCACCAAGATGACGCCCGCCGAGCTGATGCAGAACATCCTCAAGGCGTCGGTCGACCTCGTGTGGAACGGCGGCATCGGCACGTACATCAAGTCGACGGCCGAGTCGAACGGCGACGTCGGCGACAAGGCCAACGACTCGATCCGTGTCAACGGCGCGGACCTGCGGGCCCGTGTCGTGGGTGAGGGAGGCAACCTCGGCGCCACCCAGCTCGGCCGCATCGAGTTCGCCCGGGCCGGCGGCCGGATCAACACGGACGCGATCGACAACAGCGCCGGTGTGGACACCTCCGACCACGAGGTCAACATCAAGATCCTGCTCAACGGTCTGGTCCGAGAGGGCGACATGACCGTCAAGCAGCGCAACAAGGTGCTCGCGGAGATGACCGACGAGGTCGGAACGCTCGTGCTGCGCAACAACTACGCGCAGAACACCGCGCTCTCCAACGCCTGCGCCCAGGCGCCGTCACTCCTGCACGCACACCAGCGCTTCATGCGCAGGCTCGGCCGTGAGGGGCACCTGGACCGGGGGCTCGAGTTCCTGCCGAACGACCGCCAGATCCGCGAGCTGCTGAACCACGGCAAGGGGCTCAGCCAGCCGGAGCTGGCCGTGCTGCTCGCCTACACCAAGATCACGGCGGCCGAGGAGCTGATCTCCACCTGCCTGCCGGACGACGCGCATCTCCAGGGGCTGGTGCACGCCTACTTCCCGAAGCAGCTGAGCGAGAAGTTCCCCGAGGCGGTCGACGGGCACGCGCTGCGCCGCGAGATCATCACGACGGTGCTGGTCAACGACACGGTGAACACCGGCGGATCGACGTTCCTGCACCGGCTGCGCGAGGAGACCGGGGCGTCGCTGGAGGAGATCGTGCGGGCCCAGTTCGCCGCGCGTGAGATCTTCGGCCTCTCCGCCGTGTGGGACGCCGTGGAGGCGCTCGACAACACGGTGGCCGCCGATGTGCAGACCCGGATCCGGCTGCACTCGCGCCGGCTCGTCGAGCGCGGATCGCGCTGGCTCCTCGGCAACCGGCCCCAGCCGGTGGAGATCGCGGAGACCATCGGTTTCTTCCGCGACGGTGTCGAGCGCGTCTGGAACGAGCTGCCCAAGCTGCTCAGGGGCGCCGACATCGAGTGGTACCAGTCGATCCTCGACGAGCTCACCTCGGTGGGCGTCCCCGAGGAACTGGCGGTGCGGGTGGCCGGATTCTCCTCCGCCTTCCCGGCGCTGGACATCGTGGCGATCGCGGACCGGACGGGCAAGGACCCGCTGGCCGTCGCCGAGGTGTACTACGACCTCGCCGACCGGCTGGGGATCACACAGCTGATGGACCGGATCATCGAGCTGCCGCGGGCCGACCGCTGGCAGTCGATGGCCCGCGCCTCCATCCGCGAGGACCTGTACGCCGCGCACGCCGCGCTCACCTCGGACGTGCTGTCCGTCGGCAACGGGACGTCCTCGCCCGAGCAGCGGTTCAAGGCATGGGAGGAGAAGAACGCGGCGATCCTGGCGCGTTCGAGGGCCACCCTGGAGGAGATCCGCAGCTCCGAGTCCTTCGACCTGGCGAACCTGTCGGTGGCGATGAGGACCATGCGGACCCTGCTGCGTACGCACGCCTGATCCGGACCGGCCGGAACGGCCGGAACACGAAGCCGTCCGCGGGACGGGCCGAGAGGGCCCGTCCCGCGGACGGCTTCACCGCTTCACTTCTTGGGTTTCCCGGGCTTCGCGGGCCCGGTGAACTCCTCGTAGGCAGCCACGACCTCCTTGGCCGGGCCGTCCATCCGCAGGGTGCCCGCCTCGAGCCAGATCGCCCGGTCGCAGGTCTCGGTGATCGACCTGTTGCTGTGGCTGACGAGGAACACCGTGCCGGCCTCCTCGCGGAGTTCCATGATCCGGTCCTTGCTGCGCCGCTGGAACTTCGCGTCGCCGGTGGAGAGCGCCTCGTCGATCAGCAGGACGTCGTGGCTCTTGGCCGCCGCGATGGAGAAGCGCAGTCTGGCTCCCATGCCCGAGGAGTAGGTCCGCATGGGCAGGGTGATGAAGTCGCCCTTCTCGTTGATCCCGGAGAAGTCGACGATGTCCTGGTAGCGCTCGCGGATCTGCCGGCGGGTCATGCCCATGGCCAGACCGCCCAGCACGACGTTGCGCTCCCCGGTCAGATCGTTCATCAGGGCGGCGTTCACACCGAGCAGCGAGGGCTGCCCCTGGGTGTGGACCCGGCCCTGCGACGGGGGCAGCAGTCCCGCGATCGCCTTGAGGAGCGTCGACTTTCCGGAGCCGTTGGAGCCGATCAGGCCGATGGCCTCGCCCTTGTACGCGGCGAAGCTGACGCCCTTCACGGCGTGCACCTGGCGTGCGCCCCGGGGCTGCCGGCGCGAGACGATCCGGTTCAGGGCGGAGGTGGCGCTGCCCTTCCCGGTGCGCGCGCCGTTGACCGTGTAGGTGATGTGGACGTCGTCGACGACGACGGTGGGCACACGGGTGTCGAGGGTGTCAGCCACGTCCGTACCTCTCCTCGGCCTTCCAGAAGTAGACGAAACCGCCGATGCCGCAGACGAGGGCCCAGCCCGTGGCGATCGCCCACACGTGCGGGGGCAGTTGCGAGTCGGTGAAGCTGTCGATCAGGGCGAAGCGCATCAGGTCGATGTAGACCGCCGCCGGGTTGCACTCCAGGGCGAACAGGACGATCTGCGGGACCCGGTCGGTGGTGAGCAGGGTGTCGAGGCTCCACATGACGCCCGACGCGTACATCCAGGTGCGCAGGAGGAAGGGCGTCAGCTGGGCGATGTCGGGGGTCTTGGCCGCCAGCCGGGCCATGACCATCGAGATGCCGGTGTTGAAGAGCGCCTGCAGGGTGAGCGCGGGGACGGCCAGCAGCCAGGACGGCCGCGGGTACTGGCCGAAGGCGAGCAGGATCACGAAGAGCGCGCCCAGGGAGAACAGCAGCTGCTGGAGCTGCTGGATGGCCAGGGCGATCGGCAGGGAGGCGCGGGGGAAGTGCAGGGCCCTGACGAGTCCGGTGTTGCCGCTGATGGCACGGGTCCCGGCCGTGATCGAGCTGGCGGTGAAGGTCCAGATGAACACCCCGGTGACGAGGAAGGGCACGTAGTCGGGGACTCCGTGCTTGGTGTTCATCAGGACACCGAAGATGAAGTAGTAGACCGTCGCGTTGAGCAGCGGGGTCATGATCTGCCAGATCTGGCCGAGCTTCGCCTGGCTGTACTGCGCGGTCAGCTTGGCCGTGGCGAAGGCGGTGATGAAGTGCCGGCGCCCCCAGAGCTGCCGGACGTACGCGCCGAGTGACGGCCGGGCCCCGCTGACGGCCAGCCCGTGGCGGGCGGCGAGCGCGGCCAGCTCACCGGGTTCGTACACGGGGAGGTGTGCGGGGGGTGCGGTGTCCACCGGGGAAGGCGGGGCTGCTGTCTGGCTCACCACGGTCGCTTTCGACGAGGGGCGGGGGGATCACGGCGGAACGGTGTCCCGGCGGATGGGACGGCACCGTATCGTCGCAACGCTGACAGTAGGACGTTTGTGCGTCGCAACGCAACCGTTTCGTCGTTACGGTCTATCATTCGGGCCATGACCACCGAACGGCGAGCCGGGCGCCGCCCCCCGGCAGGTGCCGCGGTGCTGCGGGAGGACGTGACCGACGCGATCCGCGGCGCCGTCTTCGAGGAGCTGGCCGCCGTGGGATTCGCACGGATGTCGATCGAGGGCATCGCCCGGCGCGCGGGCGTGGGCAAGACGGCCGTCTACCGCCGCTGGAAGTCCAAGCTCCACCTCGTGCTGGACCTGGTCGCGGCCGTGGCCGCCCAGGGCATGCCGGCGCCCGCGACCGGTTCGCTGTACGGCGACGTGCGCGCCGTGCTGGAACTGGCCGCGTACGCCCTGCGTCACCCCGTCGCCTCGCAGGTGATCCCCGATCTGCTGGTGGAGGCCGCCCGCAACCCGGAGATCTCCGACGCCATCAAGGCCGCGCTGCTCGACCAGCAGCAGGGGGTGGCCGCCGTGGTCGTACGGGCGGCGGTGGAGCGGGGCGAGCTGCCGGAGGGCAGCGATCCCGACCGGGCGCTGGACCTCATCGTCGGGCCGCTGTACTGGCGCCTCGCCGTGGTCCGCGGCGGGCTGCCCAAGGGATATCTGGACGACCTCGCGGCGTCGGCCGTGCGGGCGCTCAAGGGCTGACGCGGCTCGGGGAGCCGGAGCCCTCGCGGAGGAGCCGGTCCACGACACGGCGGGCCGCACCGCCGTCGGCGGGGCCGCAGTGGTCCTGCCGGAAGCTCTCGTAGGCGTCCGCGTGGAGGTCCGCCGAAGCCGGTGTGGCCCGCAGGGCCCGGGCCACCTCCTGGGTGGTGACGAGCAGCGGCCCTGGGGCCCGGGTCTCGAAGTCCAGGCAGAAACCGCGCACGGTGTCCCGGTAGTGCTCCAGGTCGTAGGTGTGGAAGAGCATCGGGCGGCCGGTGTGCGCGAAGCCGAACGCGAGGCCCGAGTAGTCGGTGACCAGTACATCGGCGACCAGCAGGAGCTCGGTGGCGTCCGGGTGCGCGGACACGTCACGCAGGGCCGGGTGGGCCGGCACGCCGCCCGTCACCCGTGGATGCCGGCGGACCAGCACCGTGGTGCGGCCGTCCAGCGACCGCGCCAGCGAGGGCAGGTCGAGCGCCGGGTCCCAGCGGTACAGGGGGGAGGAGCCGCCGGGAGCACGCGTCGGCGGGTGCGCGAGGTGGTCGCGGTACGTCGGCGCGTACAGCACCACGCGATGGCCGTCCGGGACGCCCAGCGTCCGGCGCACCCGCCCGGCCGCCTCGTCCCTGCCGGGTGCGCACAGCAGGTCGTCGGCCGGACAGCCCGCTTCCAGCACCTCTCCGCCGTAGGCCAGGGCGCGGCGCAGGTGCGGGGTGGCGAAGGCGCTGGGGGAGACCAGCACCGACCACTGGGCGGAGCGGTGCGCCAGCGTGGCGAGGTGCTGGTGGTCGGCGTACAGGGTGCCGGTGAGGTCCAGGCCGAACCGGCCGAGCGGCGAGCCGTGCCAGGTCTGTACGACCGTCTGGTCCGGGCGGCGCTCGAACCAGGCGGGCAGCTGGCCGGCCGCGACGATCCGGCGGGCCCGCGCCAGCGTCTCGTACCAGGCGGTGCTGTGGGCCACGACGCCGGCGGCCGTGGCCGGGACACGGGCCGCGGCGCCCGCGGATCCGTCGGTGACCCAGAGGTGCTCGGCACCGGTGTGACGGCGCACGAGCTCGGCGTGCACGGCACGGGGGGATCCCTCCCCGGCGTAGAGCACGACGTCCCGCAGCGGCATCCGGCGCTGCGCCGGATAGTGCCCCGTCCGCAGACGGCCCTGGCGGTACGCGCTCCGCTCCGCGTCACCGAGCGGAGGCGCGCAGCGTACGGTCAGCCGGTCGCCGTGGCGGCGGTCGAGGCTGAAGCGGGCCCCCGTGTCGCTCACCGGCAGGAGGGCGGCGAGGGCCGCCCCCACGCGCACGGGGCGGCCGTCCAGCAGGACCTCCCAGTCGCCTTCACGGGGAGGCGGTGCCAGCACGGCGGCGAAGCGGGGGCCCTCCCGCTCCTCCGTGGGAACGGCCGCCGTCTCACCGAGGGTGCTGTGCCGCAGGACCAGGGAGCCGGTCCCGGTCCCCTCGACGCGCAGCCCGCCGTCCGGGGCGCGCCCGGCACGGTCCGCGAACGGCCCGCCGTCCGTCTCCACCACCAGGTGGCCCGCGGCGTCCGCGAACGCGGGCGGGGTGAGGTCCGGGGCGGCGGCCAGCGGGACGCGGACGCCGCCGGTCAGCAGGGAGACCTGCCACCGGCCCGCCGGCACCGGGGCGGCGGACCGGCGCGCGCCGGAGTCCGGGGCGGGCTCCGCCGAGAGGGCCGCGAGCGGGATCCGGGCGCCGAAGCCGTCCCCGCACCGCACCGGACAGACCTGCTCCGCCGCTCCCTCCCGGGTGAGGACCAGGGCCGTGGGCCGCGCGCTCCCGTACAGCCGGCCCGTCACCTCCAGGGCGCCCGCCTCGCGGGTGTGGCCGGTGGCCATGGCGGGCAGCCGGGTCACGGTCAGTTCCAGCCGGCCGTCCCGGTAGCCGAGCACCGCGCGCCGTCCTCCGCCCAGGTCGTGGACCAGGGGCTGAGCGGCGGCGGCCTCCACGGCGCGCAGCGCGGCCCGCCGTACGACGCCGTGTCCGGCCACCACCACGCCCACCTGCCAGGTGCCCGTCCCCAGCCGCCCCGGGTCGAGGACCAGGTCGAAGCCCGCGTGGTCGTAACGGTGCAGCTCCTGGCCCGAGTCGGCGGTGGCCCGGTCCGTCCGGAACGTCCGCACCGGCACGGCGCGCAGCCGTCTGCCGCCCGACTCCCGCACGAAGGCCGCCTTCAGGGAGTGCCGGGCGGACTCGGCCGGAAGATTGCGGATGTAGGCGTATCCGCGCAGCCTCAGCCTGCCGTCCTCGGCCCACGACGACTCCACGAGGCGGGCCACGGCGGGGAGATCACCCTTTCCGAGCCGCACGGGGACCCCTCCGCCGGCCACGAGGCCGGGGTGCGAGGCGCGCCGCCGGCCCGGTGGGCCCGACACGGTGAACGTGCCGCTCCCGTTGGCCCGTTCGAAGTCCAGGACCGCCAGCAGCTCGTCGGCCCTGCGCTCCCGCACCAGCCGCCAGCGGATGCGGGCCTCGGCCGGCAGCCCCGCCAGAGCCGCGTCGCCGGCCCGGTCGAGGAAGGCGCCCACGCCCTCCATGAAGGCCGAGCGGTAGGCGGGGCCGCCCATCGGCAGCCCTTCGAGGAAGTACACGAAGTCGTCGCGCAGGCACGAGATGTCGTAGCGCAGCCGCTGAGCGGCGCCGCGGTCCGCCAGGAACGCGCTGACCTGCTCGCACGCGGCGATCCGGTCCCGCACGCCCCGCACGTCCGTGCGCCGCCGGGTGATCGAGCCCTCCCGCACCCGCCAGTGGTAGACGTGCGCGTGCAGGACGTCCACCGACCCGGCGAGGTAGTGCGCCGGGATCATCACCGGGGTGTCCTCGTAGAGCCTGCCCACCGGGAAGGTGAAGGCGTGCCGGTCCCAGAAGGAGCGCCGGAAGACCTTGTTCCACGCGACGCGGTCGGCCAGCAGCCCGGGATCGCGCGTGATGTGGGTGCGGAGGCGGTCGGCGGTCAGCCAGCGGTACTGCCAGGCCTGCTGGGGTCCCTGCTCGCCCAGCCGCCACACGTTGCCCGTCACCAGGTCCGACCCCGTCGACTCCAGGGACGCCACCATCCGTTCGTACGCGTCGGGGACGAGGACGTCGTCGCTGTCGGCGAACGCCAGGTAAGGGACACCGGCCGTCGTGCGGGCGATCCCCGTGTTGCGGGCGGCGCTCAGCCCCGCGTTGGGCTGGTGGACACAGCGGAACCGCTCGTCCCGGGCCGCGAAGTCCTCGGCGATCCGGCGGCTCCCGTCCGTCGAACCGTCGTCGACGAGCACGACCTCGATGTCCCGCAGGGACTGACCGGCCAGCGAGGCGAGGCACTCCTCCAGGTAGTCCTCGACGTTGTGCACCGGGACGACGACGCTGAGGAGTGGCTTCATGCACGGCTCAACCCGGGTGGGCGCCCCGGGTCACGCCGCTGACCCGAACGGGTGAAGATCGCTGGGGCGGGCGGCGCGGTGCCCGATACGCTCGGCTGCCATGTTCCTGAGTGTCGTCGTGCCCGCCCACCGCGTTCAGGGGTACCTGAGGTCCGCCCTGGAGTCCGTGACCGAGCAGTCGCCGGGGGAGGGCGGGCCGGTGGACCTGGAGCTGATCGCCGTAGGCGCCCCCGGCGGCGGGCCGGTCCTCGCCATCGCCCGGGAGTGCGCCGCGCGAGACCCCCGGGTACGCGTGCTGGCCCTGGAGGGGCCCTGGGACGCCGGCGCGGCCCGCAACGCCGGCGCGGCGGCGGCGCGCGGGGCCTATCTGCTCTTCCTCGACGGGGACGACCTGCTCCTGCCGGGAGCGCTCGCGGACATCTCCGCACGGCTGGCCGAGGACCGGCCCGACGTGCTGCGCCTGGGCCACGACCAGGTCGACTGGTGGGGCGCGGTGCGGCCGGGCGACACGCTCCCGGCCGCCCGGAACCAGCTGTTCCGGCGTGCCTTCTGGGAGGCGCACGGGCTCCGCTTCACCGAGGGCCCGTACGGCGACGTCGTGCCCGTCCACCGTGCGGCCTTCCTCGCCGCCGACGCGGGCACCCTCGCCTCGCTCGACCGGATCCGCGTACGCCACCGGCTGCGCCGCACGGGTCCCTCCGTGACGCCGCCGGGCCGCGCGCACTTCGCCGTCGTCGGCGCGTACGAGCGGCTGGCGGCCGAGACCGGGGGAGATCCGCGGATCCCGGCCGCGCGCGCCGCCCACCTGGCGGCCGTGCTCGCCGATCCGGCCAAGGTCGCCCCGCGGGACCGTGCCGCGTTCTTCCGGGCGGCCGGGCTCCCCGGCCGGTACACCGCGCACCGCGCGCGCGAGGCCCTCCGCGCCGGGCGCACCCGGGCGCGCGGCGCCGCACGCGCGGGCCGGAAGTCGCTGCGCGCCCGCGTGATGGCGGCCGTCTACCGCGCCGACCTGCGCCGCCCGCTGGACCCCTGCCTCGCCGTCTACGGGGCGTACTGGAACAGGGGTGTCGCCTGCAACCCGGCCGCCGTCTACGCCAAGGCGCGTGAACTGGTCCCGCACATCCGCGGCGTATGGGTCGTCTCCTCCCGCCACCGCGACCGGATGCCGCCCGGTGTGCCGTACGTCATCGAGGGCTCCCGCGCCTACTGGCGGACCATGGCCACCGCGACGTACCTGGTCAACAACTCGAGCTTCCCCGGCGGCTTCACCAAGCGGCCCGGTCAGACCTACCTCCAGACCCACCACGGGACGCCGCTGAAGACGATGGGTCTGGACCAGCTCCCGTACCCCGCCCTCACCAACGGGGTCAGCTTCGAGCGGATCGTCACCCACACCGACCAGTGGGACTTCAGCCTCTCCGCCAACCCGCACAGCACCGAGACCTGGGACCGGGTCTACCCCTCCTCGTACGAGCAACTGCCCTACGGCTACCCGCGCAACGACGTGCTGTGCACCGCGACACCCGAGCTGACCCGCAGGATCCGTGCGGAGCTCGGCATCGCGCCCGGACCGACCGTGCTGCTCTACGCCCCCACCCACCGCGACTACCGCAAGGGCTTCGCCCCCCGCCTCGACCCGGAGCGCCTCACCCGTGACCTGGGGCCCGGCTGGGTGCTGCTGGTGCGCGCCCACTACTTCTACGGGGGTTCGGCCGGCACGGTCCCGGGGGGCCGGGTCGTCGACGTCACCGGACATCCCAGCGTCGAGGAACTCTGTCTGGCGTCCGACGCGTTGATCACCGACTACTCGTCCCTGATGTTCGACTACGCCTGTCTGGACCGGCCGGTCATCACCTATGCGCCCGACTGGGACGCCTACCGGGCCGCCCGCGGTACGTACGTCGACCTGCTGTCCGGCCGCCCCGGCGACACCCCGGGGGCCGTCGCCACCACGGAGGACGAACTGCTCGAGGTGCTGCGGAGCGGGGCCTGGAAGTCACCGGAGGCCGACGGGCTGCGCGCCGCGTTCCGGGACCGCTTCTGCCCCTGGGACGACGGGCGGGCGGCGGAGCGCGTGGTGCGCCGGGTCTTCCCGGTGCGCCCGGACTGAACCCCGGGGTCACTCGTACGGGGCGATTCCTCCGCACCTCGCCGTCGTTGTGCTCAACAGCGCGCGCACACCGCAACGTGGGGAGAAGCACATGCACCGGTCCGCCTACGAGCAGATGCGGCTCTGCGTCGAGGAGTACCTGCCCAAGGAGCGCAGGCACCGTGTGGTGGACCTCGGCTCGCGGATCTCCGGCAGGCAGACCCGCACCCACCGCGGCCTGCTGGCGGACCACGACATCGACTACGTCGGGGTCGACGTCCTCGACGGCCCCAACGTCGACGTGGTCATGACCCGGCCCTACCGGATCCCCGTGAGGTCCCGCAGCGCCGATGTGGTGCTGTCCGGCCAGGCGTTCGAGCACATCCCGTTCTTCTGGGTCTCGATGATGGAGATCGCCCGGGTGCTCAGGCCCGGTGGCCACGCCTTCATCACGGCGCCCTCGCGAGGCCACGTCCACGACGCGCAGGACTGCTGGCGCTACTACCCCGACGGCTTCCGGGCGTTGGCGGCCCACTCCCGCCTCGAACTCCGCGAGGCGTACACGGATTTCCCGCCCGCGAAGGGCATCCGGCACGACTACGGCTCCATCGACGCCGAGGCCGCCTACTGGGGCGACTCGGTGGGCGTCTTCCGCCGGCCGGGGCCCGACCGGCGGCCGGTCACCCGGCTGAAGAACACGCTGGCCGACCTCGCCGTGCGGGAGACCGCGGTGTGGTGGGCGAACCGGGCCGGCGGGGTGGACCGGGTTCCGCTGCCGCGCCCGCTGGACGGCAGGGAGCGGTGCGGGCGGCCGGGCAGCCGCCCCGCCCCATCAACTGCAGGTTGACGAAAGATGACATGAGCCGCAAAGCGTGCGTACTGTCCGGCCCCATGGCTTGGCGCAACGCCGTCAACGGCGTCCTTCAGCAACTCACCGGATACCAGCTCAGGCGCGCGACCCTGCCCGCTCCCCGCTCCGCCCCCGCGGAGCCTCCGGCGGTGAAGACGGCGGCGAAGACGGCGGCGAAGAGCGCCTCCGGCAAGCCGCAGTTCCCCGCGGACTACGACGACGAGGCCAAGGACATCATCCGCGCGGTCAAGCCGTACACGATGACCTCCCCGGAACGGCTCAACGCCTTCGTCCTCGCGACCCGGTACGTCGTCAAGCACGGCATCCCGGGCGACATCGTCGAGTGCGGTGTCTGGCGCGGCGGTTCCATGCAGGCCTGTGCGAAGACCCTGCTGTCGCTCGGCGAGACGGACCGGGGTCTCCACCTCTTCGACACCTACGAGGGGATGACCCCGCCCACCGCGGAGGACCTGCGGCGCGACGGCAGGCCGGCGCAGGAGCTGCTGGAGGCCCAGGGCAAGGACCGGCCCATCTGGGCCGTCGCCTCCCTGGAGGACGTGCGGGCCGGGTTCGAGCAGGTCCCGTACCCGGAGGACCGCATCCACTACGTGCGGGGCAAGGTCGAGGACACCGTCCCGGAGCAGGCGCCGGAGCAGATCGCCATCCTCCGGCTGGACACCGACTGGTACGCGTCGACCAAGCACGAGCTGGAGCACCTGTACGGGCGCCTGGTGAGCGGCGGGGTGCTGCTGATCGACGACTACGGCTACTGGCAGGGATCGCGCCAGGCCGTGGACGAGTTCCTCGAGGAGACCGGTGAGCGGCTCCTCCTGCTGCGCATGGACGAGGGCCGCATCGCCGTCAAACCCTGAGAGGCGCTGCCCGCCGAACACCACGCGGGCAGTGCCCTGTTGTGAGCCCCGTGCCTCCCCGGCACGGGGCTCGTTCCATACAGAGGAAGTCCGTTCATCCGTCCGGAAGGATCGTGCGCAGCGCCATGGCACCCCGTCTCACCGTCGTCGTCCCGCTCTACAACGTCGAGGAGTATCTCGGATCCTGCCTGGACTCGCTCGCCGGGCAGACCATGGCCGACCTGGAAGTCGTCATGATCGACGACGGTTCGACGGACGGCGGTGCCGCTGTGGCCGAGGAGTTCTGCCGGCAGGACCCGCGCTTCCGGCTGATCCGGCAGGAGAACGCGGGGCTCGGGGCGGCCCGCAACGCCGGCGCCGCACAGGCCCACCCGGACGCCGGGTTCCTCACGTTCGTCGACAGCGACGACGTCGTGCCGCCGGGCGCCTTCGCGAGGATGCTGGACGAACTGGACGCGTCGGGATCGGACTTCGCGACCGGCAACGTCCTCAGGCTCCGGGCGAACGGGGCGCTCGAACAGTCCCCCATGTTCCGCAAGCCGATGGAGAGGTCCCGCCGCGCCACCCACGTCACCCGGGACTGGATCCTGCTCGGCGACCGCATCGCCTGCAACAAGGTGTTCCGCAGGACCTTCTGGGACCGGCACGCCTTCGCCTTCCCGACCGGTGTCCTGTACGAGGACATCGCCGTGGTCCTGCCGGCCCACTTCCTCGCCCGGAGCGTCGACGTCGTGGAGGAGCCGGTCTACCACTGGCGGGACCGCGACGGATCGATCACCACCCGGCGCGCGGTGGCCCGGGGCATCCGCGACCGGGTCACGGCGGTCTCCGCCGTCAGCCGGTTCCTCGCGGACCGGGGCATGCCGGAGGCCAAGCGGCGCTATGACGCACACGCGCTCTCCGGCGACCTGTGGCTGTTCATCGAGGCGCTCCCCGACGGCGACGAGAGCTTCCACGAGGCGTTCCTCACCCACGCCAACGCCTTCGCCGACACGGTGGAACCCGCCGTCCTCGACGCCCTGCCCCTGCACCTGCGCGTCAAGTGGCGGCTCATCCGGGAGCGCAGGACGGCGGAGCTGCTCGCGCTCCTGGCCCACGAGGCCACCGACCGCGACACCTTCCACGTCCGGGGACTCCTGCGGCCCCGCGCCCAGTACCCCGGTGTCGGCACCCTCCCGCGCGGGGTCGCCGCACTGTCCGCCGAGGACCTCCCCGTGCACGCGCACCTCACCGATGCCGTGTGGCGGGACGGACTGCTGCACCTCAAGGGGTACGCGTACGTCCGCAACGCCCCCGGCGGATCCGCCGGCGCCGGGTGGCTGCGGTCCGGCCGCCGGCTGATCCCGCTCCGGCTGCGCAGGACGGTGACGGACGAGGCGGCGGCCGGATCGGGCCGCTCGCTGCACCGCTACGAACGGTCCGGCTTCGAGACCGTCGTCGACCCGCGCCGGCTCGTCACCCGGGCCACGGCGCGCGGCGCGCGGACCGTCTGGAAGCTGGAATCCGTCGTCCTCGGCGCGGGACGGGTCCGCCGGGGGCCTATGCGGCTGCTCGGCAACCCCGCGGCCCCCGCCGTGCGCTACACCGACGAGCGGACCCGGGTCGTCCCGCTGCTCTCCGGGAACAAACTGGAGCTGCGCGCCGAACGGATCGACGCCGTGCTCGCCGGCCACGGGCCCTCCGAGAGCGGGTCCGGGATCCGGATCGCGGTGCGGGTGCTCGGCGGCGACGCCCCCACGGCCCTGCGGATCCAGGAGTGGCGCACGAAGGAGACCCGGGAGTTCCCCCTGGCGGCCGAGGAGGGCACGGACGGCCGCACGGTCGTCGCCGAGGTGCCGCTGGTGACGTTCCGGGGCTCCGACGGCGACTGGGGGGTCCAACTCGTCTCCGGGACACGCCGGACGACGGTCGCGGCCCGCCCGGAGACCGACGTCGTGCGGTATCCGCTGCCGCACGGCCGTGAGGTCTGGGCGGCCGCCAACCCGTCCGGGGACCTGGTGCTCACCGACCGGGACGTGCGGCCCGTCGTCGGGCGCGTCACCTGGACGGACGACGCCGGGCCGGTCCTCGAAGGGACCTTCCCTGCCCTGCGGGACCGTCCGGTCGAGCTCGTCCTGAGGCACAGCGGCCACCAGGAGGAGAACACCTTCGCCGTGGAGCGCACGGACACCGGTTTCCGCACCGCGCTGACCCCCGGGGCCGTCGACGGGGCAGGAGGCGTGCTGCCGCTCGCCGAAGGCCGGTGGTACCTCTTCCTCAGGGAGCGGGGTGAGACGGATCCCGAGCGGTATCTGCCGCTGCGGGTGGTGCCCCAGCTGCACGCGGGACTGCCGGCCGGCCGTGAGTCGGGCGGACGCCGCTTCACCCTGGAGCGCCGCTTCCACGACCGGCTCTCCCTGCGGTCGGGCAGCGCCCTGGCGGTGGAGGACCGGGGGGCGTACGGGCAGCGACGACTGCGCGAGTCGTACATGCGCGTGCGCGGCGCGGAGCTGCGGGACGCGGTGCTGTACTCCAGCTTCGACGGGCGCCAGTACTCCGACTCGCCCCGCGCCGTCCACGAGGAGCTGGTCCGGCGCGGCACCGGCGCCGAGCACCTCTGGGTGGTGCGGGACCAGCAGGCCGCCGTGCCCGCCGGGGTCCGCGCGGTGGCCCTGCACAGCGCCGAGTGGCACGAGGCACTGGCCCGCAGCCGGTGGATCGTCACCAACACCCAGCTCCCCGAGTGGTTCGAGCGGGCCGAGGGCCAGTTCGTCGTCCAGACCTGGCACGGCACCCCGCTCAAGCGCATCGGCCGTGATCTGGCGGGCACGGCGTTCGCGGACGCCGCGTACATGGAATCCATGCCGCGGCGGGCCGCCCAGTGGAGCGTGCTCGTCTCCCCGAACAGCTTCTCCACGCCGATCCTGCGCCGCGCGTTCGGGCACACGGGCGAGGTGCTGGAGTGCGGCTACCCGCGCAACGACCTGCTGTACGCACCGGACCGGGCGAAGGTCGCCCGGTCCGTGCGGCAGTCGCTCGCCGTGCCCGAGGGCAGACGGATCGTCCTGTACGCCCCCACCTGGCGCGAGGACCGGCCCAAGCACGGCGGGCGGTACGGGCTCGATCTCCACCTGGACCTGGAGCAGGCGCGGAAGGCGCTCGGCGACGACCACGTCCTGCTGGTGCGCCGCCACTACCTGGTCGGCGGGAGCATCCCGGAGAGCGACTTCGTCCGCGACGTCTCGCGCCATCCCGACGTCGCCGAGCTGATGCTGATCAGCGACGTGCTGGTCACGGACTACTCGTCCCTGATGTTCGACTTCGCGCAGACAGGCCGGCCGATGCTCTTCCACACCTACGACCTGGAGCACTACCGCGACACCCTGCGCGGCTTCTGCTTCGACTTCGCGAACAGGGCGCCCGGCCCGCTGATCGCGGACTCGGCGGCCGTCGTCGAGGCGCTGCGCGACCCGGACGCCGCGACGGCGGGCCACCGCGAGGCGTACGCCCGCTTCCGTGAGTCCTTCTGCGACCTCGACGACGGGACGGCCTCGGCCCAGGTCGTGGACCGGATGCTGAAGGGGGCGCAGGCATGAGCACGCCCGACTTCAGCTGTGTGATCACCGCCGCGGAGGGCGGCGCGGACGCGCTGACGGCGTCCGTGGAGTCCGTGCTCGACCAGAGCCTGCGCGCCGTCGAGGCCCTCCTCGTCCTGCCCGCCGGCGCACCCGCCGCCCTGCGGACGGCGGCCGGGACGCTCGCCGGGCGCGCCCCGGAACGGGTCCGGGTGCTCGACCCCGGCACGGATTCGGTCGCCTCCCTGCGCAACGCCGGTCTGGACGCGGCCCGGGGCACGTACGTCCTCGTGCTCGACGTCGGCGAACGCCTCCAGCGCCACGCCTGCCGCAACCTCTGGGAGGCGGGCACCCGCACCCGCGCCGACCTGGTCGCCGGGCGCTGGAGCCGGCTCACCGGGGAGGGGGCGAAGGAACGGGAACCCTCCTGGCAGCAGACGCTGTTCACCCGCTCCCGCACGGTCGGGCGGTTCACCGAGGCGCCCGAACTCGCGGTGCACGACGCCCTGGTGACGGGGTTCTGCCTGCGACGGGCGGCGTTGGAGCGGCACGCGCTGCGCTACGACGAGGACCTCACCCACAGCGGGATCCTGTTCGGCGCCCTGGCGGCGGCGGTGGTGGGCCGGATCGCGCTCGTACGCCGCCGGATCGTCTCGGGGCGGGCCGTGCCCGACGCCGGCCGGGACCTCGCCGGGCTGGTGGAGGCGCACCGGCGGGTGTGCCACGTGCTGGTGGCCCAAGGGCTGGCGGAGCTGCGCGAGGAGCGGGACCGCGCCTTCCTGCGGGACCACCTCGTGCCGCTGGTGCGGAGCTTCCCGGAGCGGCCCGCCGCCGATCGCGCCCGGCTGGCGGAGACAGCGGCCCGGGTGCTGCCCGGCTCCGTCCCCGAAGCGGCTCTGCTCACGCTCCCGCCCGTCGAACGCGTCGCCGTCCGGCTGCTGGAGCGGGGGCACGCCGACGGAGTGCTCGGCGCGGCGTACGCGCTGCGCAGGAGGGGAGTCGTGGCGGCGCCCCTCGCGGTGGCGGACGACGGCCGGGTGTACTGGCAGGGAGGGCCCGACCCCGTCCTGGACGTGACCGAACTCGGCCACCAGTACCGGCCGTTCGGCGAACTGAAGCTGATGAACAGGCTCACCCGCTACGAGGCCGACGGCCACCGGGTGCTGCTGGCGGGCCGGCTCGTACTGCCCTCCCACACCGGGCCCGACCCGGACGGGCCGCTCACGGCCCACCTGGAGTTCCGCGTACGGGACGGCTCCCGCACCTTCCGGGCCCCGGTCGACTCGCTGCGACCCGACGCCACCGGCATCAGCTGGTCCACGCGCGCGGACCTCACCCGCCTCCTGCGCCCCCTCGGCGTCGGCGACACGGTGTGGGACGTGCGGATGGTGGTGGACGACGGGAGGACCCGCTCGGTGAGCGACCTCTTCGCGGCCCACGACCTCGTCGGCCCGGCGGACCGTTCGCCCGCCCTCCCCCGGCTGGGCAGGACGACCGGCGACACCTGGCAGCCCTACATCACGCTCCGGGACCACCTCGCGCTCCGGCTGGAGGCACGCGGGCGACCTGCCCGCACGGCCCGCCGGCTGGTCCACTACGCCACCCACTTCCGCCCCGCCCGGCAGGCCAGGCACCTGGCACGGGCCCTCGACAGGCGCCGGGACCGGCTGCACTCCAGGGGCTTCAAGGTCTCCGTCTACCGCTCCTGGCTCCTCCGTCTCCCCGTGCGCAAGGGGTCCGCGGTCTTCGAGAGCCACATGGGTACCTGCTACGGCGACAGCCCCCGGGCCGTCCACGAGGAGGTGCGCGCCCGCGGACTCCCGGTCCGCAGCGTCTGGTCGTACGCCGACTCCCCGGCCGGTTTCCCCGCCGACGCCCGGCTCGTGCGCCGCTGGTCCTGGCGCTACCTGTGGGCCCTGGCCCGGGCGGAGTACTGGGTGGACAACCAGGGGTTCCCGCTCCAGCTCGACAAGCCCTCCGGCACCACCTACCTGCAGACCTGGCACGGATCGGCGTACAAGCGCATGGGCTTCGACGAGACCCGGGTCCGCCTGCAGAACGCCCCGCAGCGCGAACGGCTCCAGCGGGCGGTGCACCGCTTCGACCACTTCCTCGTACGGTCCGGGCACGACGAGCGCACGCTGGCCCGCGCCTACCGGCTGCCGGAGAGGGTGCTGCTGCGCACCGGGTACCCCCGCAACGACGCCCTGCTCGCGGCGCGTGCCCGGGACGAGGCCGAGGGCCGCCTGCCCCGCCCGGCGCTCGCGGCCGAACTGGGCCTGCCCGACCACCGCAAGGTCGTCCTGTACGCCCCGACCTTCCGGGGCGGGCCGGGAAAGCGCAGGCGGCAGCGGCTCCTGCTGGACGCGGCGGCCTTCGCGGAACGCTTCGGCGACACGCACACACTGCTGGTGCGCGCGCACTACCTGGAGGCGGCGAGCCTGCCCGCCTGCCCGCCTGGGACCGTCGTGGACGTCTCACGCCACCACGACGTCAGCGAACTGCTGGCCCTGGCCGACGTCCTGGTCACCGACTACTCGTCGATCATGTTCGACTACGCCCTCCTGGACCGGCCGATCGTCCTGTTCGCCCCCGACCTCGACGCCTACGCCGCCGAGCGGGGCAGCTACTTCGACCTGCGGGAGAAGGCCCCGGGGCCCGTGGTGGCGACCGAGGAGGAGCTGTACTCGGTGCTGGACCGGCTGAAGGCCGCGGACACCGGATTCCAGGAGCGACGCGCCGCCTTCGCGGCCGAGTTCGGCGGGTACGACCGGGGGGACGCGGCCCGCTCGGTCGTCGACACCGTGTTCGCCCGCCACATCGTCCCGTCCCGCACGAAGCCCACCGGGGAGGCCGGCCGATGAGCCCGAGCCGTGACGTCTTCATCGTCTCCAACAGCACCGACGAACTGGGTGGTGTGACCGGCTGGATGCACCGGACCGCCCAGTTGTTCCAGGAGGCGGGCCACCGGGTGCACACCGTCGGCATCCACGCGGCCGAGCGGAAGATGGCCCTGCCCGACCCGGCCGGCTACCCGGTCACCGCCCTCTATCCGGCGCACCCCCCGACGCCCTGGGCGCCCAAGGGGCTCCGCGACCGCTTCCGGATCCCCGCGCGGCGTGCCGAGGCCGCTCGCGCGGCGCGGAAGCGGCGTGCCGTGGAGCAGCTCTCGGAGATCTTCCGGGGCGCCCGGCCCGGCGGGGTGGTGATCGTGAGCCAGGTCTGGGCGATGGAGTGGGTCGGCGAGGCGGACACCAGTGGTCTGCGGGTCGTCGGGATGAGCCACGAGTCCTACGACTACTCCCGGGCGAGCCACCGCTACCGCTGGATCAGGAACCACTACCCGTCGCTCGACCGCTGGCTCGTCCTCACGGAGGAGGACGCCGACAAGTGGGCGGGCGACGGGATGAACAACGTCGGCTTCATGCCCAACGCCCTGGCCGCCCTGCCGGAGGTGCCCTCGCCGCGCCGCGAGAAGTCGGTCGCGAGCATCGGCCGGCTCACCGACCAGAAGGGCGTCGACATGCTCCTGGACACCTGGGCGCTGGTGGCTCCGAAGCGCCCCGACTGGTGCCTGGACGTCTACGGCACGGGCGAGGACGAGGCGGATCTGAGGGCGCGGTGCACCGGCCTGGGACTCGACCCGTCGGTCCGGTGGCGGGGGCGCACGGACGACGTCCCCGGAGCGCTCGCCGCCTCCTCAGTCTTCGTCCAGTCCTCACGCGGCGAGGGCTTCCCGCTGGCGCTGCTGGAGGCGATGGCCAGCGGCGTGCCGTGTGCGGCGTTCGACTGTGCGCCGGGCGTACGGGAGATCGTGCGCGACGGCGAGGACGGACTGCTCGCTCCTGCCGGCGACATCGGCGCGCTCGCCGACCGGCTGCTCCGCCTCACCGGGAACCCCCGGCTGCGGGACGCGATGGGGGACCGGGCGCGGACCGGTGTCCAGCGGTTCTCCGAGGCGGAGGTCATGGGCCGCTGGGAAGAGCTGTTCGCGTTCCTGGAGCGCTGAAGTCCCCGGGGGCGCCCCGGGGCCCGCGCCGCCCCCCGGGCCTTAGGCGCTCTGGCGCCCGCCCCGCGCCGGGGCCCGGCCTCACCCGTTGGTGTACTCCCGCACCGGCACCTGCCGCGGCACGCCCGTCGGACCGCGACCCGTCAGAGGGGCGGGCAGCGGCAGGCCCGACGTGTCGTCCAGGAAGACCCGGCGCACCACCCGCTCCGCCGCGTGCCCGTCGTCGTACGGGCAGAACCGCGCCCGGAACGCCGCCCGGCGCTGTGCGGAGCGGGGCCCGCGCCAGTGGTCGGTGGCGAAGATCTCGTGCAGCTCCTCCTGGTCCCTGGCCACGGCCCCGGGTGGGAACGCCGCCGGGTCGAAGTACGTGCCGCGGGCGGCCTCGTAGGCATGGGCGTCCTCGAGGTGCAGGACGACGGGCCGGTCCAGGTTGACGTAGTCGAACATCAGCGACGAGTAGTCCGTGATCAGACCGTCGGAGGCGAGGCAGAGCTCCTCCACGGAGGGGTGGGCGCTGACGTCGATGATCCGGGGATGCCTGAGGTGGCCCGCGGTGGCACGGGCCGTCGCGTCCAGATAGTGGGAGCGGGCCAGGACCACGACGTGCGGGCCCAGGACGCGGACCAGCTGTTCCAGGTCCAGGGAGTGCTGCTGGGCGCGCCGGTAGTCGCGGTGGGTCGGCGCGTAGAGCAGGGCGGTGCTGCCGTCCGGGACGCCCAGGCGCTTGCGCAGACGGGCGGTCTCGGCGGGGCCCGTGCGGTGGAAGACGTCGTTGCGCGGGCTGCCGTACTCCAGCGTGGTGTAGCCGGACGGGTAGGTGCGCTCCCACACCAGGGTGGAGTGCTGGTTGGCCGAGAGCGAGAAGTCCCACTTGTCGACGTTGCTCAGCAGCCGGCCGAAGTCCATGGAGCCGGCCGCGGCGGGACGGTGCACGAGGTCGGTCCCCATGGTCTTCAGGGGCGTCCCGTGGTGGGTCTGGAGCAGGACCTGCCCGCGTCTCTTCACCAGCCTGCGGTCGAAGTTGACGTTGTTCACGAGGTACTTGGAGCGGGCCAGGGCCGTCCAGTACGCCGCCGTCCCCGGGTGCAGCACCCGGGTCGGCTCCGGCACCGTGTGCGCGTCCTCCGGGCGGCAGATCCACGAGGTGCGCAGTCCGGGCACGAGGGCCCTGGCCGTGGCCTCCAGGGCGGCGGGGCTGCAGGTGTAGCCGCGGTGCCAGTAGGCGGCGAACACGGCGTCCGTGCTCCGGACGGGCAGGCACAGCTGGACGCGGTAGTGCAGTTGGAGGGCCGCGCCGCGCGCCGCGCGGCGCACCGTCGTGGCCGCGCGACCGAGCCGCCCGCGCAGCCGCTGGGAGACCCAGAGGGCACGGTAGGTGCGGTGGGCGCCCAGCCGGAACAGCGCGTGCCGCAGCCGGGTGCGGCGGGGCACGGGGGCGCCGGGCGTGCGGTAGCGGCGGCAGTGCGCGCGGGCGCGGCGGAAGAACCGGGCACGTGTGCCGCGCGGCAGCCGGCCCCGGGAGGTGTAGAGGGTCGAGAAGTGGTCGAGCATCCGGCGGAACATCACCGGGCGCCACACGGCGAGTGCGGGGCGGGAGTCGATGAAGGCGAAGACGCGGTCGTACTGGTCGAACACGTCGAAGTGGCGGTGGGTGGTGGTCGACAGGATGTTGCCCCGCCGCCGCTGGCGGTATCCGACGCAGACCGTGTCCAGGACGGCGATCGATCCGGCCGCCATCAGCACCGGATAGGTCCAGGGGGTGTCCTCGTAGTAGCCGGGCGGGAAGGTGAAACCCTCCGCCTCGACGAACTCGCGGCGGTAGGCCTTGTTCCAGACGACCATCAGCACCTTGAGCAGCTCGGGGCGCTCCGTGAGCCGGAAGGAGGCGGGACCGGTCTCGGCCAGGTACCGGGAGAAGGTGTTGCGCACGCTCTCGCCGGACCAGTACGTACGGGCGTAGTCGTAGACCAGGACGTCCGGGCCGCCCGTGGCGTCGAGGCGGTCGGCGATGGCCTGGAGCGCCTCGGGGGCGAAGGTGTCGTCGCCGTCGAGGAAGAGCAGGTAGTCTCCGGTCGCCCGTTCCACTCCGGCGTTGCGGGCGGGGCCCAGGCCGGAGTTGTGCGGCAGGTGGACGACGGCGACGCGGGGGTCGCGGACGGCGTACTCGTCGGCGATCGGGCCGCAGGCGTCCGGTGAACAGTCGTCGACCACGATGATCTCGAGGTCCTTGAAGGACTGGTTCAGCACGGAGTCGAGACACGCGTGCAGATACGCCTGGACCCGGTACGCGGGCACGATGACACTGAACCGGGGCACAACACTTCCAGGGGTCGCTCGCGGGCGGGCAGGTGGCCCGCAAACGGCCGATGGAGTGACTTGGTTACGCCGGATGTGGCATCCGGGGGAAATACGAGGTAGGGCGGCCCGATCGCGAGTGAAAGGGCCGCCCTGGCGTTGACGAACGTATGTGCCGACTTGACGTCCGGATGTCCGGTGTTACTTGACGGCGCCCGCCATGACGCCGGAGACGAACTGCCTCTGGAAGGCGAAGAACACCGCCAGCGGGATCACCATCGACACGAAGGCGCCGGGCGCCAGCACGTCGATGTTGTTGCCGAACTGCCGGACCTGCTGCTGCAGGGCGACGGTGATCGGCGGGGACTCCGAGTCCGCGAAGATCAGCGCGACGAGCATGTCGTTCCACACCCAGAGGAACTGGAAGATCCCGAGCGAGGCGATCGCGGGCCCGCCCAGGGGCATCACGACCCGGGTGAACAGCCGGATCTCACCGGCGCCGTCCAGACGCGCGGCCTCCAGCAGTTCGCGCGGGATCTCCGCGAAGAAGTTCCGCAGCAGGAAGATGGCGAACGGCAGGCCGAACGCCGTGTGGAACATGATCACGCCGAAGGTGGTCTCGAAGATCCCGATGGTGCCGAAGAGCTCGGACACCGGGATGAGGGCGACCTGGACGGGGACGACGAGCAGTCCCACGACCAGCAGGAACCACCAGTCACGTCCGGGGAACTCCATCCAGGCGAAGGCGTATCCGGCGAGCGAGCCGATGACGACCACCAGGAAGGTCGACGGGACGGTGATCATGACCGTACTGAAGAGGGAGTCCGTGATCGTCGAATTGTCGAGCAGCCGCTGGTAGTTGTCGAAGGTCAGCTCGGAGGGCGCGGTGAGGACCTTCCACCAGCCGGTCGCCGCGATGTCCTCCGCCCCGCGCAGCGAGGAGAGGAGCAGTCCGATGGTCGGCATCAGCCAGAACAGGGCGACCAGGACGAGGAAGACCCGCATGGCACCGCCACCCGCCCGCGCGGCGATGCGCGCGCCGAGTGACTGCCGGGCCCCCGCCGCCGGTCCGGTCCGTCCGTCCTGTGCGGTCCGCGCGCCTTGTCCGGTCCCTGCGGCCTCGGTCGATGTCGTCACCGGCGTCCCTCCTTCCGCATCCGACGGATGTTGCTGTGTCCTTCCGGGGGGCGACCCCCGGACCCCCGGCAGGAGGCTGGTGCGGCGTCGTCCCGGAACATCACCGGCGTCCCTCCTTCCGCATCCGGCGGATGTTGAACAGCATCACCGGGATCACCAGCAGCAACAGGAGTACGGCGATCGCGCTGCCGACCCCGAGATCCGCGTCCGTGCCGAACGAGGAGCGGTAGAGCTGGAGGGCCAGGACGTTCGCGTCGTCCTGGGAGGAGCCCGGCGCGATGATGAAGACCAGGTCGAAGATCTTCAGGACGTTGATCATCAGGGTGACCAGGACCACCGCGAGCACGGGCGCCAGCATCGGCACCGTGATCCGGCGGAACACCTGCCACTCGTTGGCGCCGTCCACCCGGGCGGCTTCGAGGAGTTCGCGGGGCAGGCCCGCCAGACCGGCGGCGATCAGGACCATCGCGAATCCTGCCCACATCCAGACGTAGCTGCCGATGATTCCCGGTGTCACGAGGGACGGCCCGAGCCAGTCGACACCGTTGTACGGCTCTCGGAAGTTGTCCGCCGGGAGCCTCAGCAGGGACCCGTCGGCGGAGGCGGGCAGGGTGAACACCCCGTCCGCTCCGGCCGTCGCGGTGGCGACGACCCTGCCGTCCTTGACCGCTTCGACGGTGATGCCCTTGAGGCCGAGCTCCTTCGGATCGACGACGTTCGGCTTGCCGCCGCCGCCCTTGGTGAAGTCGAGCCAGGCCGTCCCGGTGATGCCCTCGCCGGACGCGGTGGCCGCCTTCGCGGGCTCCGCGTCGCCGGGCATCTTCGCCGGCACCACACCGACCAGCGGCAGGTTCACCGGTTCCCCGGCCCGCACCGCCTCCTTCGTCACGAAGGAACCGCCGCCGCCCGCCTTCAGCGGATGGACGGGCAGCGGATGCGCCTTCGGGAAGCCGGAGGACTGCGCGAACGTGTCGTGCACGCCGACGGCCACGGCGTTGGCGACACCGCGCTCGGGGGCCTGCTCGTACACCAGCCGGAAGATGATCCCGGCGGCCAGCATCGATATCGCCATCGGCATGAAGACGATCAGCTTGAACGCCGTACCCCACCGGATCCGCTCGGTGAGGACCGCGAAGATCAGCCCCAGCGCGGTGGCGACCGTCGGGGCGAACACCACCCAGATCGCGTTGTTCTTGACCGCCGTCCGGATGGTGTCGTCCGTGAACAGCGCCTTGTAGTTGTCCAGGCCCGCGAATCCGGTGCCGGACTGGTCGAGGAACGAGCGGTAGACGGAGTAGACGATGGGATAGACGACGAGGGAGCCGAGCAGCACCAGTGCGGGCAGCAGGAACGCCGCCGCGACCGCTCCGCGCGTGCCTCTCACGCTTCCCCGTGGGCGCTTTCCCGTGCCCGTGTCAGGTCGCTTGTCGGCGGGGGGCGCGGTTCCGGCGCCCCCCGCTGTCGCTGTGGTCATCCCGTCAGCTCGTGTACGCCTTGGCCGCGTCGGACTCCAGCTTCGCTTGAGTCCCCGCGACGTCCTTCGGGTTCTTCAGGAAGTCCTGGAGCGTCTTCCACTCGCCCTTGCCGGGCGTCCCGCCGAACGACTGCGGGGCCTGGTCGGACATGTCGAACCTGACGTCGTCACCGGCGTCGATCAGCGCCTCGGCCATCGTGCGCTGCACGTCGTTCGGGTACGCGGAGGTGTCCAGCGACTTGTTGGGCGAGATGAACCCGCCGGCCTCGGCCCAGATCTTCGCCGAGTCCTTGGAGGCCAGCCAGGTCAGCAGGGCCTGGGCGCCCTTGCTGTCCTTCAGCGCCACGGCGGCGTCCCCGCCCGTCACCACGGGGGAGTCCGCGCCGACCGCCGGGAACGGGAACACCTTGGCGTCCGTGCCGATCTTCGCCTTGGTCTGCGCGATGTTGATGGAGACGAAGTCGCCCTCGAAGACCATGGCGCCCTTGGGCTGGTCGCCGCCCGTGAACGTCTGTGTGACGGATGCCGGGAACTCGGTCTGCAGCGCGCCGTCCGCGCCGCCGGAGATCAGGCTCGGCTTGCCGAAGAGCTCGGCGAGGGTGGTCAGCGCGTCCTTGACGGACGGGTCCGTCCACTTGATCTCGTGCTTGGCCAGCTGGTCGTACTTCTCCGGGCCGGCCTGCGAGAGGTAGACGTTCTCGAACCAGTCGGTGAGTGTCCAGCCGTCCGCGCCGCCGACCGAGACCGGGGTGACACCGGAGGCGGAGACCGTCTCGGCGGTGGCCATGAAGTCCTTCCAGGTCTTCGGCTCGCTCGCGCCCGCGTTCTCGAACGCCTTGGCGTTGTACCAGACCAGGGACTTGTTGGCGGCCTTGAAGTAGACGCCGTACTGGGTGCCGTCGACCGCGCCGAGGTCCTGCCAGACCTGCGAGTAGTTCTGGCCCAGCTGGGCCCGCGCCTCGTTGCCTACCGGCTTGGCCCACTTCTTGGCCACGGCCTGCTGGATCGCGCCCACCTGCGGGATCATCGCGACGTCCGGGGGCTGGCCGCCCGCGATCTTCGTACCGAGGAAGTTGACGATCGGGTCCTGCGCCGGGACGAAGGTGACCGTGGCCCCCGTACGCTTCTCGAACTCGTCCAGCACCTTGGTGAAGTTGGCCTGCTCGGGTCCGGTCCAGACCGCGGCCACCGATATCTTCTCGCCGTCCAGCTTCGGCAGTGAGACGCTCGGCGCGCTGTCCTTGCCCCTGCCGACGTCGTCGCTCGGCTCGTCCTTGCCCGCGCCGTCATCGCTGCATCCGGTGAGGGCAAGCGCCCCGATCGCGGTGAACACCAGTGCGGCCCTACGCATGCGAAGGGTTGTGCGCATCCCTGCCCCGTCTCTCCTGCGCGCGTGTGCGCGGACCGGCACCAACGGTCGGACCCTGCGGTGCCGCTCACGTCCCACATCGTGCGGTTCACGTCGTCCGTGCGCACAGTCCTATGCCCGGCACTCCGGAGCCGCAATACCGCCGTCCGCGCCAACTACGTGATCGTGATGGGCTCGTGACGTCCTGCCAGGTGATGTCCGCACTCCCCCCGGCGCGGCCGTGTGGAGCGCTGCGCCGCGACGGCGAGGACTACGGAATCAGCGGAGGGAGCGGTTCCGCGTGCACCGAACGGGCGGCCCTCTCCAGGGCGCTGGCGAGCAGAGCCAGGTCGGTGGGTCCGTTGCCCAGTTCGCGGACCGGCCGGCGGGTCGGCGGATCGCCCATCCGCTCCCACTCCAGCGGTACGACGGTGGGGCGCAGGGTCGCCGTACGCGGGATACGTCCGGTGACCCGGCCGCCCTGGAACGGAGTGACCCGGCCGTCCGGATGGCCCAGCCGCCCCCGGCCCGGTGAAGCCTCGTCGGGCGAAGGGGGGACGACGGGCGGGTCGAGCACGATGCGCAGCCGCGCGCCGCGCGCCAGCTCCGTGTCCTCGGTGCGGTCCGGGCGGGCGGAAGAGGCCACCAGATGGACACCGAGACGCCCGCCGTCCCTGGCCACGGCCTCCAGCACCCGGACGACCGATCCCGCGGAGGGGCGGCCCGGACTGCCGAGCGCCGGGGCTACCAGGGCGTCGAAGTCGTCGGCCAGGACGACCAGCCGGGGGAGGGGGGAGGGGCCGGGGTCCACCGGCCGGGCCGAGGCCGGCCGCAGCCGGAGGGTGCCGCTGGCCGGCGACTCGATGTCGCCGCGCTGCTCGGCGGCGCCGGAGGGGCGGCGGCCGGTGAGCGCCTGCGACTCCTCGTGGTGCGCGTGCCAGGCGGCGAAGTCCAGCGTGCCGAGCAGCTCCGCCCGGCGCTTCAGCTCGCCGCCCAGCGCCTGGGCGAACTCGCGCATCCGCACGGGATCGGAGGCCACCAGGTGTGTGGACACGTGCGGCAGCTCCGTGCAGGGGCGCAGTCCCTCGCCGCGCTCCCCGTGCTCGCCGCCCGCCCCGTCGATGAGGAGGATGCCGAGCCGGTCGGGGCGGGCGGCTGAGGCCAGGGAGGCGGCGACGGCCCGCAGCAGCTCCGTACGGCCGCTGCCCGCGGGCCCCTCGACCAGCAGATGGGGTCCCTCGTCGGCCAGATCGACGGAGAGCGGGCCGCGGGGGCCCGCGCCGAGCACGACCACGGGCCGTCCCGCGTGACCGGAGGCGCCCGCGGGCGAGGAGGCCCCGCTGTCGCGGCGCTGGGTGCCGATCCGGGGGGAGCCTGTGCCCGCGGGGGCGTACGCCGAGGAGCCCGAGCCCGAGCTGGTCGGTCCGCCGCCGCGGAACGGCGTGTGTCCGGCGTCGGGGGACTCGCGCTGGGCGCCCACCCGGGGGCCGGTGCTCAGGGTGCGGCCGGAACTCGTCGTGCCCAGGTCCGCGGTGTCCGGCACGGCCTGCGCGCGCACCGTCGCGCCCGGCTGGTCCTCAGCGGTGGAGGCCCAGCGTGCCATCAGGGAGGCAGGGGTGGCCCTGGCCAGGCCCAGCTCGTCCAGCAGCCGGGCGGACGGCGGCAGGGCCGCCGCCATCGGCCGGCCGGGGAGCGTTGCCGTGCCCTCGTCGCGCAGCGGTGCGAGGGCACGGCCGAACCGCTCGGCCCAGGCCGGCGACACGGCGTCCACCGAGGCGACGGTGCCGTGGCCCGCCACCTGGCCGCCCGCCGTGCGCAGCACCCGCAGCGCGGTCGCCACGTCACCGCTCAGCATGGCGACGGCACCGCACTCGCGGAAGGCGATCGAGGCCCGGCACGCGGTGTCGTAGGTCGCGGCGACCGGCGAGGTCGGGGAGGCGGCGGGGGTCTCGGCCAGGCAGATCAGATGGATCCCGGCGGCGGCTCCGGCTCCGGCCAGGCCCGCCGTGGTCTCCCGCAGGGCGGCGGAGCCCGGATCGCCGTCCACGACCACCACGGTGTACGGCCCGCTGTGCCGGCGGGCCGCCTCGGCCACGGCGGACCGGTCGGCGCTGGCCCAGCCGGGCCCCAGCGGCCCGTCCTCCATCCGTCGCACCAGCTCCGCGGCGCGGGCGCCCGCCTGCTCCCGGTCGTACGCGAGGAGGAGGCGGCAGTCCTGGCCGTGCGTGGGGCGCAGATGGGGCAGCCAGCCGAGCCATGACCACTCGCGGCGCCGTTCGTCCAGGCTGCGGGCCCGGTCCGTGCTGATCAGCACGATCTCCAGGTCGAAGGGGGAGTGCAGCGCGGCGAGCTGTGCCACCGTCGAGCGGGCGAGCCCGGTCAGCCGGGCCCGGGGGCCCGCGAGGCCGAGCGAGCCGGCTTCCCGCAGTCCCACGGTGACCGGCACGGCGGGCAGGTCCGCCCGGTCCGCTGTCCCGAGCCGTACGACCAGGGCCTCGGGGTGTGCGGTGTCGCGCTCCCACAGCCGGGGGCCGGGGCCGAGAGCCGTCAGGAGCACGGTCGCGGGATCCGGCCAGGTCCCGGCCGGGGCGGAGGAGGAACGGAAGGGTGCGGAGGGGGCGTGCGGCGCGGAGGCCCGGCCGGGACCTGCCGCCTGGGGGGCACCGGCCGCCGCCCCCGGC
Source organism: Streptomyces sp. NPDC102402 (assembly GCF_044765765.1). Lineage (NCBI taxonomy): Bacteria > Bacillati > Actinomycetota > Actinomycetes > Kitasatosporales > Streptomycetaceae > Streptomyces > Streptomyces sp. NPDC102402. The sequence goes on from NZ_JBIWKR010000013.1 coordinate 55,329, forward strand.
GCCTGATCACCCTTGGAGCCCGTGAGCCGCCGCGCCCAGGCGCCTATGCCGCCTCGCCTGGGGGCCTCGCCCGGGTGGACCGCGGTGCCGCGGCCGTTGGTGACCTGTCCGGAGGGCTCGCCGGGGTGGGCGTCGTGGCCGGCCGGGCCGTCGTCGTACGGGCCGTAGGTGTCGTGTGTGCCGTGCCCCGGAGCTGCGGAGCCGTAGGCGTGGCCGTGCGCCTCGGCGCCGGCCGTGCCCGCGTCGGGCTCGCCGCCCGGCCGCTGGGCGCCGCCCGCCTCCGCGCGGGCCACCCGCAGATGTCCCTCGCCGTCCGGCGTCGTCACCAGCGTGGGCGTGCGTGACCCGGGGGTGAGCCGGAGCGTGGACTCGCCGAGCCGCAGCAGGGCGCCCGGGGCCAGCCGGACCGGGCGGTCGTGGACCTCCGCACCGTCGAGCGAGGTGCCGTTGGTGGAGCCCAGATCGGCGACCGACACCCGGCCGTCGTCGGAGACCGTCACCGCGCAGTGCAGGCGGGACACGTCGGGGTCGTCGAGCGGGACGTCGGCCTCGGACGAGCGGCCGATCCGGATCTGTCCGCCGTGCAGCAGGTGGACCCCGCCGGCGTCCGGTCCCGCGATCACGTGCAGCCGCGCCGGCACGGCGTCGTCAACCGCCTCGTCCTCGCCGGGTACCTGGAGCGAGAGAACCGTGCCGTCCACCAGGGGAGGCTCGCCGAGGGCGCAGCGCTGCGGGTCCAGCCGCTCGCGTCCCGCGTACAGGACAGTGGCGCCGCCGCCGAGGGAGCCCTCCGGGCCGGACACGGCCGCGGCGAGGCCGGAGGCGACGGCCGCGAGAGCCGTCCCGGCGGGGGCGGTCACGAGCACGTCGCAGGCGCGCGCCGGGGTCTGGCCGCTGCGCGGCGCGAGGACGGTCAGCCGGATCTGCATCGCCGTCAGCGGTCCCTTCTGCGCGGGGTGCCCGGCAGGGGAAATGCCCTGTGATTCCCCCCACCCGGCACGGACGCGTCGTCCGGTACAGGTCGTCACGGAACGTGAGGCTCGCCACCCCGCAGTTCTGTGCTGGAGGCATCCTCGCACCTGCGACTGACAACACGCCCGGGGGTGACCGCTTAGTGATCTTGAATGGCCGAGTGTGGGCGTAAAAGTGCCTGCTTGGTCCTGCCGAAGACGTGCTGCACACTCGTTCGGCAACCAACTCCTCCATGTCGGCGTCTTCCCGGTGTATTCCCCCGGCACGGCGGTGACACGACCGGAGGACGACCCGCCGGTACCCCGTACGGCGGCACTAGAGTGGGCCGGAACATCCGGGCGGGCCCGGGGACCGCGAGCACAACGACCAGCAGGGAGCGCGTGACGTGCGGCCAGTCGGCAGCAAGTACCTGCTCGAGGAGCCGCTCGGACGCGGCGCCACGGGCACCGTCTGGCGAGCCCGCCAGCGGGAGACCGCGGGCGCCGAGGCGGCCGTCGCCGGGCAGCCCGGCGAGACCGTCGCGATCAAGGTGCTCAAGGAGGAGCTCGCCAACGACGCGGACGTCGTGATGCGGTTCCTGCGCGAGCGCTCGGTGCTGCTGCGGCTCACCCACGCGAACATCGTGCGCACCCGGGACCTGGTCGTCGAGGGCGATCTCCTCGCCCTGGTGATGGACCTGATCGACGGCCCCGACCTGCACCGCTACCTCCGCGAGAACGGTCCGCTCACCCCGGTCGCCGCCTCGCTGCTCACCGCCCAGATCGCGGACGCGCTGGCCGCGAGCCACGCGGACGGCGTCGTGCACCGCGACCTGAAGCCGGCGAACGTGCTGCTCGACGAGCGCAACGGCGAGATGCGCCCGATGCTCACCGACTTCGGTATCGCGCGCCTCGCCGACTCCCCGGGGCTGACCCGGACCCACGAGTTCGTCGGCACGCCGGCCTACGTGGCGCCCGAGTCCGCCGAGGGCCGCCCGCAGACCTCCGCCGTCGACGTCTACGGCGCGGGCATCCTGCTGTACGAGCTGGTCACCGGCCGCCCGCCGTTCGCCGGGGGCACCGCGCTGGAGGTCCTGCACCGGCACCTCAGTGAGGAGCCCCGGCGCCCCAGCACCGTCCCGGAGCCGCTCTGGACGGTGATCGAGCGCTGCCTGCGCAAGGACCCGGACCAGCGGCCCAGCGCCGTGAACCTGGCCCGCGCGCTGCGCACCGTCGGGGCGGGCATCGGCGTGCACGCGAACTCGGCGCAGATCGCCGCCGCCGAGGGCGTGGGCGCCCTGCTCGCCCCCGACCCGGCGCCCGCGGCCGTCCCGGAGACCCCGGGCGCGGCCGACCCGACGCAGGTGCTGCCGAGCAACGCGGGTTCGTACGACCCCGCGGCCCCGACCAGCGTGATGCAGCAGACCCCGGGGGCGGGCGGCCAGGCCGACCCGACCGCGATGATGCCGCCCGTGCCGCCCGGCCCCCCGCGGCCCGACGAGCCCCACCCCTGGCAGTCCCAGCTCCGTGCGGCCCGTGACCGCAACGAGCAGACGCAGGTCCAGTACCTCGACCCCGGTCAGGACCCGCTGCGCCGCCGTCCGCAGCGCCAGCAGCCGCCGCAGGACCAGCGGCAGCAGGGCCGGCAGGACCAGCGCCCGCAGCCCCAGCGCGGCCAGCAGTACCCGCAGCAGCAGCCCCAGCGCCACCAGCCTCAGCAGCAGCGGCCCCCGCAGCAGCAGAGGCCCCAGCAGCCGCAGCGTCAGCAGTACGCGCCCCCGCAGCCGCCGCCCCAGACGCCGGCTCCGCGCCAGCCGAGGCAGCGCAGCGCCAATCCGATGCGCATCCCCGGCCTCGGCTGCCTCAAGGGGTGCCTGTTCTCGGTGGTGCTCCTGGTCGTCGCCGCCTGGCTCATCTGGGAACTGACACCGCTTCAGGACTGGGTCGCTCAGGGCAAGAGCTTCTGGGACGCCATAGGGGACGGCATCACCAACGTCACCGACTGGTTCGAGGAGCTCGGCGCGAGCGGCGACTCCGGCGGCCCGACCGGTCAGTAGCACCGTCGACTCTGTGTCTTTGTCGACTTCCGCGGGCCCAATTCGCCCGCAGAAGTGAAGGTTGGCGCCATCCAGGGCACGCAACACCCCGATCGCCGCGTAACTTTGTCGACCGGGGGTCAACGCCAGCCGCTGAGGGAGCAGTCTTGGCACGGAATATCGGCAGCCGGTACACCGCGCACCAGATCCTGGGGCGCGGCAGCGCCGGCACGGTGTGGCTCGGCGAGGGGCCCGAGGGCCCGGTCGCCATCAAGCTGCTCCGCGAGGACCTCGCGTCCGACCAGGAGCTCGTGGGCCGCTTCGTGCAGGAACGCACCGCGCTCCTCGGGCTCGGACATCCGCACGTCGTCGCCGTCCGCGACCTCGTGGTGGACGGCACCGACCTGGCCCTGGTGATGGACCTCGTGCGGGGCACCGACCTGCGCACCCGTCTCGACCGGGAACGCCGCCTCGCACCCGAGGCCGCGGCGGCGATCATCGCGGACGTCGCCGACGGCCTCGCCGCCGCGCACCGCGCCGGTGTGGTGCACCGCGACGTCAAGCCGGAGAACATCCTGCTCGACATGGAGGGCCCGGTCGGTCCCGGCGGCTCGCACCCCGCGCTGCTCACGGACTTCGGCGTCGCCAAGCTGATCGACACCCCGCGCCGCACCAAGGCCACCAAGATCATCGGCACGCCGGACTACCTGGCCCCCGAGATCGTCGAAGGACTTCCGCCGCGCGCCGCGGTGGACATCTACGCCCTCGCGACCGTGCTCTACGAGCTCCTCGCCGGCTTCACCCCCTTCGGCGGCGGCCACCCCGGTGCCGTCCTGCGCCGCCACGTGACCGAGACGGTCGTCCCGCTCCCGGGCATCCCCGAGGAGCTCTGGCAGCTCCTGGTCCAGTGCCTGGCCAAGGCCCCGGCCTCCCGGCTGCGCGCCTCCGAGCTCGCCGCCCGGCTGCGCGAGCTGCTCCCGCTCCTGTCCGGGATACCTCCGCTCGACGTCGACGAGCCGGACAACGAGGCCGAGCCGCAGGCGTACGACGAGCAGCAGTACACCCCGGCCCCGGAGGAGCCCCGCCGCCGTGGCGCGGTGCCGCTGGTGCCCGGATCCTCCCCGGACTCCAACCGGGACACCCACACGAGCATGCGGGTGCCCGCCCCCGACGAGCTCTCCGGCGGCCCCCTCGGCACCGCCCGCGCCCCGCGCGCCCCCGGCCGCCCCCGGCCCGGCTCGGCCCGGAACAAGTCGGCGGCCGTCCGTAAGCGCAGGATCACCCTGGGCGTCGCGGCGGTCGCGCTGTGCGCCGCGATAGGGGTGGGCGGCTGGCTCGCCGTGAGTGGCGACGACCCGGGCGCGGCCCCCGAGGACACGCGGAATTCGGCGCCGACGGCCCCCTGAGAGCCCCGCGCGGACGGCCGGGAACCGGGGGAGGGCCAGGTTCACTCGCCCAGCCGTTAGGCTGGACCCGTGGCAGTCGTCGATATTTCCGAAGAGCTGAAGTCCCTCTCCTCGACCATGGGGTCGATCGAGGCCGTCCTGGACCTGGATGCGCTGAGGGCCGACATCGCCGCGCTCGAGGAGCAGGCGGCGGCACCGTCCCTCTGGGACGACCCCGACGCGGCGCAGAAGATCACCAGCAAGCTTTCGCACCTCCAGGCCGAGGTCCGCAAGGCCGAGGCCCTGCGCAGCCGTATCGACGATCTCGGAGTCCTCTTCGAGCTCGCCGAGGACGAGGGTGACGCCGACACGCTCGCCGAGGCCGAGACGGAGCTCGAGTCCGTCCGCAAGGCGCTCGACGAGATGGAGGTCCGCACCCTCCTCTCCGGCGAGTACGACGCGCGTGAGGCCCTGGTCACCATCCGGGCCGAGGCGGGCGGAGTCGACGCGGCGGACTTCGCCGAGAAGCTCCAGCGCATGTACCTCCGCTGGGCGGAGCGGCACAACTACAAGACCGAGGTCTACGAGACGGCGTACGCCGAAGAGGCCGGCATCAAGTCGACCACCTTCGCGGTGGAGGTGCCGTACGCCTACGGCACGCTCTCCGTGGAGCAGGGCACGCACCGACTCGTCCGCATCTCTCCCTTCGACAACCAGGGCCGCCGCCAGACGTCCTTCGCGGGGGTCGAGGTGCTGCCGGTCGTCGAGCAGACCGACCACGTCGAGATCGACGAGTCGGAACTGCGCGTGGACGTCTACCGCTCCTCGGGCCCCGGCGGCCAGGGCGTCAACACCACGGACTCCGCGGTGCGCCTGACCCACCTGCCGACCGGCATCGTCGTCTCCTGCCAGAACGAGCGCTCGCAGATCCAGAACAAGGCGTCCGCGATGAACGTCCTCCAGGCGAAGCTCCTCGAGCGCCGCCGCCAGGAGGAGCAGGCGAAGATGAACGCGCTCAAGGGCGACGGCGGCAATTCCTGGGGCAACCAGATGCGTTCGTACGTCCTGCACCCGTACCAGATGGTCAAGGACCTGCGTACGGAGTTCGAGATCGGCAACCCCGAAGCGGTCTTCAACGGTGAGATCGACGGCTTCATCGAGGCCGGTATCCGCTGGCGCAAGCAGAGCGAGAAGTAGCCTCGGCCGTGAGGCTGTCGGGCCCGGACGGGATTCACCGTCCGGGCCCTTCGCGTTCCCACCCCGTCGGATGCGCAGGGGAGTTGAGGGGAACGTGTGGCGAACGCGTCACAGTCGTGGTTCCTATTAGCGGTCAAGAGCCCCCATAGCGGCCCGTATCCCCTCGGAACCGCCTTGACGTACTCCTTATCTCTGGACAGGGTGCTGAAGCAGCACGCGTATGTCTGGGACAGGCGTGAACGGGGGCGGGCGGGATGACCACGGTACGGCGTGGCCCTGCAGTACGAGTTACCCCGCAGGGCCGAGGACCGCATATGGCTGCTCCATCGACGAGATCAGCTACTGGGGGTAGCAACAGATGACGAAGAAGACGCGAATCCGCGTCGCGCGTATAGCCGCCTGCGCGGTTATCGCCGCAGGTGCCTCGCTCACGGCCGCCGGTGCGGCCCAGGCGTCGGGGCTGGGCGACATTTTCGGTATCGACGGCACGGAGGCCGGCGCCAACGGCTTCGGTCCTGGCGACGACGAGACGGAGGACCCGAACAACCCGGGTACGCCGACCGACGGGACCGACCCGACGGACGAGCCCACGGATGAGCCCACGGACGAGCCGACCGATGAGCCCACGGATGAGCCCACGGACGAGCCGACCGATGAGCCGACCGATGAGCCCACGGACGAGCCGACCGATGAGCCCACCAGTGAGCCCACGGACGAGCCGACCGATGAGCCCACCAGTGAGCCCACCGACGGCTCGACCGACGGGCCCACCACCGCCCCGTCCGACCCGTCCTACCCGGACGCCGGTGACAACACCGACACGGACAGTGTCGGCAACCAGCCGGTCGAGCAGGGCAAGGGCAAGGACGAGCTCGCCGAGACCGGTGCGGCGGAGACCACGTTCCTGCTGCTCGGTGCGGCCACGATGATCGCCGGCGGCATCGGCTTCCGCCTCCTGCCGCGTCTCGCGGCCGGTCGCACGACCGCCTGACGGTCCTCACGCGCACGCTGAAGGGCCCGGGAGAGCCTCAGGCTTCTCCCGGGCCCTTTCGCGTACCGGAACCGCTCCTGCGGCCGTACGCGCACGTCTCAGCCCCGCGGAGCATGCGAGGCGCGGTGTCCGGCTCAGACGGCCTGGTGCGCCAGCAGGGCCAGGGCGGCCACCAGGATCACCATCAGCGCGATCAGCATCGCGGGACTGAGCCCCGCGAACGGCCCCTGCTCCTGCATGCGCTCCCGGCTCGCACGGCAGACGCGGCAGCGGCCCTCGCTCACGGGCGCCGCGCAGTTCGCGCACACCAGTCGGTCGTAGGTCATGCGCACTCCTCCTCCCGCGCGGCGGAGCCGCATCCACGTTCTCTCCGCACAACGCTCAGGGAAACGCGACCGTTCCCCCTACCACTGTGACAGCTCGGGGCGATTTCGGCGCGGCCCGCCGGACAAGGTCCGGCACGCCCCGTTTCGTTCCCTGGCGCTTTCCGTCACAAATCCCTCATTGCCGGACGCCGACTGCACGCGCTCACCCGGTTCGCGTATGGTCACGCTCACCTACCCCCGGCCGACCGTGGTGCATCCGTGATCCGATTCGACAACGTCTCCAAGACCTACCCGAAGCAGAGCCGTCCAGCTCTCCGGGACGTCTCACTCGACATCGAGAAGGGTGAGTTCGTCTTCCTGGTCGGGTCCTCCGGCTCCGGCAAGTCCACCTTCATGAGGCTCATCCTCCGGGAGGAGCGCGCCAGTCAGGGCATGGTCCACGTGCTCGGCAAGGACCTCGCGCGGCTGTCCAACTGGAAGGTGCCGCAGATGCGCCGCCAGCTGGGCACGGTGTTCCAGGACTTCCGTCTCCTCCCCAACAAGACCGTCGCCGAGAACGTGGCCTTCGCGCAGGAGGTCATCGGCAAGCCCCGCGGCGAGATCCGCAAGGCGGTGCCGCAGGTTCTCGACCTCGTGGGTCTCGGGGGCAAGGAGGACCGGATGCCCGGTGAGCTCTCCGGTGGTGAGCAGCAACGTGTCGCGATCGCGCGGGCGTTCGTCAACCGCCCCATGCTGCTGATCGCGGACGAGCCGACCGGCAACCTCGACCCGCAGACCTCCGTGGGCATCATGAAGCTGCTGGACCGGATCAACCGGACCGGCACCACCGTGATCATGGCGACCCACGACCAGAACATCGTCGACCAGATGCGCAAGCGCGTCATCGAGCTCGAGCAGGGACGTCTCGTGAGGGACCAGGCGCGCGGCGTCTACGGCTACCAGCACTGAGCAGGGCCGGTGGCCCGACGCGCCGGCCCCTCGCAGCCCCTGCATGAGCATCGAGTACTGAAAGGACGCCATGCGCGCCCAGTTCGTCCTGTCGGAGATCGGGGTCGGTCTTCGTCGTAATCTCACGATGACCTTCGCCGTCGTGGTCTCCGTCGCCCTCTCGCTCGCCCTTTTCGGCGGCGCGCTGTTGATGCGCGAGCAGGTCAGCTCGATGAAGACCTACTGGTACGACAAGGTCAACGTCTCGATCTTCCTCTGCAACAAGAACGACGCCAAGGACGTGCCCAAGTGCGCCAAGGGCGCCGTCACGGCGGATCAGAAGAAGGAGATCAAGGCCGACCTGGAGAAGATGGAGGCCGTCGAGAAGCCGGTCCTCTTCGAGACGGTCGACCAGGCGTACAAGCACTACCAGGAGCAGTTCGGCGACTCGCCGATGGCCGGCAACATCACGCCGGACCAGATGCAGGAGTCGTTCCGGGTCAAGCTGAAGGACCCGCAGAAGTACAAGGTGGTCGCGACGGCCTTCGCGGGCCGTGACGGGGTGCAGTCCGTCCAGGACCAGCGGGGCATCCTCGACAACCTCTTCGGGCTGATGAACGGCATGAACGTGGCCGCGATCTTCCTGATGGGGCTGATGCTGGTCATCGCGCTGATGCTCATCGTGAACACCGTCCGCGTCTCGGCGTTCAGCCGGAGACGGGAGACGGGCATCATGCGGCTGGTGGGAGCCTCGGGCTTCTACATCCAGATGCCGTTCATCATGGAGGCCGCCTTCGCCGGCCTGATCGGCGGACTGCTCGCCTGCGTCATCCTGATAGCGGCACGGTACTTCCTGATCGACGGCGGACTCGCGCTGCAGGAGAAGTTGAATCTGATCGACTTCATCGGCTGGGAGGCGGTGCTCACGAAGCTTCCGCTCGTCCTCGCGATCGGCTTGCTGATGCCCGCCGTTGCCGCCCTCTTCGCGTTGCGCAAGTACCTCAAGGTGTGACGAGCGCCCCGTCCCGCATGCGGCCAACGCGCCGTGTGCGGACGGGGCGTTGTCCTACACTCGGCCACATGCCGGGCCGTACGTACCACCTGAAACCCCGCGGTATCCATCGCGGGGCGGCCCTGACGTTGGTGTTCGCGAGTGTGCTTGCCACCGCCGCGGCCACCGGGTCCCTGCCCCGCGAGGGCGGCACGGGCACGGAGATAAAGGCCCGTGCGGTGTCGTCCACCGTCGGTTCCGTGGACCGCGAGGAGATCGCTGAGGCGGTCGCCGACGCCGAGGCCGACGGGAAGTCCGGCGCGGACGCCGCCGAAGAGGTCGTCAGCCGCAGCGGGGACCGCTGGGGCGCGGTCTACGACGAGCGGGAGTACGAGGAGCTCGAGCAGGCCCTCGACGGCACGTACACCGGCGTGGGGATCTCCGCCCGCCGCTCGGCCCGGGGCGAGGTCACGGTGACCGCGGTCAAGCCCGGTGGACCGGCGGACCGGGCGGGCGTGCGCGAGGGCGACCTGCTGCGCACCGTCGACGGCCGTCCGGTCGAGCGGCGCCCCGTCGCCGAAGTGGTCGCGCTGCTGCGCGGCGACCGCACCAAGGCGGCCGAGGGCTCCTCCGTGATCCTCGGACTGAGCCGTGGCGGGCACTCCTGGACCACGACCCTGCGCAGGGCCCGGCTCAGCACCGATCCGGTGAGCGTCCGGCGCCTCGGGCCGGCCCCGTCCTCCGCCGTGCTGATCAAGGTCGCCGCGTTCACCAAGGGGGCCGGCACCGCCGTCCGCGAGGCCGTGGACGAGGTGCCCGGTGAGGCGGGGATCCTCCTCGACCTGCGCGCCAACGCGGGCGGCCTGGTCACCGAGGCCGTCACCGCGTCCTCCGCATTCCTGGACGGCGGTCTCGTCGCCACCTACGACGTGCACGGTGAGCAGCGCGCCCTGTACGCCGAACCCGGCGGGGACACCGAGCGGCCCGTGGTGGTCCTGGTGGACGGCGGCACGATGAGCGCGGCCGAGCTGCTGACCGGTGCGCTGCAGGACCGGGGCAGGGCCGTGACCGTCGGATCCCGCACCTTCGGCAAGGGGTCCGTGCAGATGCCCAGCAAGCTCCCGGGCGGATCGGTGGCCGAGCTGACCGTCGGGCACTACCGCACTCCGGCGGGCCGCAGCGTCGAGGGAAGCGGCATCACACCGGACGTCGGAGCAGGTCCGGAGGCCCAGCAGCGGGGCGAGACGGTATTGAGTGGCATCGGGGGTGGGTCGTAGTGCGAAAATGACCGCACTATGGCCAAGGAAAAAGACACCGGGCGCAAGATGATCGCGCAGAACAAGAAGGCGCGGCACGACTACCACGTCCTCGACACCTACGAGTGCGGTCTCGTGCTCATGGGTACGGAGGTCAAGTCGCTGCGGATGGGCAGGGCGTCGCTGGTCGACGGCTTCGTCCAGATCGACAACGGGGAGGCGTGGCTGCACAACATCCACGTCCCCGAGTACGTGCAGGGCACCTGGACCAACCACTCGGCCAAGCGCAAGCGCAAGCTGCTCCTGCACCGGGCCGAGATCGACAAGCTGCAGTCCAAGTCGCAGGAGACGGGCCACACGATCGTGCCGCTCGCCCTGTACTTCAAGGACAGCCGCGTCAAGGTCGAGATCGCGCTCGCGAAGGGCAAGAAGGAGTACGACAAGCGCCAGACGCTGCGCGAGAAGCAGGACACGCGGGAGACGAACCGGGCGATCTCGGCGGCGCGCAGGCGCCAGCGGAGCGCCTAGCGGCTGCACCGCCCCGGAGCCGCCGGAATACAGTGGCATCCGTGCGCGTTGGTCACGTACGATGGGCCGTGCACCTCAGCGAAGGTGCGCGGATTGAAAAATCAACATGGGGATGATCGGTTTCGACAGCGGATGTCGAAGCAGGGGAAGCGAGTCGAGGAAGCGGCAATGATCTCGTAAACCATATGTCGCAAACAATAATCGCCACTTCCAAGCGCGATTCCTCCGCCTTCGCCCTCGCTGCCTAATTAGCAGCTAAGCGAAGACTCTGCGGAGTGTCAGCCCGGGATTGATCCCGACCCGGTTCCTGGCATCAACTAGGGATCTAAACTTCTAGGCCCGGTCACGGGGCCTGGGAGGAAATCAAACAGTGACTGGGCCTGTCGGAGGCTTGTTCGCGTGACCTCCGGGGCCGAGAAAAGCGTAGCGAACTGCACTCGGAGAAGCCCTGGTTCCGCACCGTTGGACGCGGGTTCGATTCCCGCCATCTCCACAATTCCCATGTGAACGAGGACCCCGTTGCCCCAGGCAGCGGGGTCCTCGTTTTTTGCGTGCGCGGAATCAGACGGTGCCCCGGAATCAGGCGCGGCGCGTGCCGATCGCCGATACGGCCAGGGCGAGAGCCGCGGCGCACATCGGCACCGCGTATCCGGTCACCGTCCCGGAGTGCTCCACCGCCCAGCCGCCCACCGCCGAACCCGCCGCTATGCCGCCCAGCAGTGCGGTGACGGCGAGGGTCATGCCCTCGTTGAGCTGCGCCCGAGGGGTGAGCCGCTGGATCAGGGTCATGCCGGTGACCATCGTGGGCGCGGTGGCCGCCCCGGCCAGCAGCAGGCAGGCCGCCAGGACGGGCAGGGAGCCGGTCGTGGCCGCGGCGAGCAGGGGGAGTGCCATCAGCGCGGTCATGCCCGTCAGACACAGGAGCAGCCGGCGGCCGATGCGTGGCGCGGGGCGCAGTGTGCCGTACAGCAGCCCGGCCACGCAGGAGCCGCCGGCCTGGAGCGCGAGGATCGCGCCTCCGGCGTGGGCGATGGAGACGACCTCCATGGCGCCGAAGACGGCACCGGTCGCGAGGAAGACGGCGAGCAGCGCGGGGATGCCCGGGGTGCGCAGGGGCGAGGCCGCCTGTGTGCGGGGCGACGCCGGGGGCTCCGTCGCGCGCTGCGCGGCGAAGATCAGTACTCCGGCCATGAGCAGGACCGCGCCGGTGAGCGTTCCGGCTTCGGGGAAGAGCGCGCCGCAGAGAGTGGCGGCGAGCACCGGCCCGAGCATGAAGCACAGTTCGTCGACGGCCTGTTCGAAGGAGTTCGCGGTGTGCAGGGCCGCCGCGTCGCCCTGGTGCAGATGGGACCAGCGGGCCCGCGACATGCCGCCTGTGTTCGGGGTGGTGGCCGTCGCGGCGTAGGCGGCGAACAGCGTCCAGACCGGTGCGTCGTAGTGGACGCACAGCACCAGGGCCAGTGACCCGAGCACCGCGACGGCGGTGGCGGGCACCGCGACCCTGGCCTGGCCGTACCGGTCGACGAGGCGTGCGGTCCAGGGGGCGACCACGGCGGTCGCGGCCAGCCCGGTCGCTGTGACCGCACCGGCCAGGGCGTACGAACCGTGCGCCCCGGCGATCATAATGACGGCGCTGACGCTGAACATCCCCATGGGTAGCCGGGCGAGCAGATTGCCCGCGGTGAACGCGCGTGCGCCGGGGGTGGCGAGCAGCCGGCGGTACGCATGGGGTGTGGCGGCCGAAGGGGGAGCCGGGGCCGCGGTTTCGTAGGACACGCGTTCACCCTCGGGCCGTGCGGGCCGCGGCGTCCAACACCTGATCGGAGCACATTCACGCACCTCCGTTGTAGGTTGGGCGCGTGGCCGTCCCCGACATCGACCCCCGGCTCCTCCGTGCGTTCGTCGCCGTGGCCGAGGAGCTGCACTTCACCCGCGCTGCCGCCCGGCTCTACGTCGCGCAGCAGGCCCTCAGCCGGGACGTCCGCCGGCTGGAGCGGGAGGTGGGCCGGGACCTCTTCGTCCGCACCACCCGGCAGGTGGCGCTGACCCCGGAGGGGGAGCGCCTCCTTCCGTACGCCCGGCGGGTGCTCGACGCGCACTCCGCGCTGTCGGCCGCCTTCGCCGACCCGGCTGACCGCCCGCTGCTCGTCGACCTGAACACCGACGGGATGACCGCGGCCCGGGTGCTGGCCCGCGCACGGGAGCTCGCGCCGGAGTGCGAGCTGATGGCGCGCTTCGAGAGCGGGCTGACCTGGGCGGCCGACGAGGTGCTCGCGGGGAGGCTCGACGTCTCCTTCGGGCGGGCCGCCGGCCTCGCTCCCGGAGTGCTCGCCCGGCTCTCCGTGCAGCCGGTGCGGTACGAGCCGATGGCCGTCCTCCTGCCGGACGGTCATCCTCTGGCCGCGCACGAGACCGTCGCCATGAGCGATCTGGCCGGAGAGACCGTCTACGCCGGTGCGGGCAATACGCGCACGTCCGAGTGGACGGATCTGGCCGCCGCCCTGTTCGCGGAGTGGGACGTCGTCCTGGCTCCGCCCGCCCCGCTCGCTGTCGGAGTGGCCGAATTCCAGCGGGTCATGGCGAAGACCGGGAACCCCGTACTGGCCGTTTCGGGCTTCCCGCCCCTGCCGGGGACGGTGTTGCGCCCGCTGGTCCGGCCGGTCCCCCTCTCCCCGTTGCTGATGGTGTGGGCCAAGGGCCTCCGGCACCCGGGACTGGACGCGTTGCGGGCTGCGGCGAGGGGCCTGGCCAGGGCGGAAGGGTGGATGGTGCGGCCACCGGCATCGTGGTTGCCTGAGACCGATTCGTCACTCATGGGTCACCATTCATGAACAACACGTGATTACGCCCCCTGGGCGTCGTCGGCGTGCGCTACATTCGGGGTTCTGGTGCACGGTGGCAGGTGACGCGCGGACGGGAGTGGGGGCTCCGATCCGACAGCAGGATTCCAGTCATTTCCCGCGCACCTGTTTCATTGAGTGGGGGAAGTGCGAACACCTGTGGAAAATTGGCGCGAAGGTACCCGAACCGGGCATACCCATGAGCCGAACGACGTCACCGTCCCGTTGGACGGGCTGGGCCGTCAGCTCTCCGAACTACCTGTTGAACCCAGCTCTCCGGAGCCTTCCGACGGTCCGGTGTTCGTCGACGAGAGCGGTCGCCGCAGCAAGACCTACCGGCGTGTGGGCTGGGTACTCGCCGCGATCTGCGCCGTGTACGCGGTGACGCTCGTGGTCGCCGTGCTCGGCGGGAACTCCGCCGCTCCCTGGCTGCCGCTCTCCGGTCCGGAGAAGAAGCACGCGGAAGAGGTCGAGGTGCGGCCCGCCCCGAGCAGCGACGCCGTGTCCGAGAGCCCCGGAGCGACGCCCAGCGCCTCGTCCTCGGTCTCCGGAGCCGCCTCGGCATCACCGTCCGACGGCGTGTCCGCGTCCGCCCCGGCGGCCCCCGGCGCGAGCGCCTCGGCCTCCGCCTCCGTCAAGCCTCCCCGGGGCGGCTCCTCGTCGGCGCCCGCCCCGCACACCTCGGCCTCCACGGCGCCCGCCGGTGAACCGACGGTGACCAACAGCCCCGAGCCGCCCGTCGAAGAGAGCCCGCCGGTATCGCCGGACCCCTCGGAATCTCCGGTGCAACCACAAGAAGGCACTCAGTAGATGACAACCCCCGTTTCGCGGGGCAGGCACAACCGGAAGAAGAAGCGGACCGTCCGGCGCAGGCTTCCCATGCGCTATCTGCTTCCGTCGCTCCTGCTTGTGGCCCTGCTCGCCATGCTCATGCTGCGCGGTTACGTGCACAGCGAGATCCTCGCCGACCACCGTATCCAGGCGCCGGCCCCCACCAGTCAGGTGCCGGACGACGTCCTCGAAGGCGGCCCGGTGATCGACGCCCGTACGCCGGGCAAGGGCGCGGAGACGCTCCGGATACCCGACCACAAGATCGTCCTGACCTTCGACGACGGCCCCGACCCGGTGTGGACGCCGAGGGTCCTGGACGAGCTCAGGAAGCACCACGCGCACGGAGTCTTCTTCGTCACCGGCACGATGGCCTCCCGCTACCCGGACCTCGTGAAGCGGATGGTCGACGAGGGCCACGAGGTCGGGCTGCACACCTTCAACCACCCCGACCTGTCCTTCCAGACCACCAGCCGCATCGACTGGGAACTCTCCCAGAACCAGCTGGTCCTGGCGGGTTCGGCAGGCATCCGTACGTCGCTCTTCCGGCCTCCGTACTCCTCGTTCTCCGACGCCATGGACAACAAGTCCTGGCCGGTCACGCAGTACATCGGCAGCCGCGGCTACCTCACCGTCGTGAACAACACCGACAGTGAGGACTGGAAGCGCCCCGGCGTGCCCGCGATCATCGAGCGCGCCACGCCCAAGCACGGCAAGGGCGCCGTCATCCTGATGCACGACTCCGGAGGCGACCGGTCCCAGACCGTGGCCGCGCTGGGGAAGTTCCTGCCGCAGATGCAGGCGCGGGGGTACGACTTCACCAACCTGACCTCGGCGCTCGGCGCCCCCAGCGCGCACACCCCGGTCACCGGGCTCGCGCTCTGGAAGGGCAAGGCGTTCATAGGGGCGGTGGAGATCTCCGAGCACGTCACCGGCGTCCTGGTGGTCGGTCTCGCGGCCATCGGCGTCCTGGTGATGGTCCGCTTCGGGCTGATGCTGCTGCTCTCCTTCCTGCACGCCCGGAAGGTCCGCCGGAGGGACTTCCGCTGGGGTGAGCCCTTCACCCGCCCGGTGTCGGTCCTCGTGCCCGCGTACAACGAGCGCGAGTGCATCGAGGCCACCGTGCGCTCGCTGGTGGCCAGTGACTACCCGATCGAGGTCATCGTCATCGACGACGGCTCGACGGACGGCACGGCCGACCTCGTCGAGGCGATGTGGATCCCGAACGTCCGGGTCGTGCGCCAGCGCAACGCGGGCAAGCCCGCGGCGCTCAACAACGGCATCGCGAACGCCCGTTACGACATCGTCGTGATGATGGACGGCGACACGGTCTTCGAACCGTCCACCGTGCGCGAACTCGTCCAGCCGTTCGCCGACCCCCGCGTCGGGGCGGTCGCGGGCAACGCCAAGGTCGGCAACCGCGACTCGCTGATCGGTGCCTGGCAGCACATCGAGTACGTGATGGGCTTCAACCTCGACCGCCGGATGTACGACCTCCTGGGCTGCATGCCCACCATCCCCGGTGCGGTCGGCGCCTTCCGCCGGGACGCGCTGGACCGGATCGGCGGCATGAGCGAGGACACCCTCGCCGAGGACACCGACGTCACCATGGCCCTGCACCGCGACGGCTGGCGCGTCGTCTACGCGGAGAACGCCAGGGCCTGGACGGAGGCTCCCGAGTCCGTGCAGCAGCTGTGGTCGCAGCGCTACCGGTGGTCGTACGGCACGATGCAGGCCATCTGGAAGCACCGCCGCGCGGTCATCGAGCGGGGGCCCTCGGGCCGCTTCGGGCGGGTGGGACTGCCGTTCGTCTCCCTGTTCATGGTCGTCGCGCCGCTGCTCGCACCCCTCATCGACGTCTTCCTGCTCTACGGGCTGGTCTTCGGTCCGACGGGCAAGACGGTCGCGGCCTGGTTCGGGGTGCTGCTGGTGCAGGCGGTCTGCGCCGCCTACGCCTTCCGGCTCGACCGGGAGCGCATGACCCATCTGATCTCCCTGCCGCTGCAGCAGATCCTCTACCGGCAGCTGATGTACGTCGTGCTGCTCCAGTCCTGGATCACCGCTCTCACCGGTGGCCGGCTGCGCTGGCAGAAGCTGCGGCGTACGGGTGTGGTGGAGGCGCCGGGCGGCACGCAGAACCGTCGCAAGGAATCGGACCGGAGGCCGGTGGCATGACCTGTCCAGACCGCCACGACGGCGCCGGATACGGCGACGGCGCCCGGCCGTCCTCCGACGCCGCCTGGGCGCCGCCGCACCAGCCGGACGGCGCCGCCCGCCCGGCGCACGCCGGCGCCGCGTACACCGCTCCCCGCACACCCGCCTCCGGGTACCCCGCCCCGGCGGGGTACCCGGAGCAGGCCCCCGTCGCCACCGTCCCCGCCCCGGCGGCCCACCCGGACCGGGCTGACACCGCTCCGGGCACCGCCGCCGAGGCCCCCGCGCCCCCGGCCAAGCCCGGCCGGGACCGCTACCTCGACCTGCTCAGGGCCGTGGCCCTGGTCCGTGTCGTCGTCTTCCACCTCTTCGGCTGGGCCTGGCTGACCATCCTGTTCCCCTCCATGGGCGTCATGTTCGCCCTGGCCGGGTCTCTGATGGCCCGCTCGCTGGCCCGGCCTGCGGGCAGCGTCATCCGCGGGCGGCTGCGCAGGCTGCTCCCGCCCATGTGGGCGTTCTCGCTCGTCGTCGTCCCGGTGATGTTCGCGCTGAGCTGGAAGCCCGTCCGGGAGGAGGGGATCTGGTGGTTCATCAAGATCGGCAGCTACCTCTTCCCGCTCGGCTCCCCTCCGTACCCCGAGGAGAGCGGCTCCGCCGGGGGCTGGCTGGAGCTGTCCTGGGCCGACCAGGCGGCGGGTCCGCTCTGGTACATCCGCGCCTACCTCTGGTTCGTGCTCGCCTCACCCCTGCTGCTCAAGGCCTTCCGCAGGCTGCCGTGGGTCACGCTGCTCGCCCCGGTCGCCCTCACCGCGGTGATCGGCACCGGCCTCGTGACCGTCCCCGGCACCTTCGGCGAGGGGCTCGTCGACTTCGCCGTGTTCGGTTCCTGCTGGATCCTGGGCTTCGCGCACAACGACGGCCTGCTCCAGCGGATCCCGCGCTATCTGGCGGTGTCGTCCGCGGCGATCGTCATGGGCTTCGGCCTGTGGTGGGCGTCCGGACACCTCACCGAGGAGGGCTGGAACCTCGACGAGATCCCGCTCGCCCAGTCCACCTGGTCCCTCGGCTTCTGCGCGATCCTGCTCGTGTACGCGCCGTCCTGGCAGAAGCTCCCCGGCCGGCTGGCCGGGTGGGACAGCCTGGTCACGCTGGCCAACAACAGGGCCGTGACGATCTATCTGTGGCACAACCTGCTGCTGATGGCCGCCGCGCACCTCGTGGACGAACTCTGGTCCGTCCCGTGGTTCGGTGACACGTTCGACACCTACATAGAACGCTCGTACGAAGTGCTGGTCCTGATCGCGATCTGGCCCCTGACAGGGCTCGCGATCCTGGCGTTCGGCTGGGTCGAGGACGTCGCCGCCAAGCGCCGGCCACGCCTGTGGCCGAACGGGGCGGCCCGCGGGCGCCGGGCCTGAGCTGGACGCGGGGGTGCGGCGGGCCGGCTCACCGCACCCCCGGCGGCCGAGTGAGAGCAAGGTTGCGCACCGGTCACCTCACGGCACCGCACCGAAACGCGGACTCCCTAGCGTCGGAGGAACAACACCCCGACCCCTGTGGAGGCGCGTGATGGCCGGTCGTTGGATCGAGCAGTGGGAGCCGGAGGACGAGACCTTCTGGCGGGAGACGGGCGAGAAGGTCGCCCGCAGGAACCTGTGGTTCTCCGTGCTCTCGGAGCACATCGGGTTCTCGATCTGGTCGCTGTGGTCGGTCATGGTCCTGTTCATGGGGCCGGAGTACGGGGTCGACCCGGCCGGGAAGTTCTTCCTGATCTCCACGGCCACCCTGGTCGGCGCCATCGTCCGGGTCCCGTACACCTTCGCCGTCGCGCTCTTCGGCGGACGCAACTGGACCATCTTCAGCGCGCTGTCGCTCCTGGTGCCCACCGCCGCAGCCTTCTGGGTGATGGAGCCCGGCACCTCGTACACCACCTTCATCGTCGTCGCCGCGCTCACCGGCATCGGAGGCGGCAACTTCGCCTCGTCGATGACGAACATCAACGCCTTCTTCCCGCTGCGCAAGAAGGGCTGGGCGCTCGGCCTCAACGCGGGCGGCGGCAACATCGGCGTCCCCGTCGTCCAGCTCATCGGCCTCCTGGTGATCGGCACGGCCGGAGCCGCGAACCCGCGGATCGTGCTCGGGGTGTACATCCCGCTGATCGTCGTGGCCGCACTCGGCGCCGCGCTCCGCATGGACAACCTCCGGCCCATCCAGAACGACACCGGTGCGGCGCTCCAGGCGGTGCGCGAGCCGCACACCTGGATCATGGCGGTGCTCTACATCGGCACCTTCGGCTCGTTCATCGGCTACAGCTTCGCCTTCGGTCTCGTCCTGCAGACGCAGTTCGGCCGGACCCCCCTGCAGGCCGCCTCGCTCACCTTCATCGGCCCCCTGCTCGGCTCCCTGATCCGGCCGGCGGGCGGCTGGCTGGCCGACCGGTACGGCGGCGCGCGGATCACCCTGTGGAACTTCGCGGGCATGGCCGCCGCGACCGGCGTCGTCGTCTACGCCTCCGGCATCGAGTCGCTGACGGTGTTCCTCGTCGGCTTCATCGCCCTGTTCGTGCTGACGGGACTGGGCAACGGGTCGACCTTCAAGATGATCCCGGGCATCTTCCACGCCCAGGGCATCGCCAAGGGACTGCGCGGCGAGGAGGCCGCGGCCTACGGGCGACGGATCTCCGGCGCGTCCATGGGCCTCATCGGGGCGGTCGGGGCGCTGGGCGGCCTCGCGATCAACCTCGCCTTCCGCCAGTCCTTCGCCACCTCGGGCGCCGGGACGGCCGCCTTCTGGTGCTTCCTCGGCTTCTACGCCGTCTGTTTCTCACTCACCTGGGCGGTATACCTTCGCCGCACCGAAGCGGTGGCCGCGAAGCCCCAGCTCAGCTACGCGGAGGTGTGAGGATGACCACAGCGCGTCGCGGGACGTAACGGGCGGGAAATACAGGAGGACTGAAACTGTCACGCGGGATTGACAGTCTCGGTCCTCCTCATCATCGAGCAACAGCGGGACGAGAGCCGGGTATCACGCCATGCACGACGACGACACACAGCACGGGCCCCTGGCGGGCTTCACGGTCGGGGTGACCGCAGCCCGTCGCGCGGAGGAGCTCGGGACGCTCCTGACGCGCAGGGGTGCCGTGGTCCTGCACGCGCCCGCCCTGCGGATCGTGCCGCTCGCGGACGACAGCGAACTCCTGGCCGCGACCAAGGAACTGATCGACAACGCCCCCGACGTCGTCATCGCGACGACCGCCATCGGCTTCAGGGGCTGGGTGGAGGCCGCCGACGGCTGGGGCATCGGGGACGACCTCCTCGACCTGCTGCGCGGCATAGAGCTGCTCGCCCGCGGCCCCAAGGTGAAGGGCGCCATCCGCGCGGCCGGGCTCACCGAGGAGTGGTCGCCGCAGTCCGAGTCGATGGCCGAGGTCCTGGACCGGCTGCTGGAGGAGGGCGTCTCGGGCCGCCGGATCGCCCTCCAGCTGCACGGCGAACCGCTGCCCGGCTTCGTCGAGTCGCTCCGGGCGGCCGGTGCCGAAGTGGTCGGCGTACCCGTCTACCGGTGGATGCCCCCGGAGGACATCGCCCCGCTCGACCGCCTGCTCGACGTCACGGTCGCCGGCGGTCTGGACGCCGTCACCTTCACCAGCGCCCCCGCCGCCGCCTCCTACCTCAACCGGGCGGAGGCCCGGGGCATGCTCCAGGAAGTCCTGTCGGCCCTCGGCCACGACGTCGTCACCGCCTGCGTCGGACCGGTCACAGCCCTGCCCCTGCAGGCCAAGGGCATCGACACCGTCCAGCCGGAACGCTTCCGGCTGGGCCCGCTCGTCCAGGTGCTCTGCGCCCAACTGCCCGCCCGCGCCCGCACGCTGCCCGTCGCCGGTCACACGGTCGAGATCCGCGGCCACGCCGTGCTGGTCGACGGCGCCCTGCGCCCGGTGCCCCCGGCCGGCATGGCCCTGCTGCACACCCTGGCCCGCAGGCCGGGCTGGGTGGTCTCCCGCGCCGACCTGCTGCGGGCCCTGCCCGGCAGCGGCACCGACGAGCACGCCGTGGAGACGGCGATGGCCCGGCTGCGCACGGCCCTCGGAGTGGCCCGGCTGATCCAGACGGTCGTCAAGCGGGGTTACCGCCTGGCCCTGGACCCCTCGGCGGACACCAAGTACGACGGTTCCTGAGACGGCGTTACGGTGCGGGGATGATCAATGACATCCATCCCCTGGCCGACGGGGTCCGGCTGCGGCCCGTGCGCATCGAGGACGCCGGGTCCTTCGCCGCGACGATGACCCGCAGCCGCGCGTACATGCGGCGCTGGGAGCCCGTGCGCCCCGAAGTCTTCTACACCCCGGAGGGCCAGGTCCAGCGGCTCACCGGGCTGCTGGCCGACCGGGAGACGGGGCGCGCGATGCCCTGGGCGCTGGTCGACGACGAGGACCGGGTCGTGGGGGCCATGACCCTGGCCTCCATCGAGCGCGGGCCCTTCCGCAACGCCCGGCTCGGCTACTGGATCGACGTCGACCGGGCGGGCCGGGGCCTGGCCACGGCGGCCGTCACCCGGGTCTGCGAACTGGCCCGGGACGGGCTCGGGCTCCACCGGATCGCGGCAGGGACGGTCCTGGACAACATCGCCTCGCAGCGCGTCCTGGCCAAGTCCGGGTTCGAGCTGTACGGCACGGCGCCGCGCTACCTCCACATCAACGGTGCGTGGCAGGACCACCGCATGTTCCAGCGGATCCTGCACGACGGCCCTCCGCAGGGCTGAGCGGCGCCTCACGGGAGTGCCGGTGGCCGGCCGACTCCGCGAGCAGCGCCGGTATGTCGTCGTGCCGCCACCGGCGCAGGAGCGGGGCCCCCGTCGGCGTCACCGTCCCGTCGATCACGCGGACGCGGTACGGCGGTGTCCCGGGGCCGGCTGGAGGGGTTCCGGGCCGGGCCGGATGCGGGCACTCTGGGGGTGGCTTCCCCCTGGGCTACCCCTGAGGCGGTGACGGGCTCATGACGGCGGGCACGGGTGCGTACGTCCGGCGGTTCGACTCCGGCCGCCTCTGCCTGGACCTGGTGGCGACGGGGGCGGAGGCCTCCGGTGCGTACGAGCGGCTCGGCTCCCCGGAGCTCCTCGCCGAGTGGCTGGTGGCCTCGCGGCTGGTGCCGTGCGGGACTCCGCTGTCGGCCGTCGACGACTCCTGGGTGGCGCGCTTCCGGGAGTTGCGCACGTGTGTGGACGGACTGATGACGGCCCAGCTGACCGGCGGCAGGGCCGACGAGGCCCTGGAACGGGTCAACGCGCTCGCGGCGGGCGCCCCGCCGGGCCTGCGGGCCGTGCGGGCCGAAGGCGGGGTGCTCGTACGGACGCTGAGCGCCGATCCGGCGTGCGGGGCGCTGCTCGCCGCGGTGGCCCGGGACGCCGTGGACCTGCTGACGGACCCGGTGGCGCGGGCCGGGCTGCGCAGGTGCGAGGGGGACGCCTGCGGGCGGCTCTACCTGGACACCTCGCGGGGGCGACGGCGCCGCTGGTGCTCCAGCGAGGTCTGCGGCAACCGGGAGCGGGTGGCCAGGCACCGTCGGCGTGTCAGGGCCGTCCGGTCGTGACCGTCGCGAACGGTCCCAAATCCTCACCCGTGAAAGAAAGTTGCGCGCTCGTTGAATGAACCCGCGTCCACTTCCGTACCGATGGCCACAGAGCTCGACAGGGTCTCGACCGGGAGGTTCGTGTGCGCAAGGATGCGGCCGTGGCCGATGACCGTCCGCACAGGGCTCGACATCGCGGTACCCCGCCCCGCTCTCCCTCGGACGTTCCCGACGAGGAGCTGATGCGGGCGCTCTACCGCGAACACGCCGGCCCGCTGCTCGCGTACGTCCTGCGGCTCGTCGCGGGGGACCGCCAGCGGGCCGAGGACGTGGTGCAGGAGACGCTCATCCGTGCCTGGAAGAACGCCGGTTCGCTCAACCGGGCCACCGGCTCCGTCCGACCCTGGCTGGTGACGGTCGCCCGGCGCATCGTCATCGACGGGCACCGCAGCCGGCAGGCCCGGCCACGCGAGGTCGATCCGTCGCCGCTGGAGGTCATCCCCGCGGAGGACGAGATCGACAAGGCGCTGTGGCTGATGACCCTCTCGGACGCGCTCGACGATTTGACCCCGGCCCACCGGGAAGCATTGGTCGAGACCTACTTCAGGGGCCGTACGGTCAACGAGGCCGCGGAGGTGCTCGGCATCCCCAGCGGGACCGTGCGGTCCCGGGTGTTCTACGCACTCCGTTCCATGAAGCTCGCACTCGAGGAGAGGGGGATCACGGCATGAGCGACGGCGAGTGGCAGCCGTTCGGGCCCCGGCCGGCCGGCCGCCGCGGCCCCGTGGACCCTTCGGGACCCACCGGGCCCCCGGACACGTCCGACGGTCTCTTCGGCCTCTCCGCCGAGGGGCCGGGGCACGACGCCGCGGGCGCCTACGTGCTGGGCGTCCTCGACGACGCCGAGGCGACCGCCTTCGAGGCCCATCTGGCCGGATGCGCGCTGTGTGCCGCCCATCTCGACGAATTCGCCGGGATGGAGCCCATGATGGCCATGCTCGCGGAGGCGCCCGCCGCCGTCCCGGGCGCGCGACCCGTCCCCCATGTCCCGGAGCGCCCGGCGCCCCGGCTCCTGGACGGCCTGGTCGACGAGGTCGCGCGGAAGCGGTCACAGCGCCGCAGGCGCACCCGGTTCCTGATCGCCGCGGCGGCGGTCCTCGTCATCGGCGGCCCGGTGGCCGCGGTCACCGCCACGGCCGGGGACGATCCGGTCCGGCGGACCGAGGCGGCCGACCCGCATCCCACGAGCCCGGCCGAGGACGCCTTCTTCCACCACATGCCGGAGAAACTGCGGGCGACCGATCCGGTCACCCGGGTGGACGCCACGGTCGGCATGGAGCCCAAGGCGTGGGGCACCCATACGGTCCTGCAACTGAAGAACGTCAAGGGCCCGCAGAAGTGCAGCCTGATCGCCGTGTCCCGGACCGGCGAGGAGGAGGTCGTCACCTCCTGGTCCGTGCCGGAATGGGGATACGGGATCGAGGGCTCCTCGCACGCGAGCGCCGCGCGCCCGCTCTACGTGCACGGGGGCGCGGCGATGGCGCGCGGGGACATCGACCACTTCGAGGTCCGCACCTTCGACGGAGAGCGGCTGGTGGAGATCGACGCGTAAACGCGATCTTGTCGGCAGGTGCGCCGGGGGCCCCCTTTCGCGTACGGTTGACGGCTGCCCGATGCACGTCAGAAGGGGGCCTCGGTGGCCGCGCAGGATGCCGCTGTCGATTCGTTGCGGGACCGGGAAATCGGTGTCGAACAAGAACATCTGGACCGGGTCTACCACCGCCTCGAAGAGAAGATCGACGAGGCGGAATTTCTCATGCAGGACGCCAGCAAACGGGGCCAGGTAGGCACCCCCGGGGCGCTCGCCGAGCGGGACGCCCAGGTGTTCCGCGCCGGTGTCCATCTCAACCGGCTGAACAGTGAGTTCGAGGACTTCCTCTTCGGGCGCATCGACCTGCTGCGCGGCAAGGACGGCGAACGCGGCCCGGACGGCGCCTTCACCTCCGTGGAGACGGCCGACGACGCGGTGGGGGAGGACAGCACCGCCGACATCGCCGAGACGCTCCACATCGGCCGCATAGGAGTGCTCGACTCCGACTACGCGCCGCTGGTGATCGACTGGCGCGCTCCGGCCGCCGCGCCGTTCTACCGCTCGACGCCCAAGGAGCCGGGCAGGGTCGTGCGCCGCCGGGTCATCCGCTCCAAGGGCCGCAAGGTCCTCGGGGTCGAGGACGACCTCATGCGCCCGGAGCTGACCGCGTTCCTGAGCGGCGAGAAGCTGCCCGTCATCGGTGACGGGGCCCTGATGGCCGCGCTGGGCCAGGCCCGCAGCCACACCATGCGGGACATCGTCTCGTCGATCCAGGCCGAGCAGGACCTGGTGATCCGCGCTCCCGCGGCCTCCGTCACCGAGGTCTCCGGCGGACCGGGCACCGGCAAGACGGCGGTGGCCCTGCACCGGGCCGCGTACCTGCTCTACCAGGACCGGCGGCGGTACGCGGGCGGCATCCTCGTCGTCTCGCCGACCCCGCTCCTGGTGGCGTACACCGAAGGGGTGCTGCCCTCGCTCGGCGAGGAGGGCCAGGTCGCGATCCGCGCGGTCGGATCACTCTCCGACGAGGCTGCCGGGGCCGAGGGGGCGACCACGTACGACGAGCCCGCCGTCGCCCGGATCAAGGGCTCGTCGCGGATGCTCCACGTGCTGCGCAAGGCGTCCCGGGGGGCGCTGGAGCAGCTCGCGCCCAAGCCCGCCCCCCAGGAGGGGCAGCTGGAGTTCGGAGAGGCCCCGGCGGAGGCGGGCACCCCCACCCGGCTGAGGGTGGTGGCCTTCGGTGCCCGTGTCGAACTCGAGGCGGACGAGCTGCGGCGGATCCGGCACAACGTCCTCGGCGGCACGGCCCCCGTCAACATGCTCCGCCCGCGCGCCCGCAAACTGCTCCTGGACGCCCTGTGGAACAAGTCCTCGGGCCGCGGCCGCTACACCGACCCCGAGCTGGTCGCCGAGCTGCGCTCCTCGTTCGACGAGGACGTGTCCACGGAGACCCCCTTCCTCACCTTCCTGGACGCCTGGTGGCCGGAGCTCACCCCTCGCCAGGTGCTGGCCGCGCTCTCCGACGAGCGGCGGCTGAGCAGATGGGCGCGCCGGATCCTGAACCAGGGCGAGGTGCGCCGCCTCGCCCGTTCGCTGCGACGGCTGGACGGGGACGGCAAGGGGCCGCTCTCCGTCCACGACGTGGCGCTCCTGGACGAACTGCAGATGCTGCTGGGCACCCCGGCCCGTCCGAAGCGGAAGCGGGAGGCCGACCCGCTGGACCAGCTGACGGGTCTGGAGGAGCTGATGCCGCAGCGCGAGGAGACGCAGCGCGAGCGGGCCGAGCGGCTGGCGGCCGAGCGCACCGAGTACGCCCACGTCATCGTCGACGAGGCGCAGGACCTGACGCCGATGCAGTGGCGGATGGTCGGCCGCCGCGGCCGGCACGCGACCTGGACGATCGTCGGCGACGCGGCCCAGTCCTCGTGGTCGGACCCGGACGAGGCGGCGGCCGCCCGTGACGAGGCGCTCGGCAACCGGCCGCGGCGCCACTTCACCCTCACCGTGAACTATCGCAACCCCGCGGAGATCGCCGCGCTCGCGGCCAAGGTGCTCGCGCTGGCCATGCCCGGGATGGAGTCCCCGGCCGCGGTCCGCTCGACCGGCGTCGAGCCGCGCTTCGAGACGGTGCGGGACGGGGACCTCGCCTCCACGGTCCGCGAGGAGGCGCGCAGGCTGCTCACCCAGGTGGACGGCACCGTCGGGGTGGTCGTCGCGATGAACCGCCGCGCCGAGGCGCGCGCCTGGCTGGAAGAGCTCGGCGAGCGGGTCGTGGCGCTGGGCAGCCTCGAGGCGAAGGGCCTGGAGTACGACGCCACGGTGGTCGTCTGCCCCGCGGAGATCGCCGACGAGTCCCCGGCGGGACTGCGGGTGCTGTACGTGGCACTCACCCGTGCGACGCAACAGCTCACCGTCGTCTCCGGGGAGCGCGACATGCCGGACGAGGACGGTGTCCCGGACCTCCTGAGGGACTGAGAGGGGGCGGCCGGTGTCCCGCGTGCGGAGTGAATTCCGAGTCAACACGTCGCGCGGGAATCACTTCTCCGGGGTCTTTGTTAGCCTGGTGTCGGCACCGGTTCGATCCAAGCCCCCGGGCCCAACCTTCGTCGCTACGAGCGACCACTTGCCGCGAGGCGAGCATGGCGGGCCGGTGCCACCTACGTGAAGAAGACAGACCCGCGTCACCTGCTGGTGGCGCGGGTCTGTTTCTGTTTCCGGGGACGCCGGCATCGCCCGCCTCCGGAGTTTCACAGCCGGTCCGGGGTTACGTGGAACGACTACTTCTCGTATGGTGGAAAAAAGTTTCCGAAAGGTGGCAGTCATTACCTGCTACCGGCCGGTAGGTGCGACCATCGGAACGCACGTGCGGGGCCCCGTCCCCGCCGCGTGCGGCAACGAAGCTCAGGAAAGCGAAGGACTCGGCCATGGCAACGGCGCCCAGCGTCTCGTACTCGATGACGGTCAGGCTGGAGGTGCCCGCGAGCGGCACAGCGGTCTCCCAGCTCACCACGGCCGTGGAGTCCTCCGGAGGCTCGGTCACCGGCCTCGACGTGACCGCTTCCGGCCACGAGAAGCTTCGGATCGACGTCACGATCGCGGCGTCCTCGACCTCGCACGCGGACGAGATCGTCGAGGGGCTGCGCGACATCGAGGGTGTCGTCCTCGGCAAGGTCTCCGACCGTACGTTCCTGATGCACCTCGGCGGCAAGATCGAGATGGCGTCCAAGCACCCCATCCGCAACCGTGACGACCTCTCGATGATCTACACCCCGGGTGTGGCGCGGGTCTGCATGGCGATCGCGGAGAACCCCGAGGACGCCCGCCGTCTCACCATCAAGCGCAACTCCGTCGCGGTGGTCACGGACGGCTCGGCCGTCCTCGGCCTCGGCAACATCGGCCCGATGGCCTCGCTCCCCGTGATGGAGGGCAAGGCGGCCCTCTTCAAGCGCTTCGCCGGCATCGATGCCTGGCCGATCTGCCTGGACACCCAGGACACCGACGCCATCGTCGAGATCGTCAAGGCGATCGCCCCGGGCTTCGCGGGCATCAACCTGGAGGACATCTCCGCACCCCGCTGCTTCGAGATCGAGGCGCGGCTGCGCGAGGCCCTGGACATCCCCGTCTTCCACGACGACCAGCACGGCACCGCCATCGTCGTCCTGGCGGCGCTGACCAACGCGCTGCGTGTGGTGGGCAAGGGCATCGGTGACGTACGGGTCGTCATGTCCGGTGCCGGAGCGGCCGGTACGGCCATCCTGAAGCTGCTGATCGCCGCGGGCGTCAAGCACACGGTCGTCGCCGACATCCACGGTGTGGTGCACGCGGGCCGCGAGGACCTGGTGGACGCCACCCCGGACTCCCCGCTGCGCTGGATCGCCGACAACACCAACCCCGAGGGCGTCACCGGCACCCTCAAGGAGGCCGTCGTCGGCTCCGACGTCTTCATCGGCGTCTCCGCCCCCAACGTCCTGGACGGCACCGACGTGGCGGCCATGGCCGAGGGCGCCATCGTGTTCGCGCTCGCGAACCCGGACCCTGAGGTGGACCCGGCAATCGCCCGTGAGACGGCGGCTGTTGTGGCCACCGGGCGCTCCGACTTCCCGAACCAGATCAACAACGTCCTGGTCTTCCCGGGTGTCTTCCGCGGCCTGCTGGACGCCCAGTCCCGCACCGTCAACACGGAGATGATGCTCGCCGCCGCGCGCGCCCTCGCGGACGTCGTTGCCGAGGACGAGGTGAACGCGAACTACATCATCCCGTCGGTCTTCAACGACAAGGTCGCGGGAGCCGTCGCGGGTGCCGTACGGGAGGCCGCGAAGGCGGCCGGAGTCGCCGAGTCCGCGAGCGACCCGGCGTAGGACCCCGCGTCCGGACAGCCCCGTCACACGCCGTCCGCGGGGGTCGGCCACGGCTCCCGCGGACGGTGCCGTAGGTCACGTCCGGGCGCTCCGTACGGCGCGTCGCGGGTCGCGGCGTCCCAAACGCCCCTTTAGGGTGGGCGGGCAGCGAGCCCCACAGGCCCGGCATCCGCTGCGGACCGCTCCAACAAGTCGACGGAACGTCATCACGGCCATGCGGTGGTGCTTTTCGTGTGACGCCGAGGGGTTCCGGATTGGCGTTAGCGCCGCAGGTGGGGGCAGGATGCGTATTCGGGCGCGAGGGTCTGACATCAGACCCGGGTCCGGGGGCTGTCAGAGGGCCCTGGCAGCATCGGCTTCGATCTCACGCCTCACAGGCAAGAAGAACACGGGAGTACAAACATGAACCGCAGTGAGCTGGTGGCCGCCCTGGCCGACCGTGCCGACGTGACCCGCAAGGACGCCGACGCCGTTCTGGCCGCTCTCGCCGAGACCGTCGGCGAGATCGTCGCCAAGGGCGACGAGAAGGTCACCATCCCCGGCTTCCTGACCTTCGAGCGCACCCACCGTGCCGCTCGCACCGCTCGTAACCCGCAGACCGGCGACCCGATCAACATCCCGGCCGGCTACAGCGTGAAGGTCTCCGCGGGCTCGAAGCTCAAGGAAGCCGCCAAGGGCAAGTAAGTCCCCCTGGGCACCAAGAAGGGCGGCCGTCCCGACCGGGACGGCCGCCCTTCGGCGTGTCCGGAGCCGTTCCGGGAGCCTTCGCTCCCGCGCACACCGCCCGTGCGGGCGCTGTGAGGCGGGCTGCGCCGCCCGGCACCCCCGGGCGGGCCCCCGAGGCGGACACACGTCGCGTTCGGCCCTGTACGGGCGTTCTGCGGCGCCCGTGCACACGAGGGCCGGGTGCCCCGACGAGGGCGACGGGGCGGACACCGAAAAGCCCGCCGCCCCGGTCCCTCGTGAGGGAGCCGGGGCGGCGGACCGTGGTGCGGGGGTGCGCAGTGCTGTGTGCGGCAGCACTGTGCGCGCGGGGCGCGCTCTCAGACGAGTGAACCGCCCGGCAGCTCGACCTTCGCGCCGAGCTTCTCCAGCTTGTCCATGAAGTTCTCGTAGCCGCGGTTGATCAGGTCGATGCCGTGCACCCGGGACGTGCCCTGGGCCGCCAGCGCCGCGATCAGGTACGAGAACCCGCCGCGCAGGTCGGGGATGACCAGATCCGCGCCCTGGAGCTTCGTCGGCCCGGACACGACCGCCGAGTGCAGGAAGTTCCGCTGCCCGAATCGGCAGTCGGAGCCCCCGAGGCACTCACGGTAGAGCTGGATGTGCGCACCCATCTGGTTGAGCGCCGAGGTGAAGCCCAGCCGGGACTCGTAGACCGTCTCGTGGACGATCGACAGGCCGGCCGCCTGGGTCAGGGCCACCACGAGCGGCTGCTGCCAGTCGGTCTGGAAGCCGGGGTGGACGTCCGTCTCCAGGGCGATGGCGTTCAGCGCGCCGCCCGGGTGCCAGAAGCGGATGCCCTCGTCGTCGATCTCGAAGGCGCCGCCCACCCGGCGGAAGGTGTTGAGGAAGGTCATCATCGAGCGCTGCTGGGCGCCGCGCACGTAGATGTTGCCCTCGGTCGCCAGTGCGGCGGACGCCCAGGAGGCGGCCTCCAGGCGGTCGGGGATCGCCCGGTGCGTGTAGCCGTCGAGCCTGTCGACACCCGTGATCCGGATGGTCCGGTCGGTGTCCATGGAGATGATCGCGCCCATCTTCTGCAGTACGCAGATGAGGTCCTCGATCTCCGGCTCGACGGCCGCGTTGGACAGCTCGGTGACGCCCTCGGCGAGGACGGCGGTCAGCAGGACCTGCTCGGTGGAGCCCACCGACGGGTACGGCAGCCGGATCTTCGTGCCCCGCAGCCGCTGCGGGGCCTCCAGGTACTGGCCGTCCGCCCGCTTCTCGATGGTCGCGCCGAACTGGCGCAGCACCTCGAAGTGGAAGTCGATCGGCCGTCCGCCGATGTCGCAGCCGCCGAGCCCCGGGATGAAGGCGTGGCCCAGCCGGTGCAGCAGTGGGCCGCAGAAGAGGATCGGGATGCGCGACGAGCCCGCGTGGGCGTCGATGTCGGCGACGTTCGCGCTCTCGACGTGCGACGGGTCGAGGATGAGTTCGCCCGGCTCGTCGCCGGGGCGGACGGTCACGCCGTGCAGCTGCAGAAGTCCCCGGACCACCCGCACGTCGCGGATGTCGGGAACGTTGCGCAGCCGGCTGGGCCCGCTGCCGAGCAGCGCGGCGACCATTGCCTTCGGCACCAGGTTCTTGGCGCCTCGGACGCGGATCTCGCCCTCCAGCGGGGTTCCGCCGTGGACAAGCAGGACATCGTCTGTGCCGGTCATGAATCTCGCGTTCCGGAGTGGTCGGGCAGGGGGCCATCAAAAGGGTAATGGGCTTCCGCCCCCCTTCAGTAAGCCACCGGGGTGCATACGAACGTCATGACTCCGCCACAACACGTTCCGCTGCCCCCGCCTTGCGGAGGGTCACCACCCTCACGGGCCCCGCGGGCGTGCGCTCCCCGTGCACCCGTACCACGGCCGTGCGCCCTGAGCTGCGGGCGGAGCCCGTCCCGGACCGGGCGGGCCACTTGGCACCCGCTGAGGGCGAAGATGCGGGATCATCTGTGCCATGACGGAGGTGTCCTCGCTCACAGGACGGCTGCTCGTGGCCGCACCCGCCCTGGCGGACCCGAATTTCGACCGTGCGGTGGTGCTGCTCCTCGATCACGACGAGGAGGGCTCGCTGGGCGTCGTCCTGAACCGGCCCACCCCGGTCGGCGTCGGGGACATCCTGGCGTCCTGGGCCGGTCTGGCCGGCGAGCCGGACGTGGTCTTCCAGGGCGGCCCGGTCTCCCTGGACTCGGCGCTGGGCGTGGCCGTGATCCCCGGGGACGAGGGTCCTCTGGGCTGGCGCCGGGTGCACGGGGCGATCGGCCTGGTCGACCTGGAGGCCCCGCCGGAGCTGCTCGCGGCGGCGCTCGGTTCGCTGCGGATCTTCGCCGGATACGCGGGCTGGGGGCCCGGCCAGCTGGAGGCGGAACTGGCCGAGGGTGCCTGGTACGTGGTCGAGTCGGAGCCCGGTGACGTCTCCTCGCCCCGCCCGGAGAACCTCTGGCGGGCGGTTCTGCGGCGGCAGCGCAGCGAGCTGGCCATGATCGCCACGTATCCGGACGACCCTTCGCTGAACTGATGCACGGAGCTTTCAGTACGCTTGGCAGTTATGAGCACTCTTGAGCCCGAGCGCGGGGCAGGTACGGGGACCCTCGTGGAGCCGACACCTCAGGTGTCGAACGGCGACGGCGACCACGAGCGCTACGCCCATTACGTCCAGAAGGACAAGATCATGGCGAGCGCCCTGGAGGGCACTCCCGTGGTGGCGCTGTGCGGCAAGGTCTGGGTCCCGGGGCGCGACCCCAAGAAGTATCCGGTCTGTCCCATGTGCAAGGAGATCTACGAGTCCATGGGCGCCGGCGGCGACAAGGACAAGGGCAAGGGCGGCAAGGACAGCGGCAAGAAGTAGTCCGTCCGGCTCCCTTTCCAGGACCTTTCCGATCTGACCCCGGCCCCCGGGACACGCGGCGACGCGTGCCCCGGGGGCCGTTCGCATGCCCCTGAGCACCCGGGTGCCGTCCGCCCCGGCCGGGGCGGCGACGGGCGCGCGTTGCACGGGCTGCACCGCGTGGTCACAGAGTGGTAGAGACCACTTGTCGGCGTGCGGACGCGCCCTTAGTCTCCTGCCAGTTGTGCAGAACGAAACGTACGTTGCATAGAATGCAACGAATGACCGGTAGGGGTCCCGGATGAAGCTTTCTGCCCGAATTGCCGCTCCGGCCGCGGCCCTTGTGCTGGCCGGCCTCACCGCCACCGCCTGCGCGCCGGGGACCTCCGGCACCGGCGCCGAGGGTGACGAGAAGACCGGCACGCTCCGTGTCTGGCTCTTCCAGGAGGTCGGCAACAAGCCCAAGGAGAAGGTCGTCGACGCCGCGGTCGCCGACTTCGAGAAGTCCCACGAGGGTGCCGAGGTCGAGGTCGAGTACATACCCGTCGACACCCGGGCCCAGCGCATCAAGGCCGCCTTCAACGACCCGAAGAGCGCCCCCGACCTCATCGAGTACGGCAACACCGACACCGCCGGATACGTGAAGGACGGCGGACTGGCCGACGTCAGCGAGGAGTTCGCGGCCTGGGACGAGGCCAAGGACACCGACCCGACCGCCAAGCAGTCCGTGACGGTGGACGGCCAGGTCTACGGGGCGCCGCTCTTCGTCGGCGTACGCGCGCTGTACTACCGGACCGACGTCTTCGAGGAGCTCGGCATCGAGCCCCCGAAGAGCCAGGACGAACTGATCTCCACGGCGAAGAAGATCCACCAGGAGAAGCCGGACCTCTACGGCCTCGCCGTCGGCGGCGCGTACACCTACGGCGCGATGCCCTTCATCTGGGCGCGGGGCGGCGAGCTGGCCGACGAGACCGGCGTGACCTACAAGTCCGCCATCAACAGCGAGAAGGCCCGCAAGGGCATCGAGGCCTACACCTCCCTCTTCGGTGACGACAACTGCCCGGCGGCCAAGTGCGCGGCCATGGGAGGCAACGCGACCGTCACCGCCTTCGCCTCCGGCAAGGCGGCCATGGCGATCGGCGGCGACTTCAGCCACGCCGCCGTCGAGGCGGGCACCGTGAAGGGCGAGTACGCCGTCGTGCCGCTGCCCGGTGTGACGAAGGGCTCGATCGCCCCGGCCTTCGCCGGCGGCAACAACATCGGCGTACTCAAGAGCACTTCGCACCGCACCCTCGCCGTCGACCTGATGAAGTCGCTGACCGGCAAGAAGACCCAGGCGAAGATGTTCGACGCGATGGGCTGGCTGCCGACGTACACGGACGTGCTGGGCACGGTCGCGGAGAAGGAGCCCTTCGTCGGCCCCTTCGTCGAGACCCTCGGCGCGGGCGCGAAGTTCGTCCCCGCCTCGCCCGCCTGGGGCCAGATCGACGCCTCCCTGGTCCTGCCGACCATGTTCCAGGAGATCGTCAGCGGCCGTAAGGACGTGGACGCCGCCTCGGACGACGCGGCGAAGAAGATGGACGCGGCGTTCGCCGAAGCGGGCTGACGATGACCGCGGACACCACCCTCCACAAGGCAGCCGCGAGGCCCGGGGCGAGCGGGGCACCTGCCCGAACGCCCCGGCGCCGCCCGGCGTCACCGGCGCGGCGAGGCGGCTGGACCCCCTGGCTCTACCTGCTCCCCGCGCTCGTCCTGCTCGGCGGACTCCTGGTCTACCCGATCTACCAACTGGGCCTGATCTCCTTCCTGGAGTACACCCAGGCCCAGGTCAGCGGCGGCCGGCCGACCACCTTCCAGGGCTTCGGCAACTACGCCACGCTCTTCGGCGACAGCCAGTTCTGGCAGGTGCTCCTCGCGACCGTGCTCTTCGCCGCGGCCTGCGTGCTCGCCACCCTGTTCACCGGCTGCGCGCTGGCCGTCCTGCTGACCCGGGTCCGGGCCGTCCCCCGGCTCGCACTGATGCTGGCCGCCCTCGGGGCCTGGGCGACCCCGGCGATCACCGGCTCGACCGTCTGGGTCTTCCTCTTCGACCCCGACTTCGGCCCGGTCAACAGGGTGCTGGGGCTCGGCGACTTCTCCTGGACCTACGGCCGCTACAGCGCCTTCGCCCTGGTCCTCCTCGAAGTGCTCTGGTGCTCCTTCCCGTTCGTGATGGTGACCGTGTACGCGGGCATCCGCGCGATCCCCGCCGAGGTGCTGGAGGCGGCCTCGCTCGACGGTGCCTCGCAGTGGCGGACCTGGCGGTCGGTCACGGCCCCGATGCTGCGGCCGATCCTGATCGTCGTGACCATCCAGTCCGTCATCTGGGACTTCAAGGTCTTCACCCAGATCTACGTCATGACCAACGGGGGCGGCATCGCCGGCCAGAACCTGGTGCTCAACGTGTACGCGTACCAGAAGGCCTTCGCGTCCTCCCAGTACAGCCTCGGATCGGCGATCGGCGTCGTGATGCTCGTGATCCTGCTGGCCGTCACGCTGGTCTATCTGCGCCTGGTGCGGCGCCAGGGGGAGGAACTGTGAGCGCGCGTACGCTTCTGCGGGTCCGCCGGCCGGGAAGGCTCGCGGCGGAGGCGGCGGCCCTGGTCATCGCCGTCGTCGTCGCCTTCCCGCTGTACTGGATGGTGCTCTCCGCCTTCAAGCCGGCAGGCGAGATCCAGTCCACCGAGGCCCGCCCCTGGACGCTGGCCCCGTCCCTCGACTCGTTCCGCCGGGTCTTCGAACAGCAGGAATTCGGCCGCTACTTCCTGAACAGCCTGGTCGTCGCCGGCACCGTCGTCATCGCCTCCGCGCTGATCGCCTTCCTCGCCGCCACGGCCGTGACCCGATTCCGCTTCAAGTTCCGCACCACACTGCTGATCATGTTCCTCGTGGCGCAGATGGTGCCGGTCGAGGCACTGACCATTCCGCTGTTCTTCCTCATGCGGGACTTCGGACAGCTGAACACCCTGGGATCGCTGATCCTGCCGCACCTCGCCTTCTCGCTGCCGTTCGCGATCTGGATGCTGCGCGGCTTCGTCAAGGCCGTCCCGGAGGCGCTGGAGGAGGCCGCGTACATCGACGGCGCGAGCCGCACACGCTTCCTCTGGCAGATCCTCTTCCCGCTCGTCCTCCCCGGCCTCGTGGCGACCAGCGTCTTCTCCTTCATCTCGACCTGGAACGACTTCCTGTTCGCGAAGTCGTTCATCATCAGCGACACCTCGCAGTCGACGCTCCCCATGGCGTTGCTGGTCTTCTTCAAACCCGACGAGAACGACTGGGGAGGGATCATGGCGGCCTCGACGGTGATGACCGTGCCCGTGCTGGTCTTCTTCGTCCTCGTACAGCGGCGCCTGGTCTCCGGACTGGGCGGAGCGGTAAAGGACTGACATGCACCACCTGATTCCGGCACCCGCGCACACCGGCGGCGAGGACCGCGGCGGACTCCTCCTCGACGGGTCCACGACCCTCACCGCCGGCCCCGGCACCGACGGCACGGAGCGCTGGCTCCGCACCACCCTCGGGGCCGCCTTCGGCCTGCCACTCGCCCCGGGTGCCGCGGGCGCCGAAGCGACCGCGAACACCATCGAGTTGCACATCGACCCCTCCCTGGAGCCCGAGGGCTACCGGCTGGGCGTCTCACCCGCCCGGGGCGTACGGATCACCGGCGGCAGCGCGGCCGGAGTGTTCTGGGGTGCCCAGACCCTCCGTCAGCTCCTCGGTCCCGAGGCGTTCCGCCGGGCGCCCGTCCGCACCGGCGCGAGCCGGACCATCCCGTTCACGGAGATCGAGGACGGCCCCCGCTTCGGCTGGCGCGGGCTGATGCTCGACGTGGCACGGCACTTCACGCCCAAGGACGGCGTGCTGCGCATGCTCGACCTCCTGGCCGCCCACAAACTGAACGTCTTCCACTTCCACCTCAGCGACGACCAGGGCTGGCGCGTCGAGATCAAGCGCCACCCCCGGCTCACGGAGGCCGGCGCCTGGCGCGCACGCACCAAATACGGCCACCGGGCGTCCGAACTGTGGGACGAGACCCCGCACGGCGGCTTCTACACGCAGGACGACATCCGCGAGATCGTCGCGTACGCCGCCGAACGGCATATCCGGGTGGTCCCCGAGATCGACATCCCGGGCCACTCGCAGGCAGCCATCAGCGCGTATCCGGAACTGGGCAACACCGACGTCATCGACACCTCCGCGCTTTCCGTGTGGGACACCTGGGGCGTCAATCCGAACGTACTCGCACCCACTGACACCACCCTGCGGTTCTTCGAAGGGGTCTTCGAGGAGATCCTCGACCTGTTCCCCGCCGACACCTCGCCCTTCATCCACGTCGGGGGTGACGAATGCCCCAAGGACCAGTGGAAGCAGTCGCCGGCCGCGCAGGCCCGGATCACCGCTCTCGGCCTGAAGGACGAGGACGAGCTCCAGTCCTGGTTCATCCGGCACTTTGACCGGTGGCTCGCCGACCGGGGCCGCCGCCTCATCGGCTGGGACGAGATCCTGGAGGGCGGCCTCGCCGAGGGCGCGGCCGTGACCTCGTGGCGGGGGTACGCGGGCGGGATCGCCGCCGCCGAGGCCGGGCACGACGTCGTGATGTGTCCCCTGCAGCAGGTGTACCTGGACTACCGTCAGGACGGCGGCCCCGACGAGCCGATGCCCATCGGCTACGTCCGCACCCTGGAGGACGTCTACCGCTTCGAGCCCGTGCCCCCCGCCCTCTCCGAGGAGGCCGCCGGTCACGTCATGGGCACCCAGGCCAACGTCTGGACCGAGGTCATGCAGAACCAGGACCGTGTGGACTACCAGGTGTTCCCCAGGCTCGCCGCCTTCGCCGAGGTCGCCTGGTCCCGTCTCCCGGCCCCCGGGGAGCGGGACTTCGCCGACTTCGAGCGGAGGATGACCACTCACTACACCCGGCTCGACGCCCTTGGCGTCGCCTACCGGCCGCCCACGGGCCCGCGGCCCTGGCAACGCCGCCCCGGCATCCTGGGTCGCCCGATCGAGGGACCGCCCCCGACCGTGTGACCGCCACCGGACGCGACGGCCGGGGGAACCGGATAAGTCGTACGAACGCGCTGAAGGGTGGCATTCCGTGCGCGGGGCAGAAGGTCTGCCAAAGGTGACTTTTCCCCTGGTCGGGGACGGAAACACCCTTCGCGGACCCTCGCTTCGGACAGCCCGGAAGATGTGCCAGAGTTGCCACGTCCCGGCCGTGAGCACGTACCGTACGGCGGACAGGCGGGACTGCCGGGACACCGGGAAGGGGCAGCTGGGTTGACCACGCACGCACCGCAGGCGATGCAGTCGGTGACGCTCCCGGCCTCGCTCGACGAGGCCGTGGCGGCTCTCGGCGCCATGCCCGCCGCCGTTCCCGTGGCCGGAGGCACCGACCTCATGGCCGCCGTCAACAAGGGCCTGCTGCGGCCCTCGGGACTGGTCGGCCTCGGCCGGATCAGCGAGCTGCGCGGCTGGCACTACCAGGACGGCCACGCCCTGCTCGGAGCCGGTCTGACCCATGCGCGCATGGGGCGGCCCGACTTCGCCGCGCTGATTCCGGCGCTGGCCGCCTCCGCGCGCGCCGCGGGCCCGCCGCAGATCCGTAACGCCGGGACGCTCGGCGGCAACATCGCCACCGCGGCCCCGACCGGTGACGCCCTGCCCGTGCTGGCGGCCCTGGAGGCCGAGCTGGTCATCGCGGGCACCGGGGGCTCCCGGCGGGAGATCCCCGTCTCGCACCTGCTCGCGGGCCGCGAGATGCTCGAGCCCGCCGAGCTGATCGGCTTCGTCCGCGTACCGCTGCTGCACGCCCCCCAGGTCTTCCTCAAGGCGACCGGCCGCACCGGACCCGGCCGCGCCACCGCCTCCGTCGCGATCGTCCTGGACCCGGCCCGCCGCGGCGTGCGCTGCGCGGTCGGCGCGATCGCCCCGATGCCCCTGCGGCCCCTGGAGGCCGAACGCTGGATCGCCTCCCTGATCGACTGGGACGGCGAGCGCGGCCTGGCCCCCGACGCGCTGGCCGCATTCGGCGAGTACGTCGCGGCGGCCTGCATCCCGGACCAGGCACCACCGGACGACGGGGGAGAGGCACCCCCTCTGTCGCCCGCCGTCCTGCACCTGCGGCGCACGGTCGCCACACTCGCCCGACGCGCACTGGGGAGGGCACTGTCGTGAGCAATGAGGAGAACCCCGAGCAGCAGCACGGGCACCCCGACCCGTACGCCGGCTGGCAGCCGACCCCGCAGAGCGGTGAGTACGACGCCGACGCGACCGCCTTCGTCCACCTGCCCCCGGAGGACCTGGCCGACCTCGGGAACGACCCGCTGGCCGCCCCCGGCCACAGTTACGTGCCGCCGATGATCCTTCCGCTGACCCCGGCTGCCGGGCTCGACCCCGCGGCGACGGGCAGCTGGGTCGTGCGGACGGGGAGCCAGGGGGAGCAGGGCGGCCAGGAGACCACGCCCGACGCGGTGCACTGGCCCGACCCGAACCAGCAGCAGGACCCGTACCACCCGCAGGACCCGTACCAGCAGCCGTACCCGGACACGGCGCAGTACGCGCAGACGTCCTCCACGACCGCCCAGTGGAACTTCGACGCGGCGGCGTCCGCCGAGCCCGACCCCGAGCCGGCCCACGAGCCCGCCGGCCACACCGGCCAGTGGACGATCCCCGTGGCGGACGGCGACCTCCCGGACGAGTCCGGCGAATTCGCGGCCTCGGCGATGGCTTCCTCCTGGTACGCGGACACGCCCCCGGCCACGCTGCCGGGCGGAGCCCCCGCCCCGTGGGCGACGCAGGAGCCCCAGGAGCCCGCACCCGCACCCGCACCCGAAGCCGTCGCGGAGGAGGCCCCGGAAGGGCCCCAGGAGCCCGAAGGCGCCCCTGAGGCTCCCGAGGCTCCCGAGGCCGCCGTGGAGGCCCTGGACAGGCCGGAAGAGGGCCTGGAGGCACCGGACGGGCCGCGAGGGGGCCTGGAGTCGGAGGCACCCGGGGAAGGCCCTGCCCCCGGGATGCCGGCACCCGAGGCGGACGTCCCCGAGGCCGAGGCATCCGGGGACCCGGCCCCCGGGGCGCGGACGCCCGAGGCCGACACCGGACACGACACCGGACACGACACCGGACACGCCCCGCTCCCCGGTGAGGAGCACGCCGCCGCCTCCGCTCCTGCGGACGGCCCCAGCGAGCACCCCTCCGCCTCGTACGTCCTCCACGTGAACGGTGTGGACCGCCCGGTGAGCGACGCCTGGATCGGCGAGTCACTCCTCTACGTGCTCCGGGAGCGACTCGGCCTCGCCGGCGCCAAGGACGGCTGCTCCCAGGGCGAGTGCGGCGCCTGCAATGTCCAGGTGGACGGCCGCCTCGTGGCGTCCTGCCTGGTCCCCGCAGCCACGACGGCGGGCAGCGAGGTCCGCACCGTGGAGGGTCTCGCGGTGGACGGCGAACCGTCCGACGTCCAGCGGGCCCTGGCCCGGTGCGGAGCCGTCCAGTGCGGCTTCTGCATCCCCGGGATGGCGATGACCGTGCACGACCTCCTCGAGGGCAACCACGCCCCCAGCGACCTGGAGACGCGGCAGGCCCTGTGCGGCAACCTCTGCCGGTGCTCCGGCTACCGGGGTGTGCTCGACGCCGTACGGGACGTCGTCGCGGGAAGGGAGGCGACCGCCGAGGCGGCCACCGTCCAGGACGACACCGAACCGCGCATCCCGCACCAGGCGGCCCCCGGCGCGGGCAGCGTCCAGGCGCACGAGGCGCACGAGGGAGACGTCCGGTGAACACGGTGAACACCGCGCCGTCCCCCGCACCACCGGTCACCCCCACCACCAGCAGCCGCCGCAGCGGAGCGAACGACAAGGAGGCGGCGTGACCAGCGACGCAGCCACCGCGACCAGCACCACGCACACGACGACGCCGTCCGAGGGCCCCGCCCCGGACCAGGAACTGCCCGCGCTCGGACTCGGCACCTCGCTGCCGCCCGCCGACGCCCGCGCCAAGACCGAGGGCACCTTCCCCTACGCGGCCGACCTGTGGGCCGAAGGGCTGCTGTGGGCGGCGGTGCTGCGTTCCCCGCACCCGCACGCGCGCATCCTGTCCATCGACACGACGGCAGCCGCCGGCATGCCCGGCGTGCGCGCGGTCGTCACGCACGAGGACATCCCCGGGGACGGGTCGTACGGCCGCCGGGTCGTCGACCGTCCCGTGTTCGCGTCCGAACTCGTCCGCCACCACGGCGAGGCCCTCGCCGCCGTCGCGGCCGACCACCCCGACACCGCCCGTCTGGCCGCCGCCGCGATCGCCGTCGAGTACGAGGTTCTCGAACCCGTCACCGACCCCGAGAAGGCCTTCGCCGCCGAACCCCTCCACCCCGACGGCAACCTCATCCGCCACATCCCACTGCGCTACGGCGACCCGGACACCGTGGGCGAGGTCATCGTCGAGGGCCTGTACCGCATCGGCCGCCAGGACCCCGCCCCCATCGGCGCGGAGGCCGGCCTCGCCGTGCCCCGGCCCGACGGGGGCGTCGAGCTCTACACGGCGTCCACCGACCCCCACACCGACCGTGACCTCGCCGCCGCCTGCTTCGGCCTGGACCCCGAGCGGGTCAAGGTCGTCGTGACCGGCGTCCCGGGAGCGACCGGCGACCGCGAGGACCCCGGCTTCCAGATCCCGCTCGGCCTGCTCGCCCTGCGCACCGGCTGCCCCGTCAAACTGGCCGTCACCCGCGAGGAGTCCTTCCTCGGGCACGCCCACCGCCACCCGACCCTGCTGCGCTACCGCCACCACGCGGACACCGAGGGCAGGCTGGTCAAGGTCGAGGCCCAGATCCTCCTCGACGCGGGTGCGTACGCCGACTCCTCGTCCGAGTCCCTGGCCGCCGCCGTGGCCTTCGCCTGCGGCCCGTACGTCGTCCCGCACGCCTTCATCGAGGGCTGGGCGGTCCGCACGAACAACCCGCCCTCCGGACACGTCCGGGGCGAGGGCGCGATGCAGGTCTGCGCCGCGTACGAGGGCCAGATGGACAAGCTGGCGGCGAAGCTGGGCATCGACCCGGTCGAACTCCGTCTGCGCAACGCCCTGTCCACGGGCGACATCCTCCCCACCAGCCAGACCGTGACCTGCCCCGCACCCGTCGCGGAACTCCTCGGCGCACTCCGCGACTTCCCGCTGCCGGCGCTCCCCAAGGACTCGCCGGAGGATGACTGGCTGCTGCCCGGGGGGCCTGAGGGCGCCGGTGAGCCCGGGGCCGTCCGCAGAGGTGTCGGCTACGCCCTCGGCATGGTCCACATGCTCGGCGCCGAGGGCACCGACGAGGTCTCCACGGCCACGGTCCGGGTCCATGACGGCGTGGCCACCGTCATCTGCGCGGCAGTCGAGACCGGCCAGGGTTTCACCACGCTCGCCCGCCAGATCGTCCAGGAGACCCTGGGTGTCGAAGAGGTCCACGTGGCGGCGGTGGACACCGACCAGCCCCCCGCGGGCCCGGCGACGCACGGCCGCCACACCTGGGTCTCCGGCGGCGCGATCGAGCGGGCCGCCAAGATGGTCCGGACCCAGCTCCTCCAGCCGCTGGCCCACAAGTTCGGCATGTCCACGGAGCTCCTCCAGATCGCCGACGGCAAGATCACCTCGTACGACGGTGTGCTGTCCACGACGGTCACGGAGGCCATGGACGGCAAGGAACTCTGGGCGACCGCCCAGTGCCGCCCCCACCCCACCGAACCTCTGGACGAAGCAGGCCAGGGCGACGCGTTCGTGGGTCTGGCCTTCTGCGCGGTCCGCGCGGTCGTCGACGTCGACATCGAGCTCGGCTCGGTCCGGGTGGTGGAGATGTCCGTCGCCCAGGACGTCGGCCGAATCCTCAACCCGTCCCAGCTGGCGGCCCGTATCGAGGCGGGCGTCACCCAGGGCATCGGCGCGGCCCTCACGGAGAACCTCCGCACCGCCCGTGGTCTGATCCGCCACCCGGACCTCACCGGGTACGCGCTTCCGACGTCCCTGGACGCGCCGGACATCCACATCGTCAAGCTGATCGAGGAGCGCGACGTGGTGGCCCCCTTCGGCGCCAAGCCCGCCTCGGCGGTCCCGGTGGTGACGTCCCCCGCCGCGGTGGCGTCGGCGGTCCGCGCCGCGACGGGCCGCCCGGTCAACCGCCTCCCGATCAGGCCGCAGGCGGCGGTGGCGACGGCCAAGTCCTGAAGCCTGATCCGCGATGAACCGGCGACCGGGGACACGCAGTGTCACTGGCAGTGCCTACAGTGGTCCCTGAAGTCGTGGCAGGCCGGATACGGGGAGGGTGCTGTGCTGCCTGATGACGGGGGCGGAGCCGCTTTGGCGGCAGTGCCGTTCATAGGGGTGACCTCGGCGGCAGCGGCCGTCGAACTCGCCACGGAGCTGACGTCGTTCACCGCGTTCCGCA
This sequence comes from Streptomyces sp. NPDC102402, assembly GCF_044765765.1. Lineage (NCBI taxonomy): Bacteria > Bacillati > Actinomycetota > Actinomycetes > Kitasatosporales > Streptomycetaceae > Streptomyces > Streptomyces sp. NPDC102402. Next base: position 97,247 of record NZ_JBIWKR010000013.1, read on the forward strand.
ACCGCGTCGACGAGATACTGGTCGCCCTGAAGGAATCACCGGCCGACGCGACCAAGCTCGGCCAGGACCTCATGAAGCGCACCCAGTTCGGCGGCGGCGACAACCACTGGGCCGAAGCGGCAAGCCTGTTCACGTCGTACCAGACGGTGATCACCGAGCTGGAGACCCTCTCGAAGAGCCTCTCGGACTCCATAGAGGGCATGAGCATCGCGGTCCTGGCCGCGCACAACGGCTACGAGAACGTGGATGCCGACATCCGGCGCCGCATGCTCGCGATCTCCGACGAGGCGAAGGAGCGCTACGGCGGCGAGTACGACCCGACGCGGCGTGGGGGCGGGGAAGCGGCCGAGAGGACCCCGAAGCCCGAGCCGACCACCGGGGAGATCTGATGACGACGACGGACACCGGCGGTTTGACGCGGGGATAGGCGGGGGCCGACATGGATCACAAGGAAGCAGGACAGGGCACACCCTTCGACGGGATGACCCACGAGACCATGCTGGCCTGGCTGGACATGGCCAACAGCGGGGCGATCCAAGGCGCGTCGGACCGGCTGATCGGTGCCGCCAAGGAGATTCGCAAGATCGCGGAGGAGCTGAAGGTCCGGCCGCAGGCCGTCGAGTGGAAGGGCGAGGGCGCCACGGCCTTCCGGACCTGGAGCGACGACCTCGCCAACGCGACGCTGCGCCTGGGCGACTACAGCGAGGGAGCGTCGAAGTGGCTGGCCCAGGCCTCCGACGCGCTGGCATCGGCCCAGGTGTCCATCCCGCGCACCGACGCGGGCGCACAGGCCAACCTGGACGCGGCGAAGGCCGCGCGGAACGACCCCGACGCGTCGGCGGTCGCGCAGAAGTCCCTGGAGACGCTGCTCGCCGCCAAGGAGGCGAACCGCCAGGAGGCGGCGGCGCAGATGCGGAAGCTGGCGCAGTCGTACGCCTTGTCGGCCTCGCAGATGGACGGGCTGGAGAAGCCGGTGTTCCCCCCGCCGCCGGGGGCGATCGTGCCGGAGCGGTCTGGGGGCATCGATGATGCCCGGACATGGGGGCCGCCTGGCGGCATGGGAACCGCAGAGGGAGAAGGTGCGATTCGCGGGGTGACCACGCGCTCCGAGTTCTCGCCGTCAACGGGCTCCGGGAGCCAGGGAGCTCCTGACTCATCAGCGGTCCGGGTTCCGCCCGACCCGGGAACCCCGGTGAGTATGGAGGTCAACAGCACGGCGACTCTGCCACAGTCGTCGTCCACGCCCTCGGTGTCACAGCCGGGGCCGCCGGTTGCGGGTAGGCCGGACGGCGGTCTGCCTTCCGGGCTACCCGTGCCACAGGCGTTCGGCGGCGGCACACGGTCGGCTCCAGGCCCGTTCGGCAGCGCGAAGGACTCAGGGCTGAATGTCCGCACACCGTCGCTGCCCGGCCAGAGCGCGTCCGGTTCGGGGTCGGTAAGCCGCACGCCTCGTGATGCGGGCATCACCGGTGGTCGGCCGGTAGCGCAGCCCACAGGCAGAGGGCTTCCCGGCGGAACAGTCGTCGGCGGTGAGACGACGCAGGGACGGAGCCCCATGGGACATGGGGGAATCAGTGGTGGCGGTGCCGCTCGGAGCGGTGCCATGGGCGGGCGGCCACCGGCTGGAGGAAGCGGCGGAGTCGTCGGTGGCCGGCCCCGGCAGGCGGGGCGTTCAGGTGAACGTCCCTTCACGCCTGGTGGCACCGGCCTTGTGCGGGGCAACGAAAGCGGACGCGCTGCCGGACAGGCCGCAGGTGGATTGCGCGCACCGTCGAGCCGTCGGCCTGCAGACCTCCGACGCGATGAGGGCGGCGAACGTCCGGACTACTTGATCGAAGACGAAGAGACATGGAAGCAGGGCGGACGTCGCGCTACGCCGCCCGTCATCGACTGATGGAACGACTCCGGATGAGGACGCGAATGCTTGCCAGCGGTGTGCACAGGGGCCGGACAAGGGCCTTTGTTTCGGTGGCGCTCGGAACACTGCTGGTGGCTGTCACGGCAGGGTCTGCTCATGCGGAGTCGGTCCGTTCGAATCAATGGCACCTGACAGCGATGAAGGCCGAGGGGATGTGGCAGAGCAGCACCGGGAAGGGCATCACGGTTGCTGTGATCGATTCGGGGATCGATGTGTCAAATCCTGATCTGCGGGGGCAGGTCCTCAAAGGAAAGGACTTCGCCCCTGGTGAGCCTGGCGATGAGCACTCCGACTACGACGGTCACGGTACGGGGATGGCCGGGCTGATCGCAGGGACAGGCGACGGTCGTAACGGAGACGGGGCGTTCGGACTGGCGCCAGGCGTGAAGATTCTTCCTGTCCGGGTTCCCGACAAGGCCGCCAACCTTGCTGAAGACATTGCGCAGTTCAACACCACGGTTCCTGCGGCCATTCGGTATTCCGCTGACAAGGGTGCCAAGGTCATCAATATCTCGTTGGCTGCGAGCGAGGGTTCACAGCAGTTGACAGACTCGGTGAAATACGCGATTGGCAAAGGGTCGCTGGTCTTCGCAGGTGTGGGTAACGACGCCGAGCGTTCCAATGGCGTCAAGTACCCGGGAGCCACTCCCGGGGCGGTAGGCGTGGGCGCCGTCGGCAAGAATCTGCAGAGGACAGAGGAATCCCAGTACGGCCCCCAGGTGGACCTCTCCGCGCCGGGCGAGGAGATGATCCACGCCTGCAAGAGCGAAACAGGCCTCTGCACCTCGCACGGCACCAGTGACGCCACTGCCCTGGTTTCCGCCTCCGCCGCACTGATCTGGTCCAAGTACCCGGACTGGACGAACAACCAGGTCCTTCGCGTGCTGCTGAACACGGCCGGTGGCCCCACGACCGGCGAGGAGCGTGTGGACGACATCGGGTACGGCATTGTCCGGCCCCGCATCGCACTGACAACCCCCGGCGACCCGGGCCCCGCCGACGAGTACCCGCTTCCGGATCTTGCGGCGGCTGAGTCCCCGACTCCCTCCGCCGAGCCGTCCAAGGCCACGGGCGGGTCCGAAAAGAGCGACGAGCCGGCCGCCGCAGCACCGGCCGCCGACGACAGTGGCAACACCGGCCTCTGGATCGGCCTGGGTATCGGCGCAGCTGCCCTCATCGGAGTCGCAGTGGCCGTCCTGGTCATCCGCTCCCGCCGCCGAAGCGCGCCTCCGGCCGCCCCGCAGTCGTACCAGCCCGCGTACCCCCACCAGCAGGAATCCCAGCCCCCGTACCCGCACCAGCAGCAATCTCCGCCTCCGTACCCGCAGTACGGCCCCCCGCCCGGTGCTCCTGGGCCCAACGCGCCGTACGGGGGCCCGCCGGGTCCGACTGCCTGAAGCCCACTATGGCGGGCCTTCCGTCTCGCCTTTGTCAGGCAGGGTGGCGCATCGCTCTACTTCGAGTGCGTGAGTCCTCAGCTGGAAGATTCGGACAAGACGCCGTTGCGGATTCAGGCAGGTTTCGGGCGTGGAAAAGGAAGCGACGCGCCCGATACGCGTGAGTACCGCAACATGAGCATGACCATCCTCCACGCCATGGCGCTCAAGCTGGTGAAGGAACTCGACTGCGAGAACAACGGCGGTCTCCCGAAGACCCCCGTGCTCACTCCGAAGTAAAGACGTTGTGTCTGGCGCGGTCTCTCCGGTGGTTCCGCAGCCTTGCGGACTGAACCACCGGCGGCAGAGAGAGAAACAGATGGTCCTGGGGTGTGCCCATGCGTAGAGCAACCGCCGGCCTGGCGATGGCCGTTTCGCTGGCGGCCGGCGTCGTCGGCTGCGGTGAGGACGAGAAGAGCCGCGCCGAAGAGGCCTGGGAGCAGGCGGTACCTCCCGAGCGGCTGTGCGGAGGTGCCGCGGTGTCCGCCCGGGCTGGTGAGGCGCTGGAGTTGATCACTGGTTCCTCGCGGTTCGAGGCGTCGAGTGAGACGTCCACCGTCGCGGACGCCGCGCAGGAATTGAGCGACCAGTTCACGTCCTCCTTCACGGGACACGGAGACATCTGCCGCGTCTTCACCCCCGTCGGCGTACCCGGCGACAGTATGCGGATCACCTGGCGCCTTTCGGGTACCGCCCCGACGGGGGGCCCGTCTTCGAGGTACACCGCCCTGAGGATGGGGGAGCAGGCCGGTACGGCACCGGACCGCGCGTTCGTGACCTTCGCCTGTCAGGGCGGGGAACTGCCAGGTCTCTCGCCGGCGCATATCGACATCCACGTCAATTTCGGGGCTGTGCCCACGGAACCCGAAGGCGACGTCGAGGCGTTGAAGAAGGCCTACGCGACCGTGGCCCACTCCTTCTCCCTGGCTATGGCCAAGGAGATGGGCTGCGAGGGCGACGGAGGGCTCGAGGCGCAGCCGTCGTTGGACCCGGCGTAAGGGCTGGTGTACCCAGGAACGGCCGCCCCCGTGGGGGCGGCCGTTCCTTTTCGGGTTCTCCCGCTGGAGACCGTGACCGGATTCGAACCGGTGTAACTCGAGTTGCAGTCGAGCCCCTGAGCCTCTCGGGCACACGGTCGTGCGTTTGTTGATCTGCTGTCGACCGTACGGGCGCCGGGGGAGTGGGCCAAGGGATCCGGACGGGCCGCAACGTGACTGCCATACCGCGTTCACGAACGGCTCAGGGGCCTAAGACGAAGGGACCAGCTGGATCCCGCCCACCGACAGGGGTCACCTGAGGAAATGACCCTTACGCTGGACGCCATGACTGCCCTGGAACCCCATGACGCCGAGGTCACCGCCGCCCTCGTCGAGACAACCGTCGCCGAACCGGCGGAAGGGGTCCTCGGGCGGACCTACCGGGCGCTCAGTATCGGCATCGTCTCCGTCGTCCTGCTCATCGCCTTCGAGGCGACCGCCGTCGGCACGGCGATGCCCGTCGCGGCCAGGGAGCTGCACGGCATCCCGCTCTACGCGTTCGCCTTCTCCGCGTACTTCACCACCAGTCTCTTCGCGATGGTGCTCTCCGGGCAGTGGGCCGACCGGCGTGGACCGCTCGCCCCGCTCGCCACCGGCATCGGGGCCTTCGGGGCGGGGCTGCTGCTCTCCGGGACGGCCGGCGGCATGTGGATGTTCATCCTGGGGCGGGCCGTCCAGGGCATCGGCGGCGGGCTCGTGATCGTGGCGCTGTACGTGGTCATCGGGCGGGCCTACCCGGAGCGGATTCGGCCCAGCATCATGGCCGCGTTCTCGGCCGCCTGGATCGTCCCGTCCGTCGTCGGGCCGCTGGCCTCGGGGACCGTGACCGAGCACCTCGGGTGGCGCTGGGTCTTCGTCGGCATCCCGGTGCTCATCGTCCTGCCGCTGGGCCTCGCGCTGCCCGCGATCCGGCGGATGGCGGGAGGGGCCACGGACGCGGAGGCCGCGGCGGAGCCCTTCGACCGGCGCCGCATCCGGCTCGCGCTCGGGATCTCGGCGGGCGCCGCGCTGCTCCAGTACGCGGGGCAGGATCTGCGGTGGGTCTCGCTGGTTCCGGCGCTGGCCGGTGCCGCGCTGCTCGTCCCCGCCGTGCGTGGGCTGCTGCCCCGGGGGACCTTGCGGGCCGAGCGGGGGCTGCCCGCCGTGATCCTGCTGAGGGGGATCTCGGCCGGCTCGTTCATCGTCGCGGAGTCCTTCGTCCCGCTGATGCTCGTGACCCAGCGCGGCCTGTCCCCGACGCTGGCGGGCCTCTCCCTGGCCGCCGGGGGGCTGACCTGGGCGCTCGGCTCGTACGTCCTGGCCCGGCCCCGTCTGGGGCCCCACCGGGGGGTGCTCATGGTGGCGGGCATGGTGCTGGTGACGCTGTCGATCCTCGCCGCGCCGAGCGTGCTGATCGAGGCGGTACCGGTGTGGACGCTCGCCGTGGTCTGGGGGGTGGGGTGCTTCGGCATGGGCATCGTGATCGCGTCGACGAGTGTGCTGCTGCTCAAGCTGTCGGCCCCGCAGGAGGCGGGGGCCAACTCTGCCGCCCTCCAGATCTCGGACGGCCTGTCCAACGCGCTGCTGCTCGCCGCGGGTGGTGCGGCGTTCGCCGCGCTCGGTGGCGGCGCGGTGGGTGCGGCTGCCCACGGGGCGGTCGGCAGCCAGGCCGCCGTCGCGCACCCCGGGGCGTTCACGGTGGTGTTCCTGCCGATGGCGGCGGTGGCGCTGGTGGGGGTGTGGGTCGCGGGCCGGGTGAAGGACACTCCCGCCTCTTCGTCGAGGCAGCGGATCACGCGCTGAATGCCGCTGAGGAGCCGAACCGGAGGCCGGTCTGTCGCGGAACGGCTTCCCGGGTCCGCCACGCAGGCGTCTCCTGTGAAGAGGGTCTCAGCAGTACCGGGCCACGGCTGATCCATAGGGGGTTCCGCCCCGACCGCCGGTAGGGTGGCCCGGTTGTCGTATCGCGTACGGGCCGGTCTCCGGTCCGTACGGCCAGCGCCCCACGTACCCGAGTGCCGAACCGGAGACCGTGACTACTACCGCCTCCCACCACCTCTCACCCGCCTTTCCCGGCCGCGCCCCCTGGGGTACGGCCGGCAAGCTGCGCGCCTGGCAGCAGGGTGCGATGGACAGGTACATCCAGGACCAGCCGCGCGACTTCCTCGCCGTCGCGACCCCCGGCGCGGGGAAGACCACCTTCGCGCTGACCCTCGCCTCATGGCTGCTGCACCACCACGTGGTCCAGCAGATCACCGTCGTGGCGCCCACCGAGCACCTCAAGAAGCAGTGGGCGGAGGCCGCCGCCCGCATAGGCATCAAGCTCGACCCGGAGTACAGCGCCGGACCCGTGAGCAAGGAGTACCACGGGGTCGCGATCACGTACGCGGGTGTCGGTGTGCGCCCCATGCTGCACCGCAATCGCTGCGAGCAGCGCAAGACGCTCGTGATCCTCGACGAGATCCACCACGCCGGTGACTCGAAGTCGTGGGGCGAGGCGTGCCAGGAGGCGTTCGACCCGGCGACCCGGCGGCTCGCGCTCACCGGCACGCCCTTCCGGTCGGACACCAACCCGATCCCCTTCGTCGCGTACGAGGAGGGCAACGACGGCATCCGCCGCTCCTCGGCCGACTACACCTACGGCTACGGAAACGCCCTCGCCGACGGGGTCGTCCGTCCCGTGATCTTCCTCAGTTACAGCGGCAACATGCGCTGGCGCACCAAGGCCGGGGACGAGATCGCCGCGCGGCTCGGTGAGCCGATGACCAAGGACGCCATCGGGCAGGCCTGGCGCACCGCGCTCTCGCCCACCGGTGACTGGATCCCCAACGTGCTGTCCGCCGCCGACAAGCGGCTGACCGAGGTGCGCAAGGGCATTCCGGACGCGGGCGGGCTGGTCATCGCGACGGACCAGGAGTCGGCGCGCGCGTACGCCAAGATCCTCAAGTCGGTCACCGGCGAGAAGCCGACCGTGGTCCTCTCCGACGAGAAGGCCGCTTCCAAGAACATCGACAAGTTCAGCGAGGACGGATCGCGCTGGATGGTCGCGGTCCGCATGGTGTCGGAGGGTGTCGACGTCCCGCGTCTCGCGGTCGGCGTGTACGCGACGACGATCTCCACCCCGCTCTTCTTCGCCCAGGCCGTCGGCCGTTTCGTACGCTCGCGAAGGCGTGGCGAGACCGCCTCCGTCTTCGTGCCGACGATCCCGATGCTCCTCGACTTCGCGAACGAGATGGAGGTCGAGCGCGATCACGTCCTCGACAAGCCCAAGAAGGGCAGCGACGAGGAGAACCCCTTCGCCGAGGAGGACCAGCTCCTCGCCGACGCGGAGAAGCTCGAGGACGAGGAAACCGAGGAGCAGCTGCCCTTCGAGGCGCTGGAGTCCGACGCGGTCTTCGACCGGGTGCTGTACGACGGCGCCGAATTCGGTATGCAGGCGCACCCGGGCAGCGAGGAGGAGCAGGACTACCTGGGCATCCCCGGCCTCCTCGAACCCGACCAGGTGCAGCTGCTGCTCCAGAAGCGGCAGACCCGGCAGATCGCGCACAGCCGCCAGAAGCCGGCCGCGGAGGCCGACCTCCTGGAGAAGGCGGCCGAGGACCGGCCCGTGGTCACGCACAAGAAGCTGCTGGAGCTCCGCAAGCAGCTCAACACCATGGTGTCGGCCTACACCCACCAGAGCGGCAAGCCGCACGGGGTGATCCACACCGAGCTACGGCGCGTGTGCGGCGGACCGCCCAGCGCGGAGGCGACGGCCGGACAGATCCAGGACCGGATCAAGAAGGTCCAGGAATGGGCCACCCGGATGCGGTGAGCCCACCCTGACGGCCCCGGTGCGGAGGCGGCGTGATCCGCGTTCGCACCGGGGCCGCGGTGTTACCCGGGCAGGGCGTCGGGGACCTCGGTGGGCAGCTTCGCCTGTGCGGCGCAGCCCAGTTGCTCGGCCAGGGCGCGGGAGACGTCGTTGAGGATCGTCATGCGGTCCTTGCCCGTGCTGCCGGCGTTCATCATGTTCTTCGCCGAGTACATCTCGGCCTTCACATAAGGGGCGCTGCCTTCGGCCCGACCTGTAGGGCATGCGAAGAACAGGGAAGTGGCGAGGTCACCCGTTGCGGACGCGTACACCCCGAGAGGGTAGAAGAGCTGGTCATAGTCCTTGTCCTTTGCCGACTCGACCGGATCCGGGTGGCTCTCCCTCGCCGTGAACCCGACGGTCATCAAAGGACGTCCGCTCGTGTCGCCCTCCCGGTACAGGTTGCACTCATAGCCGGATACTGCGGGCTCCCGAAGGCGTTTCGCGGCCGCCTTCAGCGACCACCTAACCGGATCCTCCAGTTCGGTGTACCCGTCCTTGCCCCCGATGCGCTCAAGTGCGGCTGCGCCTGCCGCGGACAGTGTGCTGTCGCAGACCTGGGACGCCGAGAGGACCTCAGGGCGCTTCACACTCCCATCCTCACTGTCGGAGCATGCTGCGGCCCCGCCGACCATCAGCGCCACGCAGACGGCCCGGCGAAGTGTTGGTCTCACCGATACACGGCCCTTTGTATCCATGATCAGTCCTTAGTACGGGGCGCGCCCGCGGTAGTCGTTCTGATGTGATCCCGTACCGAGGTAGCTGGCCTTGATCTCTTCCTTCCAGTTCTGGTCGTCGCCCGTTTCGGCGGCCGCGGGGTGGTCCTTGGTATAGGTGTCGTAGCTGGCACCCAAGTCGTCGACACCCTTGCTGTAGAACTCCTGACTGGTCACCTGAGCCTTTTCGGCGTGGTCCTGCTCGGCGTCGTCGATGCTCTTGTCGACCTCATGGCCGATGAACGTGTTGACGGCTTCACCGACGGTGTCCGCCGCGAGCGGTGCGATCACCAGTGCGGCCGCGGTGGTGCCGGGCAACGGAATCGCTGCAATGCCACCCGCCACGACTGCTCCGGCGCCAAGTTTGACCCAGTCCCCGGACCGTCCAAGGGACTTGTTGGCCTCCTCGGAGTCGTCCTTGTACGTCTTCTCCGCCTGCTCGACACGCGAGTTGTCCAGGATGCCGCGTGCCTCGGCCCCCGTTACCATCGCGTCCCGGGCGTAGTCGAAGTTTGCCTCGCTCGTGGCCGGGTGGGCGTCCAGGGCACTCAGGGTGTACAGGTGCTGCGCCGCCGTGACGACACCGTGAGAGGTTTCGTTCTGTCCCAGCACGCTGAGGAAGCTGATTGCGCCCTCGTTGCCGAAGTTCGCCCGTCCCTCGTATTTGGCGGGGAACGACCCGTCATCCTTCGAGTGGTCGCCGATTCCCGACAGGCTGTAGTCGATGTCGTCGATGTACGCGGCGCCCATCTTGCCCAGGCTGTCGGCCAGTTCGGACTGCTTGTGCAGCATCTCGGGGCCTTTCTCGCTCCCGTACAGGTATGCCACCTGCTCCATGACTCCCGCCGTCGCAGCCGTCCGGTGGTCCAAACTGCCGGGGATCAGGGGGTCCTTGCCGGACATGGGATCGGAGTCGTACGCGTAACCCGTGGTGGCGGACTCCAGTGCGTGGCCCAGCGAGTCCTTCCCGGCATTGACCTTGCTGTCGCCGTCGTGGGTGGGGTCCGCGAGCCAGATACGGTCCTGCGTCAGGTACTTGAGGTGCTCGTTGACCTCGCCGTCCTTGTCGACCGATTTCCCCGCGCCTTCCGGCTGGGCGAAGAACTGCGTCGAGGCGTCGGGGTTGTGGCCCAGGGCCTCCATGAAGCCCGTCATCGGGTCGCGGCCCCGGTCGTGCTTGCCGTAGAAGTTGAGGTCGCCCTGATTCCAGTTGTTCACCCAGGGGCTGTTGTCCTCGACGTTGCGCTCCTTGTCGTACGTGATGAGCTTGTCGCCGTACTGGTTGAGGAACTGGTCGTCGTAGTCGCCGAACCTCATGAGGTTGGACATGACGCCGAAGCCGGTGGGGTCGTTGGCGTCGTCGATGCCGAGCCGGTCCGGGCCCAGCTTCACCATCTTTGCTTCCCAGCCCTGCATCGTGTCGCTGTCGGAGAGGGTGGCCGTTCCCAGGGTGATACCGAGGTTCTTCTGGAGCTGCTTCGCCTGCTCATAGAACTTCGGGTCTCGCCCCATGCTCTGGTAAGGGTCGGCGACTCCGGCGTAGAACTCGAGGATTTTCTTCGGTTCAACCTGGGTGGCGAACCGCTCGGCGAAGAGCGGGTCGCTCTTGTACGTGGCCAAGGTGCTGTTGACGGTGTTCAGCTCGGTCAGCGTCACATCGTGCGGGTCCTTCTTGAGAATCTTGGCCACCCTTTCCGCCTCTGCCACGGCCTTGGCCGCAGAATCCCGGTCCTTGTAACTGGCGTCGGAGAAACCGTGTTCGGCTTGGTCGACGAGGAGCGTCAGCACCTTGGCCGCCGATGTGTCGCTCTCTGTGGCATTCCTCAGGATGTGCTGGATCTCGTCCCGGAACGTGTCCACGTCCCCCTGGGTGTGCTCGGGCACCGTGGTGCCCTTCGCCGCCCGATCGGGGTGGATGTTCATGGTGACGGTGAAGCCGCCGTCCCCAGTGTCACGCACAGTGAGGTTCTTCTGTGCGCCGCGATGGATGGCGGCTTTCATCTGATCCCGATAGCTCGTGAGTTCACCGAGAGTATCGGCGAGAATCCTTCTTACCGTCTCTGCCTGAGTGTGGGCATCGGCGAACTCGCCAGCCGTCTTGTCCACGAATGAGCGGGTGACGGTGGCATTGTCACCGGCCCAGTCGGCTTTGTCGGACTTCGCTTTGAGGTTGTCCTTCGCGTCACCCTGGAGGACCTTGAGCTTCGTGACCATTTGTTCCCAGTCGGTGATGGCCGTGCTCAGATCGGAGAAGTTGGCGAATCTAAGGGAATCGAGGTCCATCAGTTGCCGGACCTTTCGTTGAATCCCTTGTCGAGCGTTTCGATGTTGCTGACCACTGTGGCGATGTAGACCTCGTCGCCCGCGTGGGCGCCCTTGGTGAAGTCGAGGTGGTTGGAGATGTGGGCGCAGGCGTCCTGCAGGGAGCGGACCTGCTCGATCCAGCGCGCGGCCACGTGATCGAGGGCCCCGCCCAGGGCGAACGTCTCCGCCTTCAGGGTTCCGGCGGCCTTCTGGGTGGAGGCACGGGCATGGTCACCGACCTTCTCGAGGTCTCCGTACAGCCTGTACGCGGCATTTCCGATCGCCGCCAGATCCTGCTGGTTCACCTTCAGGTCGCCTTGCGGCGGCGGCCCGCCACCCGCTTCCGGCGGCAGTTGGTTCAACTGCATCCGTGTCGAATCCCTCTCGGCCGCCTCGGATTTCAGTTGTTCCCATTCATCCCATGCCATTGACGGTCACCCTCCCCATCGTGCCGATAATTCCCGTACGTCCGTGTTGTCCTGGGTGTGCGGCGAATTAATCCGTCAAGCGAGTCCGACAGTTACCTCAAGAGTTGACCACGAACCGAATGATCAATTGCGGCGCACGCGTGGAGGAGGTGTAGCGCAGGCACAGCGGGGCTATAGGGGCGGACGTGCTGGGGCTCGCGGCAGGGTGGACACGCGACTGGGGGGCCGGGCTTCCCGGCGGGCGGTGGGTGTGGGGCGCGCACCGGCTCTCGGGTGGGCGCGTGCGGGTGTGGTGAGCGCCAGGGAGAAATATTTTTGCCGCGCTTATTCACGGTGGGTTAACAATCGTTCACGTGTGATGCACGGAGCGTTGCCGCGGTGTCACCCGACTTGAACGCGCGTAGATGTTCGGGTTCCGGACGGTCCGCCGCTGACCGGCGGTAATGCGGCGCCGCTCCGGAGGGAGACCGGATTCTGGACGAGGTCTTCCGCTGAGCGGACTCCCTCGCTAATGTCCCCGAAACATGAACGCCCCGTGGCAGTGTGGCCGCGGAGCGCAGCCGGTGCCATGGCCAGTCGGCGGCCTCTCGGTGCGTCGCCGTGGGACCGGCGTCGGCACCCCGGAGACAACCGCCCCGCTCACCACGAGGGAGAGGGCGTCGTGACCGCGGAGACTTCTCAGACGCTCGACCGGGGACTGCGTGTCCTCAAACTGCTCGCCGATACCGATCACGGCCTGACCGTCACCGAGTTGTCGAACAAACTCGGCGTCAACCGCACCGTGGTCTACCGACTGCTCGCCACCCTGGAACAGCACGCGCTCGTCCGGCGTGACCTGGGCGGCCGGGCCCGGGTGGGCCTGGGTGTGCTGCGCCTGGGCCGGCAGGTGCACCCGCTGGTCAGGGAGGCGGCACTGCCCGCGCTGCGCTCCCTGGCCGAGGACATAGGGGCCACCGCACACCTCACGCTCGTCGACGGGGCGGACGCGCTCGCGGTCGCCGTCGTCGAGCCGACCTGGACCGACTACCACGTGGCCTACCGGGCCGGCTTCCGTCACGCCCTGGACAGGGGTGCCGCGGGCCGGGCGATCCTCACCGCCCGGCAGAAGACGGTCGACCACCCGGGCTACACCCTCACCCAGGGCGAGCTCGAAGCCGGTGCCTGCGGGGCGGCGGCACCACTCGTCGGAGTCTCGGGGGTGGAGGGCAGCGTGGGCGTGGTCATGCTCGCGGACGCCGTGCCGGAACGGGTCGGGCCGAGGGTCCTCGACGCGGCCCGCGAAGTCGCCGACGCGCTCCGTTAGGACGAGCCCCCGCCCGCCCCGCCCGGGCTGGGGCGGTCGGGGCCCGAGGGGCGTGGCGGATAGATTGGGCGGGTGGCCATTCGTCTCTCCCGCCCCCGCACCCTCGCCCTCTGCGCGCTGCCCGTCCTCGCCCTGTTCGGTACGGCCGCCTTCGCGCCGCTGCCGTTCACCGTGGCTCAGCCCGGCACCACCGCCGACGTCCTGGGGAAGGACAAGGGGGCGCCGGTCATCACCATCAAGGGCGCGCCGACCCAGCCCACCGACGGCAAGCTGCTGATGACCACCATCCTCGCGACCGCGCCGACCGCCGACATCGGCATCGGGGACGTGGTGGACAGCTGGTTCAGGGCCGACCGTGCGGTCATGCCGCGCGACTCGGTCTATCCGACCGGCGACTCCGAGAAGGAGATCGAGCAGCACAACCTCCAGGACATGGCGGAGTCGCAGAACGTCGCCGTCGACGCCGCCCTGAACTACCTGGACAGGAAGCCCGGCTCGGTGGACATCACCCTGCACCTCGCCGACGTCGGCGGTCCCAGCGCCGGCCTGTTCTTCTCGCTGGGGATCATCGACAAGCTGGACGGCGACGGCTCGGGCGGAGATCTGACCGGCGGGCGCACCGTGGCGGGCACGGGAACCATCGAGGCCGACGGCGAGGTCGGCGCGGTCGGTGGGGTCTCCCTCAAGACGCAGGCCGCCCGGCGCGACGGCGCCACCGTCTTCCTCGTACCGAAGGCCGAGTGCAAGCAGGCGAAGGCGGAGAGGCCCGAAGGGCTGCGGCTGATCCCCGTCACGACGCTGGAGAGCGCGGTGTCCTCGCTGCGGGCACTGGATCAGGGCGGCTCGGTTCCGAGCTGCTGACCTGGGGCTCCGGGCTTCCCATGGTGCGCCAGGCGGGGAAGACCAGCGGGCTCAGTGTCGCCAGGAAGTACACCGCGCCCATCGCCAGCAGTGCCCCCGTCGCCCCCGTGCCCTCGACCAGCACGCCTGCCACGAGGCCGCCGACCGGCATGGCGAGCTCGCAGCCCGCCGTGAGCGCGCCGGACACCCGGCTCCGCAGCTGCTCGGGGACACGTTCGTACGTCACCGTCGTGAGGATCGGGTTGAGCATGCCGCCGGCGACGCCGCCCAGCGCCATGGTGACCGCGAGGGGAAGCGTCGTCCCGGTGAGGGCCGCGACCACGAACCGGGGGGCTCCGCACAGCACCACGCACACCGCGAACACGGTCCGCCGCGAGAAGCGGTGCCCGACCGCCCCGTACAGCAGGGCACCCGCCAGCCCGCCCGCGCCGAACAGTGCGGTGAGCAGACCGAGGTCGGTCGCGCCGCCCAGCTCGCCCTCGGCGTGCACGGGGAGCAGTACGGCGTTCCACCCCTGGTCCGTGCCGTTCATGAACATCACCATGACCACCACGGCGAGCAGGAGCCGGTTGCCCAGCAGGTAGGCGTATCCCTCCTTCAGTTCTGTGCGGTACGCGCGCAGGGAGACCGGGGCCGCGGCCCTGCGGGGCTCGGCCGCGCGGATCCCCCGCACGCCCGCCGCGACGAGCAGTGCGGACAGCGTGAACGTGGCGGCGTCCAGCAGGAGCACGGTCTCGGCCCCGACGACGGCGATCAGCACACCCGCCAGTGCGGCGCCGACCATGCGGGCGCCGCGTGACACCGCGTCGAAGAGGCTCGCGGCGCGCGCGAGCGTGGTGCCCGCGTGTTCGGCCAGGTCGGGCACCAGGACGTAGCGCGCCGTGTTGCCGGGCGTGTGGGCCAGCCCGTTGAGCGCCATCAGGGCGCACAGCATCCAGAAGTGGAGCGCTCCCGCGTAGTGCAGCAGCGGGACGGCCGCGACGGCGGCTCCGCAGACCGCGTCGGAGGCGACGGCGACCCGCCGCCGGCCCACGCGGTCGATGACGGGCCCGCCGACCAGGGCCGCGACGACGATCGGCAGGGTCGCGCAGAAGGCGACGACCCCCGCCTTTCCGGCGCTCCCCGTGGTCTCGAGGACGAACCACGGTACGCCGATGAGGGTCAGCGAAGTCCCGGCCGTGGAAATCGAGTTGGCGGCGAGGACGGCCGCGAGCGGAGTGCGGCGCGGTGTGCGTTTCTCCCCGTCCACGGTTGTGCGTTTCCCCCCTTCCACGGTCACACCGCCCGTGGCGCGCGGGCTCGTACGGGAGGTGCCTGGGTCAGCTTGAGGCCGAGTTCGATCATCGTCCAGCCCACGCGGTGGCGGAAGCCGGGGCGTGCCGGGTGGAATCCAGCGGCCTCGTGGCGGAGTTCGGCGGCACGGTAGGTGTGGAGCATCAGGTGGATGTCACTGTGCATGGCGATGGTCTCCTCATTCGGCCGGGCGCGGGAAGACGTGCACGTGCGTGCGGACGACCGCCGATCCCTCGGTGCCGTCGGGGACGCGGCCCCGGTAGCTGTTCACCAGGTCCTGGATCCTCTGGGCGAGTTCCAGGGAGAGTTCCGGGGTGAGCCGCACCTTGAAGTCGCTGAGGTCGAAGGCCTCACGCCACTCCTGGGGCCACTCGTGCATCGTCCCGAGCCAGGTGTTCAGCTCCTGGGTGTGCGTGG
Source organism: Streptomyces sp. NPDC102402 (assembly GCF_044765765.1). Taxonomy (NCBI): domain Bacteria; kingdom Bacillati; phylum Actinomycetota; class Actinomycetes; order Kitasatosporales; family Streptomycetaceae; genus Streptomyces; species Streptomyces sp. NPDC102402. The sequence goes on from NZ_JBIWKR010000013.1 coordinate 112,792, forward strand.
AGGCGACCTCGTGCAGGACGACCCCGACGGCGCCGCGGACCTCGGCGTCCGGGTGGTCCAGGAAGCCGCTGGTGCTGAAGGTGTTGCCCGTGTGGACGGACTTCCACCACCGCTCACGCCCCTTGCCGCGCTCGGGGTCGTCCTCGACGAAGCCGTAGGTCGCGAGCTGGCGCAGGTGGTAGCTGGTGGCACCGCTGGACTCGCCGAGACGCTCGGCGAGCCCGGAGGCGGTGGCGGGGCCGAACTCCCGGAGGGCGTTCAGCAGGCGGATGCGCAGGGGGTGGGCGAGCCCGCGGAGCGTGCGGGTGTCGACGTGATGGACTTTCAGCTCTGGTGTACCGGGGGCGGGTTCACCCGGATCGTTCGACGGCATGGCATGACCATAATCTTGCAAAGGACCCTTTGCAAGGAGTTTTTTGCAGCACTTCCTTTGCATGTCGTCGGCGTGGCTCCACGCACCGACGCCGGTGCCCGTCCCGCGCAATGCGGGACGGGCACCGGCGTCGGTGCGCGGCGGGCTGCTCAGCCCTCCTGGATGAAACCTTCCTTCACCAGCCAGTCGAGGGCCACCTCGTGCGGGTCCTCCCCGCCCACGTCCACCTTCGAGTTGAGCTCCTGTGCGAGCGAGGTCGTCAGCTTCTTGGTGACGGGTGCCAGCAGTCCGGCGATCTCCGGGTACTTGTCCAGGGTCGCCGTGTGGATGAGGGGTGCGGCGTTGTAGTTGGGGAAGAACTGCTTGTCGTCCTTCGTGACGTCCAGGTCCATCGCCTTGATCCGGCCGTCCGTGGTGTACACCTCGCCCAGCAGGCAGCCGCCGGTATTCACCTGGGTGTAGATGATCCCCGCGTCCATCTTCTTGATGTTGGCGGCAGGCAGCTTCATCCCGTAGTGCTTCTGCATGCCGGGCAGCCCGTCGTCGCGTGAGGCGAACTCGTTCTCCACGCAGATGGTGACGGCCTTCGGGTCCTTCTTGGCGAGCGCGGCCACGTCCGAGAGGTTCTTCAGGTGGTACTTGGCGTTGTTCTTCTTGCTGATGGCCAGGGCGTACGTGTTGTCGAGGGTGGCCGGCGGCAGCCAGGTCACCCCGTTGCCGATGTCCTCGTCACGCACGGCCTTCCACTGCTTCTGCGGGTCGACGATCGGCTTGGCGTGACCCAGGTAGGTGATCCACGCCGTGCCCGTGTAGTCGTACAGCGCGTCGGCGTCGCCCTTGACGACCGCCTCGCGCGCACTGATCGACCCCGGCAGGTTCGTCCGGTCCAGGACCTCCGCACCCGCCGCCTTGAAGACCAGGCCCATGATCTGGCCCAGCACGATGTTCTCGCTGAAGTTCTTCGAGGTCACCGTCAGCGAGGCGCCCTTGAGCGGCTGTCCCTCGCCTACCGACCCCGGTTCCACCTCGTCCACCAGCGGTGACCCGCTCTTCAGCCCGCACCCCGTGAGCAGGAGGGCGAGCGCGGCCGCCGATGCCAGGCCCGTACGTACCCTCACGCTTCCTCCAGTCCTCGCGGCGTCAGCCACAGTTCGACCAGCGAGGCCAGCCAGTCCACCAGCAGTGCGAGCACCACCGTCAGTACGGAGCCGAGCACCAGCACGGGCATGCGCTGGGTCTGGATCCCCGACGTGATGAGGTCGCCGAGTCCGCCGCCGCCGCCGAAGGTGGCGAGGGTCGCGGTGCCCACGTTGAGCACGAGGGCGGTGCGTACACCCGCCAGGATCAGCGGCACGGCGAGCGGCAGCTCGACCTTGGTGAGGGTGCCCATCGCCGACATGCCGATGCCCTTGGACGCCTCCACGAGGGTCGGTTCGATCTGGTTCAGGCCCGCCACCGTGTTGGAGAGCACCGGCAGGACCGCGTAGATCACCATGCCGGTGATGGCGGTCGAGGGGCCGATGCCCAGCCAGATCACCAGCAGGGCCAGCAGCCCGATCGCGGGGGTCGCCTGGCCGATGTTCGCGAGGGCCGTGACCAGGGGGGCGGCCTTCTTGACGCCCCGCCGGGTCAGCGCGATCCCGAGGGGGAGCGCGATGATCAGCACCCAGAAGGTGGAGATCGCGGTCAGTCTGACGTGCTGCCACCAGCGGACCTCGACGTTGTCGCCGGCGAGCGAGTTCTCCGCGATCGAGTCGAGGTCGACGTTGGAGATCCAGAGATACGTCACGACGAGGACGACCGCGCAGACGGCCGGCACCACCACGAGCTTCTTCCATGTGATGCGGCGCGGGGGAGCGGCGGGCGGCGGGGTGGGCTCCGCCTCCTCGTCACGGAAGGCGTGGCCTCCCACGTCGTGCTCCCCGGAGGGCCGCTCCCCCTTGGGGGGTGCCTGATGACTGGGGGTCACAGCCCGCCGTCACCCCCCTCGAGCTCGTGCTCCGTCCGGTGGACGCGCAGTTCCTCCAGGTCGTGCTCGTGCTCCATCGCGGTGAGCCGGTCGGCCTCCAGGAGCTCCTGCACGGAGTTCATCAGGGTGTGCATGTCGACGACACCGATGAACTCGCCCCGTCGACCCGTCACGGCCACCCGCCCGCCGCTGTCGGTCAGCACCGCCTCCAGCGCGTCGTGCAGCGTCGCGTCCCGGGTCACCGTGTCGTGCACCAGCTGCCCGGCCCTGGCCAGCGAACCCTTGGCCCGGCTCAGGTCGCCGCGCCGCAGCCACTTGTAGGGGCGGTTGTTGCGGTCCAGCATGAGCAGCTCGTTGTGCTGGCCGGCCCGCAGCTTGTTGAAGATCGACTGGAGCGGGTCCTCCACGGTCACCGTGGGGAAGTCCGCGATGCCCACGTCCCGTACGCGGGTGAGGTTGAGCCGCTTCAGGGCGGCGCCCGCTCCCACGAAGCCCGAGACGAAGTCGTCGGCGGGGTTGGTGAGGATCGCCTCGGGGGTGTCGAACTGCGCGATGTGCGAACGCTCCCGCAGCACCGCGATGCGGTCGCCGAGCTTGATCGCCTCGTCGAAGTCGTGGGTGACGAAGACGATCGTCTTGTGCAGCTCGTGCTGGAGACGGATCAGCTCGTCCTGCAGGTGGTCGCGGGTGATCGGGTCGACCGCGCCGAACGGCTCGTCCATCAGCAGCACCGGGGGATCGGCGGCGAGGGCGCGCGCCACCCCCACACGCTGCTGCTGGCCGCCGGAGAGCTGGCGCGGGTAGCGTCCGTGGAATTCGCGGGGGTCCAGCCCGACCAGGTCGAGCATCTCCTCGACGCGGTCCTTCACGCCGGACTTCGACCAGCCCGTCATCTTCGGCACGAGGGCGATGTTCTCGGCGACCGTCATGTGCGGGAAGAGGCCGGAGGACTGGATCGCGTAGCCGATCTTGCGGCGCAGCTTCACCGGGTCCATGTCGGTGACGTCCTCGTCGTTGATCTTGATCCGCCCGGAGGTCGGCTCGATCAGACGGTTGATCATCTTCAGTGTGGTGGACTTCCCGCAGCCGGAGGGGCCGACGAGGATCACGGTCTCGCCCGCCTTGATGTCCATGGACACGTCGTCCACGGCGGGGGTGGGGCTGCCCGGGTAGGACTTGCTCAGGTTCTCCAGCCGGATGGTCGCGCCCGAGGTGGCGGGGCGCGGCGGCGCCGACTCCGTCGATGCGGCGGCGGTCTCAGGCACGGATCCCCCTAGGGATGGTGAGCCGCCCGAGCAGAACGTACGCGGCGTCGAAGAGCAGGGCGAGGATGACGATGCCGATCGTGCCGGCGAGGACCTGGTTGATGGCGTTGGCGCTTCCGAGTGAGGCGAGGCCGCGGAAGATCTCGTTGCCGAGTCCGGGGCCCGAGGCGTAGGCGGCGATGGCGGCGATGCCCATCAGCATCTGGGTGGAGACCCGGATGCCGGTGAGGATCGGCGGCCACGCGAGGGGCAGTTCCACTTTGAGCAGGCGTCGGGTCCGGGACATGCCGATGCCCTTCGCGGCGTCCACGAGGGACGGGTCGACCCCGCGCAGCCCGACGATGCAGTTGCGGACGATGGGCAGCAGCCCGTACATCGTCAGGATGATGACGGTGGGCGGGACCCCGAGGCCGACCAGGGGGATCAGCAGACCGATCGCGGCGAGCGACGGAATGGTCAGGATCGCCGAGGTGGACGTGATCGCCAGTGAGCCGCCCCAGCCGCTCCGGTAACTGACGACACCGATCAACACGCCGAGGAGCGTGGCGATGACCATGCACTGGAAGACGGCGCTGGCGTGCTGATACGTGTCAGTGAGCAGTTGCTGGTGGCGAGTGCCCAGATACTCCCAGAAGTTCACATGTTGCTCCGTAGGCTCAGGTCGGTGTCCCCTGCAGCCTGCTCAACCAGCGGGATAATACGCAGGGGCACCGGGTTTTCCATGACGATCGCTGTGGAAGCCCGGACAATGCCATCAAAACCGACCACGAGGTCGATGACCCGCTGGAGGTCCGCGTTGGAACGCGCGACCAGGCGGCAGAGCATGTCCCCGTGCCCGGTGGTGGTGTGCAGTTCCAGCACCTCCGGGACGCCCCGCAAATGGGCGCGTACGTCCGCGCCTTGGCCCTGCTTGATCTCCAGCGTCGCGAAAGCCGTGACGGGGTAGCCGAGGGCCGCCGGATCCACGTCCGGGCCGAGGCCCCGGATGACGCCATTGGACTGAAGGCGGTCCAGCCGCGCCTGCACCGTCCCGCGCGCCACCCCGAGGCGCCGTGACGCCTCCAGTACACCGATACGGGGCTCGCGGGCCAGCAGCACGATGAGCCGGCCGTCGAGATGATCGATCGCCATGATCCGCCTCCTGATGGTCAGCCTGTACAGATAGCCCGTCCATCCTGGCGTTCGACCGGACAGATTGACCAGTGGATCAGCGAACTGTTGCGCACCTTGCGAACCGGCGGGAACCTTCGGACATGACTGAGACTGTGCACACCACCCCCGACACCGCCCGGCAGGCCGATCCCTTCCCGGTCAAGGGAATGGACGCGGTGGTCTTCGCGGTGGGCAACGCCAAGCAGGCGGCGCACTACTACTCGACCGCCTTCGGCATGAAGCTCGTCGCGTACTCCGGCCCGGAGAACGGCAGCCGCGAGACCGCGAGCTACGTCCTGACCAACGGCTCGGCCCGCTTCGTCCTCACCTCCGTCATCAAGGCGTCCACCGAGTGGGGCACCTTCCTGGCCGACCACGTGCACACCCACGGTGACGGCGTGGTCGACCTCGCCATCGAGGTCCCCGACGCCCGCGCGGCATACGCCTACGCCGTCGAGCACGGCGCGCGGGGCATCACCGAGCCGTACGAGGTCAAGGACGAGCACGGCACGGTCGTCATGGCCGCCATCGCCACGTACGGCAGGACCCGCCACACGCTCGTCGAGCGCGGCGGCTACGACGGCCCGTACCTCCCCGGTTACGCCGCCGCCGACCCGATCGTCGAGCCGGCCGCCAAGCGCACCTTCCAGGCCATCGACCACTGCGTCGGCAACGTCGAGCTCGGCCGGATGAACGAGTGGGTGACCTTCTACAACACGGTCATGGGCTTCACCAACATGAAGGAGTTCGTGGGCGACGACATCGCCACCGAGTACTCCGCCCTCATGTCGAAGGTCGTCGCCGACGGCACGCTGAAGGTGAAGTTCCCCATCAACGAGCCGGCGATCGCGAAGAAGAAGTCGCAGATCGACGAGTACCTGGAGTTCTACGGCGGCGCGGGCGTCCAGCACATCGCGCTCGCCACGAACGACATCGTCGCGTCCGTGAAGGCCATGCGGGCGGCCGGCGTGCAGTTCCTGGACACCCCGGACTCGTACTACGACACCCTGGGGGAGTGGGCGGGAGAGACCCGGGTTCCGGTCGAGACGCTCCGTGAGCTGAAGATCCTCGTCGACCGCGACGAGGACGGCTACCTGCTGCAGATCTTCACCAAGCCGGTCCAGGACCGGCCGACGGTCTTCTTCGAGATGATCGAGCGGCACGGCTCGATGGGCTTCGGCAAGGGCAACTTCAAGGCCCTGTTCGAGGCGATCGAGCGCGAGCAGGAGAAGCGCGGAAACCTCTAGCCGGTCTTCGACCTGGAGATCGAGCCAGGACGCGGCGGAGGAGGGCACCCCGAAGCCCCGGGGCGCCCTCCTCCGTCCCGCTACGGCGCCGCCGTCCCGCCCGGCTCCGGAGCACGCGGGGACGGGGACGGGGCCGCCGGCCGCGAGGGCTTCGGCTCGGGTGCGGACTCCGCCTTCGGCTCCCGCCGGGGTTCCGGCGTCGTCCCGGCCGCGGAAGGCGCCGGAGCCGGGGGCTCGGGGGCCGGCTCCGGGGAGGGCGGCAGCATGTCCGCCGGGCCGCCCGACGAGGGCTCGCCCAGGGCGTCCAGGGCCTCCCGCGCCAGCGGTGCGGCCAGCGGTGAGAAGCCCGGGTCCGTGCGGAGGGCCTCCTCCAGATGACCGCGGGCGGGGCCGTCCTGGCCGAGGGCGCTCTCGATCATCCCCAGGTGGTACGCGTACGAGGCATCCCGTACGCCGGTCTCCACGGCCCGCTCGGCGTACTGCATGCCCTCCTCGCTCCGGCCCGCCCGGTGCAGCGACCAGGCAAGGGTGTCCGCCACCGCCGAGCTGCGGCGCTGCGACTCCCACACGGTGCGCATCAGCTCCACCGCCGCCTCCGGGTCGCCGTGGTCGGCCTCGAAGCGGGCCTCGGTCAGCGACTCGTCGACCCCGTCGGCCTCCGCCCTGGTGAGGAGGGAGCGGAGCTCCGCGTACTGGGTGCGGGCGTCGCCGTCCAGGTCCAGCGACTCGTACAGCTCACCCAGTTCGAGCACGTACGCGGGGCGGGGCAGCTTCGTCGTCACCGTCCGGTAGGCGTCCAGCGCCTCGTCCGTGCGGTCCAGGGCCACCAGGGCGCGGGCCCGGCCCGCGAGGGAGACCAGATGGCCGCGGTCGGTCCGCAGGGCCGCGTCGTACTGCGCGAGTGCCTCCGCGGGCTCCCCGCGCTCCGCGGCGAGGGTGCCGAGCCGGTGCAGGGCCGCAGCCTTCTCTGCGGGCGCGGCCGCACGGTCCGCGGCCTCCTGGGCGGTGGCGAGGGCGTCCTCGCGCCAGCCCTGGTTGCGGTACATCTCGGACGTCCTGGCCAGGGCGGGGGCACCCTTGCGCAGCGTCGCGAACTTCTCCGTCGCTCTGCCCGCCGCCGCGTACTCGCCGAGGCCGTTGTAGGCGTCGATCAGCACCGGGTACGCCGTCCAGTTCCTCGGCTCCCGCGCGCGGACCGTCTCACCCCACTTCTTCCCCGCGAGGAAGTCGTTCCGGGCGTTGGCGAGCGCCCCGAGCCCCACCCAGGCCTCCGCGTTCCCGCGCTCGCCCGGCTGAGCGGCCAGCGAGCGCTGGAGGGCCTGCTCGGCCCGGGTGTAGTACGCCGCGTCCGACGCCCGCCGGCCCCACTCGACGTAGGCCGTGCCGAGCACCGCCCAGGACGGGGCGTCCGCGGGGTGCGTCTCCACCCACTTCTGCCGGTCGCCGATGAGGGCCGTCAGATCGGACAGGGAGGCGGGCGCACCCGCGGCGGCCGCGGCCTCGGCCCGTGCCACCGGTCCCGCCACGGGGGGCGGGGCCTCCTCGGAGCCGTCCGGTACGGCGATCACCGCACCGGCCACGAGCACGGCGCCGGCCACCGCACCGAACGCCGCCCTGCGCAGCGTGGTGCGCATCGGCGTGGGAAGCGGGGGTACGGCCGTCGCACCCTGCGGCGGCAGGGGGGAGGGGGGCGGCTCCGGGTTCTGCTGCGGCTTGGCATCCATGGCCATCACTCTGCGTCAGTACGAAGATCGCATCGCGCTCCGCGAAGGCTGACGCAGACGGGTTCACACCATTGGCCCCGGGTGACACGCTTGGATCATGGACGATCTTCTCGAACGACTGCGCGCGGGTCTCCCGGCCGAGGCCCTGATCACGGACCCGGACGTCACCGCCTCGTACGCCCACGACATGGCGAGCTTCTGCGAGGCCGGTGCCCCTGCCGTCGTGGTGCTGCCGCGGACGGTCGAGGAGGTCCAGCACGTGATGCGGACCGCCACCGCCCTGCGGGTCCCCGTCGTGCCCCAGGGCGCGCGCACCGGTCTGTCGGGCGCCGCCAACGCCTCCGACGGCTGCATCGTGCTCTCCCTGGTGAAGATGGACCGCATCCTGGAGATCAGCCCCGTCGACCGGATCGCGGTCGTCGAGCCGGGCGTCGTCAACGCGACGCTCTCCCGCGCCGTCGACGAACACGGGCTGTACTACCCGCCGGACCCGTCGAGCTGGGAGACGTGCACGATCGGCGGCAACATCGGCACGGCCTCCGGCGGGCTGTGCTGCGTGAAGTACGGCGTCACCGCCGAGTACGTCCTGGGGCTGGAGGTCGTCCTGGCCGACGGCCGGCTCCTGAACACCGGGCGGCGCACCGCGAAGGGCGTCGCCGGATACGACCTGACCCGCCTCTTCGTCGGCTCCGAGGGCAGCCTCGGCATCGTTGTCAAAGCCGTCCTCGCGCTGCGTCCCCGCCCGCCGCGGCAGCTCGTGCTCGCCGCCGAGTTCCCCTCCGCGGCGGCGGCCTGTGACGCGGTGTGCCGGATCATGGAGCGAGGGCACACCCCGTCACTCCTCGAACTGATGGACCGTACGACCGTGCGTGCCGTCAACGCGATGGCCTCCATGGGCCTCCCCGAGAGCACCGAGGCCCTGCTGCTCTGCGCCTTCGACACGCCCGACCCGGCGGCCGACCTCGCCGCCGTCGGGGAGCTGTGCACGGCATCCGGCGCCACCGAGGTCGTGCCCGCGGACGACGTCGCAGAGTCCGAACTCCTGCTCCAGGCGCGCCGGCTGTCCCTCCCCGCCCTGGAGACCGTCAAGTCCGCCACGATGATCGACGACGTGTGCGTGCCGCGCTCGAAGCTCGGCGCGATGATCGAGGGGACCGCCGCCATCGCCGAGAGGTTCGGGCTCACCATCGGCGTCTGCGCCCACGCGGGCGACGGCAACACCCACCCCGTCGTCTGCTTCGACCACACCGACGCCGACGAGTCCCGCAGGGCCCGCGAGTCCTTCGACGAGATCATGGCGCTGGGCCTCGAACTGGGCGGCACCATCACGGGCGAACACGGGGTCGGCGTACTGAAGAAGGAGTGGCTCGCCCGCGAACTCGGCGAGGTCGGGGTCGAGTTGCAGCGCGGCATCAAGGCCGCCTTCGACCCGCTCGGGCTGCTCAACCCCGGCAAGCTCTTCTGACGGCCGCGCACCACCGCTCAGCCCTCGCCGTCCTGCGGCTCGTCCTGGGGCCAGGGGTCGCTCAGCCACGGGTCGTCGGCGGGGAGCGGGGTCAGGAGTTCGGCGAGGGCCCCGTCCAGCCCCAGCAGTGTGCTCTCGGTCCCCGGCGGCACCACCCGGAGGGTGCGCTCCACCCACGCGGCCACCGCGCCCGACGGCACCTCCAGGAGGGCGTTGCCGTCGGGTGAGGTGAGCGCGACACAGATGACGCCGCGGTCCTCGACCTTGGCCGGCCAGATCCGGACGTCCCCGTGCCCGCACGGCCGGAACACCCCTTCCACGAGCAGCTCGCGGGCGAACGTCCAGTGGACGGGCGACTCGGAGCCGATGTGGAAGGTGATGTGCACGGCGTAGGGGTCGTCGGTGAAGTAGGACAGCCGGGCGGGTACCGGGACGGACCGCTCGAGCGACAGGACCAGCTTCACTTCCAGCTCGCGTTCCACGGCGTTCTGCATGGGGGTGCACGACCTTCCGATGCTCGTAGGGGCCGGTCCCTCGACCGGTCCGCACAAGGAGAGAGCGCCCTCCCCGGCGTCTATGACGCGACTTCCCAGAAAAACTTCCCCGGACCCTGAAAGTGGTCCAAACAGCAGGACCGGCCCGGGGGTGCTCGGAGGTCTGATAGATGTGGACCCTTGTATTGAGGACTCGAAGAGATACGGGACCACGGTGATGAGCGCCCCAACCCCGGCACCCGGTGACGAAAGCCCCCGCGAGGGCTACTACCCCGACCCGTCCATTCCCGGCTACGTCCGGTACTGGAACGGCGCTTCGTGGGTCCCCGGCACGAGCCGGCCCGCGCCCGGGCAGGACGGGACGCCGACGGCCGGCCCCGCCCCGCAGCGGCAGGCCCCGGTGGACGAGACCGGACCGATGTACCTCGACGAGGTCGACGGGCCGGACAGCGGCGGTGGGACGAGCGCCCCGGAGGCCGACGTGGCCCCCATCCGTCCCCGGCCGGCGTCCGCCTGGCAGGCCGACACCTCCCGGCAGACCGGCTTCGGCGGTGAACGCGACGACCGCGTGTCCTGGGGCGGCCAGGACCCGCGTACGACCGAACCCCTCACGGCGCCCCCCGCCGCCCCGGCCGACGGCGCCCCCGCCGACCCCCGGCAGCCCGGCGCCCCTGACCCGACGCGCGGTGCCCTGCCCGGGATGCGGGACGGCAACGAAGGGGTGAGCGACGGAACCGTCGCCATCCGCGTCGACCGGCCCGGCGGCAGCGGCGACTCCGGCCGGCCGCCGGCCGAGGGCACGGTCACGATGCGCGCGGTTGGCCCCGGTGGAGCCGCCCGGCCCCCGCGTCCGCGTGAGGAGGGGCCGGCCCCCGCCGACGGCACGATGACGATCCGTGCCGTACCGCCCGGCGGCACGGCACAGCCGTCCGCCCCCACGCCGTCGCCCACCCCGCCACGGGCACAGGCGCAGGCACAAGGTCAGGCACAGCCACCGGGGCAGGCGCAGGCGCAGGCACAGGCACAAGGGCGGGCACAGGCACAGCCACCGGGGCAGGCACAGGCACAAGGGCGGGCACTGGTACAAGGGCAGGCACCCGCTCTGCCCACGCCTCTGACGCCGGGACCCGGCGGTGGGTCCGCGTCCTGGGCGCAGCAGGCCCACCAGCTCGCGCAGCCCGAGCGGACGGCTCGCCCGCAGCCGCAGCCCGGCGCCCGGCAGCAGAGCCCGGTGCCGGCGCGGCACCAGGGCGCGGGACCCGAGCGGCAGCAGCCCGTCGTGCCCTGGAAGCCGCCGGTGGAGGACCCCTTCCAGCAGCTGGCCCGGTCCCAGAGCTCCGCCAGGCCCGCCGGGCTCGGCAAGCGGCTCGCCGCCCGCATCCTCGACACCGTCGTCCTCGGCGCGCTCGTCGGGGCGGTCGGCTTCCCGCTGGTCACGCAGGCGATGGACCACATCGACCGGAAGATCGAGGTGGCGAGGATGTCGGGCGAGACGGTCACCGTCTGGCTCCTGGACGCCACCACGGCGGGACTGTTCGGCGGAGTGCTCGCCGCCTTCCTGGTCCTGGGCTTCGTCATCGAGGCCCTTCCCACCGCCAGATGGGGCCGCACGCTGGGGAAGACCCTGTGCGGGATCGAGGTGCGGGACATCGAGTCCCACGACGCGCCGGGTCTGGGCGCCGCACTGCGCCGCTGGCTGGTCTACGGGGTGCTGGGACTGCTCGTCGTCGGTGTGCTCAACGTCCTCTGGTGCCTCTTCGACCGGCCGTGGCGCCAGTGCTGGCACGACAAGGCGGCCCGCACCTTCGTCGCGGGGCGATGACGTCGCGTACGCCCGTGTGCTGACGCCCCGTCCCCCGAAGGGACCTCTGCCGTTGCGGGCCCTCGTGGGCCGGGGTGCACTGCCCCCATGAGTAACGTGCCACCGCCTCCGCCGCCCGGCGACGACGACCCCTTCTCGAAGAGGCCGCCGCAGGGGCCTCCGCCCCCGTCGAGCGGCTCCCCCTACGACAGCGGGCCGCCGCCTCCGCCCCCGCCGCCGAACGACCCGTACGGGGGCGGTGGTGCGGATCCGCTGGCCGGTATGCCGCCGCTCGCCGAACCGGGCAGACGGATCCTGGCGCGGCTGATCGACTTCCTCATCATCTCGATCCCGCTGTATCTGATCTCGCTGCCCTTCGGCGGCGCGGTCGACGTCTCGTCGGACGACGGCAACGACGACTTCGGCAACGCGGTCGGCAACGCCTACTCGGGCCACCAGCTGGTCTGGTCGCTGATCGGCCTGGTCGTCTACGTCGCCTACGACACGTACTTCACCCACAAGGACGGCCGGACGCCCGGCAAGCGGCTGCTGAAGATGCGCGTCGCGATGCTCAACGACGGCTCGGTGCCCGACACGAGTTCCTCGCTGATGCGGGCCGTGGTGCTCTGGCTCCCGGCCCTGCTGTGCTGTCCGTGCCTGTGGTGGCTCATCAACATCGTGCTGATGTTCACGGACAAGCCCTACCGGCAGGGTCTGCAGGACAAGGCGGGCAAGACCGTGGTCGTCAGTGTCCCCTGAGCCGCGGGGGTCAGCGGTGCAGCGAGTGCTCCCCGACGTGCTGCCGCCGGACGGTGGCGATCTCCACGTCCTCGACGGTGCGGTGCGTCCGGGCGGCGGCGGGCGGTGCCACCCTCCGGGCCGGCCTCGCGCGGGCCGGCAGGGCCAGGGCCACCAGCAGGCCGAGCACCAGCGCCGCGGTGCCGACGGCGGCGACACCGATGCCGGACTCCGTACGGAACAGCAGCAGCATGGCGAGGGCGGAGATGACGACGGTGGCCGAACCGTAAAGGAACTGTGCGGCAGTCGGACGCGGCATGGCGGTATCCGTCCTCGGGGTGTCGGATAGGGGCAGTCTCTCAACACGTTCGCACTGTCAATCGACTCTACGACGGTGGATGCCCGTGAGGAACCGGTAGTAAGCGTGACCTAACCCACGGTACCGGTGCACGGGGGGCGCACGGAGTCACGTTGTGACCAACGAGGCTGCCCGGCGCGCCGGTTGGACGATCGGGCCGCCCGGATGTGCGTCCGGATTCCGGAACGTCACTCCCGCATAGTGCACTTGGTATGTGCAAGTCAAGGTCTGTCTTTTCTCTCGTAACTCCGATCGAATGTCGTCACTTGTGACGCGTTGAACGCGCGCGGCCCGTCTTCACCCCCTGGCCGCGGACGCGAACGCCGGGGAGGACTGCATCAAGTGATCACTCAGAGACGGGCGCTGCGCGCCACCGCGGTGGCCGTGGCGCTGGCCGCCACCGCCGCGACGGCGTCCACCTTCGCCACAGCCCAGGCAGACGACAAGGCGCCGGGATCCGGCACCTCCGTCGTCGACCGTCGCGACCCCGCGCCGGTCAAGGCGACCGAGCACGACCTGGAAGGCCCCTTCAGCAAGGAGCAGGACGCCCAGCGGCAGGCCGCGCTGGAGCAGGTCCTGGCCGGCGACAAGAAGGTGTCCACCAAGGACGGTTCCAAGGTCGTCAAGCTCGGCAAGAGCAAGTACGTCGAGCTCGGCCGGGAGAAGACCGACAAGATCTTCACCATCCTCGTGGAGTTCGGCGACCAGGTCGACGACACCACGATGTTCGACCCCGACGGCGACGGCCCGAAGCCGCCCGTCAAGAAGTTCGGCGGCACGCCCGGCCCGCAGCACAACGAGATAGCCGAGCCCGACCCGGCGAAGGACAACAGCACCGCCTGGCAGGCCGACTACGACCAGCAGCACTTCCAGGACCTGTACTTCGGTCAGGGCAAGGGCAAGGAATCGCTGAAGACGTACTACGAGAAGACGTCCTCCGGGCGTTACTCGGTCGACGGCGAGGTCTCGGACTGGGTCAAGGTCCCGTACAACGAGTCCCGTTACGGCTCGAACTACTGCGGCTCGACCAACTGCGCCAACGTCTGGGACACCGTCCGCGACGGCGTCAACGCCTGGGTCGCCGACCAGAAGGCCAAGGGCCGCTCCCTGGACGAGATCAAGGCCGACCTCGCGCAGTACGACGAGTGGGACCGTTACGACTTCGACGGTGACGGCGACTTCAACGAGCCCGACGGCTACATCGACCACTTCCAGCTGGTCCACGCCGGCGAGGACGAGTCCGCGGGCGGCGGCGCCGAGGGCACGAACGCCATCTGGGCGCACCGCTGGTACGCGTACGGCACCAACGCCGGTGCGACGGGTCCCGAGGGCAACAAGGCCGGTGGCGCCGAGATCGGCGACACGGGTATCTGGGTCGGCGACTACACCGCGCAGCCCGAGAACGGCGGACTGGGCGTCTTCGCCCACGAGTACGCCCACGACCTCGGCCTCCCGGACCTCTACGACACCTCCGGCGGCGGCGAGAACTCGGTCGGCTTCTGGTCCCTGATGTCGGCGGGCTCCTGGCTCGGCACCGGCGACGGCGAGATAGGCAACCTGCCGGGCGACATGACCGCCTGGGACAAGCTCCAGCTCGGCTGGCTCGACTACGCGACGGCCAAGGCGGCCACGAAGTCGACCCACAAGCTGGGTGTCTCGGAGTACAACACCAAGGACAAGCAGGCGCTCGTCGTCGAGCTGCCCGAGAAGGAAGTCACCACCACCGTGACGAAGCCCGCCGAGGGCTCGAAGCAGTGGTGGAGCGACATGGGTGACGACCTGTCGAACACCCTGACCCGCCCGGTCGACCTCACCGGCAAGACGTCCGCCTCGCTGGACCTGTCCGGCTGGTACGACATCGAGGCCGACTACGACTACCTCTACACCGAGGTCTCGGAGAACGGCGGCACCAGCTGGACCGCGCTCGACGGCACCGCCGACGGCAAGGCCATCCCGCGTGACGCCAGCGACAAGCCGGCCCTGACCGACGTCTCCGGCGCGTACAAGAAGCTCAGCTTCCCGCTGGACGCCTACGCCGGCAAGAAGATCGACCTGCGCTTCCGCTACCAGACGGATGGCGGCGCGGGCGGCAAGGGCTTCACGGCCGACGCCATCACGGTCACCGCCGACGGCGCCGCGCTCTTCACGGACAACGCCGAGGGCGACGACAACGGCTGGACCAGCAAGGGCTTCTCGCGGATCGGTGAGTCGTTCACCAACGACTACCCCCAGTACTACATCGCCGAGAACCGGCAGTACGTCTCGTACGACAAGACCCTCGAGGTCGGCCCGTACAACTTCGGCTTCACCACCACCCGCCCCGACTGGGTCGAGCACTACGCCTACCAGAACGGCCTGATGGTGTGGCTCTGGGACACGTCCCAGAAGGACAACAACACCTCGGTCCACCCCGGCCAGGGTCTGATCCTGCCGGTGGACTCGCACGCGAAGCCGCTGAAGTGGACGAACGGGACACTCCTGCGCAACAAGATCCAGCCGTTCGACGCGCCGTTCAGCTGGTACCCGAACAAGGGCTTCACGCTGCACAACGCCGACGTGGCGCTGAAGATCAAGCCCTCGCTGGGCGTCCCGGTCTTCGACGACCGCAAGGGCACCTACTGGTACGCGGAGAACCCGACGGGAAGCGTCAAGGTCTCTGACACCAACACCCGGCTCACCATCGTGAACGAGCCGCTCAGCGGCTCGACGATCACAGTGAAGGTCGGACCCTCGGGCAAGTAGACCGAAAAACGCCTGGTCACAGCATGATCGGCCGTCGCCCTCTAGCGGGCGGCGGCCGATCGTGTTTAGGTGCGTCCTACCGATCCTTATTGACACGAAGTCTTACGGGGGAGCGCGAAGCATGGCAGGCGGAGGTTTCTGCAGGTTGCCCAACGGCACCGTGGTGGTGGCACTGACCCTGAACGGCCCGGCCGGGGGATCCGGCCCCGGAGAGCCGGTACGGGTCCTGGTGCACGCGGCGAACCGGGCGCGCGCCCTGACCAGGCTGCGCAACCTCGGGCTGCGCGCCGTCTACCTCCGGGGCAACGCCCAGCCGCCCACCCCGGACGAGGTCACGGCGGTCCTGCACCACCCGGACGGCCTGCTCTGGCGGACGGCGCCGCAGACCGGCCAGGAGCTCTGGCACCCGATACGGGCGCTGCTGGGATCCTCCGGATACGCGGGACCGGCCCGGCCGGCGGCCTGAGCGCGCGGGGCGGGTCCGGCGGGCCGGACCAGGGGCTCCGAGCTGCTGCCGGCCGGCTCAGACGACCGGCTTGCCCGACAGCTGCACGCCGGCGGTCCGCAGCTCCTCCAGGGCCCGCTCCGTGGTCCCCTCGGCGACCCCGGCGGTCAGCTCCAGCAGCACGTGCGTGGCGAAGCCCTCGCGGGCGGCGTCCAGGGCGGTGGCCCGCACGCAGTGGTCCGTGGCGATGCCGACGACGTCGACGGCGGTGACGGAGCGGTCCCGCAGCCACCGGGCGAGGCCGACGCCGTTCTCGTCGACGCCCTCGAACCCGCTGTAGGCCGCGGCGTACGCACCCTTGTCGAAGACCGTGTCGATGGCTCCCGAGGCCACGGCGGGGGCGAAATTGGGGTGGAAGCCCACGCCCTCCGTGCCGGCGACGCAGTGCGGCGGCCAGGAGTGCTCGAAGTCGGGTGAGGCGGAGAAGTGGTCACCCGGGTCGACGTGGTGGTCGCGGGTGGCCACCACATGGCTGTAGCCGGGCTGAGCCTGGCCGATCAGGTCGGTGATGGCGGCGGCGACATCGGCGCCGCCCGCCACCGCGAGGCTGCCGCCCTCGCAGAAGTCGTTCTGAACGTCAACGACGATCAAGGCGCGATGCATGGCGGTCGTCCTTCGGTGTGGGGTTCGGCGGGTCGGCGGATGTCAGCGGTGGGGATCGCCACCGAGCCTAGAGACTCGGCGCACCCTGCGGGAGGGGGCACACGCCTCGGCTCTCGCGCCGTGCGAGGCGCGGCGGCCCTGGGGCCCGGGCCCGGTCCCCTCTCACACGTACTCGGTGGGCAGCACCGGCTCTCCACGGGACAGCT
Source organism: Streptomyces sp. NPDC102402 (assembly GCF_044765765.1). Classification (NCBI taxonomy): domain Bacteria; kingdom Bacillati; phylum Actinomycetota; class Actinomycetes; order Kitasatosporales; family Streptomycetaceae; genus Streptomyces; species Streptomyces sp. NPDC102402. Next base: position 129,434 of record NZ_JBIWKR010000013.1, read on the forward strand.
GCATCGCCGACATCGGCAGCCCCGCCCGCGCCGCGACGTGCCGGTCGCGGGCCGCCTCCAGAGGCTCGCGTCCGACCACCTCGCCGCCCCTGACCAGCTCCACCTGCAACTGCCGGTCCGCCAGCTCCGCCGGAACCTCGCCGCTGCCGATCACCTCGGCCTCGGCCGCCCCGGCCTCGTCCAGCCGGCGGGCCGCCCACTTGCGGCCGCCCCTGGACGACTTCGCGCCCAGCGACTTCTTCGCCACCGGCAGCAGCGGATCGGCCGTGTCGGCGGAGCCCGCGCGCGCGACCAGCTTGTAGACCATGGAGCACGTCGGGTGCCCGCTCCCGGTGACCAGCTGCGTGCCCACCCCGTAGGCGTCGACGGGGGCGGCGGCCAGCGAGGCGATGGCGTACTCGTCCAGGTCGGACGTCACCACGATCTTCGTCTCCGTGGCACCCAGCTCGTCGAGCTGCTGCCGGACCCGGTGCGCGACGAGCAGCAGGTCGCCCGAATCGATGCGTACGGCGCCGAGCTCCGGCCCCGCGACCTCCACCGCCGTGCGGACGGCCTCCGTCACGTCGTACGTGTCGACCAGCAGCGAGGTGCCCCGGCCCAGCGAGTCCACCTGTGCCTGGAAGGCGTCCCGCTCGCTGTCGTGCAGGAGCGTGAAGGCGTGCGCGCTCGTCCCCACGGTCGGGATGTTGTACCGGAACCCGGCCGCCAGGTCCGAGGTGGTGTGGAAGCCGCCGATGTACGCGGCACGGGCCGACGCCACCGCCGACAGCTCGTGCGTGCGCCGCGCGCCCATCTCGATGAGGCGGCGGCCGCCCGCGGCGGCCGACATCCGGGACGCGGCGGCGGCGATCGCCGAGTCGTGGTTGAGGATCGAGAGGATCACGGTCTCCAGCAGCACGCACTCGGCGAAGGACCCCTCGACCCGCAGGAGCGGCGAGCCCGGGAAGTACACCTCGCCCTCCGGGTAGCCCCAGATGTCCCCGCTGAAACGGTAGTCGGCCAGCCAGTCGACGGTCGGGGCGTCCACGACCTTCTGGTCGCGCAGGAAGCCGAGCATCTCGTCGTCGAAGTGGAAGTTCTCCACCGCGTCCAGCACCCGCCCGGTGCCCGCGACGACGCCGTAGCGCCGGCCCTCGGGCAGGCGCCGGGTGAAGGCCTCGAAGACGGAGCGCCGGCCGGCGGTGCCCGCCTTCAGTGCCGCCTGCACCATCGTGAGCTCGTACTGGTCGGTGAAGAGCGCGGTCGACGGCACACCGACCCGTCGCCCAAGGTCCGCTGAGTTCATGCCGGGGATGCTACTCCCTATTCGTCAAAGTGACGAGATGGGGGCGCCGTTTGTGCGCCTGCCCCTGTCTGGTGGCAGCATGGGGTAGGTGAGCGTTGCTGCCCCCGTAGAGATCGAACGTCCCGAATCGGCCGAGGAGACCTTCGCCGTCCCTGAGCCCGATGTCCCCTGGGTGACGCTGGTGCACAACGACCCGGTGAACCTCATGAGCTATGTGACGTATGTCTTCCAGGCCTACTTCGGCTACTCGAAGGACAAGGCGCACAAGCTGATGCTCGACGTCCACCAGAAGGGCCGCGCGGTCGTCTCCAGCGGCAGCCGCGAGGAGATGGAACGCGACGTCCAGGCCATGCACGGCTACGGGCTCTGGGCCACGCTGACCCAGGACCGCAACTGACCCACCGCTGCCCTCCGTCCGACCCATCATCGGAGAATTCATGGCCGGCCACTTCGAGGCCACCCCCGGCGGCGGCGCGTCCGTCGCGCTCGACGAGGTCGAGATCGCCATCCTGCGCTCCCTCGCCGTCCAACTGCTCGAACTGATCGGCCCCGGCGACGAACCCGCCGAGGGTGAGGACCCGCTGGCCGCCCTGTTCGCGGAGGGGCCCAGCGAGCCGCCCACCGATCCCGCCCTGGCCCGGCTCTTCCCCGAGGCCTACGGCGACGGGGACAAGGAGCTGCGCGAGGCGTCCGCCGAATTCCGCCGCTTCACCGAGAATGACCTGCGCGCCCACAAGCGCGAGGACGCCCTCGCGGTCGTGCGGTCGCTGGACGCGCTCTCGCCGGTCTCGGACGGCGGCGCGGTGCTCTCCCTCGCTCCCGACGAGTGCCGCCACTGGCTGGGCTCGCTCAACGACCTCCGGCTGACCATCGGCACCCGCCTCGAGGTGTCGGACGAGGACGAGGGGCAGGACGGCTCGCTCTACCGCCTCCCCGACAGCGATCCGCGCAAGCCCATGGTGATGGCCTACCTCTGGCTCGGCGCCCTCCAGGAAACCCTGGTCGAAACACTCATGCCCGACTGACGCCCGACCGGGCTGCCGGATTCGCTCAACAGATGCTCAAATCCGAATAACGATCCCGTCACCTGAATGGCCTTCTTTGCCGTGCCTGGAAACGCTTGTCCGCTTTTTCCTGTGGCGTGCGCCACATAATGTCCGATGGCTCCTCCCGGCGGGCGTGATAGATCTTCACGACCGCCCGGGGACGCCACCCCTGTCCCCGGGGGCGCTACGAGCCGGCCGAACGCCGGCGGCACTCCATCCATATCCGGGGGGATCAGGACCTGATCCGACGCCGACGACGGCGCGGATCGGCGTGGAGAAAGGCGCACCACCATGACATCGGCGCAGGTCGACAACGGGCAGCCGGACGGCCAGGGGGCCGTCGAGGCCCCGGCGGGCGAGGGCTACCAGCGTGGCCTGGGGGCCCGCCAGATCCAGATGATCGCGATCGGCGGAGCCATCGGCACCGGGCTCTTCCTCGGCGCGGGCAAGGCCATCGACAGGGCCGGGCCCAGCCTCATCCTGGCGTACGCCATCGCGGGCCTCGTCATCTTCTTCATCATGCGCGCCCTGGGCGAACTCCTCATGTACCGCCCGGTGTCCGGCTCCTTCTCGGAGTACGCGCGTGAATTCCTCGGCCCCTTCTTCGGATTCGTGACCGGCTGGACCTACTGGCTCTTCTGGGTCGTCACCGGAATCACCGAAGTCACCGCCGCGGCCACCTATATGACGTACTGGTGGGATATCCCGCAGTGGCTCTCGGCACTGGTGTTCACCTTCATTCTGTACGGCGCCAACCTGATCTCGGTGAAACTCTTCGGCGAGCTCGAGTTCTGGTTCTCGATGGTCAAGGTCACCGCGATCCTCGGCATGATCCTCATCTGCGCCGGCGTGCTCACCCTCGGCTTCTCCGACGCCGGTGACACCGCGACCGTCGCCAACCTGTGGAACGACGGCGGCTTCTTCCCCGAAGGCATCAGCGGCACGCTGATGACCCTCCAGATCGTGATGTTCGCCTTCCTCGCCGTCGAACTGGTCGGCGTCACCGCGGGCGAGTCCAAGGACCCGAAGACCGTCCTGCCCAAGGCCATCAACACCGTGCCGTGGCGCATCGCCGTCTTCTACGTCGGCGCGCTGATCATGATCCTCTCGGTCGTCCCGTGGTCCACCTTCAAGCCCGGCGTCTCGCCGTTCGTCGCCGCGTTCGAGGAGATGGGACTCGGCGTCGGCGCCGCGATCGTCAACTTCGTCGTGCTCACCGCCGCGCTCTCCTCCTGCAACTCCGGCATGTACTCCACCGGCCGCATGCTGCGCGACCTCGCGCTCAACGGCCAGGGCCCCAGGGCCTTCACCAAGCTGACGAAGAACGGCCTCCCGCTCGTCGGCACCACGTTCTCCGCCGCGCTGATGCTCGTCGGCGTCTGGATCAACTACCAGTGGCCGGGCGACGCCTTCAACTACGTCGTCTCCTTCGCGACCATCTCCGGCATGTGGGCCTGGATCATGATCCTGATCTGCCAGATCCGCTTCCGCGCCAAGGCCGACCGAGGCGAGCTGCCCCAGTCCACCTTCAAGGCTCCGGGGGCACCCTTCAGCAGCTGGTTCGCCCTCGCCTTCATCGCCCTCGTCATCGTCATGATGGCCATCGACAAGGACGCCAGGATCTCGCTGTACTGCGCACCCGTGTGGGGCCTCCTCCTCGGCGTCTCCTACCTCGTGCTCAAGGCCCGCAACCCCGACAACACCGCCTTCGCCAAGCGCTGACCCGCGCCGCGGCGCCTCCGGGACACCGGCCGCCCCAACGGCCACGTCCGGCATCCGGGCCCTTCCGTACCACCCCTCGGTACGGAAGGGCCCGTCTGCTTATCCTGGGCGCCATGCTGACCATCACCCAGGCGCTCCACGACCAGATCGTCGCGCACTCCCGCGCCGACCACCCCGACGAGGCGTGCGGCGTCGTCGCCGGTCCCGCGGGAACGGACCGCGCCGAACGCTTCGTCCCCATGCTCAACGCCGCGCGCTCACCCACGTTCTACGAGTTCGACTCCGGGGACCTGCTGAAGCTCTACCGCGAGATGGACGACCGCGACGAGGAGCCGGTGATCATCTACCACTCCCACACCGCGACCGAGGCCTACCCCTCCCGCACCGACCTCACCTACGCCAACGAACCCGGCGCCCACTACGTGCTGGTCTCCACCGCGGACACCGACGACGCCGGCCCCTTCCAGTTCCGCTCGTACCGCATCGTGGACGGTCAGATCACCGAGGAAGAGGTCGAGGTCGTCGAGGCGTACGCGCCGTCAGCCTGACGCCCGGGACGTATCCGGAGCCTCCGACTCCGCAGCATGTCCGACCGGTGAACGCTCACCATCCACCATGTGGGATCACACTCCGGGTTCGGGGTGGGGAATCGATACGATGAGCGCATGGTTCCCCATGACGTGAGCGACAAGACGCCGGGCATGCTGCTCGTCGCGCGCCTGCACGTCGACCTGTGCAGGATCTCCAGCGCGATGTGTCCGGCTGCCGCCTGCCCGTGAACCGCCCGGCCTGAGCCGCGGTCCGAGCGCACCACGTACGCACCACCCCCGCGCGGGGGCACACAAACGCGCGCCCCACGCCACCTCCCCGCTTTCGACAGGAGCCCACGCCATGGCCATCGAGGTCCGCATCCCGACCATCCTCCGCACCTACACCGACGGCGCCAAGGCGGTCGAAGGCAGCGGGGAGACCCTCGCCGACCTCCTGACCGACCTGGAGACCCGCCACAACGGCATCCGCGAGCGCATCGTCGACGGCGACCAGCTGCGCCGCTTCGTGAACGTCTACCTCAACGACGAGGACGTCCGCTTCCTCGACGGCATCTCCACCAAGCTCGCCGACGGCGACAACGTCACCATCCTCCCGGCCGTCGCCGGCGGCATGCGCTGATGCGGTACGACTCCCCGCTGGCGGCCGTGGGCAACACCCCCCTCGTCCGCCTCCCGCGGCTGTCCCCGTCCGAGGACGTCCGGATCTGGGCCAAGCTCGAGGACCGCAACCCCACCGGCTCGATCAAGGACCGCCCCGCGCTCCACATGGTCGAGCAGGCGGAGAAGGACGGCCGCCTGACACCCGGCTGCACCATCCTCGAACCCACCAGCGGCAACACCGGCATCTCGCTCGCCATGGCGGCCAGGCTCAAGGGCTACCGCATCGTGTGCGTCATGCCGGAGAACACCTCGCAGGAACGGCGCGACCTCCTCACCATGTGGGGCGCCGAGATCATCTCCTCGCCCGCCGCCGGCGGCTCCAACACCGCCGTACGCGTGGCCAAGGAGCTCTCCGCCGAGCACCCCGACTGGGTCATGCTCTACCAGTACGGAAACCCGGACAACGCGGGCGCCCACTACGCCACCACCGGCCCGGAGATCCTCACCGACCTCCCGTCCATCACCCACTTCGTGGCAGGACTCGGCACCACGGGCACCCTCATGGGCGTCGGCCGCTACCTCCGCGAGAACAAGCCCGACGTCACCGTCGTCGCCGCCGAACCGCGCTACGACGACCTCGTCTACGGCCTGCGCAACCTCGACGAGGGCTTCGTACCCGAGCTCTACGACGCCTCCGTACTCACCACCCGCTTCTCCGTCGGCTCCGCCGACGCCGTCACCCGCACCCGGGAGCTCCTCCAGCAGGAGGGCATCTTCGCGGGCGTCTCCACCGGCGCCGCACTCCACGCCGCGATCGGCGTCGGCCGCAAGGCCGTCAAGGCCGGCGAGTCCGCCGACATCGTCTTCGTCGTCGCGGACGGCGGCTGGAAGTACCTGTCGACCGGCGTCTACACCGCCCCCACGACGGAAGCCGCCATCGAGACCCTGCACGGACAGCTCTGGGCGTAACGGCCCACCGGCCGAGAACCTCCGGGCGGCGCGGGGCGGCAGCACACCCCGCCCCGCGCCGCCCGCACACTCAGCCCAGCCCGCGCACCCGCCCCCACACCCCCGGGTCCAGCTCGCCCGCCTTACGGCGGAACCCCGACAGCGCCACGTCCCGCAGCTCGTCCGTCTCCAGGAAGCTCCGCCGGCCCCGCGCGTCACCCACCGCACCGGGCGGCAACGCGATCACCCCCGGCCGCTCCTCATGATGCCTGCTGGTGATCTTGGCGACCACCGCCGTGCCACCCCGCACCGACAGCACCAGGCACGGCCGGTCCTTCGACCCGGGCCCGTCCTCGTACGGCACGTCGGCCCACCAGATCTCCCCGGGCCGGGGAGCCCCGTGCGGGCGCCCCCTCTTCCGCTCAGGAGCATGCCCCGGAGCGGCACCCGCCGGACGGGTCCGCCCGCCCGGACGCCGAGGCCCGCGCCCGCCCCGGCCCCGCGCGTCGGAGACCGCGGCCACCAGAGCCAGCAGGACGACGGCAGCCAACGCCACCCACCACCATGTGTTCATCACCCGACCGTACCGGCGACCGACGCCACCCCGGCCTTCCATCGAACCGGTGACAGCACAGGTGAGTTCCCCCACAACGGCAGGCCCTGGAGGAGCGACCAGCGGTTTCGCGCCTTACGCTCGACGGACCGCACGAACCCTCCCCGTTCCCAGGCCTCGGAGGTTCACGCTCCATGAAGCTCACCGTCGTCGGCTGCTCCGGCTCGTTCCCGTCCGCGGGTTCGGCATGCTCGAGCTACCTCGTAGAGGCCGACGGCTTCCGGCTGCTCCTCGACATGGGCAACGGCGCCCTGGGCGAGCTGCAGCGCCATGTGGGTCTCTACGACCTCGACGCCATCTTTCTCAGCCACCTCCACGCCGACCACTGCATCGACATGTGCGCGTACTTCGTCGTCCGCTACTACCGCTTCGACGGGGGACGGCCCGCCCCCCTCCCCGTCTACGGCCCCGAGGGCACCGAGCAGCGGCTGACCACGGCACACGCCGACACCCCGTCCGAACACGCGATGGGGGAGGTCTTCGACTTCCACACGCTGAAGTCCGGCTCCTTCGAGATCGGCCCCTTCTCCGTCCGCACGGAGAAGCTCCTCCACCCCGTCGACACCTTCGGCATCAGGATCGAGCACGACGGACGCACCCTCACCTACTCCGGCGACACCGGCACCTGCGACGCGCTGGCCGAACTCGCCGAGGACGCCGACCTGTTCCTCTGCGAAGCATCGTTCATCCATGGCAAGGAGGACATCCCGGACCTCCACCTCAACGGCCGCGAAGCGGGCGAATACGCCGCGGCCGCCGGAGCGGGACGCCTCGTCCTCACCCACATCCCGCCGTGGACCGACGCCGAGCGCAACCTCGCCGACGCCCGCGAGGTCTACGACGGCCCCGTCGAGCTGGCGGCCCCCGGCGCGGTCTACGACATCTAGCACCGCGTCACACGGACGCCGCCTGATCCGGCACCAGGAACGCGCGACGACGGCGAAGCCCCGTCCTCCACGTGGGAGGACGGGGCTTCGCCGTCGTGCGGGGCGGCCGGACTACTTGGCCTCGGCCTTCTGGAGCTCGGCGAGCTCCTCGTCGGACTCACGGCCCGGCGTCGGCAGGTTGAACTTCGTGATCGCGAAGCGGAAGACCACGTAGTAGACCACCGCGAAGCAGAGACCCACCAGCACCAGCAGCCAGGGCTTCGACGCGATGCCCAGGTTCAGCAGGAAGTCGACCAGACCGGCCGAGAAGCCGAAGCCGTCCTTCATGCCGAGTGCCCAGGTCAGGGCCATCGAGACACCGGTCAGCACCGCGTGGATCGCGTACAGCACCGGCGCGATGAACATGAAGGTGAACTCGATCGGCTCCGTGACACCCGTGACGAACGAGGTCAGCGCGAGCGAGAACATCATGCCGCCGACGACCTTGCGGCGCTCCGGACGGGCACAGTGGACGATCGCCAGGCACGCCGCCGGGAGGGCGAACATCATGATCGGGAAGAAGCCGGTCATGAACTGTCCGGCGTTCGGGTCACCGGCGAGGAAGCGGGCGATGTCACCGTGGGCGCCGTCGTACTCGCCCGCCTGGAACCACGGGAAGGAGTTCAGCAGGTGGTGCATGCCGACCGGGATCAGCGCGCGGTTGGCGACACCGAAGATGCCCGCGCCGACAGCGCCGGAACCGACCAGCCACTCACCGAAGTTGTGCAGGCCCGTACCGAGCACCGGCCAGATGAGGCCGAAGACGATGCCGATGACCAGACCCGCGAAGGCGGAGAGGATCGGGACCAGACGGCGGCCGCTGAAGAAGCCCGCCCAGTCGGGCAGCTTCGTCCGGTAGAACTTCTGGTACAGCAGGGCCACGACTATGCCCATCACGACACCGCCGAGCACACCCGCGTTGACCGGGGCGTCGTTCATGACGATCTCGCCGTCGGCGACGCTCGCGACCTGCGGCAGGTTGCTGTCCGTGAAGGTGGCGAGCACCTTCTGGAAGACCAGGTAGCCGGTGACCGCGGCGAGAGCCGTGGAGCCGTCCGACTTCTTGGCGAAGCCGATGGCGATGCCGACCGCGAACAGCAGGGCCATGTTGTCGAGAATGGCGCCACCGCCGGCCGCCATGTAACCGGCCAGCTTCGTGATCACGGTGGGGAACGACTCGCGGCCGAGCATGTCGGCATTGCCGAGCCGGACCAGCAGCGCCGCCGCGGGCAGAACCGCGACCGGCAGCATCAGGCTGCGGCCGATGCGCTGCATGACAGCCATCACGCCTGCGCCCCGCTTCTTCGCGGGGGCCGCCGGAGCGGTGTCCGTACTCATCAACTTCCTCCAGTAGGCAAGGCGCCGCCAGGGACAGGATTTCGGGGGCGGCGACTCGAGGAACGCGGCGGCAGGAACGGCCGCGTGGTCTGGACCACTCAGTGGTGTAGACCAGTTTTAGCACGGTGAGGGTTAGATAAGGAACCTTCGATTCCTCACAATCTGGGGGGTAGTGCCACCGCCACCCTGGGTGACGTGGCAAAGGCCCCCGGACCAGTGGTCCGAGGGCCTGAGGGGTGGGGGAACCTCTACTTCGTGAGGTCCTCCTCCGTCCTCTCCTCCTCCTCCAAGGGCTCGCGCCCCGGGGTCTGGAGGTTGAACTTGGTGATCGCGAACCGGAAGATCACATAATAGATCACCGCGAAACACAGCCCGATCGGGATGATCAGCCACGGTTTCGTGTCCAGATGCCAGTTGACGACGTAGTCGATCAGCCCGGCGGAGAAGCTGAACCCCGCGTGCACACCGAACGCCCAGGTGACCCCCATCGAGACACCGGTCAGGATCGCGTGCACCCCGTACAGCAACGGCGCCACGAAGAGGAACGAGAACTCCAGCGGCTCCGTCACCCCCGTCACGAACGAGGTCAGCGCCACCGACAGCATCAGCCCCGACACTTCCTTGCGCCGCTCCGGCCGTGCGGTGTGGGCGATCGCCAGCGCCGCGGCCGGCAGGCCGAACATCATGATCGGGAAGAACCCCGAGGTGAACTGCCCCGCCGAAGGGTCCCCGGCGAAGAAGCGGGAGATGTCGCCCTGCACCGTCCCGTCGTCACCGGTGAACTCGCCCGCCTGGAACCAGAAGAACGTGTTGAGGAACTGGTGCATGCCGATCGGGATCAGCAGGCGGTTCGCGACACCGAAGATCGCCGCACCCCAGGCGCCCAGGTCGATCAACTGCTTGGCGAACCACGTCAGCGCGTCACCCACCGGCTGCCACAGCAGGCCGAACAGCGTCCCCAGGATCACGCAGAGGAACGCCATCAGGATCGGGACCAGGCGGCGCCCGTTGAAGAAGCCCAGCCAGTCGACCAGCTTCGTACGGTGGTAGCGCTGCCAGACGACGGCGGTCAGCAGGCCGATGATGATGCCGCCCAGGACACCCGGATTCTGCGGCACCCCGTCAGGGGTGGCCTCGGTGACGGTGTCGTCCACCGGGAACGCCGCCAGCACGCCCCGGTAGACGAGGAAGCCGACGACCGCGGCGAGCGCCGTCGAACCGTCCGCCTTCTTCGCGAAGCCGATCGCGACACCGATGCAGAAGAGCAGCGGCAGGCCCACCTCACCGTCGAGGATCGCCGTTCCGCCGTTGAGGAGGACCTTCGCGAACTTGTCCCAGAACGCGCCGTGCAACGAGGAGTCGAAGAGGTTGCCGAGGCTGACGAGAAGACCCGCCGCGGGCAGCACGGCCACCGGCAGCTGCAGGCTGCGGCCGACCTTCTGCAGTCCCTGGACCGGCCCGTTCCACCACTTCCGCTGCGGTGCGCTCGCCGCGTTCGAACTCATCGGCATCCTCCCGGAACACGCCAGGTTTGGCGGTCGTTGCAAACTGGTGTAGACCAGTTGCGATACGGTGCGGAGCCCTGCCGGAAGGCGGAGCGCCGGTGATCGTCATCATTGGGGACTGTGCGGTTACCCGCCCGTGAAGTTGGGCCAACCGTGCGTTACCGTGACGAAACGGACCCATGGTGGGCCGCCCCACGCAAGCACAGACCAGGGAGAAGGACATGGCCAGCAAGGCTGAGAAGATCGTCGCCGGCCTCGGCGGTATCGAGAACATCGACGAGATCGAAGGCTGCATCACCCGCCTCCGCACCGAGGTCCACGACCCCAGCAAGGTCGACGAAGCCGCGCTCAAGGCCGCCGGAGCCCACGGCGTCGTCAAGATGGGCACCGCGATCCAGGTCGTCATCGGCACCGACGCCGACCCCATCGCCGCCGACATCGAAGACATGATGTGACCGGCTGACCCCGCCGGCCCACCCAGGTCCCACGCGCAGGCCCCGCTCCGCCCCCGACCGGCACGGAGCGGGGCCTGCCGTGCATCCGCCCCCGCGCCTGCCCACCCCTGCGCCCGCCGCGCAACCACCCCTGCGCCCGCCGCCCCTGCGCCCGCCGCCCCTGCGCCCGCCGCCCCTGCGCCCGCCGCCCCTGCCCGTCGCGCCCGCGCCCGCCGTGAGCCCCGCCCGGCACCGCACCGCACCCGCCCATGCACCCGAACGGACCCGGCCGCCCCAGCCGATAGGCTCGACGCCATGTCTCGTATCGACGGCCGCACCCCCGAACAGCTCCGCCCCGTCACCATCGAACGCGGATGGAGCAAGCACGCCGAAGGCTCCGTACTCATCTCCTTCGGTGACACCAAGGTCTTCTGCACCGCCTCCGTCACCGAAGGCGTCCCCCGCTGGCGCAAGGGCAGCGGCGAAGGATGGGTCACCGCCGAGTACTCCATGCTGCCCCGCTCCACCAACACCCGCGGCGACCGCGAATCCGTACGCGGGAAGATCGGCGGCCGCACCCACGAGATCAGCCGCCTCATCGGCCGCTCCCTGCGCGCCGTGATCGACTACAAGGCCCTCGGCGAGAACACGATCGTCCTCGACTGCGACGTCCTCCAGGCCGACGGCGGCACCCGCACCGCGGCCATCACCGGCGCCTACGTCGCCCTCGCCGACGCCATCGCCTGGGCCCAGGGCAAGAAGATCATCAAGCACGGCCGCAAGCCCCTCACCGGCACCGTCGCCGCGGTCAGCGTCGGCATCGTCGACGGGATCCCGCTCCTCGACCTCTGCTACGAGGAGGACGTCCGGGCCGACACCGACATGAACGTCGTCTGCACCGGCGACGGCCGCTTCGTCGAGGTCCAGGGCACCGCTGAGGCCGAACCCTTCGACCGCACCGAGCTCAACGCCCTCCTCGACCTCGCCACCGCCGGCTGCACCGACCTCGCCAAGCTCCAGGAAGAGGCACTCGCGCGCACACTCGGCGAGTAAAGAAGCAACCAAATACGCAGCGCACAGCGTCGTAGCGGGTACGGGCGCACGGGTCGAACCGTGCGTCCGTCCATGTATCCACCCTGGGGAGGGACCGCACCATGGCCTCGCGCCGCCACCACCGCACCGCACTCGCCGTCACGGCCACTCTGCTGACCCTCACCGCCGCCGTCGGCTGCGGCGCCGTCGACAAGGCCCTGGACTGCGTCCGCACGGCCGATGCCATCGCCACCAGCGTCAACAACCTCCAGCAGGCGGTGTCCAACGCCTCCGAGGACGTGACCCAGGCCTCCGAATCCCTGGACCAGATCGACAAGGAGCTCAAGGACCTCGGCGACACCACGGACAACGCCGACCTGAGCAAGGCCGTCGACGACCTCCAGGCAGGCGTCACCAACGTCCGGAAGTCCATCGAGAGTGGCGACGCCACCCCTGACATCACCCCCGTCACCGATGCCGCCACCGAGATCGGCAAGGTCTGCACACCGTGAACAGGCGGCGATAATCGACGCATGACGCGCCTGATCCTCGCCACCCGCAACGCCGGGAAAATCACCGAACTCCACGCGATCCTCGCCGACGCGGGCCTGAACCACGACCTCGTCGGCGCGGACGCGTACCCCGACATCCCCGACGTCAAGGAAACCGGCGTCACCTTCGCCGAGAACGCCCTCCTCAAGGCCCACGCCCTGGCCCGGGCCACCGGCCACCCGGCCGTCGCCGACGACTCCGGCCTCTGCGTCGACGTGCTCGGCGGAGCCCCCGGCATCTTCTCGGCCCGCTGGTCGGGCGCCCACGGCAACGACGCGGCCAACCTGGACCTGCTCCTCGCCCAGCTCGGCGACATCTCCGCCCCCCACCGAGGGGCCTACTTCGCCTGCGCCGCCGCCCTGGCCCTCCCCGACGGCACGGAACGCGTGGTCGAGGGCCGCCTCACGGGCACCCTGCGCACCGCTCCGGCCGGCGGATACGGCTTCGGCTACGACCCGATCCTGGAGCCCGACGGCGAGACCCGGACCTGCGCGGAGCTCACCCCTGCGGAGAAGAACGCGATCAGCCACCGCGGCAAGGCGTTCCGGGCACTGGTGCCGGTGGTGCGGGAGCTGGTGGGGTGAGGCGCCGGATATGAAAACGGCCTACGAATCAATCCTTCGATTCGTAGGCCGTCCTCGTGCGGCGGAAGGGATTCGAACCCTCAAGCCGTTTCACGGGCCACAGATCCTAAGTCTGCTGTGTCGCCATTGCACCACCGCCGCTAGCCGTCTGTCATCGTACCGGGCGGGCTGTTGAGGTGGTAAGCGAGTCTTGAGGGTGTGCTGTTCGGCGTGTACCCCCTCGGCACCAGGTGCTGGTGACTGCATGGCAGTTCGGGCACAGTAAGCGGAGATTCTCGGCGCGGTCATCGCTCCGGTCGCCGTTGATGTGGTCGATCTCCAGGGTGATCGGATTTCCATGCCAGACCGGGCTGGTTCCACACTCGGCACAACGCTCGGGGACGCCGATCGCGGAGAGAGCCCGACGTAACAGCACGGTCTTCGTACGGCGTTTCCCGTCGTGCTTCACCAGCACGTCCGTGGGGCGTCTGCTGGGCGTCGTCGATGGCATGCCGCGTTGGTGTCCTTGGCCCAGGAGGTGTGCGGTTGTCAGGCCTTCTTCCGCGATCCACCGGCGTAGGAGATTTCGCTGGTGCCCATTGTCCCGGCGCCCGAGCTTTCGCAGCAGCTCGGCCAGAGAGCGGGAGTTCGCCACGGATTCACGGAGCACGTCCGAGGGCGGGCGCGTTGCGACGGTGTCGGAACGGTGGTGTGGGAAGTGGGAGACGTCGATACCGTAGTGGGCGAGCCGTCGTAGTAGATAGCGGCGGAGGCGCTCGTGGGGGTGAGCGCCCAAGAAGGCTATGACTCCGTCGATACTTGAGCAGTTCTCCGCTGCTTCGGTCAGCACCTCGCGGGTGTACTTCCGCTTCTGGATCATCGGCTGTCCTGTGCTCGGCGGCTCTTGGCGCGACCGCGGTACGTGTCGGTCGTCGAATGGCAGTTGGGGCACAGGAGCCGCAAGTTCTCCAGACGGTTGTCGCGCCAATTGCCGTTGATGTGGTCCACCTCGAGTGGGAGCGGCCGCCCTCGCCAAACCGGCTCTGTCCCACATAGGGCGCAGCGGTCCGCGACGCCCAGTGCCGACATCGCGGGCTTGAGGCGGGCACCCGGAACGCGGCGGGCACGCGGCGAAGTGTCCTCCACCAGGCGTTCCCGGGGGGTGCGGCGACGCTGCTTCATCCCGGTTTTGGGCGGCTGGGCGAAGTGCGAGGTATCGATGCCGTATGCCTTGATGCGTCGGCTGATGTTGGTGTGGTGGCCCCCCACCGCTTCGAGGCCGAGGCGGTGGAGGACCTCGTACACGCTCGTTGATGCGGCCACCACGGGCTCCAGGACTTCCCTGGTCCATCGAGCGCCCTCGCGCTCGAAGTGCGCCGTGGTGATGCCCATTTTCTTCATGCGGTCGAGGAGGTATGGCCGCGACGAGCTCTTCGGGTCCACCCCGAGCTTCGTCAGCGCCTCCGAGAGTGTCCGTGACGACGAGGCCGCTTCCATCAGGCGCTCTCGCGTGTACGGGCTTACCGGCATGTCCCCCTCCGTATCCGGCCGCGCGTTCGCGGTCTCGTACGGAGCAACGAACCGTTAATCGGATGGTCACGTCCGTAATGCGACGAGATGCGGAAGGGCCCGTACCGCTTCGGGGAAGCGGTACGGGCCCTCAGCGCACGGTGGGTCAGAACTTCGGGTCCGGACTCTGGGCGTGGACCAGTTCCGCGGCTTCCTCTTCCGTCTCGACCGAGGGCGGGGAGCCGGCCAGGGGCTGGTTGGCGGTCTCCTTCATGCAGGCCACGGCGATCACGCCGACCAGGGCCGCCGCCATCGCGTAGTACGCGGGCATGAGGTTCGAGCCGGTCCAGCTGATCAGGGCGGTGATCACCAGCGGGGTCGTGCCGCCGAAGATCGAGGCCGAGAGGTTGTAGCCGACCGACAGGGAGCCGTAGCGGACGTTCGTCGGGAACAGGGCCGGGAGGGCGGCGGACATCGTGCCCAGCATGCAGACCAGGGAGAGGCCCAGCATCAGCATGCCGATGATGATCGCCGGGATGCTGCCCTGGCGGATCAGGAGGAAGGCGGGCAGCGAGAGGACCAGGAAGCCGATCATGCCTGCCATCAGTATCGGCTTGCGGCCGAAGTGGTCCGACAGCTTGCCGAACTGGCTGATGATCATCATGAGGAAGACCATGACGCCGAGCAGGATGAGCAGGCCGTGGGTCTCGCTGTAGCCGAGCTCGTCCGAGAGGTACGTCGGCATGTACGACAGCAGCATGTAGTCGGTGATGTTGTACGCGCCGACCAGGGCGATGCAGAGGATCAGCGTCGGCCAGTACTGGCGGAAGATCTTGGCGAGGTCGCCCTTGGCGGTGGACTCGACGTGGTCGGCGGCCTCCGTGGCGTGGGCCGTGCCGCCCTCCAGCTTCTGGAAGGCGGGGGTCTCGTCGAGGCGCAGTCGCAGGTAGAGGCCTACGAGGCCGAGCGGGCCGGCGACGAGGAACGGGATGCGCCAGCCCCAGGACTCCATCTGGCCGGTGTCCAGGAGGGCGTACAGGAGGGTGACGAGCCCGGCGGCGCCGACGTATCCGGCGAGGGTGCCGAATTCGAGGAAGCTACCGAAGAAGCCGCGGCGCTTGTCGGGGGCGTACTCGGCGATGAAGGTGGAGGCGCCGCCGTACTCGCCGCCGGTGGAGAAGCCCTGGAGCATCCGGAAGAAGATCAGCAGGACCGCGGCCCAGACGCCGATGGTGTCGTGGGAGGGGATGAGGCCGATCGCGAAGGTGCCGATCGCCATGAGGATCATGGTGAGGGCGAGGACCTTCTTGCGGCCGATCTTGTCGCCCATGGGGCCGAAGAACATGCCGCCGAGGGGGCGGACGAGGAAGGCCACGGCGAAGGTCGCGAACGACGAGAGGAGCTGGGTGGTGTCGTTCCCGGAAGGGAAGAAGACGTGCCCGATGGTGACGGCCAGGTAGGAGTAGATCCCGAAGTCGAACCACTCCATGGCGTTACCCAGGGAGGCCGCCTTCACCGCGCGCTTGACCGCCTGGTCGTCGGTGACGGTGATGTCCGTCCGACGGAGCCGGGGGTTCTGGCGCTTCCGGATGGCCCGGAAGAGCGCGGGGTGGCGTTTGACCGCATCAGGGTCGGCCGCCTGGTGGGGGTCGGAGGCCGCCATGGCCGGTTCCTTTCGTCGAACGGTGTTCCAGGAAAGGCTTCTGCGCAGTCATGGCGGTTGCAAACCGAATCAACAGCTGTTTGCGATCTCGATCACATCGATTTCGGCCGGTACCGGTCGAAATCGAGTCAGATGCCGAGGTCCTTGATGATCTTGGCAACGTGTCCGGTCGCCTTGACGTTGTAGAGGGCCTTCTCCACCTTGCCCTCTTCGTCGACCACAATCGTGGAGCGGATCACACCCGTCACCGTTTTGCCGTAGAGCTTCTTCTCTCCGAACGCGCCGTACGCCTCCAGAGTCTCCTTGGAGGGGTCGCCGACCAGGGTGACCTTGAGGTTCTCCTGCTCGCGGAACTTCGCGAGCTTCTCGGGCTTGTCGGGCGACACGCCGATGACGTCGTAGCCGGCTCCGGTGAGGAGGTCCAGGTTGTCCGTGAAGTCGCAGGCCTGCTTGGTGCAACCGGGGGTAAGCGCCGCGGGGTAGAAGTAGACGATGACCTTGCGGCCCTTGTGGTCCGCGAGCGAGACCTCCTTGCCGTCGGCGTCCGGAAGGGTGAAGGCGGGGGCGGTGTCGCCGGTCTGGAGTCGCTCGCTCATGTCTCTCCTCGAGTGGCACGTGGGCTGTGTGGCACCGAGCGTAATAGGGGGTGCCGCCGGGTGGAGGGGCGGCTGAGCTGACAGACTGTCGATGAAGGTTTACCCGACGACGACCACGGAGGCGGCGCAGTGTCGGATACCAGGACCCCTGCGCAGATCGAGGCGGACATCATCAGCAGGCGTGCGCAGCTTGCGGTGGTGCTGGACGAGATCGGGGTGCGCGTGCACCCGAAGACGATGATCGGTGACGCGAAGGCCAAGGTCGCGTCGACGGTGGACCGGACGGCCGGGCGCGCGTTCGTCGCCGTGAACCGTTCGGTTTCGGACGTGAGGGCGCAGTTCGTGTCCGAGGACGGTTCGCCGCGGCTGGAGCGGGTGATTCCGGCGGCGCTGGTGGTGGTGGGTGCGGTGGCGCTGCTGACGCTGTCGTCCGGGTCGCCGCGGTCCTCGCGCTCTTCCCGGTGTGCGCGGCGCAAGAGGCGCTGAGGACGGGTCCGGACGTGCCCTGGGGCGTGCGGGCCGGTGCGGGGCAGGTAGGTTTCGGGGCGTGAGCGACAACGGCATGAGCAACACCGACGACAAGCTGCCGATCCGGATGCTGCACGACCGGGTGCTGGTCCGGTCCGATTCGCCTGAGGGTGAGCGGCGGTCGGGCGGCGGCATCCTGATTCCGGCGACGGCTGCGGTCGGCCGGCGTCTGGCGTGGGCCGAGGTGGTCGCGGTGGGTCAGAACGTGCGGACGGTTGAGCCGGGTGACCGGGTGCTGTACGACCCCGAGGACCGTGCCGAGGTCGAGGTGCGGGGTGTGGCGTACGTGCTGATGCGTGAGCGGGATCTTCACGCGGTGGCGGCGGACCGGTTCGAGGGTTCGGTGGATTCGACCGGGCTGTATCTGTAAGTGGCGGTGGAAGGGCCTGGTGACTGTCGTCACCAGGCCTTTTGTCTGTTCTGTGGGCTTGCTACGGTGGGGGGACCCCGACGAGACGCGCCGTACCGGGTTCCGTAAAGACGACGCATCCGTGTTCTGTCCGTGTGTGTCGTCGTGGAGGTGCCGTCGTGGCGTGGGTTCTGCTGATCGTGGCCGGTTTCCTTGAAGTGGGCTGGTCGATCGGGATGAAGTACACCGAGGGGTTCACCC
This sequence comes from Streptomyces sp. NPDC102402, assembly GCF_044765765.1. Classification (NCBI taxonomy): domain Bacteria; kingdom Bacillati; phylum Actinomycetota; class Actinomycetes; order Kitasatosporales; family Streptomycetaceae; genus Streptomyces; species Streptomyces sp. NPDC102402. The sequence goes on from NZ_JBIWKR010000013.1 coordinate 147,455, forward strand.
GGCTGTGGCCGAGCGTGTTCACCGGTCTGGGGATCGTGGCCAGCATGGTGCTGTTGTCGCATGCGGCGAAGACGCTGCCGATCGGTACGGCGTACGGCGTGTGGGTGGGGATCGGCGCGGCGGGTGCCGCGGTGCTGGGCATGGTGGTGCTGAACGAGCCGGTGACCGCCGCCCGTATTTTCTTCGTGTGTCTGCTGCTGGTGGCCGTGGTGGGGCTGAAGGCGACGTCCGGGCACTGAGTGGTCAGGGGCGGGTGGGGCCGTGGAGGTCCTGTCCGCCCCTGTTCCGTTCGTCGGCCGGGCGGTCGCCGGGGTGGTCGGCGGGCTCTTCGGGCCGGTCGTCCGGGGGCTCGTGGTGGGGTCGCAGGGCGGCGGGTTCCTGGAGCCGGGGTGTGCGCGTCGGAGCGTCGGCGGGGGTGGCGGTGCGGGGCGTTCCTGCGGCCGGGGAGGCTTCGGAGGGTGCGCGGGTGCGGTTCGTGCCGTCGCGTTCCTGACGGGTCTCCCCGGTTCCGGGCTCGTCGGTGTCGCTGTCCTGGCGCTCCGAGTCGTCCTCGCGGTTCCGGCGTTCCCTGGTGTTCCCGGCTTCCTCGGTGTCGTCGTCCTCGGTGTCCTCGCCCTCGGCGCTCTCGTCCGGGTCGGGTTCTTCGGGGCCTTCGTCGGCCTGGAGGTCGAAGCCCTGCACCTCGCTGCCTTCGAGTGCGGCGCGGGTGTAGGCGGCCCAGGTCTGGGCGGGTGCGCCGCCGCCGTTCATGCGGGCGAGGCCGAGGGCGCCGTAGAGGGGTTTCTGGATGCCGGTCTTCGGGTCCTGGCCCATGACGGCGATGACGGTGGCGAGGTCGGGGGTGTAGCCGGCGAACCAGGCGGCCTTGTCCTCCTCGGCGGTGCCGGTCTTGCCGGCGGCGGGGCGGCCGGCGGCGAGGGCTGCGGTGCCGGTGCCGCCGTCGACGACGCTGCGCAGGACGGAGGTGGTGGTGTCGGCGGCTTCGCGGGGGATGGCGCGCCGGGTGTTCCTGGTGGGGAGGTCGAGGGCGACGGTGTTCTTGCTGATCTTGGAGACGAGGGTGTGGGTGCGCTGTCTGCCGTGGTCGGCGAGGGTGGCGTAGGCGGAGGCCATGTCGAGGACGCTGGCGGTGGCGGGTCCGAGCGCGATGGAGGGGGATGCGGTGAGGTCGGGTGTGTTCTGGGGGATGCCGAGGGCGATCGCGGTGTCCTTGACCTCGTCGGGGCCGACGTCCTGGGCCATCTGGGCGTAGACGGCGTTGACGGATTTGTCGGTGGCCTCGCGGACGGTGATGGAGCCGTAGTCGACGTCGTCCTCGTTGGCGGGGGAGTAGTCGGTGGGGCCGGTGGCGGCTTGGACGGTGCGTTCGTTGTCGCCGTCGTAGCGGGTGTTGGGGGTGATGGGCCGGTCCTTCTGGGTGGTGGACCCGTTGGCGAGGGCGGCGGCGAGGACGAAGGGCTTGAAGGTGGATCCGACCTGGTAGTCGCGGCGGGTGGCGTTGTTGACGAACTGCCTGGTGTAGTCGATGCCGCCGTAGAGGGCGACGACGTGGCCGTTGGCGGGATCGACGGAGGCGCCGCCGGCGCGGACGTTGCGGTCTGCCTCGCGGTCGTCGCTGGTCTTGGAGAGGACGTTCTCCTCGACGGCTTCGACGAGTGCGTCCTGCTTCTTCTTCTGGAGGGTGGTGGTGATGCGGTAGCCGCCGGTGTCGAGGGTGTCCTCGTCGATGATCTTGTTGGTGGTGAGGTAGTCCTCGACGGCGTGGACGATGTAGCCGCGCTGGCCGGAGAGTGCGGTGGCGGGCTTCGGCTTGCCGGGGACGGGGAAGGTCATGGCGTCGCGGTCGGCTTCGGTGAGCCAGTGGTGTTCGACCATGCCGTCGAGTACGTAGTCCCAGCGGGCGAGTGCGGCCTTCTTGTTCTCGGGGTGGGCGACGACGTCGTAGGAGCTGGGGGCGTTCAGGAGGGAGGCGAGGTAGGCGCCTTCGCCGGGGCCGAGGTCTTCGACGTCCTTGCCGTAGTAGGCGTGGGAGGCGGCCTGGATGCCGTAGGCGTTGCGGCCGAAGTAGCTGGTGTTGAGGTAGCCCTCGAGGATCTCGTCCTTGCTCTGTTCGCGGTCGAGCTTGATGGAGATGAAGAATTCCTTGGCCTTGCGGACGAGGGTCTGTTCCTGGCCGAGGTAGTAGTTCTTGACGTACTGCTGGGTGATCGTGGAGCCGCCCTGTCTGCCCTTGCCGGTGACGGTGTTCCAGCCGGCGCGGAGGGTGGCCTGGACGTCGATGGCGTCCTCCGAGTAGAAGTCGCGGTCCTCGGCGGCGAGTACGGCGTGCTGGACGGGGCGGGGGACGCGGCGCAGGGGGATGTTCTCGCGGTTGGTCTCGCCGTCGCGGGCGATGACGGTGCCGTCCTCGTAGAGGTAGACGTTGGACTGCGCGGTCGCGCTGGCGTTGGCGGCGGGGATGTCGATGAGCTGGTAGCCGGCGATGAATCCGCCGACGAGGAGCAGTGCGAGGAGGAGTACGCCGCCGAGGGTCATGCGCCAGGTGGGGATGGCGCGGCGCCAGCCGGTGCGCTTGGGCCGCTTGGGGCGTTTCGTGCGCCCCTTGGGGGCTTCTGCGCCGTTCGGGTGCTGGGTGTCGGCCGCGGAGGCCGCGGAGGCCGCGGCCGAGGGGTCTCGGGGGGCCCAGCCCCCGGAGCCCTGTGTACCAGGGTCTCCGCCGTGCTGCGGTGGCTCTTGGCTCATGACTGTGGAGGCTCCTCGACTGCGGATGATTTTCCTATAGTGCACTTTTCGGACGCATAACCCTCGGAACCCTCCACGGAAATGGGGTCGCGGCGGCCGGGCGCGGTGGACTAGGGTCGTGCGCTTTGGCGGCAGAGGGGGGCGGGATGCGGCTCTACGCCGTAGTGGCGGCCGGTGGGTTCCGGCGGCATGCCACGTATCGGATGGCGACGTTCGCGGGAGTGTTCACCAACACCGTCTTCGGCTTCATCATGGCGTACACCTACATCGCCCTGTGGGACGAGCGTCCGCACCTCGGCGGCTACGACACGTCGCAGGCGCTGACCTATGTGTGGCTGGGTCAGGCTCTGCTGATGACCTGCGCGATGATGGGCGGCGGCTTCGAGGACGAGTTGATGGAGCGCATCCGTACGGGTGACATCGCGGTCGATCTGTACCGCCCCGCGGATCTGCAGCTGTGGTGGCTGGCGGGGGACCTGGGCCGGGCGGCCTTCCATCTGCTGGGGCGCGGGATCGTGCCGATGGTGCTGGGGGCGGTGGCCTTCGATCTGGCGCTGCCCGGTTCCCCCTGGACGTGGCTCGCCTTCCTGGTGTCCGTGACGCTCGGGGTCGTGGTGAGCTTCGCGGTGCGATTCCTGGTGGCGCTCTCGGCCTTCTGGCTGATGGACGGGGCCGGGGCGATGCAGATCACCTGGCTGGCCGGGCTGTTCTTCTCCGGGATGCTGCTGCCGCTGAACCTGTTCCCGGGGCTGCTCGGGGATGTGGCGCGGGCGTTGCCGTGGTCGTCGCTGCTGCAGGTGCCGGCCGATGTGTTCCTCGGGACGTACGCGGGCTGGGATCTGCTGGGGGCGTACGCCTTCCAGGCGGGCTGGGCGGTGGCGTTGCTGCTGACGGGGCGGCTGTTGCAGTCGGTGGCGACCAGGAGGGTGGTGGTCCAGGGTGGCTGAGGTCCGGACCGGGCGGATGCCCGTGGTGGAGCCGGAGACCGTGTTCCCCGAGCGGTCGCGGCTGGTCGAGGGGGTGCGGGCGTACGGGCTGATCGTGGCGATGTGGCTGCGCTCGACGATGGCGTACCGCGCGTCGTTCGTGATGACGGCTCTCGGGAACTTCGTCGCGACGGGGTTCGACTTCGTCGCGATCCTGCTGATGTTCTCGCACGTGGACGTGCTGGGCGGGTTCACGCTGCCGGAGGTCGCGCTGCTGTACGGGGTGTCGGCGACCGCGTTCGGCCTGTCCGACCTGGTGCTGGGGTCGATGGACCGGCTGGGGCGGCGGGTGCGGGACGGGACGCTGGACACGCTGCTGGTGCGGCCCGTGCCGGTGCTGGCGCAGGTGGCGGCGGACCGGTTCGCGCTGCGGAGGCTGGGGCGGATCACGCAGGGGCTGCTGGTGCTGGGGTACGCGCTGGGGACGCTGGACATCGCGTGGACCCCGGTGAAGGTGGTGATGCTGCCGCTGATGGTGCTGAGCGGGGCGGCGATCTTCGGGGCGGTGTTCGTGGCGGGTGCGGCGTTCCAGTTCTACGCCCAGGACGCGTCGGAGGTGCAGAACGCGTTCACGTACGGGGGGACGACGCTGCTGCAGTATCCGCCGTCGGTCTTCGCGAAGGACCTGGTGCGCGGGGTGACGTTCGTGGTGCCGCTGGCGTTCGTGAGCTGGCTGCCGGCCCTGTACGTGCTGGGCCGGGACTATCCGCTGGACCTGCCCCGGTGGGTGGCGTTCCTGCCACCGGTGGTGGCGGTGGGGTGCTGGGTGCTCGCGGGGCTGGCGTGGCGCGTGGGGCTGCGGGCGTACCGCAGCACGGGAAGCTGAGGAGTGGGCGTGGACGACATGGACTTCATCGAGCTCGACGGCGTCGAGAAGGTCTTCGACGTGCGCCGCAAGACCGGCTTCATGCGGCGTGAGCGGCGTGAGGTGCGGGCGGTGGACGGCATCAGTTTCCGGGTGCCGCGCGGGGAGATGGTCGGCTACATCGGCCCGAACGGGGCGGGCAAGTCGACGACGATCAAGATGCTGACGGGCATTCTCACGCCGAGCGGCGGCCGGTTGAGGGTCGCGGGGATCGATCCTTCCCGGGAGCGCACGAGGCTGGCGCACCGGATCGGTGTGGTGTTCGGGCAGCGGACGACGCTGTGGTGGGACCTGCCGCTGCGTGACTCGTACCGGCTGATGCACCGGATGTACCGGATCCCTGACGCCCGCTTCCGGGAGAACATGGACCGGTGCGTCGAACTCCTCGATCTGGGTTCGCTGCTGGAGGTGCCGGTGCGGCAGTTGTCGCTGGGGCAGCGGATGCGGGGGGACATCGCGGCGGCGCTGCTGCACGACCCCGAGGTGCTGTACCTGGACGAGCCGACGATCGGGCTGGACGTGGTGTCCAAGGCCAAGGTGCGGGGGTTCCTCAAGGACCTGAACGCGGAGCGGTCGACGACCGTGCTCCTGACGACGCACGATCTGACCGACATCGAGCAGTTGTGCAAGCGGGTGATGGTGATCGACCACGGCCGTCTGGTGTACGACGGTGCGCTGGCCGGGCTGCACGAGGTGGGGGCGAGCGAGCGGACGCTCGTCGTGGACCTGGAGCGCGAGCTGCCGCCGATCGAGCTGGGGTCGGAGCCTTCGGCGCGGGTGGTGAGGGTGGAGGGCCCCCGGCAGTGGCTGGCGTTCCCCGCCGGGGCTTCGGCGGCGCCGCTGGTGGCGCGTATCGCGGCGGACTACCCGCTGGTCGACCTGTCGGTGCGGGAGCCGGACATCGAGTCCGTGATCGCGAGGATGTACGTGTCGGATTCCGCTGCCTAGGCCCGCCCCGTGTTCGCTCTATAGGGTGCCGGTATGACAAGTGAGAACCCGGACATGCGTGCCTCCGACGCGGAACGCGAACGGGTCGCCGAGACCCTCCGGGAGGCTGTGGCCGAGGGCCGGCTGGACATGGACGAGTTCGAGCAGCGGCTCGAGGCGACGTACGGCGCGCGTACGCACGGGGAGTTGGTGCCGCTGGTGCGCGACCTGCCGGTGCCGGGCGGGGTCGCGCGGCCGGTGGCCGGGCGGAGGGGCTCGTCGGTCGACTGGCGGGCGCGGATCGGCGGAATCGCCACCTCGGCGGGGGCGTTCGCCTTCTGGGGCGGGTTCAGTCGTCAGGGCCGCTGGACGGTGGGCCCGAAGTTCACCGCGTTCGCGATGTGGGGCGGGGGCGAGATCGATCTGCGCGAGGCCCACTTCGCGGAGCGCGACGTCGTGATCCGCTGCATCACGATCATGGGCGGGATGCAGGTGACGGTGCCTCCGGACATCGATGTCCAGGTCAACGGGCTCGGCTTCATGGGTGGCTTCGGTGAGCACTCCAAGCTCGACGAGGAGCCGGAGCCGGATCCGGAGTCCCCGCGGGTGAAGGTCACCGGGTTCGCGCTGATGGGCGGGGTCGGGGTGGAGCGCAAGTGGAGCAGGGCGGAGAAGCGGCGGCGGCAGGAGGAGCGGCTGCGGCTCGCGGATCCGGACCGGGGGGACGGGCCGGGGCGCAAGGAGCTCGGCTGAGCCGGCGGTCCGTGCGGACCGCCGCTGCCGTGCCCGGCCGGCGCCGGGTCAGAAGGCGTCGGCCTTCGGTGTGCCGTCCACCGTGGCGAGGCCGATGGTGCGGCCCAGGGTGCGGTAGCCGGCGTCGTTGAAGTGCAGCCGGTCGCCCGAGTCGTACTCGGGCAGGATCCGGTTGGGCGCGTAGGGGTCGCGCACGGCCCGGTCGAAGTCGACGAACGCGTCGAAGATCCGGCCGGAGCGGATCTCCTCGTTGACCGCCAGGCGCACGGCGTTGCGTTCGGGCGTCCAGGTGGAATAGCCCTGGAAGGGCGTCAGCGTCGCTCCGACGACCCGCAGCCCCTGGGCGTGCGCGCGCTCGGTGAGGGCGCGCAGCCCGGCGGTGATGCGCTGGGGGTCCGGCTCCTGGGGGAACTGCTGCACGTCGTTGATGCCGAGCGCGATGATGACGGTCTTCGCTCCGGCGACGGACAGGACGTCGCGGTCGAAGCGGTGGGTGGCGCTCTGCCCGCCGAGGTGCTGCACGCCCCCCAGTGCGAGCGGGCTGTCGCTCAGGAGGCGGTTGCCGGCTATGCCCTGGTTGGCGATCCCGTAGAGGTGCCGGAGCCGGTCGGAGAGGACGTCCGGCCAGCGGGTGTTGGCGTCGGTGGTGGAGCCGGTCCCCGCGGTGAGGGAGTCGCCGATGACGACGATGGCCCCGGCCGACGTCTTGGTGCGGACGTCGACGGCCGTCAGATAGCGCCACCGGGTGGTGCTCCAGGTGGCCCGGTCGTCGGCCAGGAAGGACGTCTGGTGGGTGTTGGGGTGCTGGGTGACGGGCCCGGCGGCGTACGGGGTGCGGAGGGTGACCTCCAGGTCGGCGTCCGGCGCGACGGGGACGACGACCGGGTCGCTGACGACCTGTCGGCCCGCGGCGACGGTGACGGTGGGCAGGCCCTGGAAGGTGACCCGGCGGGTGTTGACGGTGGCCTCGTCGATCACGAGGGGGGCGGCGCCGAAGAGGTTGGACAGGGTGATGCGTGCGGCGTCACCACCGACGCTGGTGTGCACGATGTTGCGGATGGTGCGGCCGGGGTAGCCCTGTGCGGCGTTCGGCTCGGCGCTGACCGGGGCCGCGGTCCAGGTGGCGACCCAGGTGCCGACGGAGTTGGCCGGTGCGGCGGGATTGCGGGCGGCCGTGTGGCTCTCCGTCCCGCTGAGCGGTGTCCGGCGCTCCTCGGTGAGCAGCGTCGTGCCGAACGCGACGGCGGTGGCGAGCGTGGCTGTGCCTGCTGCGAGGGCGATGAGCAGGGCATGGCCCTGGCGCCTGGGCATCTGTGGTGTTTCTCCTTGCGGGGTCGGTCCCGTTGTCCGGGTAACTCTCATGATGCGACAGGCCCCGGGGAACTCGACGTGCGGCCCGGGAGTAGGTGAGACAGGGACAATGCGAACGGCACGGCGTGAGGCGTACGCGGACGGGTGGAGCGGATGGAACAGGACGCGGGACAGGGAACGGCATCGGGGCCGGAGGGCCGTGGGCCCGGACGGCCCGGGGCCGGGCCGCCGGGCATCGGGGCCGCGCCCGCCGCGCGGCCGGGGCCGGAGGCCGGCGGGCCGGGCTCCGAGGCGCCCGGGGCGCGGGTGAGGCCCTCGCTGGGCGGGTTCGCGTACACCGCCGCCGATGAGGAGAAACGGCGAGGTGTGCGCCGTATGAAGACCACCGCCACGGGTCTGCTCCTGCTCGTCGCTCTCGTGTACGTTCTCGCCACCTGGGCGGAGAACGCGGGTGTGGGCGGCTGGCCGGGCTACGTCGCAGCGGCTGCCGAGGCGGGGATGGTCGGTGCGCTGGCGGACTGGTTCGCCGTCACGGCGCTCTTCCGGCGCCCGCTCGGTCTGCCCATTCCGCACACCGCCATCATTCCCACCAAGAAGGACCAGTTGGGAGCCTCACTCGGTTCCTTCGTGGGCGAGAATTTTCTCTCCGGAGACGTCGTTCGTGACCGAATTCACGCTCTGGGCGTCGGTTCGCGCCTCGGCGCGTGGCTGGCGGAGCCCGCACACGCGGACCGGGTCACCGCCGAGCTGGCCACGGCGCTGCGCGGCGCGCTGACCGTGTTGCGGGACTCCGACGTGCAGGCGGTCGTGGGGGAGGCGATCACCCGGCGGGCGGACGCGGCGGAAGTCGGCCCGGGGATAGGCAAGATGCTGGAGAAGATCGTCGCGGACGGCGGGCACCGCAGGGTGGTCGACCTCGTCTGCGTGCGGGCGCACGACTGGCTGGTCCTGCACGGTGACTCCGTGATGGACGCGGTGCAGGGCGGGGCGCCCGGCTGGACGCCGCGGTTCGTCGACAAGCGGGTGGGTGAGCGGGTCTACAAGGAACTCCTGCGCTTCATCACGGAGATGCGGGACATGCCGGGCCATCCGGCACGCGGCTCGATCGACACGTTCCTCACGGACTTCGCCGCCGACCTCCAGACGGACTCGGACACGCGGGCCCGGGTGGAGCGGCTGAAGTCGGAGGTCCTGGGGCGGGGTGAGGTCCAGGACGTCATCGCCTCCGCGTGGTCGTCCGTCCGCACGATGATCATCGCGGCGGCCGAGGACGAGCGGAGCGAGCTGCGGCTGCGGGCCCGGGCCTCGCTGATGTCGCTGGGCGCCCGGCTGTCCACGGACGAGCGGCTGCAGGCCAAGCTGGAGGGCTGGCTGGAGGACGCGGCGGCGTATGTCGTCACGACGTACCGTACGGAGATCACTTCGCTGATCAGTGACACGGTGGCCGGCTGGGACGCGGACCAGACGTCGAAGAAGATCGAGGCGCACATCGGGCGCGACCTGCAGTTCATCCGGATCAACGGCACGGTGGTGGGTGCGCTGGCCGGCCTGGCGATCTACTCGCTGTCCCACGCGCTGGGAGGCTGACCGGGGACGCGCCCGTCCTGTCGTCCGGGCACGTCCCCGGGTCACGCGGGGAGTTGCTCTTCAGTACGCACCCCGCGGCGCCCGTGTTCAATCCCCGGGAGCGGACTTTCTCGGGGCGGGCGCCCGGCGGGGCGTGATCGGGCGCCCGGAGGGGCGTATCGGGCACCGGGGCGAGTGCCGCGGCGCCCGGGAGGTGAGCGGTGTGGCGCCCCCGGGTGGTGAGCCGGGTGGTGGGCGGCGCGCGGGACCGGTGAGGCGGCGCGCGGTGCCCATGGGCGGCGCGGCGGCGGTGGCCTGTGTCAGGCGCTGCGCCGGGTCACGGCCCAGGACGCGGCGGCGACCCCGCCCGCGACGGCGAAGACCGCGGGCCAGGCCCCGACCTTCTTGGCGAGCGGGTGCGAGCCGGCGAACGCGGCGACGTAGGCGAGGGTCAGCCCGGTGGCGGCCCTGGCCCCGGCCTGCTGGTTCCACCCGTACGCGGCGACCGAGCCGGCGGCCGCGAGTGCGACGCCGCCCAGCGGGCGCTTCTTCGTCCAGCGGGCGATGCCGTACCCGCCGACGAGACCGCTCGCCGCCACTGCCGCTGCCGGGACCCTGGCCATTGCCGCCACCTTCGCTCTCCTGCGTATGTGTCCGAGGATCCGAGGATAGGCCGCCCGCCCGGAGGCGGGCCGGCCCGGTCCCCCGGTCAGTCGGTGCCGAACTCCATGGCGGCGCGGTCCAGCAGCTCGTCGTCGCCGGAGACCTCGCCGCGTGAGGCGATGGCCTGCGCGCCGCCTTCCGACATGGCGCCGATCAGACCGGTCGCCGCCGCCTGGGCCGCGCCGATCAGCGTGGCCTGGGGCGTGCCGACGAGGCCGAGGCCGGCGAACTGCTCGAGCCGGGCGCGCGAGTCGGCGATGTCGAGGTTGCGCATGGTCAGCTGGCCGATGCGGTCCACCGGGCCGAACGCCGAGTCCTCGGTGCGCTCCATCGACAGCTTGTCCGGGTGGTAGCTGAAGGAGGGGCCGGTGGTGTTGAGGATCGAGTAGTCCTCACCGCGCCGCAGCCGCAGGGTGACCTCGCCGGTGACGGCCGAGCCGACCCAGCGCTGCAGCGACTCGCGGACCATCAGCGCCTGCGGGTCCAGCCAGCGGCCTTCGTACATCAGCCGCCCGAGGCGCCGGCCCTCGTTGTGGTACTGGGCGACGGTGTCCTCGTTGTGGATCGCGTTGACGAGGCGCTCGTAGGCGGCGTGCAGGAGCGCCATGCCGGGGGCTTCGTAGATGCCGCGGCTCTTCGCCTCGATGATGCGGTTCTCGATCTGGTCCGACATGCCCAGGCCGTGGCGGCCGCCGATCGCGTTGGCCTCGTTCACCAGGTCGACGGCGGTGGCGAAGGCCTTGCCGTTGATCGACACCGGGCGGCCCTGCTCGAAGCCGATGGTGACGTCCTCGGTGGGGATCTCGACCGACGGGTCCCAGAAACGGACGCCCATGATCGGTTCGACGGTCTCCACGCCGGTGTCGAGGTGCTCCAGCGTCTTCGCCTCGTGGGTGGCGCCCCAGATGTTGGCGTCGGTGGAGTAGGCCTTCTCGGTGCTGTCGCGGTAGGGCAGCCCGTGGGCCACCAGCCACTCCGACATCTCCTTGCGGCCGCCCAGCTCGGTGACGAAGTCGGCGTCGAGCCACGGCTTGTAGATCCGCAGGTGGGGGTTGGCCAGGAGGCCGTAGCGGTAGAACCGCTCGATGTCATTGCCCTTGAACGTCGATCCGTCGCCCCAGATCTGCACGTTGTCCTCGAGCATCGCCCGGACCAGCAGGGTGCCGGTGACCGCGCGGCCCAGCGGCGTGGTGTTGAAGTACGCGCGGCCGCCCGAGCGGATGTGGAACGCGCCGCAGGCGAGTGCGGCCAGGCCCTCCTCGACGAGTGCCGCCCGGCAGTCGACCAGGCGCGCGATCTCGGCGCCGTAGGCCTTCGCGCGGCCGGGCACCGACGCGATGTCGGGCTCGTCGTACTGGCCGATGTCGGCGGTGTAGGTGCACGGGACGGCACCCTTGTCGCGCATCCACGCGACCGCGACCGAGGTGTCGAGGCCGCCCGAGAAAGCGATGCCGACGCGCTCGCCGGTGGGCAGGGAGGTGAGAACCTTAGACATAGGAAGAGTATGCACTCGTTGGTATGTATATGCAAATGACGTCGTGAAGGGCCCGCCGGGCCGGATCGGGGGCCACTGCGAGCCTCCACCGCGAGGGGCCGGCTCTCGTGCACCGCGCTGACCGGTGCGCCCCACGCAGGAGCAGCTGGTCGCCGGCTGAGCCGCCGGCGTGGGATAAGGTCCGGGCCAACCGACGAGGGGGGCCTCATGTTGATCCGCACCGGCCTGCGTGCCGCGATACCGGCCGTGATCCTGGGGGCGCTGCTGGTGGGGTGCAGCGCCGCGACCACCACCGACGGACCGGGAAGTGACGTCCCGTACGTCGACCCGTCGGCGGCCCAGGCGGCCAGGGCCCAGGTGGAGAAGGCGGAGCTGACGGCCACGCCCTCACCCACGCCGACGCCGATCATCCAGGCGGACCCGGACGCACCGGAGCTGGTCCGTGACGCCTTCTCCGGGCTCCAGGCCACCTACCAGGACGGCTGCGCCCCCGGGGGCGCGAACTGCGCCTACTTCCTCGGGCGGGTCAACAGCGAACTGAACCGCCTGGACAAGGCGATGAAGGCCGACAAGAAGGGCCCCGGCCACTTCAAGGAGCCCATCGCCTGGATCGGCACACTGCGGACGACGCTGGACGGCGACCTCGCCACCCCGAACCTGGAGAAGCACCGCGGCGAACTGATCGGCACCCGGGACCGCATCAACACCTGGATGCAGGACCACCCGGAGGACTACCGCTGATCCGGCGGGGTCACACCCGCAGGACGTCGACCCCCAGGGCGGTGAACTCCTCGACGACGTCCTCCGGCGCGTCCTGGTCCGTCACCAGGACCGACACCGCGCTCGTCTCGCAGACCTGGGCGAAGGCGCGGCGCCCGAGCTTGGAGGAGTCGGCGACCACGATCACGGTGCCCGCGCACTCGGCGAGGGCGCGGTTGGCGCCGGCCTCGGACTCGTCGTGGGTGGCCGCTCCGAAGCGGGGGTGCACCGCGTCCACGCCGAGGATCGTGTAGTCCAGGGCGAAGGTGCGCAGGACGGAGTCGACCAGGGGGCCGACGAGTTCGTACGAGTTCGGCCTGGCCACCCCTCCGGTGACGACGATCTTCACCTGGGGGCGGACCGCGAGCTCGTTGGCGATGTTGATCGCGTTGGTCACCACGGTCAGGGCCGTACCCCCGCCCGAAGGCTCCGGCCGCAGAGCCAGCTCCCTGGCGACCTCCGAGGTCGTCGTGCCGCCGTTGAGGCCGACCGTGGAGCCCGCCGGGACCAGCTCGGCCGCGGCCTTGGCGATGCGCTGCTTCTCGTCGGCCCTGCGAGCCGCCTTGTAGCGGAGCGGCAGGTCGTAGGCGACGCTGCTGACCACCGCGCCGCCCCGCGTGCGGGTCAGCAGATTCTGCCGTGCGAGCTCGTCCAGGTCACGGCGCACGGTGGCGGCGGAACAGCCCAGCTTCTCGGCCGCGTCGAGTACGTCGAGGTGGCCCTGGTCGCTGAGGATCTCCAGCAGCCTGGTCCATCGTGTGTGTGCCGCCACCTGGTCCTCCTTGCTCGGACCGAACCCTATCGCCCGGGCCGGGCCAGGACGTCCAGCAGGCGTGCCACCTCCGCGGCGACCGCGTCGCGGGCCGGGCCGAGATAGGCGCGGGGGTCGGCGGCGTCGGCGTGGGTGTCCAGATGGGTACGGACGGCCCGGGTGAACAGCTTGTTGAGGTGGGTGGAGATGTTGACCTTCGTCATGCCGGCGCCGATCGCCGCGGCGAGGCCCGCGTCCCCGACACCCGAGGAGCCGTGCAGGACGAGCGGGACCCCCACCGCGTCACGCAGCCGGGAGATCAGCGCGAAGTCGAGGACGGCGTCACGGGTCAGCATCGCGTGCGAGCTGCCGACCGCGACCGCGAGCGCGTCGACGGCCGTGGCCTCGACGAAGGCCCGCGCCTCGTCCGGGTCGGTCCGCACGCCGGGGGCGTGCGCCCCGTCCTTGCCGCCGATCTCCCCGAGTTCGGCCTCCACCCAGACCCCGTGGTCGTGGCAGTAGGCGGTGATCTCGCGGGTCGCGGCGACGTTGTCGTCGTACGGGAGCGCCGAGGCGTCGAACATGACGGAGGTGAAGCCGAGCCGGACGGCCTCGCGTACCAGGCCCGCCGACTCCGCGTGGTCGAGGTGCACGGCCACCGGCACGCCCGAGGCGCGGGCGACGGCGAGCGAGGCGAGCCCGATCGGCTCGAGGGCGCCGTGGTAGCGGGCGGTGTTCTCGCTGATCTGGAGGATCACCGGAAGCCCGGCGGCTTCCGCCCCGCTCGCGATGGCCTGCGCGTGTTCGATCTGCACGACGTTGAAGGCACCGACGCCGGCCCTGCCGGTCCGTGCGTCGTGCGTGATCTCACCGGTGGATATGAGCGGCATGGGCTTCCCTCGCGGATGCGGGTTGCGTGAACCCAGGCGAATGATGCTCGAAGTTGCTCATTTATAGCGCGTTTGAATCAGATTGGAAAAGAGCAGCCGCCTCCGGCGAAGGCCGGAGGCGGCTGAGGGGTGAGGAGGTGTGGAGCTACTCGCAGGCGACTCCGTCACCGTCCCGGTCGAGGTGGGACCCGTATCCGGGGTCCCCGCGGTGGATGGGGGCGGCCCCGGCGGCGCGGACGGCGGTGCAGTTGGCGTAGGAGGTGCCGCCCCCGCCGGTGGACCCCCCGCTCGAACTCCCGCCGGACGTGCCCCCGGACGAGCCCCCGCTCGACGATCCGTACGGCTCGCAGCCGACTCCGTCACCGTCCCGGTCCAGGTGCGCGGCGTAACCCGGGTCGCCGCGCCGGACGGGAGCGGCGCCGGCGGCCCGTGCGGCGTCACAGTTCGCGTAACGGACCGTGGGTGCGGCAGGCTTCGCCTTCGGTGTCTTCGCGACCGTGGGCGTGGGCGTGGGCGTGGGCGTGGGCGTGGGGGTCGGGGACGGGGTGGGTGCGGACACGGTGATCCGCACGAGAGCGCTGTCGGCCGCCGGGGCCCCGCCCTTCGCGCCCTTCAACGCGACCTCGTACGTGAACTCGTCCTCGCCGGCGTAGCCGTCCGCCGGGGTGTACACCAGCGAGGCGCCCTCGACGGTGACGGTCCCGTGCGGCGTCGGGCTGTCCGCGGTCACGGTCAACTCGGCTGCTCCGTAGGTGTCCAGGAGCGCCGCGTCGGTGCCGTCCTCCAGGGTCACCAGGTCATTGGCCAACGCCTCGATCTCGATCTCCCGGCCGGCTTCCGCGCTCGCCGTGTCGTCGGCGAGCGCGAGCGTCCGCGCCCGTTCCGCCGAGGGTGAGGCGGACGCCGCCACGGGCTTCGCGTCCTTGCTCACGCCGTCGTCGCCTGCGCCCCCGCATCCGGCCAGAGCAAGCGCCAGGGCCGCGGCCCCCGCCGACAGTCCGAGCCGGCCGTTCGTCACGCGCGTCTTCATGTGCCCCCCAAAGTGCTTCCGAACTGCTGTGCAGCCGGGGGGCGATGCTCGCAGCGGAGGACCGGTGGGGCGGTCCCTTCGGCGGAAAGGAAGCGCAATTGTGATGAAAATGTGGAGGATGAGTGGGGGAGATGTGTGGTGTGAGGTCGCCTGTCGCGGTGCGGGGGTTCCCGTCTTACGCGGTCCGCCGCTCAGGTCATCGCCTGGGTGCCGATGACATCGAGCAGGGCGAGCCGGGCGGCGCCCTCGCTGCCGGGTGCCGCCGTGTACGCGACGACCCGCAGGTCGCTGCCCGGGGCGATCAGCACATCGCAGTCGAGGACGAACGGACCGATCTCGGGGTGGTCGATGTTCTTGCTCGCCGATTCGTAAGCGCCCACGATGCCCGAGTCCCACAACTCCGAGAAGCGGGCGCTCTCCTGCCGCAGGTCCTTGATCAGGGAGCGGAGTTCCTGGTCGGCGGGGTAGCGGGCGGTGGACGCCCTGAGGTCGGCGACCATCGCGGCCTCGAATCCGGCGCGCTGCTCGGGGGTGGGCCGGGCGTAGCCGTAGCGGCCGGTGAACTGCCGCCAGGCGATGTTGCGTTCGCGACCACGCTGCGCGGACGGTTCGCCGAGCAGGGCCGCCCAGGACGGGTTCCACTCCAGGAGGTTCCACGCGGCGTCGTGGACGCTCAGCGGGGTGCCGTTCAACTGGTCGAGCAGCCTGCGGAGTCCGGGCGGGATGTGGCACGAGATGTGGCCGGGGCCGGGTTCGGGCTGTCCGGCGAGGAGGTACAGGTAGGTGCGTTCGTCGCGGGACAGGCGCAGGGCGCGGGACAGCGAGGCGAGGACCGGAGGCGACGGGGAGGTGGCCCGGCCTTGTTCGAGGCGGGTGATGTAGTCCACGGACAGGGAGGCGAGCTGGGCCAGTTCCTCCCGGCGCAGCCCGGCTGCCCGCCGGACCCCGCCGGCGGGGAGGCCCACGGTGGCGGGGGAGATCCGGTCGCGCCAGCCGTGCAGCGCCCTGCCCAGGTCGTTGGAGTCCCGGGCTCCCGAAGGGGAGTCCGGGGCCTTGGCCGGGTTCTGCCGGGATGCGCTCACCCCTCCAGTATCCGTGCGGGGGCGCGCGACAGCCTGGTACTGGCAGTCCACCCGCTGAGGCGGGTACTGCCTGTCCTCCGTGGCGCCGAGGAGGCTGGACGCATCGACCGACCTACTGCTGAACACGGGAGCGTCACCATGACCACCACCCTCGTCACCGGAGCGAACAAGGGCCTCGGCTTCGAGACCGCCCGCCGTCTCGTCGAGGCCGGGCACACGGTCTACGCCGGGGCGCGCGACACCCGGCTCGGGGAGGAGGCGGCCGCCCGCCTCGGCGCGCGCTTCGTCCGGCTCGACATCACCGACGAGGACTCCGTGCGGGCCGCCGCCGACTTCGTACGCGAGGACGCGGGCCGGCTGGACGTCCTCGTCAACAACGCGGGGATCGGCGGCGCCGGCAAGCCGGTCGGCGAGACGACCGGGGCGGACATGGCGAGGACGTTCGAGACCAATGTCTTCGGCGCCGTACGGGTGACCAAGGCATTCCTCCCGCTGCTGGACGCGGGGAAGGACTCGGTCGTCGTCAACGTGGCCAGCGGTCTCGGTTCGCTGGCGGCGACGAACGACCCGAGCCGCGTCGAGTCCGGTGTGCTGCTGCTCGACTACAACTCGTCCAAGACCGCCCTGGTCATGGTGACGTCGCAGTACGCGAAGGCGTACCCGGGCATCAGGTTCAACGCCGTGGACCCCGGCTACACCGCCACCGACCTCAACGGGCACACGGGCCCCAAGAGCGTGGAGGAAGGCGCGGAGGTCATCGTCCGCATGGCGCTGATCGGTTCGGACGGCCCGACCGGCGGCTTCTTCGACGAGGACGGCGTCGCCGCCTGGTGACTCCGTCCCGCGGGTGACCGCTCCCCGGTGATCCACATGCGGTCCGGGGGCGGGGGCGCGAGGATCGTGGATACGGGCGGTGGCCCGGTGGCGCCTCGGCCCTCTCGGGCCGGTCTCCCTTCCAGGCGCACCGGTCCGCCTCCCGGCCCAGCCGCCAGGGGGGTCTGGAGGTACCGGATGCCACGGCCCCTGTGGACAGGAGCGATCAGCTTCGGGCTGGTCACCATCCCGATCAAGGTGGTGTCCGCCACCGAGAACCACTCGATCTCCTTCCACCAGTACCACCAGGAGGACATGGGCCGGATCCGTACCCGCAAGGTGTGCGAGATCGACGGCGAGGTCCTCTCGCAGGACGAGATCGGCAAGGGGTACGAGGTCGCCAAGGACCGGACCGTGCCCGTCACGGACGAGGAACTCGACCGGATGCCGTTGCCGACGGCGAAGGCCATCGAGATCGTCGCGTTCGTGGACGCCGACGACATCGATCCCGTCCGGATCAGCGACAGCTACTACCTCGCGGTCGACGGCCAGGTCGCGGCGAAGCCGTACGCGCTGCTGCGGAAGGCGCTGGAGCGCAGCGACAAGGTGGCCGTGGCGAAGTTCGCCTGGCACAACCGTGAGCGGCTCGGCCTGCTCCGGGTGCGCGAGGAGGCCATCGTGCTGCACTCGATGCGCTGGCCGGACGAGATCCGCAGCCCCGAGTCACTGGCACCCCGGGAGACCGAGCTGGACGAGGACGAGATCGCCCGTGCCGTGCAGCTGACCGACAGCATGGCCCTGGACGACCTCTCCGGCTTCCGTGACCACTACCGGGAGGCGCTGGAGGAGCTGCTCGCGGCCAAGTCCGAGGGCAAGGCGGTCCCGGCGGCGGCGGGGGAGGCGGAGGAGGAGCCGGGGAAGGTCATGGACCTGATGGCCGCGCTGAACGCGTCCGTGAAGGCGGCCAAGGAGACGCGGGGCGAGGACGCGACCGTCCACGAGATGACGCGCGACAAGCCCCGCGCCCGGAAGAAGGCGGCCCCGGCCGCGAAGAAGACGGGCTCCCGGAAGACGGCCTCCGCGAAGACGTCCTCCGGAAAGACGGCGGCGGGAGGGAAGCAGCCGGCCCGGAAGACGGCGGCGAAGAAGAAGGCGGCGTCCTGACCGGGTCCCTCACCCGATGTCGTCCGGTGCGAGGTCCGGCCGCAGTCGGTGCCAGGACGGCTGGCGCAGCCGTCCCGCCTTGGTCCGGGTCGAGTACCGCACCTCGCCGACCAGCCGTGGCAGCACCCAGTGGGCGCCCGCGACCGGTGGCGTCTTGTCGAAGGGGCACGTGTCGACCGCGGCCACCCGGAGGAGCCCCGCGAGTCTGGTCCGCTCGGCGTCGCTCCACCCGGTGCCGACGCTGCCCGCGTAGCGCAGGCCGCCCGGGTGCCGCTCACCGACGAGCAGCGCCCCCGGCAGGCCGCCCAGCCGCCCCCGGCCGGGCACCCAGCCTCCGACGATCACGTCCACCGTGCGGGCATGGCGGATCTTGATCCACGTACGGGAGCGGACGCCAGGCTCGTACACGGAGCCCAGCCGCTTCGCGACCACGCCCTCCAGCCCGGCCTCCCGCGTCATGGTCAGGGCCTCCTCACCGTGCCCGACGACCACCGCAGGGGTCGACCAGCGCGGGCCGTCCAGCCCGAGCCCCTCCAGCGCCGCCCGCCGCTCCGTGTAGGGCAGCGGCACCAGGCTGCGGTCGCGCAGGAACACGGCGTCGAACAGCACCAGGTGGGCCGGGACCCGCTGCGCCATGCGCGCGGCCTTCGCGGGTGAGCCGGAGAGCCCCATCCGTTGCTGCAGACGCTCGAAGTCGCTGCGCCCCTGGTCGTCCAGGGCGACGATCTCGCCGTCCAGCACCGCCGCTACCCCGCCCAGAGCGGGCCCGAGCCCCGCCAGGTCCGGGTACGCCGGGGTGATGTCGGCCCCGGATCTGGCCAGCAGCCGGACCGATCCGTCCCCCGGCAGGTAGGCCATGGCCCGCTGGCCGTCCTGTTTCACCTCGTACGCCCACTGCTCGTCCACGGCGGCGGGGGGCAGCCGGCCGGGGGTCGCGAGCATGGGGGCGAACCGGGGCAGAGAGGTCATGGCGGCAGCCTCTCAGCAGTCGCCGCGCAGGGCCGTCTGCCACGGCCGGTGGCCCGCCGCGACAGGTGCCCCGGGACACGACAGGTGCCCCGGGCACGGCGGGCGCGGCCGGGCTCCCGGAAACGAGGGAGACAGCCGTGCGCGGGCGTGGCACGCTGTGCGGCATGACGACGAACCGAAAGGTCCATGCCGCGTAGCCGCGCAGGACACCTCCGAAACGGCCCGGTCCGCCCTCGCCGGGCGAACGGCCCGAGCACCGTCATCGACGGCCTGTCCTCGCGCACCCTGGCGGAGATCGCCCGCCTGGAACTGGACCGCAACTACCTGGAGCCCGGCCGGGTCAGCGAGGCGGTGCGCGTCTGGAGGCGTCATGTGCGGCAGCCGCTGGGCGCGCTGTGGCGTGACTACGAACTGGGCAACAGCGAATGGGACTGCTGCGGCCACCCGCTGGAGGCGCGGGAGCTCCTCGGCACCGTGATGGGCGCGCTGTCGCCGCGCGGCGCCCGCGAACTCCGGCGTCTGGTCGACGGACTCGACGGCGACTGACCCGTGACCGGCCTGCGGCTGACGGACGACGGGAGACGGGGCGGCTCCGGGGCCACCGCCACCGCTAAGGGGAGGCCGACGGTGTGACGGCCGTCGGGGCGGGGGTCAGGGAGGGACTGACCCAGGGGAGGGACCGGCACATCTCCCTCTCGGTCTCCCGCATGGCGACCCGCGGCTTCCCGCCCCGCCGCGGCGTGACGTCGAAGACGTAGCACCCCACGGTGATCGTCTCGTGGGTGAGGAGGAAACCCGGTCCCACGCCCTCGAGTTGGGTGGTGATCCGGATGGATCCGGCGTCCCGGTCGACGGCGAGCCGCCCTTTGCCCTTGCCCATCCCGCCCAGACTCGACGCGATCTCGGTGTCCGTCAGCCGGCCGTCGGCCGCCTGAAGGGCGAGGAGTTCCTTCCGGCTCTCGGCGCCCGCGCGCATGTCCGCACGGGCGGTGTCCTCGTTGCGTCCGGGCTGGACCGACATCCAGATCATCACCCAGACGACCAACGCGAGGCACAGACCGAGGACCGTGACACAGCCTCTGAAGAGGCACGAGCCGACCGTCATCCCCGCCCCGCCGCTTCCCGCCGTCCGGTCCATGGGGGACAGCCTGGAGGGAGGCGGCGGGAGTGACCGGGGGAGAGACCGATCCGTGACCGTACCGACCGGTGTCCGATACCGCGTCCGGAGTCGGGGAGCGCCGGCGCCGCTCGCCACCCACGCCCCGGAAGCGGCCGCCGACACGTCCACCGCGCTTGGACCTCCAGGGCGGGCGTTCTACTGAGGCGTCGTCAGGGGGTGCTGAGTGGAGGGGCGGTGAACGTGACGTCGGCGGCCCTGGCCGTGACGTCGGCATCCCTGCTCAGGGGCCAGGCGGCGACCCGCGAGACCGTGGCCGCCGGAACCGCGGGGCTGATGCCGGGCTCCGCCGGGATGTCATGCGTCCCGTGGGCGTCGTACGGCAGGACCACCCGGTAGCCGTGCGCCACGGCCGTACGGGCCGTCGCCTGTACGCACATCTCGGACATCAGGCCGCAGACGACGAGTGACCGTACGCCTTGCGCGGCCAACAGGGCCTCCAGCGGCGTCTCCTGGAACGCGTCGTCATGGGTCTTGCGGATCGCCGCCTCCGTGGGCCCCGCCTCGACGGAGTGGTGCAGCTCCCAGCCGGCGGTGTGGGGTTCGTCGTCCGAGCCGGCGGGCCCGTCGTTCTGGACGTGGACGACGAGCGCACCGGCCGTCCTTGCGCGGGTGATCAGGTCCGCGGTGCGGTCCACGAGGCGCGCAGCCCCGGGCAGCGCGCCGTCACCACGGACGAACGCGCGCTGTACGTCGACAACGACGAGCGCGTGGAGGGGAGTTCTGTGCGGCGTCATGCCGCAATGATGACCTGGGCCGTCAGGCGATCGGTGCGTGGCCTGCGAGGGACAGGCGCATGGCGCACTCGTCCTCCGCCTCGACCGAGACCGCGATGCCCCAGTGCTCGCTCAGCATGCGGGCCACGTCCACGAGCCGCCGGCGCTCCTCGGGGCTGTACGCGGGGAAGCGCGTCCAGCCGCGGTCGGCGATCGTGTTGCCCAGTTCGGTGAACAGGGTCGCCCTGGCGCGCTGCTCCTCGTCGGGCGTCAGCGGAGCGGGCCCGGCTCCGGGGCCCACCGTGTGCACGTTGTACAGGTCGCGGATCACGGGCCGATCCTCTCAGGGCCGGGTGGCGGCGCGCAGCGCCTCGATGACGCGCCGGCAGTCCGGCCGCTCCTGAGGGAAGCGACGGCCCCGCTCGACTGCGAGCTTCTCGGCCTCGGGCGACGGCTCGGCGCCCCGGCGGAGCAACTGCCGCACCATGTCGACGTGGTTGAACCACACGGCCCACTCCAGGGACGTGAGGTCCCTCATCCGGAGGCCGATGTCGGCGCCCCGGTCCAGCAGCAGATCGACGATCTCCGGGCAGTTCGGCCCGGGTGCGGTGGAGGTGGCGGCGAAGAGGAGCGGGAATCCGGTGCGGCCCTCCGTGTCCGGGTGGGCACCCGCGTCGAGCAGGAGGCGTGCGATTTCCGTCCTCCTGAAGGTCGCGGCCATTCCCAGGACCGTCAGCTCGTGCCATTCGCCGGCCCGCTGTTCCGGATCGGCACCGGCCGCCAGGAGTAGGCGGGCCACGTCGCTGTGGCCCTGGCGCACCGCGAGGTCGAGGGCGGTGCGGCCACCCGCCCGGTAGGCGTCGACCGGCACGCCCTCGTCGAGGAGCCGGGCCACCAGGGCGGTGTCGCCGTCCTCCGCCGCCTGGACCAGTTGTTCCGCCTTGCCGTGAGTCCGCACTTCATGATCATGGCGAGTCGGCGGCGGCCAGGGAAGGGGGGAGGAGCGACCGGCAGGGGCGGAGCCCCTGCCGGTCACGCCGGGGTCAGGCAGTCGTGCAGGCGGTGCCGCTGAGGGAGAAGGCCTTCGGGGCCGTGTTGGTGCTGCTCCTGGTGCCGGTGAAGCCGAGGGTCACCGAGCCGTTCGCGGCGATCGCGGCCGTGTATCCGGCGGGGGCGACGCTGACCGTGGAGCCGCTCTGCGTGGGGGTCCCGCCCCACATGTTGGAGACGGTCTGGCCGTCGGCGAAGGCGAAGGCGAGGTTCCAGCCGTTGACGGCGCTCGCGCCGGTGTTGCGGATGGTGATCTCGCCCTGGAACCCGCCGGGCCACTCGCCGACCACCCGGTAGCCGACGGAGCAGCCGACGCCCGGGGTGGGTCCGGTCTTGTCCGTGGTGACGCTCACCGTGGCGGACCGGGCCGAGCGGTTGCCGGCCGCGTCACGGGCGTAGATGGCGAAGGAGTACGCCGTGTCGGCGGTGAGGCCGGTCACGGTGACGGTGTTGCTGGTGGACGAGGCGGCCGTGGTCTCGCCTCCGGCGCTGACGCGGACGATGTCGTAGCCGGCGATGGCAACGTTGTCCGTTGCGGCGGGCCAGGTGAGGGTGGCGGAGGTGGCCGTCACGGCGGAGGCGGTCGGGGTGCCGGGGGCGGTCGGGGCCTGTGTGTCGTCCGGGTCGCCGCCGTCACCGAAGACGGTGGCCTCCCGGGAGGTCTGGGCGATGCCGTCGGCGCCGTGGAAGATGCGCTCGCCCCAGGAGCTCAGCCGGCTCGGGTCGAAGTCGATGGCCAGGTCGAGGATCGGGTCGGTGTTTCCGCTCCAGGACCAGGCCAGGTAGCCGAGGCCGAGCTCTTCGGCGGTGGCCATCATGGTGTCCTCGTCCGGGTCGCCCCACTGGTCGGCCGGTCCGCCGAACTCTCCGATGAGGAGGGGCAGTCCTGCGTCGACGAAGGCGTTCAGGTAGTCGGTGACCGCCTGGGCCGTGTTGTAGACGCTGTACATGTGGATCGAGAAGATCAGGTTGCCCGTGGTGTCGGCGTCGTACACGGCCTGGGCGTTGGCGCGCATGACGCCCTGCCAGTCCTGACCCCAGTTGGGGGCGTCCACCATGATGGTGTGGGCGAAGCCGGCGTCGCGCAGCTTCTTGACGGCGGCGGTCGTGGGCGCGGTCCAGCCGGCGGGGTCGGTGTTGCCCCACGGCTCGTTGCCGATGTTGACGATGACGTAGTCCTCCTGGCCCGCGAGGACGTCCTTGAGGCTGATCCAGTAGTCGGCGGCGTGGTCGAGTGTGCCCGCTGCCGTGTCCTCGCCGTAGCCGGTGGTGTCGTGCACCTCCAGTACGCAGATCAGCCGGTTGGTCTTGCAGTCGTCGATGATGCCGGCGACTTCGTCGGGGCCGTTCCTCGTCCAGCGGTGGCCGTCGGAGAGGACGACGCGGACGGTGTTGGCGCCGAACGCCTTGATGTCGGCCAGCGACTGCGTCTCACCCGGGTACCAGGTGTGCGCGTGGTTCACGCCGCGCATGACGAAGTCGTTGCCGTTGCCCTCCAGCAGGCGGCCGTCGCTGATGTGCAGGCCGGTGGCCGCTGCCTTCGCCCGGACGGGCCCGGCCTGCGCCGAGGCCGGGCCGAGCGTACCCAGCAGGACGACGCCGAGAAGGACGGCCAGGCTCTTCAGCAGTGCGGTTAAGGGGCTCTTCCGTGCCGTGCTCGTTGCTGATCTCACTGCGACTCCAGAAAGGTGGGTGCCGGGTGACGCAAACATCGGATGTGACGTGGGAGCGCTCCCATAAAGCCATCTAGGCAGGGGCACGTCAAGACATCGCGCAGAGTTCGGCACCGCGGCCGAGCGGCGTGCCGAGACGCGGGTCCCGCACCCGTGGATGCGGGACCCGGCGTCGTCCAGCCGGGACCTGCGGCATGTCGCGCCGCGGCCCGCCGTCGTCCCGTCGGGCCGGCCGGAGCGGGGCGGGCCCGTACGTGAGGGGCCGTCAGGCCTTGCTGGTGCAGATCGCGTTGTACGGGCGCCCCGGGCTCGGGAACAGCTCGATGGGATTGTCCGCGTCCGCCGGGCACTCCTCGGCGGTCTTGGTGAGGGCGAGGACCTTGTTGCCGCCGCCGCTCGCGCAGGCGACCTCCTTCGCCCGGTCGTCCACACAGTCGCCCACCACGAGCTGTCCGCCGCCCGCTCCCGCGTCACCGGGGTGGTCGCCGGAGAGGTTGCGGCCGCAGATGGTCTTGCTGGGGATGCCGCCGGTGGAGGCGTCCCCGCCGAAGGAGACCTTCACCGAGATGATCTCGTCGGTCCCGGCCGGACACTCGACCGCCCCGGCGAAGATCTCGCCGTCCTTGACCTCGAGCGCCTTGATCGTCGCCTTCGGGTCGTCGCAGTCGAGGGGCTGGTAGCCGTCCTTCGAGGTGCTCGTGTCCGGCCCGGCGCAGTCGCCGGCCTTCCAGTCCCGGGCCTTCTGGCTGCCGCCCTTCGACGACCCGCCGCCGTCCGACGTCTGGCTGCAGGCGGTGGTGGCTCCCAGCGCGAGTGCGAGCAGCAGGGCGCCCCTGGCGTAGCCCCGGAGGGCCGTACGGGCGCCGCGCGCGGAGGGCGTGCCGGCGCTGACCGCACGGCCGTCGTGTGGTCGCGTACTGCCGTGAGTGGTCATGCTGCCCCCTGGATGCGTGGTGTGTCCCGCGCGGCACCCACTGTGACCGGCGCGGTGGTTCGCGCGTGAGGACGGCCGGACCGGGCGGAGTGGTTCCTGGGGCCCCTGACTCCGCCAACTCTGTTACGGAGCGATGAAGTTGTTCTGGCAGACCGCCCACCGTCCGGCACGACCGAGCCGGGCCGGCGACAGGGGGCGGCATGCGGTTGGGTGCGGTGCTGGGCGGGCGCTACGGGCCCGGACCCGGCCCCGGGCGGCAGGGGGACGGTAGCGTCGCCTCCATGGACGAACCGCCCCCGGACCAGGCCGCTCTGCTCGCGCGTTCCGACGGTCCCGTCACCCGCGGCCGGCTGGTCCGCGACCTGTCCGCGCTCGGTCTCGGCGAGGGCGACACCGTGATGTTCCATACGCGGATGTCCGCCCTCGGCTATGTGGCCGGAGGCCCCCCGGCGCTCATCGGCGCCCTCCTGGACACCGTGGGGGAGCGGGGCACGCTGATGGTGACCTGCGGCTGGAACGACGCCCTGCCGTACGACTTCACCGGCTGGCCCCGGCCCTGGCAGGACGCCGTACGGGCCGAACACCCCGCGTACGACCCGGAGCTGAGCGAGGCGGACCACGACAACGGCCGCCTCCCGGAAGCGCTGCGCCGATGGCCGGGGGCCGTCCGCAGCCGGCACCCCGACGTCAGCTGCGCCGCGCTCGGGGCTGAGGCCGCCGCGCTGACGGACGACCACCCGTGGGACGACCCGCACGGCCCCGGCAGCCCGCTCGCCCGGTTGGTCGCCCTGGGCGGCAGGGTGCTGATGCTGGGCGCACCGCTGGAGACCCTCACCCTCCTGCACCACGCGGAGGCACTCGCCGACGCGCCGGGCAAGCGGTTCGTGGAGTACGAGCAGCCGGTCCTCGACGACGGCGGGCGGCGCGTCTGGCGCCGGTTCCGTGACATCGACTCCTCGGGCGGGGCCTTCGACTACTCATCGGTCACGCCCGGCGGCCAGGACCCCTTCGAGACGATCGCCCGGGACATGCTGGCCGCCGGAACCGGGATCCGGGGGAGAGTGGGAGCCGCCGACAGCCACATCTTCGAAGCCGCCGAAGTTCTGGACTTCGGCCTCGCCTGGATCGAGGAGAGGCTGAACGGCCCCCACTGACCGGTCAGGCGGCGGACCGTTCCACGGGGATCCAGAGCTCCGCGTCCGCGTGCGTCCCGTCCTCGGAGAGCCGCACGCCCAGGATCTCGGGCCCGGGCCTGCTCCCGTACGGGTTCGACGGGAACCACTGGGTGAACACGTCCCGCCAGAGGTACTGGAGTGTCTTCGGGAAGGGCCCCGAGCTCTCGAAGACGGCCCACATGCCCGCCGGGACGGCCAGCGCGTCCATGTCCTCGGGCACGTCGGCTCCCGTCACCACCCCGTGGTAGTAGTCGAGTTCGGTGCCCTCCGCCCGGCTCGGGTCGAGCTGGTCGCTGACCCCGACGATCCCCGCCGGCTCCTGGTCGGAGAGTGCGGCGACGCGCCGCATGGTGTCGGCGCCGATGGACCGGATGAAGCCGGCGATCGCCGGATTCGCCCCTTCGTGGACGAGGGGTACGCGGGCCTTCCTGCCGACGACACGGAAGGCGTCCTTCTCCACGATCCTGTACCGCATGCTGCTGCTCCCTTCGATGACGAGGCGGAAGGACATCCGGGGCTGGGAGTGCAGCGCCGCACCGCTCCGCCGGGCCTCGCCCGGGCCCACGCCGTGCATGGCGCGGAACGCCCGCGCGAAGGCCTCGCCCGAGCCGTAGCCGTAGCGGGTCGCCACGTCCAGCAGCGTCCGGTCGCCCGAGAGCACCTCGGCGCCCGCCACGGTGAGCCGCCGTCGCCGGACGTACTCCGACAGCGGGAGGCCCGCCAGGGCGGAGAACATCCGCCGGAAGTGGTACTCCGACGTCACCGCGATCTGTGCGAGGGCCGCCACGTCGATCGGCTGGTCGAGGTGGGACTCGATGTGTTCCATGGCCTGGTTCAGCCGGTCCAGCATCCCGGACTCCTTCCTTTCAGCTGCCACGTTAGGAAGGACCCACCCTGCCGGACCCGACATCCTGTGCCCGGTGCGGTCGGGTGCGGTGTCCCGTGCGCGAACGCCGCGCTCACCCCTGCCCGGCGGCGCGCAGCGTGAGGACGTAGGCCGCGGTGAGCGCGACGGCACGGTCCGCGTCGTGCGACAGATCCGCCAGGGCCCGTGACGCCGCGTCACCCGGGATCTCCGCGAGTGCCTGGGTCAGCCGCCGGCGTACGGACGAGCCGGCGGAGCGCCGGGCGAGGCGGTCGACGAGCGTGGTGGCGATCCGGTCCGCCGGGCCGGGACCGTCCGCCAGCGCCCGGAGGGCATCGGCCGCGTCGACGTCGTTGGCCCCGTCCACGACCATGGTGACGAGCGTCGGGACCGCGTCGGTCACGCCGCGCGCCCCGAGCGCCAGGGCCGCGCACCGGCGGACCACGATGTCGGAGTCGGTGAGGGCCTCCCGCAGCAGCACCGTCGCCCCGTCGTCCGGGATCTCGGCGAGGGACCGTGCGGCCCGTCTGCGCACCGCGGCCACCGGTGACCCGAGGCCCTCCGCCAGCAGCGCCGCACCGGTGTCGCCCGACTGCGCCAGAGCCCATCGAAGGGCACCGGCGACGTGCGGGTCCGTCTCGCTCAGCGCTGCCTCGACCAGCGCCTCCACCGGCACCGGGTCCCCTTCGGCCGAGGACAGTGCCGCACGCTGGCGTTTCCCGGCGCTGTCCGAGCCCAGGGCCTGGAGCAGTGCGACGGTCTGGAGGACGTCCTCCCAGC
This sequence comes from Streptomyces sp. NPDC102402, assembly GCF_044765765.1. NCBI lineage: Bacteria > Bacillati > Actinomycetota > Actinomycetes > Kitasatosporales > Streptomycetaceae > Streptomyces > Streptomyces sp. NPDC102402. The sequence continues at coordinate 174,591 of NZ_JBIWKR010000013.1, forward strand.
CCTCGGGGTCCGCGGCGTCGATCCGGTGGAGCCGGGTGAGCAGCGCCGTCTCACCGGCGATGCGCTCCTGTGTCCTGCGGACGAGGTCGTCGACGAGCTTCGACGGCGTGAAACCGGGGTCGTCCAGCGCGCGCCCGACCTCGCGCAGCGACAGCCCCAGTGACCGCAGGCTCTCGATGTGGAAGATCCGCCGGATGTCCTCGCCGGAGTACTCGCGATAGCCCCCGCCGGTGCGCCCCGTCGGCCGCACCAGGCCGAGCGACTCGTAGTGCCTGAGCATGCGGGCGCTGACCCCGGACCGCCGTGCCACATCACCGATCAACACTGCCTGTCACTCCTCCTGGACGTGCGTTCCCAGGGCCACGATGCGCTTCGCCTCCTCGACGGCGTAATCGAATCCGGCATCCGGGTCGCGCAGCAGCTGTTCCGTGGCCCCCGCGTGCTCGCGCACGCCGGCGGCGGGACTCTTCGCCGCCGAGCGCAGAACCGGCACGATCACCTCGCCGAGGGCGATCAGCGCCCGGCTGAGACTCAGCCGCGTGTCGCGCCCGCCGCGCCCGAGCTGTGTCACCAGCACCTCGGCCAGGGCGGGCTCCTCCCCTTCGGGGACGAGGACGACCGCCGCCCGCCAGGCGCTCCGCGCCACGTCGTCGTCGGTGTCGGTCAGGTGCGCCCGGGTGATCGCGGGCCACGCCTGCCGATCGCCGATCTTGGACAGCGTGTGCAGGGCCTGGCTGCGCGCCTGCACCCGCTCCGAACGGAGTTCCCCTATGAGCGCGGGGACCGTCATCGACGACGCGTGGCGGGTGAGCGCCCAGGTGAGCAGCTCGCGCACCTGGAAGTCGGGCTCGGTCGCGCACCGCTCGACGAGCGTGCCGACGTACCGGGGGTCCGGGGCCGTGCCGACCGCCATCGCCGCCCGCAGCCGTACGGACGCGTCGCCGTGCTCCAGCCCCCGGAGCCCTCGCGTCACGTCCGTGTCCTGATCCGCCATGGTCATCGGGACCACCTCCTCGGCCACAGTGAAGACCTTGTCACCGTGTCAAGGTCAAGGGGAGCGGACCCGACCGGACCGCGACCGTACGTCGGCAGGATCGCCGTGATCGCCGTGATCGGCAGGATCGGCGTGGGCTGCGGAGACGGGGTGGTCGGTCCGGGCTGCGGAGAACGCTGTTCGGCCCGGATTCCCGCTGCGTTCACCAGCCATTACGGCGACGACCGTCAAGCCCTCAGAAGATCCATGCATGACGCACATGACTCGTGTAAAGGCCTCCACCTGCGCCCTGGCCGCCGCGCTCCTCGTCGGGATAACCGCCCCGGCCGTCTCGGCCCACGGCGCCCCCGCCCACTCCGGGTGGGGCGCCCACGCACGCATCCCGTTCACCCAGGCCGAGGTCACCGCGCAGGACGACGGCTCGTACACGGTGGAGTGGAAGGCGCCCGGCGTGCGCCGTGTCGCCGTCAAGGCGAACGGGCGCACGGTGGCGTCCGGCGGGGCGACCGGCAAGGTCACCGTGCGGGGGCTGCGTCCCGCCGACCGCCAGTGGTTCGACCTGGTGCCCGAGCGTGGTGGTTCCCTGCACCTCGCCGACCGGCTCATCCAGCTCGAGGGGTCCGTCAACTTCCGTGACGCGGGGGGCTACCGCACCACCGACGGCCACTGGGTGAAGATGGGCGAGATCTACCGCTCCGACGCCCTGGACAAGCTCACCGACGCCGATCTGGCGAAGCTGAAGCGGCTGTCGGTCCGTACGGTCTACGACCTGCGCATGGAGTCCGAGCGCACGGCGGGCCCCGACCGCGTCCCGGCGGGAGCCAGGCACGTCGTCGCCGACGTGCTGGCGGGATCGCCGACCTTCACCGCGATGCCGACGACCCCCGAGGAGGGCGTCGCGATGATGGTCGAGGGCGAGAAGTTCATGGTCAGCGGCGACACCGCGAAGTCCGCCTACCGCACCGTCTTCGGCGGCATCTCGGACGACTCCGCGCATGCCGTCGTCTTCCACTGCACGGCGGGCAAGGACCGCACGGGCTGGGCGAACGCGGCCCTGCTCACGGCGCTCGGCGTCCCGCGCTCCACGGTCATGGAGGACTACCTCGCCTCCAACGACTACCGCGCCGAGGCCAACGCGGCCGCGCTCGCCTCGATGCCGGCCGAGCAGGCCGCGGTGTACAAGCCGCTGCTGGACGTGCGCCCCGAGTACCTCAACTCCGGCTTCCAGGAAGTCGGGAAGGCGTTCGGCTCGTTCGGCGCCTACGAGAAGAAGGCGCTCGGCCTGGACGCCAGGGACCTCCGCGACCTGAAGCAGGACCTGCTGGTGGGCTGACGTGTCGCACCGGCCGGGTCAGGGGGACTTGAGCAGGGTCCTCAGCCCGGCGGCGAACGTACGCACGTCCTGCTCGCTCGGCCGCTGCACCGGGGCCTCCTCCTGGCCGGGCGCGCGGCACGGGCGGCAGAGACCGTCGGGGAGGGCCTCCGCCCGGCCCGGGGTGCCGCACCTGGTGCACTCCAGCATCACGCGGTGGACGGGGGCCCCCGGCGCGGGCGGCGTCGGCGCGGTGGGGGCGTGCGGCGGGATCTTGACGGTGAGGCGGCGGCGTACGAGGCCGACGGGGTAGTCGACCTGGGCTGGGAGCCCGGCAGTGAGGGCCCGCGTGAGGTAGTCCGCGTCGACGCCGCGCGCGAACCACCCGGCGGCGAGGGGCTCCAGGACCGCGCAGTCGGCGGCGGACAGGGCCAGGCGCGAGTCGACGCGGCCGAGCCGCGCGAGGGCGAGGTAGGCGGGGGAGTGCCCGGCGGGCTCCGGCGCCGGGGTCCGCTGCTGCGGCACCGCGGGGGCGGGTGCGGGTGCGGGCGCGGGGGGATCGGCGGGCGCGGATGAGGGTTCACGTGCGGGTGCGGGCTCGGGTGCGCCCGGGGCCTGGGTCGGGGCCTGGGCCTGGGCCGCCATGGGGGCCCGCTCAGGTGGAGGCGCGGCGGCGGGCTCGGGGGCCGGGGCGGCGGCCACCGGCGGAGCGAGCGCCGTCGTGGTGACCTCGGTGGCGGCCCACCACTCGTTGTCGCGGGCGGTGCGTGACCAGAACGTCCGGGACACCCAGCGGACTTGGCCCAGCTCGCCGACCAGGCACCGTACGCGCCGCAGGTATCCGGCGGCCGCCAGCGCCTTCAGCGCGGAACCGACGGCCTGCTGGCCGTACAGCGGCAGCTGCTTGGCGAGGCTCTTGACGTCCATGGAGGCGCCGTCGGGCAGGTGGTCGATGTATCCGGCGACGTACCGCTCCCGGGCGGGCAGCAGGGCGAAGTCGGCTGAGCTGCGGGGGAGTTGTCCAGGCATGGAGCGCTTGCCGTAACCGGGCTTGGCCATCGGGTACGGGCGCGAGGATGCAGGGGCGCACAGGGCGGGGCTAGGGTGCTGGATAGCCACGAGATCGGGGGTCCTTCGATCTTGAGGTGAGACCCCGGCCCGGTGCTTCTACACCGCGTCGGGGTCGCTTGGTTCTTGGTTCCCGCACCGTAGGCAGTCGCCACGCTCCGCCGCAAGTCGGTCACGATTAGTCATACTTGCTGGCCGTGACGGGTCAGGGAGGGTGGGGAGGTTTCCCAAACCCCCTTCTTTCCCTACCGGTCAAAGGCATCGCTCGAATCCCGGCCCTCGGATCCCGACGCCCGGGTCCCGAAGCTCAAGCGTCGGGCGGAACCCCTGATTCCGGGCCCCGAAAGGGTGAACTACCGGGGTCGACGCTCGGACCCCGGGACTCGGGACCCGAGCGCCGGGACGCCGAGCACCGACACGCCGAGCGCCGACACGCCGAGCGCCGACACACGCAGGCGGTGAGCCACACGGCGCGCAGAGAGCGCGACGGGCCGGATAAATCGGTGGAGACCCCGGCCGTGACGGCCTATGTTCGCCGGGTTCGAGATCCACGCGCAGAGGACGAGGTGCTTTTGATGACGGTCCGGGCCACGGCTGCCGACTCCGGTCGGCTGCCCTCCACAGACACCATGACCTCATCGAACCGAAGGATCACCTCTCGTGGATCTTCCACGCATCTTCACCATCCGTGAGTCCAGCCACCGCATCCACAATCCGTTGACCCCCGGCAAGCTCGCCGCCCTGGGCCAGGCGCTCCACCTGGCGCCCGGAACCCGTGTGCTCGACCTCGCCAGCGGGTCGGGCGAGATGCTGTGCACCTGGGCCCGTGACCACGGTGTCACCGGGACCGGGGTGGACATCAGCACGGTGTTCACCGAGGCGGCCCGCGCCCGCGCCGCCGAACTCGGTGTCGCCGACCGGGTCACCTTCGTCCATGACGACGCCTCCGGCCATGTCTCGGACGAGCCGGTCGACCTCGCCGCGTGCATCGGTGCCACCTGGATCGGCAACGGCGTGGCGGGCACCGCCGAGCTGCTGGCCCGCAGTCTCCGCCCCGGCGGACTGATGCTGATCGGCGAGCCGTACTGGCGCCGGGAAGTGCCGGACGAGGAGACCGCCGTGGCCTGCCACGCACGCTCCAAGGAGGACTTCCTGGTCCTGCCGGAGCTGATCGGGCAGTTCGGCGACCTCGGGTACGACGTCGTGGAGATGGTGCTGGCCGATCAGGACAGCTGGGACCGCTACCAGGCGGCGCAGTGGCTCAACCTCCGCCGCTGGCTCGACGCCAACGCCGATGACGAGCTGGCCCCGCAGGTACGGGCCGAGCTCACCACCGGCCCCGCCGATTACGCGCGCCACGCGCGTGAACACCTCGGCTGGGGTGTCTTCGCACTGATGGCCCGCTGACGGTCCGGCCGGTGCGGGTCCCGGCGGCTGGACGCTGCCGGGACCCGCACCGGCCGCACGGGACGTCCCCGCGCCCGCGCGCCTCAGCGCAGCGACTCCGGCAGTCCCTCCCGGTGCACGATGCCCAGCCGCTGCGTCGCCCGGGTCAGTGCCACGTACAGGTCACTGGTCCCGAACCTGCCGGGCTCCACGACCAGGACGTGGTCGAACTCCAGCCCCTTCGCCTCGCGCGGGCCGAGCAGCACCACGGGGCGGGTGAGGTCGGGTTCGTCGCCCGCCGTGATGCCGTCGAGCGGAGCCGCGATCTCCTCGTGCAGCTCGCGAGGCGCGATCACCGCGAGGCGGCCCTCCTCCGGCGTCAGCTCCTCGACGGCCCGCGCCACCGCGTCCGCCAGATCCGCGCCCGAGTCCCGCGTCCACGGCGTCTCGCCGGTGGACCGCACCGACCCGGGCGGCTCGAACGACGGGTCCTCGGCCTGTATCACCCGGGCCGCCAGCTCCATGATCTCGGCGGGCGTACGGTAGTTGACCCCCAGCCGCACGTGCTCGAAGCGGTCGCCGACGTACGGCTCCAGGATCCTGTCCCACGAGCCGACGCCCGCCTCCTCCGAGGTCTGCGCCGGGTCCCCGACCAGGGTCAGCGAACGGGTCGGTGAGCGGCGCATCAGCAGCCGCCAGGCCATGGGCGAGAGCTCCTGCGCCTCGTCGACGATGATGTGCCCGAAAGCCCATGTCCGGTCGGCCGCCGCCCGCTCGGCCGCGCTGCGGTGGTCGGCCTCCTCATGGCGCTCGGCCATCCGCTCGGCGTCGATGATGTTGTGCGCGGCGAGGATCTCCGACTCCTCCTCGTCCTCGAACTCGTACGTCTCCGACCCCAGCGACAGATCCAGGACGCCCTGCGCGTAGGCCACCCGTTCCTGGCGCTCGGCCTCGGCGGCGGCCCGCTCGGCACTGTCGTCGGACCCGAGCAGCTCGGCGGCCTCGTCGAGGAGCGGCACGTCGGCCGGGGTCCACTCCCCGTCGCCGGGGGCCCGCCGGACGGCCTCGGCGTCCTCGTCCGGCAGGTACACCGGCTCGGCCAGGTAGCCGGCGAGGAACTCCTGCGGGGTGAGCTGCGGCCACAGCTCGCCGATCGCGGCGTGCACCTCCTCGCTCGTGGCGACGCTCTTGCCGAGCTGGGCGACGTCGTCCGCGCCCAGGAAGTTGGGGCCGCCGTACGGGTCCGCGCCGATGCGTTCGGTGAGCTGCGCGGTGAGGGCGTCGATGACGTGGAAGGTGAAGTACGGGCGTGCGAGGTTGTGCGGCAGCCGGGTCTCGCGAGCGGCCTGCCGGGCCTCGTAGGCGATCTCCCAGTCCAGGACGAGGTCACCGTCGTCGTGCGGGACGATCACCGGTGCGCCGGGCTCGGGCAGCGCCTGCCGGTCGCGTACGGCGAGGGCGAGCGCCTCGGCCATCGCCGCCCCGCCCTTGACGGCCGCCGCCCGGGGGGTGTCGGTGCCCCGGGCGTGGACGCCGGGGAACAGCTCGGCCTGCGTGGCGAGCATGACCCCGGTCTCGCCGAGCGCGGGCAGCACCTCGCCGATGTAGCGGAGGAAGGCCGGGTTGGGGCCCACGACCAGGACCGCGCGCTTGGCGAGGAGTTCGCGGTGCTCGTAGAGGAGGAAGGCCGCACGGTGCAGCGCGACCGCCGTCTTGCCCGTGCCGGGGCCGCCCTCGACGACGAGGACACCACGGTGCGGAGCCCGGATGATCCGGTCCTGCTCCGCCTGGATCGTCCGCACGATGTCGCCCATGCGGCCGGTGCGGGCGGAGCTGAGCGCGGCGAGCAGCACGGCGTCACCGGTCGGGTCCTCGAAGCCGCTGCGCTCGTCGTCCCCCAGGTCGAGGATCTCGTCGTGCAGCTCGGTCACCGTGCGGCCCTCGGTGGTGAGGTGTCTGCGCCGGCGCAGCCCCATCGGCGTATGCCCGGTCGCGAGATAGAACGGCCGCGCGACCGGTGCCCGCCAGTCGATCAGAAGGGGCGTGTGCTCGGTGTCGTCCTCACGAATACCGATACGGCCGATATGGTGCGCGGCGCCGTCCCGGAGATCGATACGGCCGAAGCAGAGGGAGCCGTCCACCGCATTCAGGGCGGCGAGCAGGCCCGAGCGCTCGGAGACGAGGACATCGCGCTCCAGCCGGGCCTGCAGGCCGTTCCCCACCGGGATCAACGCCTCCTCGACGCGGGGGGGGGGGGGCCCCCCCCGCCCCGCGCCCCCGGGGGGGGGGCGGGGGGGGGATTAAACCACCCAGGTCAATAATAACAGTTAGGGACTGTGAAAAAAAAAAAACAACCCGACAAGAGTGTTGGT